>DATCBP010000045.1:0-120683 GCA_036511815.1 Gaiellaceae bacterium
CTCGTGTGGATCTCGCCGTACGGAGTCCCCGACTCGGACGAGGCCGTCGGCGGGCTGATGGCGAAGCACGCGCTCGCCGGGAACTTCTCGGTGTTCTACTGGGGCCAGGGATACGGCGGTCCGCTCGAGACCTGGCTCGCCGCCCCCGTGGTCGGGATCTTCGGCGGCTCGTGGATCGCGTTGAGGATGATCCCGATCCTCATCTCCGCGCTGACGGCAATCGTCGTGTGGCGGCTCGGGCTCCGCACGATCGGCCGCTGGGGGGCGGCAACGGCCGGGGCGATCTGCTGGACGTTCCCGTCGCATCTCGTGTGGAGGTCGATCCACTTCCACATCTTCTACGCATCGGAGATGCTGTTCACGGCGCTCGCGCTGCTTCTCGTCGTGCGGATCCGCGACCGCGCATCGCGGCGAGACATGGCGCTGCTCGGACTCGTGGTGGGACTCGGGCTCTGGCAGTCGTTCCAGCTCGTGACGATCTTCCCGGCGGCGATCGGCTGGCTGCTGCTACGCCGGCGAAGGGTCGTTCGACTTGTTCCGTTCGCGGTCCCCGGCCTGCTCGCGGGCACCGTGCCCGTTCTCATCTCCAACATTCGCCATTCCTGGTGGTCGTTCCATATCGGCGAGATCGGGATCCAGAGCACATACGCGTCCCGGATCGGGAACTACTTCACGAACACGCTGCCGATGTCGCTCGACCTGCGAGCCTCGTGCACGCTCCACTGGTTCCTCTGGAAGCCCGTAGCGCTCGCGTTGTACGCGGTCGCCATCGTGGTGTTCCTCGTGCTCGCCTGGAGGGCGCGGCGGACGAACCGCGCGGTCCTCTTCCTCGTCGTCGCGGTGTTTCCGGCGATCTCGGCGATCAGCCAGCTCACCGGCGTGTACACGAACCCCGGATACGTCGACGTGCTGCTGCCTGTGCTCGTGCTCGCGCTCTGTGCCTGGGTCTCGCGCCCGCTGCAGGGGCTCTGGGCGATGGGCGCGGCCGTGCTGCTGCTGAGCGGCTCGTTCATTGACCTCCAGGCCAACGAAGCCGGCGTGCGGAACGTCCCGTTCTGCCCGGAGAACGTCGCGGCGCTCCCACGCGACTTCGGTCCTCTGATCCAGACGCTGCACCGGCTCCACATCACCCGCGCCTACGCGAGCTACTGGATCGCGTACCGGATCGACTTTGCGACCGGGGAAACCATCATCGCCGCGGAAGGCCGGCCCGAGGCGCTGAGGGTCAGCCCAGCCGGAGGCGTGATCCCCAAGCCGGACGACCCGTCGCTGCGTCCGCGGCGGCCGCAGTACGACGCGATCGTCAGCCGCTCCAGGTTCCCCACGTGGGTGATCGCGAAGAACTTTGACGTGGGCAACCTCGACCTCTGGGCGTTCGCGCAGGCGGGATACCGCTCGGAAGACGTCGGCACGTTCACGATCTACTACCGCGACCGGTAGTACACGGTGATCGTGTCGAAGGTGACGTGCCTCGGGAACTGCTTCGCGAGCACTGCGAGGATGCGCGGACGCGTGTAGAAGGACCGACCCACGACGACGACCGGTACACGGTACTCGTCGATCGCGCGCAGCACCGTGCGGTCGGTGAGGTAGCCGCTGTCGAATCGGAGCAGCGCGGTGTCGATCGTCTGGCCCGGCATCCGCCGATGGGCGAGAAACGGGACGATCGGCTGGTCGGACACGACGAGCCGACCCGGGGGCACGGCCGCTTCCACGCGCTTGGCTGCCCAGGTCAGGCCTGGCATCAACGGCACCTGCTTCCGCAGGTGGTACACGTCTTGTGCGTATGCGGCGGCGAGCACGACAGCGAGACCGCCGAGAGCGACCGGCTTGAGGCGATGAAGCTGCGTGGCTGCGGCGGCGAGCGACGCGCCGACAGGGACGGCGAGCGCGACCGCCAACAGCACGAGATGGTTGTCGCGCAGAGGCTTGTGCCAGAGCAGGAACAGCACCGAGGCCGCGGCGGTGATCCAGAGGGGCCAGAGCGGCAGCTGCGTGCGCGGCCGGAGGAGGAGCGCCGCCACTGCCGCGACCAGCGTGAGCCAGGTGAACGGCTGGTGCGGGTGGAAGAACGATTCGAGCGCGTGCACATTGGCGGAGGTGGATCCGCCGAAGCGGCGTGCCGCGACGTGGTACGCGACGGCGCTACGCCACACGCCCGGCAGCGCGCCGCCAAGGGCGGCGGCGCCGGCGACGAAGGCTATGGCCACGGCGCTGGCCGCTATCCCGAGGTCGGCGAGCCGCAGCCGCCGCCCCGCGCAGTAGAGAGGGACGGGCAGGAGCAGGATGAACGCGTCGAGCTTGACCGATTCGGCTGCCGCGAACAGCAGTCCCGCCGCCACGAGCCGTAGCCGGCGGTGCCGCGTCGGCACGACGAAGCACGCGAGCGAGAGCGCGGCCAGCACCGTGCCCGGCAGGTCGGCGGAGATCTCCGCTGCGAACGTCGGGTACGACGGTGCGATCGCGAGCAGGGCGGCCGACAGCAGCCCGGCGACAGGCCCCGCGACCGCCCGCCCCGCGGCGTAGACGGCGAGCAGGCCGACGAGCGCGACAGCCATGTCCGCGAGGCGGAGCTGGTCGATGCCGACACCGTCGATCCAGGAGGCCGCGAGCAGCAGCCAGTGGAACCCCGGCGGCTGCGCGGTGAAGACACCCGTGCCGAGGTGCTGCCCGTGCGCGAGCGCGTCGGTCTGTCCGAGGTAGACCGCCTCGTCCCAGGTGGCGCCCGCCCGCAGGCCGTTCGCGAAGAGCAGCCCCGCACCGATGAGGATCGCCGCGAGAGCCGATGCCTCAGCGGCGACGCGGCTCAGGCCGAAAGGCAGCGGACCTTCTCCCGGCGAGCCGCCCTCCGTCCGCGCACGCAGCTCGGCCGGCACGCGCGGCAGGCTAACACTCCAGCCGGTGCCTAACCGTTCCTTCAGATCTCGCCGTCACAATGACGCGCATGAAGGCTCCGAAGATCCTCGCCGTCGCCTCGACCACCGACCTCGCTTTCCGCTACGGCGTCACTCCTGCCTGGTGGCAGCTCTGGAAGGGCATGGGAGAGGCGGGAATCGATCTGATCGTCACGCCGTATCGCGGCCGGGCGGTCGAGTCGCCGTGGTGGCGGACGGCGCCGAACCCGCTCTACCGGGAGGCGGAGACCTTCGCCGCGCTTCGCTCGGCGGCAGCCCGGGTCAAGGGTGACCGGTACCTGCGCCGGGCCGAGTCGCACCCGGCGGACACGGCGGCCGACAAGCTGCTCCGCCGTGTGATCTGGAACACCGTGACGCCGCGGTGGCGCCGCCATCTCGAGCGGATCCTCGAGCGCGAGCGTGACATCGACGCGGTCGTCTTCTTCACCGTGCCGATGAGCCACTTCGCCGGCATCCCGACGGCGCTGCGCGAGCGCTATGACGTCCCCGTGATCTTCTACGACGGGGACGTGCCGATGAGCCTGCCGGAGTTCGGCGGCATGGACACGGGGTTCAACTACTACCACGACGCCGATCCTTCGGAATACGACTTCGTGCTCTCGAACTCAGAGGGAGGCATCCCGCGCCTCCTCGAGCTCGGCGCACGCCGGGCCGAGCCCGTGTTCTGGGCGGCCGACCCGCAGCTCTGGGCGCCGCAGCAGGTCGCGAAGGAGGTCGACGTGCTCTTCTACGGGTACGGCGACAAGTTCCGGCGCGAGTGGATGCACGAGCTCGTCGGCGAGCCGAGCCGTCGCCTGCCGGACGTCGACTTCGCACTCGCCGGCCGTGACTTCCACGGCGACATCGGTGCCGCCCGCGTCGTCGATCCACCGTTCAACGTCTATGCGCGCGCAATCTCTGCGGCTCGGATCAATCTCAATCTGACGCGGCGGGCGCACGCCTCCGTCTATGCGTCGTCGACGTGCCGCGTGTTCGAGCTCGCCTCGTGCGCGGCGGCCGTCGTCTCGAATCCGCACCTCGGGATCGAGCGGTGGTTCGAGCCGGGGCGCGAGGTGCTCGTCGTCTCCGACGCGGACGGGGCCGCGGCTACGTATCAGGAGCTGCTCGCGGACCCCGCGCAGGCCGAGGAGCTTGGGCGCCGCGCGCGCGAGCGCGTGCTCGACGAGCACACATACGGGCATCGCGCCCGCCAGCTCCTCGAGCTGCTCGGCCTCGGCGTGCCGGTGACCGCCGGTGCCTGAGACGGTGGCGGGCAGCGCGTCCCCGGCGCTGCTCGCGGGGCTCGGCGAGCTGCGGCGCGTCGCGATCGTGCCTGCGCTGAACGAAGAACTGACGATCCCCGGCGTGATCGACGAACTGCGTGCCTTCGACCCGGGGCTCGTCGTCGTCGTGATCGACGACGGCTCCGTCGACCGTACCGCGGAGGTCGCGGCGGCACGGGGTGCGATCGTGCTCCGGCTTCCGTTCAATCTCGGGATCGGCGGCGCCGTGCAGACCGGTTTCCGCTTCGCGTTCGAGCGCGGCTTCGACCTCGCCGTGCGCGTCGACGGCGACGGCCAGCACGACCCGGCGCAGCTTGCGCGGATCCTCGAGCCCGTGCTGCGGGGCGAGGCCGACATCGTCGTCGGCTCGCGGTTCGCAGCGGAGGAAGGCGGCTATCGTTCCTCGCGTTCCCGGCGCGTCGGCATTCGGCTGCTCGCGTGGATCGTCTCTCGCATCGTCGGACAGCGCGTGACCGACACGACGTCCGGCTTCCAGGCGCTGAACCGCCGCGGCATCGCGCTGTTCGCCCGCGACTACCCACACGATTATCCGGAGGTCGAGGCGACCGTGATGGTGTTCCGTCATCGGCTGCGGCTGCAAGAGGTTCCGGTGTCGATGCGCGAGCGTGGCGGCGGCAGCTCCTCGATCACCGCGCTTCGCTCGATCTACTACATGGCGAAGGTGCTCCTCGCCATCTTCATCGGGCTGTTCCGGCGCAACGTCGTACCGCAGGAGGGAACGGAATGACACCGCTGACCGTGTCGATCGCCGGCGCGATTGCCTCTTTCACGCTCGTGCTGATCGTGCTCGAGCTGATCCGGAGCCACCGCCTGCGCGAGCGCTACGCACTGCTCTGGCTCGTCACCGGGCTCACGCTCACGGCGCTGTCGGCCTGGCGTGACGGGCTCAACACGATCGCCGGCTGGTTCGGCATTCGCAGCTATCCACCGGCGGTGCTGTTCGCGGTCGGCATCCTCTTCATCCTGGCCGTCCTGCTGCACTACTCGACGGTGATCTCCCGGCTGTCCGACCAGAACGTCGTGCTCGCGCAGCGTCTGGCCCTGCTCGAGCAGGAGCTGCGCGTCCGCGATTCCTAGAAGATCACGGTGTGATCGCGGATGCCGTAGAGCATGAACCGCAGCTCAAGGACGCCGCAGACGATCAGGAAGACGGTCAGGCCGAGCGCGAGCGGACGCCAGCGGGCGAGCCAGGAGAACACGAGCCCGAAACCGATGGCCCAGACCGGAGCCGTCGTGAGGAGATAGCTCGCCTTGAACAGGTCGCCGTCCGGTGTCGTCTCGATGTAGCCCTTGATCAGGTATCCAGCCAGCGCGAGCAGCGGTAGGAGCACTACGGGCAGGAACGGAATGCGCTCGACACGTCGGACGGCGACGAGCGCGATGAGGCCGAGCCAGCCGGCGATCGCGAAGAGCGTCGGTAGCACGCCGATCTTGCTCTGTTCCTGGAGAATGGGGAGCGTCTTCACCCACGGGGCGCCGCTGTACGCCGACCAGGCGAAGTTGCCCGTCCAGTCGCCCCAGATCTCGGTGTACGTCTCCGACAGCGCCTGGTTGACGTAGGCCGGACGGAACGGCGTGTTGAAGATCTCGTTCACGGCGATTCCGAGGTAGGGCGGTCGCTTCCCCACGCCCTGGTAGACGGGATGGAAGAGCTCGTGCAGGAGGAGCGGGCGGGCGATGAACGGCTGTGTGTGGTACTTGATCGCCTGCCGCGCGTACCACGGCGTCGTTATCAGGACGATCGCGACGAGCGCATACCCGATCTTCTTCAGCGGCATCCGCCGGCGTAGCCTCGTGCTCGCGAACGCCGCAAGGAACGCGATCGCGACGCTGCCGAACGTGAAGAGGCTCGACGCGCGCACGAGTTGGCCTGCGCCGAGCGTCAGGCCGAGCAGCACGAACCACTTCAGCCCGAACTGTCTCCGCAGCAGCATCAAGGTTGCAAGCGTCACCGCCGCGGTCGACACGAGCATGTTGAGCGTCTCGGGATGGAACATTGCGGCGGTCTTGGCGACGACCGGCAGGAACGCAAAGAATCCCAACGCCGCGACCCACACCACCGGTTTCCGGGGGAAGAGCAGACGAGCCAGTACGAGCAACAACACTGCCGTCAAGAGCACGAAGGGCACATTGAGGTACTGGACGAAGTGGTGCGGATGTGAGAAGCCGAGCTTCGCGGTGATCCACGTCACCACCCCGGCCACCGCGTAGTAACCGGGCGGCGTGTAGTACTCGCCGGTGCCGCTCGGAATCGTCCCGTGGTAGATCAACTGGTCGGCATAGCCGATGTGCTCGACCGCGTCGTAGCCGAGCTTGATCGGGAAGCGGGAAGCGTTCCACGCTCCGACGCAGGTGATCAGGACGAAAAGGGTCGAGATCGCGATCGCCGCCCAGAGCGGCGTCGCCACGGCACGAGCATCCTCCGGTGCGGCGGAAACAGCCCGAGGCTTGAGACGGACGTCGATCCACGTGAGATCGGCCGGCTGCTGAAGCCGGTGCCAGGTCGACTCCAGCATGACCCGAGCCGGCCGTGTCGCGCGCCCGCGCGGCAATAGCAATGGGACGGCCGCGATCGTGATCGCCGTCGCGAACCACGCCGGCAGCATCTCGCGCAGCATCACGAGGTGCGCCGCGGCCGGACTGCTCGTTGCACCGTGGATCGACAGAAACGCGAACACCGCGGCCGCTGCGACGAACACGCCCGCAGGCCGGGACCGGCGCAGGGCGCCGATGATGCCTCCGATCGTCAGCCACTCGAGCACGCGTCCGCTCCAGAAATTCTCGTTCAGCGACGCCAGTGCGCCCTCGGGAGCGTTGAACCCGAAGTGGGCGAACGAAGATCCAAGGAGGCCAACAGCGACTGCGATCCCGATCGCCAGCAGCGCGAAGGCGACCCCGGCCGCCGCCGCGGCGGCGTGCTTGCGGCGGCCGCCGATCGCGAGCGCGGCCACCGGTGCGAGGGCGACGAGTGCGGCGCGCGGCGCGAATGCTGCCCCTGCGGCGGCGCCGGCGATCGTGGCGCCGACGGCGGCAGCCGAGCCCGTCGCCAGCACGCGAAGGGCGAAGTAGCCGGAGGCGAGGAACGCGAGCATCGCCGGGAACGCAGGGTCGGCCGTCAACCCGAGCGCGTGCGTCAGAAACCCGTCGCTGTACGTGTGGCGGTAGCCGCCGGTCGAGAACGCGTATCCGGCATACGGAAGCAGCACCCAGACGGTGGCCGCCCAGGCCGCGAAGACGCGTCCGGCAAGCCGGTCGGCGACGGCATACACGAGCCAGAGCGCGAGCGGAAGCAGCACGAGCGTCTGTCCGAGCACGATCGCCGGAAGCGCCGAAACGACCCCGCTGCTCGGCCGGCTTCCGGTGTCGAAGACCCAGCCGTGATGTGCCACGCGCAATGCAACGACCGCGAGCGCTGCCCACTGGGTCAGCGCGAGGGCCCCGACCACGACAAGCGGTGAGGAGGCGGTCTCGAGGCGGGCGCAAGCCGTCGCGGCGACCGTCTGGAGCCGCGTCAACGTCCCACGGGCCACGCGTGCGGCGAGCGCCGCGGTCGTGGCGGTCTGGGTTTCCGGCGACTCGGTCACGCGACTCCGGAGGCTCGCGGTTGCGGCGGACCGCCCGTAACCAAGACGTGCACTGGCTTAGGGTATCGAGGCGTCGTTACGGATTCTTGAGGAGGCGCTTGTCCCTGGGTACGGAGGTCACTCCGTGGCGGATACAGCCGGTTGTCGGCTGGTGTACCACGCGATGGTGCGCTCGAGTCCATCGCGCAGCGGGGTGCTCGCGCGAAAGCCGAAGAGGCTCTCTGCACGCGAAACGTCGAGGCGCCGGCGCGGCTGGCCGTTTGGCTTCGTGGTGTCCCAGACGATCTCGCCTTCGAAGTTGGTGATCTCCGCTATCAAGCCGGCGATCTCGCGGATCGAGATCTCCTGGCCTGTTCCGAGGTTCACAGGCTCGGACGAGTCGTAGCGTTCCGCGGCGAGGACGATAGCCTCCGCGCAGTCGTCGACGTAGAGGAACTCGCGGGTGGGCGAACCGTCGCCCCACAAGACGATTTGCGGCTCGCCGCGTTCACGTGCTTCCACCATCTTGCGGATCAGCGCCGGAATCACGTGGGACGTCTCGAGGTTGAAGTTGTCCAGGGGCCCGTACAGGTTCACCGGCAGCAGAAATACCGCATTGGTCCCGTACTGCTCGCGATAGGCCTGCGCCCCGACGAGGAGCGCCTTTTTCGCGACTCCGTACGGCGCGTTCGTCTCCTCCGGATAGCCGTTCCAGAGCTCTTCCTCGCGGAAGGGGATGGGCGCGAACTTCGGGTAGGCGCAGATCGTGCCGAGGATGACGACCTTCGCCACGCCCTGCAGCCGGCTCTGCTCCAGGACGTGCGCGCCCATCATCAGGTTTGCGTACCAGTAGCGGCCGGGGTTCGCCTGGTTAGCGCCGATCCCTCCGACCTCCGCAGCGAGGTGCAGGACGAGCTCCGGGCGCGCGTCGGCGAACAGCCGCTCGACGTCCGCGGCCACGGTAAGGTCGTACTTCTGACGGCGCGGCACGAATGGATCGAGCCCGTTGGCGCGCAATCGGTTGACGACGTGCGTGCCGAGAAACCCCGCTCCGCCCGTGACGAGGACGTTCACCGGTCTACGGTGACGCTCATGCAGACGCGGCCGCGACGCCCGCGTCGGCCCAGTCCACCCGGCCGATCCACCGTTCGCGACTGTCCGCGTACCAGCGGATCGTACGCTCGACGCCCTCTTCCCAGGAGATGAGCGGCGCCCATCCCGTCTCGGCGCCGAGCTTTTCGTACCCGACGCGCAGCGCCATGACCTCGCTTGCGCCGGGCCGGAACCGTCGCGGCACAGAGACGATCTCGCGCTCGCCCCAGAGGCCGAGCCTCTGTCCCGTGCGCAGGATCAGATCGGCCCAGTCCTGCATCGAGATGTTCTCTCCCTGGCCGTAGACGTAGTGCTCGCCGGCGACGCCATGCGCCGCCACGGTGAGGTGCCCGCGCACGCCGTCGGTGCAGAAGCAGAAGTCGCGGAGCGGGTCGAGCTGGCCGAGCTCGATGACCTCGCGGGTCAACGCCTGGGTGATGATCGTGCCCGTGACGTAGCGCGGATTTTGGCGCGGACCGTAGTTGTTGAACATGCGCGTGACAACTCCCGGGAGGCCGAACGCGTCGTGGTAGTTGAGTGTCAGGAAGTCAGCTGCGACCTTTGACGTCGCGTAGATCGACTTCGGGTTGAGCGGCGAGCGCTCGTGAAGGATCAGGCTGCCGGCCTCGTCGAAGTCATGATGGTGGGCGACCGCCTCGCGCGGGTTGCCGTACTCCTCGGAGGTCCCCGCGGTGTCGAACTTCTCCAGCTCGAGCCCGTGGTCGACGATCGACTGCAAGAGATTGAGCGTGCCGATGGTGTTTGTCATCACGGTCTCGTACGGACGGTGCCACGACTCGGCGACATGCGCCTGCGCCCCGAGATGGAAGACGTACGGCCGGTCGGGCGCCGCGAGCAGATCCCGCACGAGTCGGTCGACGGAGGTCCGGTCCGTGAGATCCGCGAAATGCACCTGGAGCTGGCGGCTCACGCCCGAGATGTTGTTGAGCGCGCCGCTCGAGGTCGCCCGCACGAAGGCGTGGACGTTCGCTCCGAGCGCGACGAGGGCTTCGGTCAGGTGCGAGCCCATGAAGCCGTCCGCACCGGTGACGAGAACCGTCCGTCCCCCGTAGATGGAACCAAAGTCCTTACGAAGTCGCTCGAGCCCGCTGTCGCTCCAGCAGGAGTCGTCTGCTTTGATCGCTGCCATGGACTCCGGCAAGACTAGCGCCCTCAGACGACCGAGTGCGCTTCGTAGCGGTCTCCTCACCGGACTCGCCCAGATTGTCGTCGCCTTCGCGGCCGCCGGAGCAGGGGCGCTCCTCGCACGCAAGTTCGGACGGTCGGCGGAGACGGACGGCTTTCTGGCCGGCTACGGCGTCTACCTCGTCCTCGTCTTCGCGGCGCAGGCGTTCCGGGTGGTCGTGGTTCCCGACCTCACACGCGCGGCGGCCGAAGGGCGGCTCGGCGGCGAGACCCGCGCATACGCGCTCGCCTTCCTGACGCTTGCGGTTCCGGCCTCCGTCCTCGTCGGCGTCTTCTCGCATCCACTCGGCGACCTGATGACGGGGAGCCTGCCTCCGCGCTCCGCGCACATTGCAGCACGGGCTCTCGTCGTGCTCGTGCCGGCGGCATTCGTCCAGCTCCTGGCGGCGCTCGGCGCGAGCGTGCTTGCTGCGCTCGACAGCTACGGCACCGCCGCGGCCGGCTTCGCCTGCGGAGGCGTCGTGGGCCTCGCCGTCTTCGCGGCACTCACGAATCGGTACGGAATCGTGGCACTGGCCTGGGGGCTCGGCGTCAACGCGCTGATCGCGCTCGCCGTTCCGCTCGTCGTGCTGCTCCGTCGAGGCGCTCTCGGTGGGCCGCGGGCTGAGCACCTCGACATCGGCCCTCGGCTCTGGCGTCTCCTGCAGGGCGCTGCGGTGCCGGTCGCGCTCCAGGGCTGCTATCTGCTCGCGCTTCGTTTCTCGGCACAGCTCGGCGTCGGCGAGGTGACGACGTTCTCGTACGCGTACATCGCGGCATCGACGCTGGTGGCGGCGACGGCGTTTTCGCTCGGGGTGATCTCGTCGGCGCCGCTCACGCGACGCGGCCTGGACGGCGTGGCCGCGGGGCGGCACGTCGTGCACGCAGGGTGGGTGAGCCTGTCGATCGTGGGCGCCGCCGCCGGCATCTTCGCACTCGTCGGTGGCCGCATCGTCCAGTTCGTGCTCGGCAACCAGTACGGGGGGAAGGTTGGCCAGCAGCTCGGGCACCTCGTCGTGTACCTCTCCCCGTGGATGGTGGCCTGGGTCGGCTTCGCCGTGACGTTCCCGCTCGTGTTCGTGGCGGGCACGCGCAAGACGCTCGTCCCCCTCGCCGCGCTTGGCTTTGCCGTCTGCATTCCACTCGGGCTCGGTTTCCGCGCGCTGTGGGGCCTGCCCGGCATCGCGGTCGCGGTCGGGCTGGCGACGCTCGTGATCGCGCTCGGACTGATGGCGGCGCTGTCCCGGGAGACGTTCATGATCGCCGCGGTCGGACTCGGCAGGCTCGCACTCGCAATCGCGGCAGCGAGCGTTCTCGCGTTCGGCGCGCTCTCGCTGGCGCTGCCGCCGGTTCCTGCCGCCGCGCTCGGCGCCGTCATCTACGGGCTGCTCCTCGTCGCCATGCGCTCATTCGGACTCAGCGAGGCCTGGGCGTACGTGCGGGGGCTCCATTGAGCGCACGGCGAGCCGTAATCACGGGGGTCGGGGGTCAGGACGGGTCGTATCTCGCTGAGCTGCTGCTCGAGCGGGGGTACGAGGTCATCGGGGTCGCCCGCCGCCCCGACGCCGAATACGAGAACCTCGCTGCCGTCCGCGGACGCATCGAGCTCGTCCAGACCGATCTGCTCGACCAGGACGCACTGGTCGCGGTGCTTCGGGCGCATGCGCCGGAAGAGGTCTACAACCTCGCCTCCCCATCGTTCGTACCGATGTCCTGGCGGGAGCCGGTGGCGACGGCCGAGTTCGCCGCGGTCGGTGTCACCTCGCTGCTGGAGGCCATCCGGGCCGTCGATCCGGCCATTCGCGTGTATCAGGCATCGTCGAGCGAGATCTTCGGCGAGCCGGCCGACGTGCCGCAGACCGAAGCGACGCGGCTCGACCCCGTGACGCCCTACGGCGTCGCAAAGGCGTATGGCCATTTCATCATCGGTTCGTATCGACGCCGCTACGGGCTCCACGCGAGCTGCGGGATCCTCTACAACCACGAGTCGCCGCGCCGACCCCTCGATTTCCTTCCGAGCAAGGTTGCGCATGCGGCCGCCGCGATCTCGCTCGGCATCGAGCAGGAACTCGCGCTCGGCGACCTCGACGCGGAACGGGACTGGGGCTACGCACGAGACTATGTCGAGGCGATGTGGCGGATGCTCCAGCGCGACGAGCCGGCCGACTACGTGATTGCGACGGGCGAGCTCCACAGCGTCGGGGAGCTCACGGAGATCGCATTCGCGCACGTCGGACTCGACTGGCACGAGCATGTGCGCGTGGACGAGACGCTCAAGCGCGGACAGGCGCAGCTCCACCGCCTCGTCGGTGATGCGTCGCGTGCGCGCCGCGATCTCGACTGGGAGCCCAGCCTGAGCTTCGAGCAGCTGGTGCGGCTGCTCGTCGACGCGGCGCGCGACCGTCTCCGGAGGCTCACGACTTCGTAACACCACCCGGTTAGACTCATCCCGATGTCGGAAACCGAGCCTGAAATCCCTGCACAGACGGCACTTTCCGTCGACCAGGCGGTCGAGCGGCTGCGAGCGGCGCTCGACCGCGACGCGCGCGACGTCGCGGCCGTGCGCGGGCTCGCGGAGCGGTTCTGGGCGGTCACGGCGGAGAAACCGCTTGAGCGGCGCCCCGGCGCAAAGGGGCGGCTCGCCTTCCAGGCGAAGCGCGTGCTCCGCAAGCTGATGCGCTGGTACGTCGAGCCGGCGTTCATCGAGCAGCGAATGGTGAACGACGCGCTCCTGCGGCTGATCGACGATCTCTCGCGACGGGTGGAGCAGCTGGAGTCCGGCGAGTGAGGCTCGCGGTATGCCTGCCGCAGGTGCCGTTCGAACGCGGCGGCGCAGAGATCTTCGCGGACGACCTGGTCGAGCAGCTTCGACTGCGTGGCCATGAGGCGGCTCTCGTCACCGTGCCGTTCAAGTGGTACCCCGGCGAGCGGGTGCTGACGCAGGCGTTCCTGTGGCGCCTGCTCGACCTAGAGGAAGCAAACGGGCGGCCGGTCGATGCCGTGATCGCCACGAAGTTCCCCTCCTACGCTGTACGGCACCCGCGCAAGGTCGTGTGGCTCCTGCACCAGTTCCGGCAGGCGTGGGACTTCGACCGCACAGAGCTGGGCCAGTTCTCGGAGTCGGCGGAGGATCGAGCGCTGCGCCGGCGCATCCTCGAGTTCGAGCGCACCTCGCTCACGGAGGCGCGCGCGATCTTCGCCACGTCGCGCAACGTCGCCGGCCGCCTGCGCGACTCCGTCGGGCTCGACGCGGAGCTGATGCCGCATCCGCCGGCGCCGCTTGCATATCGCTGCGACGGCTACGAGGACTTCATTCTCTCCGTGGGCCGGCTCGATCGCGCGAAGCGGATCGAGCTGTTGCTCGCCGCTGCTGCCGCCGAGCCGGGGCTGCGGGTCGTGATCGCCGGCGACGGGCCCGATCGGGAGAGGCTGGAGGGACTCGCGCGCGAGCGCGGGCTCGATGGGCGGGCCACCTTCGCGGGCCGCGTCTCCGACGCGGAGCTCGCAGACCTCTACGCGCGCTGCCTCGCCGTCTATTACGCGCCGGTCGACGAGGACTTCGGCATGGTGCCGTTCGAGGCGTTTCTCTCGGAGAAGGCAGTGCTCACGACGAGCGACTCGGGCGGTCCGCTCGACATCGTCCACGACGGGAAGACGGGTCTCGTCGTGGCGCCCGGCGTGGCCGAGCTCGCGCAGGCGTGCGCGTGGCTTCGCTCGCATACCGACGAGGCGCGGTCCTTCGGTCGGGCCGGCCGGCAGCTTGCAAGCGAGGTGACCTGGGGCTCGTGCATCGACCGGCTGCTGGCGGCGGTCGCGTGAAGATCTCGTACTTCTCGCCCCTGCCGCCGGACCGCAGCGGCATCGCCGACTACTCCGCGCTTCTGCTGCCGGAGCTCGAGAAGCTCGTCGAGGTCGAGGCGGTGCGGGCCGGCCGCACACGGCCTGTCGCGGACGCGGACGTCGCCGTCTACCACATCGGCAACAACCCCGACGCGCACGGCTGGATCGTCGACGCGCTGCGCCGGCAACCCGGCGTCGTCGTTCTGCACGAGTTCGTGCTCCACCATCTCGTCGCCGGCCTGACGATCGGACGGAAGGACCCGCACGCGTACCTCGCGGCGATGGAGCGGGACAGCGGCATACTCGGACGCCTGCTCGGCCACGGCGTGCTCGAGGGCCGTGTGCCGCCGCTCTGGGAGGTCCGGCCGGAGGAGTTCCCGCTCGCAGGGGAGATCCTCGACCGTGTCACCGGGCTGATCGTGCACTCGCACTACGTCGAGGCGTGTGCGCGCGCGTACGGCTACGAAGGGCCGATCTGGCGCATCCCGATGCCGGCCTGGCCGACGCCGGAGATCGATCCGATCGACGTTCCCGGTTCACCGGTCTTCGGGTGCTTCGGCCATCTGAACGAGAGCAAGCGCATCCCGCAGCTGCTGCGTGCGTTCGCGAAGGTGCGCAACAGCCATCCGAACGCGACCCTGCTGCTCGTCGGCGGTGAAGCGCCCGGCTTCGATCTGGCCGGCAGGCTGGAGCGGCTCGGGCTCAGCTCCGAGGGCGTGATCCGCGAGCCGTATGTCGAAGAGCGGCGACTCTGGTCGTTGATGGCCGCGTGCTCGGCGTGCGTCCAGCTGCGCTCGCCGACCATGGGCGAGACGTCGGCGAGCGTGCTGCGGACCCTGTCACTCGGATCGCCGATCATCGTCAGCGACATCGGCTGGTTCGCAGAGCTGCCGGACGACGTCGCGCTGAAGGTGCCCATCGGCGGCACGGCCGAGATCGATGCGCTTGCCGACGCCCTCGAACGGCTGGGCACCGACGGCGAGCTTCGGGCGCGGATGAGCCTAGCCGTGCGCGACTACGTCGAGCGTGAGCACGATCTCGGCCGCGTCGCGGCGCTCTACGTGGCGGCGCTCGAGGAGGCCGCCGGCGACGGCGTCGTGCGAGAACACGTGCTGCGTGAGATCGCGGAGGCGTCCGTCGACGTCGGTCTCGACCCGGAGCTGCTCGCGCCGGAGCTTGTCGCCTCGGCGCTCGTCAGCGGCGACGGGCACGCCCCTGCCGGACACGGCTCAGGGCTCGGGCGAGGAGCGCGCCTCGTGCGCGCGGGCCCGATGTGGCTCTGGGTTGCGTCCTTGTATGCCGTCTCGGTCGTGATCCAGCTTGCGCTCGGTCTGCGCGTCGTCTCGCCCTGGATCATGGTCGACGAGCTCGTCTACTCCGACATGGCGCGCAGCTTTGCTTCGACGGGCCATTTCCTGATCCGGGGCGCCCAGGGCAACTACGGCTTCGTCTATCCGCTGCTGATCTCTCCGGCCTACGCGATCTTCGGTTCGATCGGCGAGGCGTACCGCTGGGCGCGCGTCATCGATGCGCTTGCAATGAGCTCGGTCGTTCTCCCCGCGTACCTGCTCGCACGCCGTGTCCTGAAACAGCCGTCGGCGCTCGTGGCCGCGGCGCTTTCGGTGGCCGTTCCTTCGATGGCATACGTCGGCATGTTGATGACGGAGAACGTCTTCTACCCGATCTTCGTCTGGCTTGCGTACGCGCTCGTGCTCATGCTCGAGCGGCCGACCGCGCGGCGCCAGCTTTGCGTTCTCGCCCTGTGCGCGCTCGCGTTCGTGACTCGCGCCCAGACTGTCGCGCTCGTCGTCGCGGTGCTCACGGCTCCGCTCGTGCTCGCGTGGATCGAGCGCGGCCGGCCGCGGCGGCTCGCGGCCTTCAGGATTCTCTATGGGGCGGTCGTACTCGCGGTCGTGCTGATCGTCGTCGTCGAGGTCGTCCGCGGCCGCTCGCCTGCGCAGGTCCTCGGCAATTACAGCGTGACGAGCAACGGCGGCTATCACGTGTGGCCGGTGCTCAAGTGGATCGTGCTGCACCTCGCCGAGCTCGATCTCTCGCTCTGGATCCTGCCCTTCGCGGCGTTGATCCTGCTCGCCGCGAACGCGCGGCACCTCGACCGCAGCGTGCGCATCTTCGTGGCTGTTGCGACCTCGGTGACGGTGTGGCTCGTGCTCGAGGTTGCGACGTTTGCGTCGCAGTACTCGCAGCGAATCGAAGAGCGAAACCTCTTCTACGTCGCGCCGTTCTTCATCATTGCGCTGCTCGTCTGGATCGAACGCGGGCAGCCGAGACCACCGCAGGCGACGGTCGCGGCTGCTGCGGTCGCGGCCGCGCTCCCGGGAGCGATTCCGTTTCTCAGCCTCCTGAACATCAACTCGCAGTCCGACACGGTCGGCTTACAGCCGTGGTGGTTCCTCGGCGACGCGTGGGCCGGGCGGACAAGTGTCTCCGTGGCGGCCGTGCTCGTGTCGGTCGCGCTCGGCGCCGGATTCCTCTGGCTGCCGCGCCGGTACGCGTCGGCGCTCACCGCCCTCGTCGCGCTCGGCTTCCTCGCGACGTGGCTCCCCGTCGAGCTGTGGACGCACTCGTTCCCTCGGCTCTCGCGGAGCGCCCATGCACAGGGGATCGGTCTCCACGACAACAGCTGGATCGACCGCGCCGTGGGGCCGAACGCCCGCGTGGCCGTGCTCTATTCGGGCGGGGACCGGCTGGCCGTCTGGGAGAACGAGTTCTGGAACCGCAGCGTCGCGCGCGTCTACGAGCTCGGCGTACATCTCGGCGGCGACATGCCGGAGACGAACGTCAGCGTCGACCGTCGCACCGGCGTCGTCCACGACGCGCAGGGCGTTCCGATTCGCGAGCGCTACGTTCTCTCCAGCACACGCGTGTCCCTCGTCGGGCAGCGCGTCGCCGAGGACCCGGCGAAGCAGCTCGTCCTCTATCGCGTGGCCGGCGCGCTTCGCACGACGACGCAGATCCGCGGCCTCTACCCGGGCGGCTATCACCCGTGGTCCGGCCCGAAGCTCACGTGGACGCGGTCGGCCTGCACGGGGGGCACCCTGACCGTGACGCTCGAGAGCGACGACCAGCTCTTCAAGGGCACAACCCAGACGGTGGCGATCTCGGGGACGACCGCCGCGCGCATCTTGAGGATTCCCTCGACGACCTCGGGGAAGACGTACGCCTTCAGGCTCGTGCCCCAGCACGGCACCTGCACCGTCGCGTTCTCGATCACGCCGGCGCGGCGACCGTCGGTCGTCCTGCACACGGCGGATACGCGGCTGCTCGGCCTGCACTTCGACGAGATCCGCTACTCGACCTCGAAGTGAGGATCGTCGTCGACGTCGCGCCCCTGTCGCACCAGCGCACGGGCGTAGGCAACTACATTCGCGGCTCGCTGCTCGGCATGGCCGAGGCAGGTGGGAACGAGCTCGTCGCCTTCGCGCCCGTGAGCGCGCGCGGGCGCCGCGAGGTCGAGACGGCGCTCGCCGGGATCGCGCTCGAGCGCCGGCTCCCCGTCCTCCCTGCGGCGCACGCGCTGCGCACGCTCTGGAGCCGCGTGGGCACGCCGCCGCTCGAGCGGCTGCTCGGCGGCTTCGACGTCTTCCACTTCAGCGACTGGATGTACCCGCCGCAGCGGGCAGGCGTGCGCTCGACGATGATCCACGACCTCGTCCCGATCCGCTTTCCGGAGTGGGTGCACCCGCGAACGCAGCGCATGCACGGCGCCAAGTACCGGCACGCCGCGCGCACGTGCGACGTCGTGATCGTGAACTCTCGCTTTACGGGCGACGACGTCGTCGAGACACTCGGCGTGCCTGCGAGTCGTGTTCATGTCGCCTACCCGGGCGTTGAGCCGGGCTTCGGCCCGGAGGGCGAGCGGCTCGATCTCGGCTGCCCGTACATCCTCACGGTGGCGACGCTCGAGCCGAGAAAGAACCTCGCGACGCTCCTCGACGCCTATCGCCGGCTCGACGGAGACGGAATTGCTCTCGCCGTCGCCGGCGCGGCCGGCTGGGGGCGGCAGCCCGAGCTCGACGTGCCGGGTCTGATGCGCCTCGGCTACACGCCGTCCGCCGAGTTGCCGCTCCTCTACCGCGGCGCCGCCGTCTTGGTGTACCCGTCGCTGTTCGAGGGCTTCGGGATGCCGGTCGTCGAGGCGATGGCGTGCGGCGTGCCGTGCGTCGTCTCGTCGCACCCATCGCTCGACGAGGCTTGCGGCGACGCCGCCGTGCGCGCGGACCCGCGCGACCCCGACGCGATCGCCGCGGCGATCGAGCGGGCGCTCGCCGAGCGCGACGAGTTCGTGGCGCGCGGCCTCGTGCACGCGCGCCGATTCACGTGGTCGGAGAACGGGCGCGTCCACCTCTCGGCCTGGGAGGCGGCGCGGTGAACGTCGCCGTAGACGTCACGGCGCTCGCGCAGACGCGGGCGGGCACGGCGCGCTATCTGCACGCTCTGCTGCCGCGGCTCGAACGCGAGGCGACGGTGCGGCGCGTGAGCGGCTTCGCCGCGGGTCGTGCCGGGACGCTCTGGCTGGACCTCGCGTGGTATCCGCATCTCCTGTCGCACCGCGCGGCCGGCGCCGATGTTCTCCACTGTCCGACGTATCGGGGGCCCGTCCGCGACGGCCGCGTGCCCGTCGTCGTCACCGTCCACGACCTCGCCGTCTTTCGCCATCCCGAAGCCTTTCCGGCGTGGACGCGCGCCTACAGCAGGCGCATTGTGCCGCGCGTGCTGCGCGCAGCCAGGCGAATCGTCGCGGTCTCGGAGTTCACGGCGGGCGAGCTCGAGTCCGTCCTGGGAGTGCCGCGTGCGAAGGTGAGTGTCGTGCCGAACGCCGTGGACGCAGTCTTCGCCGCCGAGGGGCCACGTGCGGAGGGGGACTACGCGCTCGCCGTCGGCACGCTCGAGCCGCGCAAGAACCTTGCGCGCGCGATCGAGGCCGCCCGTCGGCTCGGCCTCGAGCTGCGGGTTGTCGGAGCGCAGGGCTGGGGCGGCGTCGAGGCGCGCGGCGGCGGCGTCACCTGGCTCGGCGAGGTCGACGACCACGAGCTCGCACGGCAGTACCGCGGAGCGCTCTGCGTCGTCTATCCATCGCTCTACGAGGGCTTCGGCATTCCCGTGATCGAGGCTATGGCCTGCGGCGCGCCGGTCGTCACGTCGGTGGGCGGGGCGACGGAGGAGGTCGCCGGCGGCGCTGCTGTCCTCGTCGACCCGCTGGACGCTGCAGCGATCGCGGCCGGTATCGAGGACGCTGTCGCCCGCGCCGACGAGCTGCGCCGGCGCGGGCTCGAGCGGGTACGAGTCTTCTCGTGGGACGAGTCCGCGCGACGCACGCTCGGCGTCTACCGTGAGGCGGCGGCATGAGCGACCCGCTCATCGTGATCGATGCGGATGTCCTCGGCCGCCGGCGCACGGGCGACGAGACGTACGTCGAGGGGCTGCTCCGGGCGCTCCCGGCGGTCGGCGAAGGTCTCCGGTTCGCGGCGATCACGCGGCGGGCGGATCTCGTGCCGCTGGGAATCGAGCCGATCGAGCTGCCGGCTCGGGTGCAGGAGCTGCGCATGGCCGTGCGCGTGCCGCTGCTCCTCCGCCGGCTGCGGCCCGCGCTCGCCCACTTCGTACACTCCTTGCCGCTCGTGCTTCCCTGTCCGGCTGTGCTCACGGTGCAAGACCTTTCGTTCGAGCGCGACGCGTCGCTCATGGGGCGCCGAGAGACGTCGATCTTTCGTGCCGTCGTGCCCCGCTCGGCACGGCGTGCGCAACGGGTGATCGCGATCTCGCAGCGGACGAAGGACGATCTCGTCGGCCTGTACGGGCTGGCGCCGGAGCGAATCGTGGTCACACCGCTTGCGCCCGACCCGGCATTCCGTCCCGGCGGGACGCGCGGCGACTACCTCCTGCTCGCCGGCGCGGTGGAGGCGCGAAAGAATCCGCTCCTCGCGGCCGATGCGGCCGCGGCAACCGGACGCCGGCTCGTCGTCGCCGGACCAGAGCGCGACCCGGCGCTCGCGGCCGAGCTGCGCCGGCGCGGCGCCGATCTTCGCGGCTACGTGCCGAAGGACGAGCTCGTGCGGCTCTTCCAGGAGGCGGCCGTGCTGCTCTTCCCGACCCGCGACGAGGGCTTCGGCCTGCCGGTCGTCGAGGCGATGGCGTGCGCGACGCCGGTCGTCGCGACGAACGATCCGGCCGTCCGGGAGGTCGGCGGCGACGCGATCGCCTATGCGTCGGAGGCCGACTTCCCTGCGGCGGTCGCACGCGTCCTGGCCGATCAAGGGTCGTGGGCGCAGGCCGGTCTCGAGCGGGCGCGCCTGTTCTCGTGGGAGCGGACGGCGCGCGCGACCGCCGACGTGTACCGCGAGGTGCTCGCGTGAAGGTCTCGGCGGTCGTCATCTCTCACGGTCACGCCGCCGAGCTCGAGCATTCGCTGCCGGCAGTGGCGCCGCAGGTCGACGAGCTGCTCGTGATCGCGAACATCCCCGGCAGCGTGCCCGCACGGCTCCCGTCGAATGCGCGCGTGCTCGAGAATCCGCACCCGTTGTCGTTCGCCGCGAACGCGAACCTCGGCGCGGCGGAGACGGAGCACGAGCTGGTGCTGATCGTCAATCCCGACGCGGTGCCGGAGCTGGATGCGGTCGCGATTCTGCGAGCGTTCATGGCCGAGCACCAGCGCTGCGGCGCTGCCGGCCCGAAGATGCTCTACAGCGACGGCACGTGGCAGGCGTCGCGCCGGAGCTTCCCGACGGTTGGTGCAACCATTGTCCGCCGGACGCCGCTGCGGCTCCTCTTTCCGCCGCTGCGGTGGCAGCGTCACCACTATCTCCTCGACGAACGGCCCGACGAGCCGGTGCGCACCGACACGATGCTCGGCGCGTTCCTGCTGCTCCGCCGCACGATGCTCGAAGAGATCGGAGGCTGGGATCCGGGCTTCCGCATGTACTGCGAGGACATCGACCTCAACTACCGCGCCGCGAGAGCCGGCTGGGAACGCTGGTATGTGCCTGCCGCAGTCGTGCGCCACGAATACGCCGCCGTGATCGACAAGCGCTTTCTCACGCGTCACACGCTCTGGCACGCCCGGGCGATGCTGCGCTTCCTGCGCAAGCATCCCGAGCGGCTGCTGGCACTGCGGTGAAGACGTGGGATAAGTATGCGACGGGCGCGGATCGCTGGAGCGAAGACGCATATGCCGACACGCGCACGTATCTCGCGCGCCGCGCGGACGTCGTGCGCAAGCTCGGAATCCTTCTCGAACCGGGTGATGCGGTGCTCGACCTCGCCTGCGGGGACGGTGGGCTCGGGGACTTCCTGCCGGAGCAGCACTATCTCGGCGTCGACGCGAGCGCGGCGATGGTGGAGGCCGCCCGAAGCCGCGGCCGCAATGTCGTCTGCGCCGACCTCAACGACTACGAGCCGTCCGAGCCGACGCAGGCGACGCTCATCTTCCGCGCGATCTACTACGCGCGCGACCGGCGGGCGCTGTTCGCGCGCATCGCCGGCTACACGGAGAAGAAACTCGTCTTCGACCTGAATCCGCGCCAGTACCGGCTCGCGGACGTGTGCGCAGATCTCCAGGCGGCAGGGTTCGACCGGCTCGCGCACCGGCCGTTCTTCGTCCCGCAGACGCGCTCGCCGTCCCGCCCTGTCTCCGTCGCGCTCCGCGGGCTCGAGCGGAGCGGCCCGCTCGCGCAGCTCATACTCCGGTTCCGCTTCACGCTCCTGTGCGCGGCTACGCGCTCGGACGCGTACGGAAGAAGCGGTAGCTGACCTCTGCGCCGAGCTGGCGGCAGTCGCCCGTGACCGTCGGTTCCACCTGACACGGGACGATCTTGTCGTCGACGACGATGCGGGCCGCGAACCTCGCCGTCGTGACGTGAATCCAGACCGGCGGGTGCGTCTGGCCGCTCGCGACGGTGAAGTTGACCTTGCGCGTCACCGTGCCGAGCGCGGGCTCGAAGTCGCTGATCGCAAGCTTGCCGAACAGGATGTGGACAGGCGTAGGCGGCGTGGGACCGCTCCAGTCACGGCGCGAGACGTCGATCCGCAGCCACCCGCCGGTTCCGCCCGAGAAGTGGTAGTAGGCGCTGTCGAGTGGTCCCGACCAGCCGTCGGGGGAGATGCCCGTGCACTGCGAGCGGAAGCGGACCGGATGCGCCAGCGCGACGAGGCGCCAGACGCGGATCCGGTCGGCAGCGTGATAGCTGTGTTCGGCCACGGTCTTGCCCTCGAGGTCGACGCACGGGACGCTCTCCACCGCGTAGGCGTACGGGGTGGTCGACCCGAACGGGCTTGCTGCGGTCTGGAGCGTGCCGTTCGCGCCGATGTTCGGCTCGCCCGCCGGGCCCGGTCCATGAATCGTTCCGTCGAGGCTCGTCACGCCGACGATCGAACGGTTCCAGAACTCGAGCATCCACTCCGTTGTCTGGTCGCTCACGCCCTGGTCGTAGTAGAGCGTCGGGCGGCCTTTCGTAACCTTGTCGACCCAGGAGTAGGGGCGCTCCAGCGACGCTGCGAATTCACGTCCGAGAATGTTCGTGTTCGCCGCTGCGGAGATCTCGCCGGTCAGGTTCCATCCGACGATGCCGACGCCGAGCGCCACGGTCAGCACGGTGACGAGTCGCTTCCGGCTCGGGAGTAAATGGGGCGCGAGGACGATGAGCATCGTCAGGGCGAAGACGCCGATCAGCACCAGTCGCACGTCCTGCGGAGTGAGGAAGAACGTGAGGTTTGCCTGCTGGGCGATGGAGAGGCCGGGTGCGTCCGAATAGAGGCGGACGCCCATCTCGTACGGCGTCTGCGTCGAGTGGTAGACGGCGTAGCCGACGAGGTAGAGCACGTAGATGCCCGCGAGAGTGAGCGCCCGTAGGTTGACGCTGCGCCGCTCGAGCACGAGCGCCGTGCCGATGAAGAGGATCGGAGCGATGTAGATGAGGTTGCGCTCCTCGACGCGCGTCTCGAAGACGGTCGACAGGTAGGCGGCTTTCATCGCCGTGTACAAGCCGAACGAGATCAGGGTCGCGAGCAGCGTCGACCGGAGCATCCGGAGCTCGCGGCTCGGCTTCTCGTTCGGTGCTTTGAAGAGTGCGGCGATCCCCAGGACGAGCGGGATGACGCCGATCCCGATCGCAAGCGCTCCGGCCGCCCAGTTGCCCATGACGATGATGCGATGCCTGTACAGGGTCGTGATCGCGTACCACGCCTGGGAGGAGCGGCTGCCGGCGCCGCTGACGACGAAGACCACCCCGAGCACGAGGATGATCGCGCCCATCCAGTCGCCGAGCGACCAGGTGGCGAGGCGGCGCCGCCCGGACTCGCTGGAGACCACGGCGAAGAGTGCCGCGGCGGCGAACACGACCGGGACGATCACGAGCTCGCCCTTGACGGCAGGAGCGATCAGCGTGGCCAGGACGGCGACAGACACCCATGCGCGCGACGAGCGCGTCCGCTCGGGAAAGACGACGAGTGCCTTCGCGACGAGGAAGAAGCACAGCGCCGCATAGGGATACGCGAGCGGTTCTTCGACGATGTACGACGAGTACACGAGCGCGGGAACGGCGCCCGCGGCCGCAGCGGCGAATAGGGCCGCGGGCCGGCGAACGAGCATGCGGGCGAGCGCGTAGGTCGGGAAGACGACTGCCGTCATCATGAAGACGTCGGCGTACTTGATCGCGGCGTAGGCCGTCGCGGTGTTGTGGATGAACCAGAACGGCGCGATCAGATACGTGTAGAGCGAGTCGGCAGAGTGGGGCTGCCCCCGTCGGGCCGCGTGCCCGGTGCTGGCGATCGATCGAGAGAGCTGTGTCAGCTCGAGCTCGTCGGTGAACAGCCACGGCGTGACGCGCTGCCACACCTCGACGACGTAGATGCCGCAGAGCACCACATAGACGCCGAGCAGCGGGAAGGTCCCCGCAAGCCGGTCGGCAAACGTCGGCGCGCCGCGTAGCGGCTCCGCTTCGGGCCGAGGGGCGGCTGCCGCCGTATTCACTCGACCGCGGCGTGCTGCAGGGCGTCGGGACCGATCTCGATCTGGCGCCGAACGACGTTGCAGGGGATCGCGGCCCGCCGTGTCGCCTCGACGACACCGTCCATGAGCTCGCTCGGCGCGTCCGGAATCGTCACGAAGACCGCGTCGGGCGACAGGCGGCCCAGAATCCAGCCGATCTCGTCGAGACCTCCGGCGACGCTGACGCCCTGGATGCGTCGGCGGCGCAACGTCGGGTCGTCGTCGACGAAGCCGATCACGCGCTCTCCCGGCGTCTCGCGCAGTTCGCGCAGCAGGCTCCGACCGCTACGCCCGGCCCCGATGATCAGGACACGCCGCTGCTTTCCGCGTCCGACGAGCGACGAGAGCCCGCGCGCGACGGCCCGCTCCGAGAAGCGCGAGGCTCCGATGAGGAATGTGCAGAGGATGACGTCGATCAGGAACGTGCCTCGCGGAAAACCGTTCCACGGAACCGTCGCCCAGATGAACAGAAATGCCGCGCCCTCGGAGAGCACGACCGCGACGAGCACGCTCACCGCGTCGCGCGCGCCCGCGTGGCGCCACACGCCGCGGTAGAGGCCGAATGGGATGAACATGAGATAGCGAGCGACGAGGATCGCGGGCAGCGAGAGGTCGAAGACGTGCCGCTGCCAGGGCAGGCCCGCGCCTTCGAGCCGAACGAGGTACGCAACCGTGAAGGATGCGGTGATGAGCGCGAAGTCGACGACGACCTCGATCAAACGTCGTCGGTGCACGAGCAGCGAACGGAAGAACGACGGCTCCTCGTCGGCCGCAGCATGGTTGACGTCCGCGAGGTAGCTCCCGAACTGCAGCAGGAATGCGAACGTGATCAGGACGCCCGCGAGCGTGACCCGCGTGTCGTCGAGCACCTTGTAGGCGAGGCTGGTCAGGCCGAGGGCGGCCGAGACCACGCAGAGCAGCACGACGGCCCGCTTGTCCGACAGGCCCTGATAGACGAGGCGGTGCGAGGTGTGGTCGCGGCCGCCGCGCGTGACGGGTCTTCCCTCGAGCAGGCGCACGACCGTGACGAGCGTCGTGTCCAGGATCGGGACGGCGAGAACGAGGATCGGAAGCAGCAGCGTCGCGACCGTGGAGCCGGCAACGGTCCAGCTCGCCGCGAGGCCGAGCGAGGCGAGTCCGAATCCAAGCACCTGGCTGCCGCTGTCGCCCATGAACACGGCAGCCGGACGGCGGAGCCTGAGGTTGAACGGCAGGAAGCCGAGGCAGGCGAAGCACAGGCCGAGCGAAAGCGTCGCGACGAGATGACTCGGATGGACGGTGAACGCGTCGATCGCGAAGAACGTGCAGGCGATCGCGGCAAGGGTGGCGGCCAGACCGTCCATGTTGTCGAGCAGGTTGAACGCGTTCGTCATGCCGACCAGCCAGAGGACTCCGAGCACGGTGGCGACGACGTTGTTCGAGACGATCTCGACCCGGACGCCGGCGACGAGCACGAGGGCCGCGGCCCCTCCCTGGGCGGCGAGCTTCGCGAGCGGCGGGAGCCGGTAGGCGTCGTCGATCAGGCCGGCGACGAAGAGGATGGCGCAGCCGCCGACGATGCCGCCGAGCTCGCGGTTCGCCGGAATGAGCCCTGCGGCCAGGGCGACCCCGACGGCAGCGAGCAGGCCGACCATGATCCCGCTGCCGCCGAGCATCGGCGTCGAGCGCGTGTGCCAGCGATCGGCACGAGGAGCCGCCACGACGTGGCGGGCTATCGGTGTCCGGCGGAGCGCCCAGATCGTGAACAAGCTCGCCGGCAGGGCGGCGAGCGCGGCCAGGGCCGTCACGGCGCAGCGCGCCTCCGCCGCGCGATTCTGGCGGCTCGTACCACGACGGGCAGCCTAACGAACTGCTGTAAGGGCGTTGTTTGGGCCGCAGCCCGGCCTGCGCCGCCCGGTAGGTTGACCAGCGAACCGACGTGGAAGCCGCGCTGCTCGACCTCCTCCGCTGCCCGTTCTGCCGCTCCTCTCTCCGAGAGGCGGACGGTGCATGCGCGTGTCAGGGCTGTGGGCGGACATTTTCCCTGACGGACGACGGCATTCCGCTCATGCTCCACGAGGAGCTGCCCGGTGCCGCGGAGAAGCTGCGGGAAGCCGCCGGTTGGCCGGAGAAGGCGCGCAGCGAGGGCTGGTACGAGCCCGACGACGCGGTGGACGCCGTGCTCCCGTTCGTCAACCGCGACCTCGGCTGGGACGATCCGAACTGGCGCGCCACCGCCTATTCGTTCCAGCTCCTGCTCGATCGCTACGTTGGGCCGGCGCGCGGGCTGCGCGTGCTCGAGGTGGGTGCCGCGAGGGCGTGGGCATCCCGTTTCTGGCTGGAGCGGGACTGCGAGTACGTCGCGACGGACATCCTCGTCGACGCGAAGATGGGCCTTGGTCGCGGCGCGTTCTACGGCGAGTTCGCGCGCGTGCAGGCGGATGCCGAGCACCTTCCGTTCGCGGACGACACGTTCGACGTCGCGTACTGCGTGGCCACGCTGCACCACGCGCTCGATCTGCCACGGATGCTGCACGAGCTGGCGCGCGTGACGCGTCCTCATGGACTCGTCGCAGGGCTCAACGAGGGCACGCGCGGCATGTGGCGCAGCCCCGAGAATCCGGATCAGGCCGGCGAGAAGGCGCTCGGGATCAACGAGCACGTGCACACCGTGTGGTCGTACACGCTCGCGTTCGCCCGAGCCGGCCTGGTCGTCCGTCGCCTCGAGCGCTCCGACGGCTGGCCGCCGGTGCCGTACGGGTCATTGCTCTCCCGCATACCGAAGGTCGGCACGACGCTCGGCACGTTCGCGCATCTTTCCGCCGGCCGTTACTCCGGCGTCTCGATCTACGCGCGGAAGCGCGGTTGAGCGCCCGGCTCGTCCGGCCGTCCTCCGCGCGGTGGGCTAGGCTCGGCCGTCGATGACCAGGAGCGCTCTCGTGACCGGGTCGAGCGGCCTTGTTGGGTCCGAGACCGTGGGGTATCTCGATGCCCATGGCTGGGCCGTCCACGGGGTCGACAACAACATGCGCGCGGACTTCTTCGGTCCCGGCGGCGACACGACGCCGACGCTCGAGCGTGTACGCGAAGAGACGCGTCATTTCAGGCACCACGAGCTGGACATCCGCGATCGCGCCGCGATCGGGGCTCTCATCAAGAAGCTGCGGCCCGACGCGATCGTCCACGCAGCCGCTCAGCCCTCGCACGATCTGGCGGCTCGCAGGCCGTTCGACGACTTCGACGTGAATGCGGTCGGGACGCTCAATTTGCTCGAGGCTGCGCGAGAGTGGTGCCCGGAGTCGCCGTTCGTGTTCATGTCGACGAACAAGGTCTACGGCGACCGGCCGAACGAGCTGCCGCTCGTCGAGCGCGAGACGCGTTGGGACTACGCGCCGGAGCACGTCGACGGCGTCGCCGAGGAGATGCCGATCGACGGCACGTTGCACAGTCTGTTTGGCGTGTCGAAGGCGGCCGCGGACCTTCTGGTTCAGGAGTACGGGCGATATTTCGGTTTGCCGACGGTGTGCTTTCGTGGTGGATGCCTCACGGGGCCGCAGCACGCGGGGGTTCCGCTGCACGGCTTCCTCGCGTATCTCGCCCGCGCGGTTCGGGACGGCCTCCACTACGAGGTGTTCGGCTACAAGGCGAAACAGGTGCGGGACAACCTGCACTCGCTCGACGTCTGCCGTGCGATCGTCGCCTTCATCGAGCGGCCGCGCGTCGCCGCCGTCTACAACCTGGGCGGCGGCCGCGCGAACAGCGTCTCGATGCTCGAAGCGATCGGCCGGCTCCAGGAGCTGTACGGGCGCACGCTCGACTGGGAGTACGTCGACGCGCCGCGGATCGGCGATCACATCTGTTACATCAGCGACCTTCGTCGCTTTCGCACCGATTATCCGGAGTGGGACGTCAGCGTCTCGCTCGAGGCGATCTTCGAGGACTTCGCGCGTGTGAGCTCGGTCGTCTCGTCGTGAGCACGTACGCGGCCCTGTTCCAGTACCGCGAGCTGTTCGGGAACCTCTTCCGGCGCGACTTGCAGGCGAAGTACCGCGGCTCGGTCCTCGGTGTGCTCTGGACGATCGCGAATCCGGTGTTGCTGATGGGCGTGTACCTGCTCGTGTTCTCGGTCGTGTTGAACCAGCGCTTCGCCCACGTCGATCACTTCCCGCTCTTCCTGCTCTCAGGCCTCGCAGTGTGGACGTTCTTCGCCACGGCGCTCCAGTCGTCTTCCCGCTCGATGCTGGACAACGCGAACCTGATTCGCAAGACGCGCTTCCCGCGGCAGCTCGTGCCGCTTTCGGTCGTCGGCGCGCACCTCGTCAGCTTCGCCGTGATGCTCGCCGGATTGCTCGTCCTCAATTTCGCAATATTGCCGCGGGTACGCGCGACCGAGCTGCTCGCGATTCCGCTCGCGGCCTGTCTCGTCGCCCTCGTCAGCGGTCTCGCGCTCACCTTCGCGTCGCTCAACGTGCTCTTCCGCGACGTGGAGTTCATCGTCGCGGCCCTGCTGTTGCCGTGGTTCTTCCTGACGCCGGTGATCTACCCACTCGGCGGCGTACCGGGTGTCGTTCAGCGGCATCACACGATCGTCGAGCTGCTGCACTGGGGCAACTTCCTCACACCCGGCGTGGAGGCGATCCGCGATCCGCTCTTCTGGGGCCGGCTGCCGGACTGGGGCGACGCGCTCTACCTCGTGGTCGCCGCGGTGCTCTCGCTTGCGCTCGGCGCATTCGTGTTCAATCGCGTCGACGACCAGATCGCGATTGAAGTGTGATCACCATGCGGCCGTCGAACATCCACGGCTCGTCGCCGTCGGGCCGGTAGGCCGGAAGCCCGGCGATCTCGTCGTTCGGCTCGAGTGGCGGCAGCAGGGACGGGCAGACGAGCGGATGCGGAAAGCGGGGGTGGCGCCCCCCGCCCGGCGCGTACGGTGCGAGCTCTGCGACGGCTCGGCGCAAGAAGCCACGCTCCGGCTGAACCGCGCCGCCTACCGCGGCATAGCCCTCGGCGTGCAGGGCGCGTGCCCGCTCGTGCCAGTCCGGCGCCGTGCGCGCGCCGTCGGGAAGGAACGCGCGGGCACCGGCTGCGTCGCGGGGGAGCACGTCGACGCCCTCCTCGAGCGGCGCGTTGCCGAGCTCCGCGAGCCAGAAGCGGCGCTCCTCTACGAGGTCGACGGCGAGCCGATAGCGGCCAGGCGGGATCGGGCTCCGAAGCGCGAGCTGCTGGCGGAGCGTCTCGCCAGGCGCGACAGGCCGCTCGAGCGCCGTCCGCTTACCGTCCCAGACGATCGCGTTTCCGCGCTCGTCGAGCCAGTGGTAGGCGAGGAAGAGCCCTTCCTTCGCGCCTCTCGTGCGCCACGCCGCGGTGCCAGCGTTCTCGACCTCGACGGTGACGTGCTGGAGCGCACCGGCCTCGACGGGTGCGCGCTCCAGCGCGTGCCAGCGCGCGACAAGAGGGCCGGAAGCGCTCATCGCCGGGCTAGTGTAGGCGCGTGACGGAGCCTCTCCTCGTCAGGGCGGCGCGGCGCGAGCCCGTTGAGCGAACGCCCGTCTGGTTCATGCGCCAGGCCGGAAGGTCGCTTCCGGGGTATCGGGCGATCCGGCAGCGCCACGGCTTCTTCGACGTCGCCGAGACGCCCGAGCTTTGCGCCGAGGTGACGCTCGAGCCGGTGCGCCGGCATGGGGTGGACGCCGCGGTGATGTTCGCGGACATCATGTCGCCGGTGCGGGGCATGGGCGTCGACCTCGAGCTGGTGGAGGGGATCGGCCCGGTGATCGCGCGGCCGATCGAGACTGCGGCGGACGTCGCCCGCCTGCGCGTGGAGGAGCCGGAGGGCTGGGCCGGCCCGATCCTCGAAGCGGTGCGGATCGTGCGTCGCGAGCTCGCGCCCGATCGCGCCGTGATCGGGTTCTGCGGCGGGCCGTTCACGGTCGCCGGCTACCTCGTCGAGGGGAAGCCCAGTCGCGACTTCGTCCGCACGAAGTCGCTCATGTACCGCGAGCCTGCGGTGTGGCACGCCCTCATGGACCGTCTCGCGGAGCAGTCCTCGCAATACGTCGCAGCGAAGGCTCGTGCCGGCGCGGACGTGATCCAGCTGTTCGACTCGTGGGTCGGCGCGCTGGGACCGGCCGACTACGCGGAGTTCGTCGAGCCGTACTCGGCGCGGATCCTCGGCGCCGTCGACGTCCCGACCATTCATTTCGGCACGGGCGCGAGCAACGCGCTGCTCGAGCTCGTCGCCCGAGCCGGCGGGGACGTGATCGGCCTCGACTGGCGGGTGCCGCTCGATACCGGCTGGTCGTCCGTCGGCTCGGAGCGTGGCGTGCAGGGCAACCTCGAGCCCGCCGTTCTGCTCGGGCCGTGGGCCCGGGTCGAGCAGGCCGCGCTGGACGTCCTCGCGCGGGCTGCGGGCAGGCCGGGCCACATCTTCAACCTCGGCCACGGCGTCCTGCCGGGAACGGACCCCGACGTGCTCGGCCGCCTCGTCGAGCTCGTCCACACCCGCACCGCTGTACAGGTACACGCGTGAAACTCGGGAAACCCCACCTCCCTCCCCTGCGTTCGAGCGTAGTCCCGCCCGCGCCGCCGATGGTGCCGACACCCTCGCAGCTTCCGTGTCGATGAGCGACGCGGTCGTCCTGATGGCATACGGATCGCCGGAGCGGCTCACGGACGTCCCCGCCTACTACGCCGACATCCGGGGCGGCCGGCCGATCGCGCCGGAGCACCTCGAGGATCTCGTCGAGCGCTATCGGCGGCTCGGTATCGAACAGTCTTCGCCGCTGAACGCGATCACGGAGCAGACGCGGGCGGCGCTCGAGACGGAGGCCGGTCTCCCCGTGTTCACCGGCATGAAGCACTGGCAGCCGCGCATCGCCGACGCAGCAGAGGCGGCTCTGGCCACCGGCGCCGACACGATCGTCGGCCTCGTGCTCGCGCCGCACTACTCCGCGCTCTCGATCCAGGGGTACCGACTCCAGCTCGAGCAGGCGCTGGCCGGCCGCGCAGAGCTCGTCTTCGTCGACAGCTGGCACGACGAGCCGGGCTTCATCGAATTGCTCGCGGCCCGCGTCCGCGGCACGGCTGCGCACGTCGTCTTCACCGCGCATTCCCTCCCGGCGCGGATCCTCGAGTCCGGGGACCCGTACAAGGATCAGCTGCTCGAGACCGCGGAGCTCGTCGCCCGCAGCGCCGAGCTCCGCGCCTGGAGCTTCTCGTTCCAGAGCGAGTCCCCGACCGGCGAGCCGTGGCTCGGGCCCGACATCCTCGACCACCTCGAGGCGCTGCATGCAACCGGAGTCGACGATGTCCTCATCTGCCCGGTCGGCTTCGTCTCCGACCACCTCGAGATCCGTTGGGACATCGACGTCGAGGCGTGCGAGAAGGCGGCAGAGCTCGGAATGCGGCTCGAACGAATCGAGATGCCGAACGCCGACCGCGCGTTCGTACGCACGCTCGCCGGCATTGTCCGGCGGTCGGCAGGGGTACCTTCAGAGGCATGAGGCCCGGAGAGATCCTTGTCGAGCACGCGGCACGCCGCTTCCGCGTCTACCCGCGCGAGAGCCGGACGCTGAAGGATCTCGTGGTCGCGCGCGGCCGCGTGCGCGGCGCAGACGTCTGGGCGCTACGCGACGTCTCGTTCGAGATCGAGCCCGGAAAAGCCGTCGGACTCGTGGGCCGCAACGGTTCCGGCAAGACGACGCTCCTGCGCCTGCTGTCGGGGATCATCAAGCCGTCGGCCGGCCGCGTTGCCGTCGGCGGCCGCGTCGGCTCCCTGCTCGAGCTGGGGGCGGGCTTCCATCTTGACCTCACCGGCCGCGAGAACGTCTACCTCAACGGCTCGATTCACGGGTTGCGGCGCGTCGCGATCCGAGAGAAGCTCGACGAGATCGTCGCGTTCGCCGGACTCGAGGAGTTCATCGACCTGCCGGTCCGTACCTACTCCTCGGGAATGTACATGCGACTCGGCTTTGCGATCGCTTCGCACATCGAGGCAGACATTCTCCTGCTCGACGAAGTGTTCGCAGTGGGCGACGAAGCGTTTCAGCGCAAGTGCTTCGGCAAGATCTTCGATTTCAAACAGCGCGGCGGGACGATCATCTTCGTCTCGCACGACGCCGTCGCCGTCGAGCGGCTCTGCGATCGCGCGGTCCTGCTGCAGAAGGGCGAGGTCGCGTTCGACGGCCCGACGCACGAGGCGATCATCGCCTACCGGCGCCTCCTTGCGGGCGAGCGCAACCCGGAAGAGCGCGTGGCCGGCCTGAAGGAGTGGGGCGGAGACGTCGCACGCGTCGAACGCACGCGCCTGCTCGGGCCCGACGGAGACGAGCGGACGCAGCTGCTCGCAGGCGAGCCGTTCACCATCGCTGCGGACATCGTCGCCGAGCGAACGCTGGCGCCGCCGCGGCTGGCCTGGGAGCTGCGCGACGACGCGGCAATCCTCGTGGCCGCCGGCGCGGTCTCGACGGACGAGCACGGTTGGGGCGATGCGACCCGCACCCTGCCGCTGCGCTTCGAGGTCGAGCGGCCGCCGTTCTCGGACGGCAGGCTGCACCTCCGGCTCTATCTGACCGACGAGCGGGCCGAGACCCCGTACCACTCCCTCGACGACGCGCTCGTCTTCGTGGTCTATCCCCCCGACGACACCAGGGGCCTCGTGCGGCTCGAAGGGCACTGGTCGCGGGAGGAGATTCCGGTGCGCGCAGAACTGGAGAGAGCATGAGCTCGCGTACCTGCCCCGACTGGCCCGATCTGATGGAGCTCGCCCCCGAGCTCCAGTTCAAGCACTACACCGTCGCCGAGGCGCAGCTGCCGGCGGACGCGCTCATGCACCTACCGGATGTGGGCCTGTCGGATGTCGCGATTTGCTGCGACCTCGACCACAACGTGTTCTACGACGAGCACACGGACGAGCGCGTGGCCGCGGCGCTCCGTCAGAGTCACTGGTTCGAAGTGCGGGGCTGGATCGCCGCCGGTCGTCCCGGCACCACGTCCTACTAGGGGGTAGGCGGAATAGTGCTCGTCGCTGGGGCGCGGCCCGGCGACACAGCCGCCATGTCGCCGAAACTTCTTATTCGCGCACCGGAGTGGGCAGCGGTTCGCCGCGCTCGGCGGCGAGGATGTTGTCGACGACGATACGGGCCATCGCGGCTCGGGTCTCCGACGTTGCGCTCGCGATGTGCGGAGTAAGCACGACGTTGGGAAGCCCGCGCAACACCTCGGGCACGTGCGGCTCGTGCACGAACACGTCGAGCCCGGCGCGGATCCGGCCCGAGACGAGCTCGTCGACGAGTGCGGGCTCGTCGACGACCGCACCGCGCGACGTGTTCACGAGCGTCGCTCCGTCACACAGGCGCGACAGCCGCTCGCGGGAGATCAGCCCGACTGTTGCGGGATTCAGCGGCGTGTGCAGAGAGACGATGTCCGATTCCGCGAGGAGGTCGTCAAGCTCTCGGTACTCGACCTCCGCACACTCGGCACGGGTTCGCTGGTGGTAGAGGACGCGCATCTCGAACGCGCGCGCGCGATGCGCGACCGCCGAGCCGATGCGTCCGAGTCCGACGATCCCCAGTGTCGCTCCGGTCACGTCGCGGCCGAGGAGCGGGCTTGCCGACCAGTCCGTGCTCCAGCGGCCGGTGCGGACGAGCGCATCGCCCTCGACGAGCCGTCGCCGCGTGGCGAGGATCAGCGCGAACGCGAGGTCGGCCGTCGCGGCGTCGAGTACGCCGGGCGTGTTCGTGACCGCGACGCCGCGCACACGGCAGGCCTGGACGTCGATCCGGTCGTAGCCGACGCTGAAGCTCGCAACGAGGCGCAGCGCCGGAAACAGCTCGAGCACCGCGTCGTCGATCGTGTCGTTCGCGACGATCAGTGCCTCGACGTCGGCGCGAGGCTCGTCGATCACACCAACCTCGACGTCCTCCAGGTCGCCCCAGGCAGGACCGGGGAGCTGCCGTGTCGCCAGCACCTTCATGGCACCGAGTATCGCTGCTTGGCTTTCCTGACGGCGGCTAGTCTCTGCTCATGCCGAGGGTTGTCGTTCCGTTCGCAGGCGTCGAGGGCAAGACACGGTTGCACGCGTCACGCAGCGTGCGCCGCGCGCTCTCGCTGGCGATGCTCGGCGACGTCGTCGCTGCCTGCGTCGCCGTCGGCGCAACGCTGGTCGTCACGCCCGATCCGGACGCGGCGGCGATTGCGCGTGACGCGGGTGCGGACGTCGCAGACGATCCGGGCGGCGGGCAGGGCGCCGCGGTGCAGGCGGCGCTGGCGACGCTCGCGCCCGGCCCGGCACTCGTCGTCAACGCCGACGTGCCGTGCGTGGAGACTGGAGACCTGCTGGCGCTGATCGCGGCCACGCCTACCGGAGGCGTCGGCCTCGTCGAGGCTCTCGACGGAACGACGAACGCCCTCTGCCTGCCGCAGCCCGGCGTCTTCGCGCCGCTCTACGGGCAGGAAAGCGCGGCGCGTTTCCGCGCGCGTGCCGCGGAGCTCGGCCTCGACGTCGCTTCGGTCGCGATTCCCAACCTCGCCGACGACGTCGACACGCTCGACGATCTCGAGCGGTTGCGTTTTCGCTGCGGGCCGCGGACGCGCCGCTGTCTCGCCGAGCTGCCGGTCGAGGCACTGCGGTGAAGGTGGTCGTGCTCTCGGGCGGTGTCGGCGGCGCACGCTTCGTCCGTGGCCTCGCCGACGTCGTCGATCCGGCCGGCCTCACGGTCGTGGGCAACGTCGGCGACGACGTCGAAGTGCTCGGACTGCACGTGTCTCCGGATCTCGACTCGATCCTCTACGCGCTCGCCGGTCTCAACGACGAGGCGCGCGGCTGGGGCCGCGCCGGCGAGACCTGGCAGGCGCTCGAGACTGTCGAGTCGCTCGGCGGCGAGTCGTGGTTCCGGCTCGGCGACCGCGACCTCGGCCTGCATCTCGTCCGAACGCAGGCGCTGCGCGCAGGCGAGCCGCTGTCCGTCGCGACCGCGCGCATCGTCCGCGCGCTCGGCATCGAGACGCACCTGCTCCCCGCCACGGACGATCGTCTCCGCACGTGGATCGGCACGCCGGCCGGCGAGTTCCCGTTTCAGGAATGGTTCGTCGCGCGCGGCCATCGCGACGAGGTCGACGGGGTTCGCTTCGAAGGCGCCGAGGCAGCGCACCCTGCAGCCGGCGTCCTCGAGGCACTCGACGGCGCGGAGCTGCTGCTGCTCGCGCCGAGCAACCCGTACGTCTCGATCGGCCCGATCCTCGCCGTCCCCGAGGTGCGCGCGGCGCTCGCCATGCGGCGCGTTCCGTGCGTCGCCGTCAGCCCGCTGATCGGCGGCCGCGCGGTCAAAGGACCCGCCGACCGGATGCTCGGCCGCCTCGCCGGCGGCACGAGTCCGCAGCATGTCGCGCAGCAGTACCACGGGCTGATCGACGCCCTCGTGGTGGATCGGGAAGATGCGCATGACCTCGACGGCCTCGGCGATGTGAGGCCGATCGTCACGCAGACTCTGATGATCGACGGCGACGCGCGACGCAGGCTGGCCGAGGCCGCGCTCGGAGCGGTACCGGCGTGAAGATCGCCGTCGTCGGCGGCACCGGCGACTTCGGACTCGCGCTCGCCCGGCGGCTCGTCGAAGCCGGCGACGACGTCGTCGTCGGCTCGCGCGACGCCGAACGCGCCCGTGCAAGTGCGCACGAGATCGGCGCGAGCGGCGCCGCGAACGAGGATGCGGTCCACGGTGTCGACCTCGTCGTGCTCGCGGTGAAGTCCGACGCCGCACTGCCGACCGCAGAGGCGCTGGCGGATGCAATCGGCCGCACGCCGGTGCTCAGCGTCGCCACCGAGCTGCGGTTCGCGAAAGACGGCGTGCACCCGACACTCGACCCGCGTTCGATCGCCGAGCGCACGCAGGACCTGCTCCACGGGCCCGTCGCGGCGGGCCTTCAGTCGCTTGCGGCGGCGTCGGTCGCCGCGGGGCCCGTCGACGGCGACGCGCTCGTTTGCGGTGACGACCCCGACGCCAAGCGGCTGGCCCTCGAGCTGGCCGGCAAGGTGGTCGCCGGTCGCGCTCTCGATGCCGGCCCGCTCGCGAGTGCTCGGGCGCTCGAGGGGATGACGGCTGTGCTCGTCAATCTCAACCGCCGCTACAAGGGCCACGCCGGCGTACGCATCGTCGGACTTCCTTGATCGGCTACTCGGTCTTTCCCGTCACCGGCATCCCGGAGCTCCGCTCGGGTGACGACCTTGCGGCGATGATCGTCGAGCGCGCCGAACTCGAGGACGCGGACGTCGTCGTCATCGCGCAGAAGGCGGTGTCGAAGGTCGAGGGTCGCGTGATCCGCCTTGACGACATCGAGGCGTCGCAACGCGCGATCGAGATCGCCGGGGACGACACCGATCCACGGCGGATCGAGGCGATCCTCGCCGAGGCGAAGAGCGTGATCCGCGTTCGCCCTCCGCTCGTGATCTGCGAGACCCGCCACGGCTTCATCTGCGCCTCCGCCGGCGTCGACGGGTCGAATGCGCCCGAGCCGGACATGCTCGTGCTCCTGCCACTCGACCCCGACGCGTCCGCGCACCGGCTCCGCGATGCCTTCCGGGAGCGCACCGGCCGGGATGTCGGCGTGGTCGTCACCGACTCGTTCGGCCGCCCCTGGCGCCAGGGCACGACCGACGTCGCGATCGGCGCTGCAGGTGTCGAGGTGCTGCGCGATCTCCAGGGCGCGGTCGATCCCGTCGGCTACGAGCTGCACGCGACCGTGATCGCCGTCGCGGACGAGATCGCGGGCGCCGCACAGCTCGTCTCCGGCAAGCTCGACCGCGCTCCGGTCACCATCGTCCGCGGCCTCGACGTGCGCGGCGACGGGCGTGCAACCGACATCCCGGTGCCGCCGGAACGGGACCTCTTCCGTTAGGGTCGGGCCGCGAGTGAGCGACGACCCGATCTCCACCGCGAATGCGCTCCTGCGTGACCGGGGCTACGCCGAACGCGACCTCGCGGTACATCCCGCGCCGCGCGGCAAGGCGCTGCTGAAGGGGAACAAGATCGTCAGTCCGCTCAGCGACGAGGCCGGCACCGTCTTGCAGGTGGTGCAAGAGCTCATCCCGGCCGCGGCGGAGCTGGGAAGCCGCATGCTCCGGCCGGCCGACCTCCGCGCACGTCTGGCCCAGTAGCGCCGATGACGTCGGTCTCGATGTCGGAGCGCGAGCGCGAGGTGCTGCATCTGCTCGCGCTCGGGCACACGAATCAAGAGGTCGCCGAGATGCTCTCGATTTCCGTGCGGACGACGGAGACCCACCGGGCGCACGTCATGCAGAAGCTCGGTCTGTCCACGCGGGCCGAGCTCGTCCGTTACGCGCTCGTGCACGGCCTCCTCGGCGACGACGCGCGCGACCGCTCGCTACGCAGCGTCGATCTCGACGCGGATCCGCTGCGCCAGTTCGGGCGCTGGTTCGACGAGGCGCGCGCCGCGGTCAGGGCGCCGGAGGCCGTCGCGCTCGCGACCGCCGACGCGAGCGGCGCGCCGTCGCTGCGGATGGTCCTGCTGAAACACTTCGACGAGGCGGGGCTCGTCTTCTATACGAACGCCGCGAGCCGCAAGGGTCGCGAGCTTGACGCAAACCCTCGCGCGGCGTTGCTCGCGTACTGGGACCCGCTCGGCCGCCAGGTGCGCGTCGAGGGACCGGTGGAACCGGTGCCGCCGGCGGAAGCAGACCGTTACTTCGCCACTCGTCCGCGCCGCGCGCAGGTGGGCGCGCATGCGTCGAGGCAGAGCGATGTCCTGGCGGGCCGGGACGAGCTCGAGCGACGAGTGACGGAGCTCGACGCCGAGCTAGGCGACGCCGTCGAGCGGCCGGCGTCGTGGGGCGGGTACCGCCTTGTCCCCGAGGTGTGGGAGTTCTGGCAGCACCGCGACAGCCGCCTCCACGACCGCTTCCGCTACCGGCGGGACGGCGGCGGCTGGATCATCGAACGTCTCTCGCCCTAGCGAGACTACGCGCGAGCTTCGCCAGGCGCTCGTCCCAGCGTGCGCCGACCTCGACCATCCACGCGACGGCAGCCTCGAGCGGCTCCGGCGTCACCTCGTACCGTGTCTCGCGGCCCGAGCGCGTCGCGTGAAGCAGCCCCGCGTCGGCGAGCATCGCGAGTTGCTTCGCAACCGCCTGCCGGGTCACCGGCAGACCGGCTGCGAGCTCGGTGGCCGTCGCATCGCCGCGCTCTGCGACCGCCTGGACGAGCGCGCGGCGGCCGGGGTCTCCCAGCGCGGCGAAGACCTGGTCTACGCGACCGGCGCCCACGCGAGCGCGCGCAACTCCAGTGCCGTGCTCCATTCCGGCGACGTCTCGACGACGTGCAACCGGGTCCCGCCGTCGACCTCTTCGAGCTCGAGCACGACTTCGCCGTCGCCCTCCCAGTCGAGCACGAGCCGCTCCGCCTCCTCGGCCTCGCGGACGACGGCGCGACGCTCCTCGCCGTTGCCCCAGCGGAACACGCCTGCGCCGCCGGGGCGAGCGTCGAGCTCCACCTCGGTCGCGAACCATTCTTCGAGCCGCTCCGGCTCGGTCAGCGCCTTCCACACCTCGGCCGGCGACGCGGGAACCACGATCTCACGCTCGATCTGCACGACGCTCCTCTCTTTCGCACGCGCAACCACCCAGTTGCGTATATGATGCGCAACCGATCGGTTGCAAGTCTAGCGGAGGAGGCCCACATGTCCCACCTCGTTCCGACGGTGGTCGAATCGGACGGCCGCTTCGAGCGCTCGTTCGACATCTTCTCCCGGCTCCTGCGCGAGCGGATCGTCTTTCTCGGCACCGAGGTCGAAGACCAGTCCGCGAACCTTGTCGTCGCCCAGTTGCTGTTCCTCGAGGCCGAGGATCCGGACACGGACATCCGGCTCTACGTGAACTCGCCGGGCGGCAGCTCGTATGCGGGGCTCGCGATCTACGACGCGATGCAGCACGTGAAGCCCGACGTCCAGACGTACTGCATCGGCATGGCGATGTCGATGGGAGCGCTGATCCTCGCCGCCGGCGCAGCCGGCAAGCGCTTCGTCCTCCCGAACTCGAAGGTGATGATCCATCAGGGCTCGGGTGGCTTTCGCGGCACGCCCGCGGACATCCAGATCGCCGCACGGGAGATCCTGTCGCTGACGCACCGATACGCGGAGATCCTCGCTCTGCACGCGGGGCGGGATGTCGACGACGTGATGCGGGACATCGACCGCGATCGCTTCCTCAGCCCGGACGAGGCGGTCGAGTACGGGCTTGCCGACAGCGTGCTCGCCCGCAACGCCGGCTGACTACGCTTGCGCCATGGCCGTCACAGCGGATCTGCGCGCAGAGCTGCTTCGGCTGGTGCCGGACGAGCGGCGCGTGAGCGACGGCGAGTCCGTCCTCGACCAGCATGCGGCCGACCTCAGCTGGCATCCGCCGCACCGGCCGGACGTCGTCGTCTTCCCGTTGACGACGGCGGAGATCTCGGCGGTGCTCGCATACGCCGACCACAACCGGGTGCCCGTCGTGGCGTTCGGCGCGGGAACGAGCCTGGAAGGCCACGTGATCCCGCTGCAGGGCGGGATCAGCCTCGACCTGACGCGGCTCGACGCGATCCTCGCGCTGCAGCCCGACGACCTGACCGTGATCGTGCAGGCGGGTGTCACCCGGTCTCAGCTCGAGGCGGCCAGCGGCAAGCACGGGCTGTTCTTTCCGGTCGATCCCGGCGCGGACGCGACGATCGGCGGCATGGCGGCGACGAACGCGAGCGGAACGACGACGGTGCGTTACGGCGGCATGCGCGCACACGTCCTCGCGCTCGAGGTCGTGCTCGCCGGCGGGCAGGTGATCCGGCCGGGCACCCGCGCGGCCAAGTCGTCGGCGGGCTACAACCTCACGAACCTGTTCATCGGCTCGGAGGGGACGCTCGGGGTGATCACCGAGCTGACGTTGCGCCTGCATCCGATTCCCGAGCACATCATGGTCGCGCGTGCTGCGTTCCCCTCCGTCGAGGCGGCATGCCGCGCCGCCGCAGCGCTGATCGGAGCGGGCGTGCTCGTGACCCGATGCGAGTTGCTCGACGCCACCACGATCGGCGCGCTCAACGCGTACAAGGGCACGACCTTCCCGGAGGCGCCGTACCTCTTCGTCGAGTTCGGCGGCACCGCGGCGGCCGTGGCCGGCGATCTCGCCGCGACGCGGGAGGTGGTCGAGGACGAGGGAGCGTCCGCGTTCGAGGCGGAGAGCGACCCGACGGCGCGCACGCGTATGTGGGACGCGCGCCATGACGCATTGCATGCGTCGCTCGCGCTCATGCCGGGGTCGAGGGCGATGACGACGGACGTCGCGGTGCCCGTGTCCGAGTTGGCCGCCGCGATCGGGCATGCGCGAGCGGCGCTCGACGAGTCAGGGCTGCGCGGCGGCATCGTCGGTCACGTTGGCGACGGCAACTTCCACGTGGCGTTTCTGCTCGACCCGGAGGACGGCGCCTCGATCGCACGTGCCGAGGCGCTCAACGGCCGTCTGGTCGACGACGCGCTCGCCCGCGGGGGCACCTGCACGGGCGAGCACGGCGTCGGCTTCGGCAAGCTCGACTATCTCGAGCGGGAGCACGGCGACCTGCTGCCGTTGATGCGAGGGATCAAGCAGCTTCTCGACCCGAACGGGATCATGAATCCCGGCAAGGTCGTGCCCCCGGAGCGCTAGTCCTCGACGAGGACGCGGCGCGCCACTCGTCGAGGAAACCGACAGTCGGCCATCGCGGCGGACTTTACGCGACGGCGCGCTCGCGCAACTGGTCGTCGAGGAGCCCGTAGCCGCGCGCGATCAGCTTGCGCTTCGCCTCCTCCGTCCACGGCTTCGGATGCCGCAGCCCGGTCTCGAGGTTGATCTCGCCCGCGCTGCCGCTGACCGCGACGCGAGGGATCAGACGATCACCGAGGAACGGAAACTCGGCCGCAGCGAACCGCTCCTCCACTGCACGTGCGATTCGCTCGCCCCGGCGGCCGCCTTCGCGCAGCACGATACGGCCAACGTCCTCGCGCAGCGCCGCGAGCTCTGCGAGCGCGTCGTCCTTCTCGCGCGCGGCCTGCTCCTCGAGCACGGTGTTCTGCTGCACCGCGACGCGCATCAGGCGAATGATCATGTCCCCCCAGTGCGCGGGTTCGCCACGCGCGTCGCGTTCCTCGGCTTCGCGCAGCTCGGCAACGAGCGCGCGCACGGGCGGGATCTTCGGAAACCGCTCCAGCCGCCTGCGCAGCGTCGTCAGCCAGGCGGCGCTCAGGCGCGGGTAGCTGGGGAGGTAGCGGAAGCTGACGATCAGCTCGACACCCGGCTGGTCGTATGCGTGGCCGAGCGGGAAGTTGCGCACCCACGAGCCGTCCGTCGCGATGCGGTCGCCGATCGGACGCGGCAGCACGAGCGCGCTCACCGCCGCCGATGCGAGCACCGCCTGCGCCATGATCTCCGGCGGCGTCGTACGGGACGAGTAGACGAGCTCGTAGGCGTGGCTGCCGCTGCCGTGCTCGATCTCGGTCACGTCGGTCGCGGTCACGACGACCTCCACCGGCGCGTCCGCGAGCTCGTGCGCCAGCGCGACGATGTCGCCGAGCCGCTCGTTCACGGTCGCCGGCAGCCGGTAGTCGTGCGATCCGAGCAGCGGCAGCCGCCACAGCGAGTGCGGACGGAACGTCTCCTCGGGCTGAAGCGCGAGCAGGAAGCGCTCGAGCTCGTCGAGCCGGTCGAGCGCGGCCATCGTCCCCGACAGCGCGCCCGCAGATGTCCCGTAGATCCAGCCGACGCGCGGCCACAGCGCGCTCTCGCGCAGGCGCTTGAGGAAGCCCAGCTCCATGAGCACGCCGTTGACGGCGCCGCCCGAGAGGACGACTGCGACATCGCGTTTCATGGATGTGATGGTACGCCTGGATCTAGCCGGCGTCTGAGCCCGCGTAGACGATGCTGTCCCCGAGGATCTCGTCGATGCGGCGCAAGGTCTCCTCGTCGAGCTCGATCCCGGATGCGGCTACGTTGTCCTCCACCTGCTGCGGGCGGGATGCGCCGACGATCGCCGACGCGACGTTCGGCTCCCGCAGCACCCAGGCGAGCGCGAGTTGGGCCATCGAGATTCCGAGCCCGTCTGCGACCGGCGTGAGCTGCTGCACACGCTCGAGCAGCGTGTCGCCGTAGCCGCCCATGAACACGTTCATCGAATCGGAGCCCCAGCGGCTGTCGGCGGCCGGCGGCTGCCCCGGTTTGTACTTCCCGGTGAGGACGCCCTGGGCGAGCGGCGACCAGACGATCTGGGAGATGCCGTTCGCCGCGCAGAGCGGGATCACATCGACCTCGGGTCCGCGCCAGAGCATCGAGTACTGCGGCTGGCTCGACACGAACTTCTCGACACCGGGGAGATCGAGCGCGGCCTGGATGCGATCGGCGGGCCACTCGCTGAAGCCGATGTAGCGTGCTTTCCCCTGGCGCACGACCTCGGTGAGCGCCTCCATCGTCTCCTCGACCGGCGTGCCGGCGTCGTAGCGGTGGCACTGGTAGAGGTCGACGTGGTCGGTGCGCAGCCGTGCGAGCGAGAGGTCGATCTGCTTGAACACCTGCTCGCGCGACAGGCCGTGGTCGCCGTTCGGCATCGGGAAGTAGAGCTTCGTCGCGAGGACGTACGAGTCACGCGGCCGGTTCGCGAGCACCCCGCCGAGGAACTCCTCGGCTTTCCCGCCCGCGTACACGTTGGCGGTGTCGATGAAGTTGATGCCGAGCTCGAAGGCCTTGGCCACGCACGCCTCCGCCCGCTCCCGCTCGACCCCGCCGCCGTAGGTGAGCCAGGAGCCGAGGCTGATCTCGGACACCTGGAGATCGCTTGATCCAAGCTGTCTGTAGCGCATGTCCGGCACGCTACCGCGATGGAGCAGGGTTTCGTCGAGGAAGTCGTCGAGCTGGCGGGCCGCGAGGTCTCGCTGCTGCGGCCCGCCAGTGCGGATGCGCTGATCGACGAGGACGCCTTCGACGAGGACGAGTTCCTGCCCTACTGGGCGGAGCTCTGGCCGAGTGGGCCGGCTCTGGCGCGCGCCGTCGCCGGGCTCGCGACGGCCGGTGCGCGCGTGCTCGAGCTCGGCGCCGGGCTCGGCCTGCCTTCGCTCGCGGCTGCTCTGCTCGGCGCCGACGTGCTCGCGACCGACTGGGCCGCCGAGGCGGTCGACCTCCTGCGGCGAAACGCGGAGCGGAACGAGATCGTGCTGCGGGCGGCGTGCGTGCGGTGGGACAAGCCGGCGCTCCTGCTGCGCGAGGCTCCGTGGCAGCTCGTGCTCGGCGCCGACCTGCTCTACGAGCGCCGGAACGGCGACCTGCTGCTCGAGCTGCTGCCGCGGCTCGGCACGGACGTGCTGCTCGCCGATCCCGGGCGCCCGTTCGCGCAGGGCTTCCTCGAGCGTGCCGCCGAGCGCTGGCACGTCGAGACGGACGCCACCGGAGGTGTCAAGTTGCACCGGCTCCGGTTACGGTGAGCCCTTGGTCGCGCTCGTCCTCGCCGTCCTCGCGCTCGCAGCGCCGCCGAAGCCCCATGTCGTCTGGAAGCCGATCCCCTACGGCCCGACGCGGCTCGCTGAGATGGCCGCATACGCGAAGCGCCATTACGGCATCGATTCGTACGTGCTGCATCCGCGCGCGATCGTCGAACACGTGACGGCGACCTCGTCGTTCTCCTCCGCGTACAACACGTTCGCGTCCGACACTCCGGATGCCGAGCTGCACGAGCTGCCGGGGACCTGTGCGCATTTCATCGTCGACCGGGACGGGACGATCTACCAGCTCGTGCGGCTCAACGTGATGTGCCGCCACACCGTTGGCCTGAACTGGGCCGCGATCGGGATCGAGCACGTCGGGCTCTCGGACGCGCAGGTGCTCGGCGACGCGGCGCAGATGCGCAGCTCGCTCGCGCTCACCGTCTGGCTGATGTGGCGCTACAGGATCCCGCTTGCCGACGTGATCGGCCACAACGAAAGCCTTGCGAGTCCGTTGCACAAGGAGCTGTACGCACAGTGGCGCTGTCAGACGCACGCCGACTGGAAGCGCGCGGACATGAACGTCTACCGGGCAAAGCTCGTCACGCTGGCGCGCCGCTACGGCATGAGCGTCGGGCCGCCGCCCAAGCTGCGGCCGACAGGCTGCTAGAGGAGCGGCGGCAAGGCGGGCGATGGGCGACGTCGAGCACGCATTTCGAGTCTTCTTCGACGACGCGCGCGCGATCGCGTGGCTGCCGGTGCTCTACGCGCTCGCGTGCCAGTCACTCAAGCTGGCTGCGCGCTCGCGGGCCTGGCGGAACATCCTCGCCGCGGCGTATCCGACGTCGCGGGTGCGGTGGCGCAGCGTCTTCGGCGCCTGCGCAGCCGGGGCCGGCGTGAACGCGATCGTGCCCGTTCGAGGCGGCGACCTGCTGCGGTTGTTCCTCGTCAGGCGCCGCATCGAGGATGCGACCTACTCGACGCTCGGCGCCACGCTCTTCGTCGAGACGCTCGTGGACGCGCTGCTCTCGGCTGCGCTGCTCGTCTGGGCGCTCCAGCAGCACGTGCTCCCCGGCGTGCACGTCCTGAATCGGCTGCCGTCGATCGACTGGTTCTGGCTGTTCCGCCATCCGCGGGCGGCGCTGATCGCCACCACTGCGACGCTGCTGCTGGGAGCGGTCGCCGTGCTCTGGGGAATCGCCCGCACTGCGGCGTTTCGGCGACGCGTCGCGCAGGGGTTCGCCGTGCTGCGTACCCCGGGGCGGTACCTGCGCGGCGTCGTCGCCTGGCAGCTCGTCGACTGGGCGCTGCGGCTCGCGACGATCTTCTTCTTCCTGCGCGCGTTCCACATCCACGCCGACTTCGGCAACGCGCTGCGCGTACAGGTGGCGTCGAGCCTCTCGACGATCGTTCCGCTGACGCCGGCCGGCATCGGCACTGAGCAGGCGCTCGTCGTCTACGTGCTCGCCGGGCATGCGTCCCGCAGCAGCCTGCTCAGCCTCAGCGTCGGCATGAAGGCGATCCTCTCGGCGTTCAACGCCGTCGTCGGCCTGGCGGCGATCGGCCTGATGCTGCGGACGCTGAGCTGGCGCCGGGTGGTCGAGCGCGACGGAGCGCACGACCACCCGGCGACCTAGCCGTTGCTCAGCTGCAGCCGGTGTTCGTGCCGCAGTCGCGGCACGTGTAGCACGAGCCGGTGCGAACCATGCGGCCGCCGCAGCGGGCGCAGTCGACCGCGTCTTCCCACGAGTTGAAGAGTGCCGTCTGGCCGGGTGTCGGCATGTCGGTCGGATCCGCGGGCGCGGCGGTCGTCCCGCCGCCCTCCTGGTAGCGCTCGGCGAGGCGCGCCTTCACCTCGGGCGAGAGGATGCCGGCCTCCTCCTGCTGATCGATCGTGAGGAACTTCTTGCCGAACCAGCGGAAGATGTAGTCGACGATCGACTTCGCGGCGCGAATGTCCGCGTCGTTCGTCATCCCGCTCGGCTCGAAGCGCATGTGCGACAGCTTCGAGACGTACACCTCCGGCGGCACGCCGTACTGGAGGCCCATCGAGACGGCGAGGCAGAGCGAGTTCATCAGGCCGGCCATCGTCGTGCCGTCCTTCGCGATGTCGACGAAGATGTCGCCCGGGCTGCCGTCGTCGTACAGACCGACATGGATGTAGCCCTCGTGGTCGCCGACCTGGAATTTACGTCCCACCTCCGTGCGGTCGAGCGGGAGCCGCTTGCGCTCGCGCACGAGCACGGGCGGAGGCGCCGCCGCGTCCTTCGACGAGCTGGAGAGCGGCTGCGCGACCTTGCAGTTGTCGCGGTAGATGGCGATCGCCTTCACGCCGAGCTTCCACGCGTCGGCGTACAGGGCCATCACGTCCTCGACCGTCGCGGACTCGGGCAGGTTGACCGTCTTCGAGATCGCGCCCGAGATGAACGGCTGCACCGCGCCCATCATCCGTACGTGGCCGAGGTAGTGGATCGCCCGGTCGCCGACCGCGCAGTCGAATACGGGGTAGTGCTCGGCCTTCACGTACGGCGCGCCGACCACCGTGTTCCGCTCGTCGACGAACGCAACGATCTCCTCGACCTCGCGCGGCGCGTAGCCGAGCTTCTCGAGAGCCATCGGGACGGTCTTGTTCACGATCGTGATCTCGCCGCCGCCGACGAGCTTCTTCGACTTGACGAGCGAGAAGTCCGGCTCGACGCCGGTCGTGTCGCAATCCATCATGAAGCTGATCGTTCCCGTCGGCGCGAGCACCGTTGCCTGTGCGTTCCGGTAGCCGTGCACCTCGCCGAGGTTCAGCGCGTCGTCCCACGCCTTGCGGCAGGCCGCAAGCAGATCGGCCGGCACGACGTCGGAGTTCTCGATGTTGCCGACCGACGCACGGTGCTTCGCGATCACGCCGATCATCGGCGCCCGGTTCACCTGGTAGCCGGCGAACGGCCCCATGCGCGCCGCGATCTCCGCCGACTTCCGGTACGCGCGGCCCGTCATCAGCGCCGTGATTCCGGCCCCGTACGCCCGCCCCTCGTCGGAGTCGTACGGCAGCCCGCGCGCCATGAGCAGCGCGCCGAGGTTCGCGTAGCCGAGCCCGAGCTGGCGGAACGCCTTCGCGTTGGCCTCGATCTCGGGCGTCGGATAGGACGAGTAGCCGACGAGGATCTCCTGCGCGAGGAACACGACGTCGCAGGCGTGCTCGAACGCCTCGACGTCGAGCTCGCCGTCCTCGCGGCGGAACTTCATCAGGTTCAGCGACGCGAGATTGCACGCCGAGTCGTCGATCGACATGTACTCGGAGCACGGGTTCGACGCGTTGATACGGCCTGTGTTGGGCAGCGTGTGCCACGAGTTGATCGTCGTGTCGTACTGGACGCCCGGATCGGCGCACTCCCACGCGGCTGCGGCGATCTGGCGGAGCAGGTCGCGCGCGTCGGCGGTGGCGACGACGGAGCCGTCGGTGCGGGCGGTGAGGTTGAACTCGCGGCCCTCGATCGCCGACTCCATGAACGTGTCGTTGATGCGAACGGAGTTGTTCGCGTTCTGGTACTGGATCGAAGCCCAGTCGGGCGAGTCGAGCGACATGTCGTAGCCCGCCTGCTCGAGGACGCGCGCCTTCCGCTCCTCCTTGGCCTTGCACCAGACGAACTCCTCGATGTCGGGGTGGTCGACGTCGAGCACGACCATCTTCGCCGCGCGTCGCGTCTTGCCGCCCGACTTGATCGTCCCCGCCGACGCGTCCGCGCCGCGCATGAACGAGACAGGGCCGGAGGCGTAGCCGCCCTTCGAGAGCTGCTCCTTCGACGAGCGGAGCTTCGAGAGGTTGATGCCCGAGCCTGAGCCGCCGCGGAAGATGACGCCCTCGCGGCGGATCCAGTCGAGGATCGACTCCATCGAGTCGTCGATCGAGAGGATGAAGCACGCCGAGCACTGCGGCTTCTCCTCGAAGCCGACGTTGAACCACACCGGGCTATTGAACGAGGCGTACTGGTTGACGAGGATCGCCTGGAGCTCGGCCGCGAACGTCTCCGCGTCCTCGTCGTCGACGAAGTAGCCGCCCTGCTTGCCCCACGTGACGGCGGTCTCGACGACGCGCCCGACCATGTGCTTGACGCTCGACTCGCGCTCCGGCGAGGAGAGGCGGCCGCGGAAGTACTTCTGGGCGACGATGTTCGTCGCCGTCTGCGACCAGAATTTCGGGAACTCGACACCCCGTTGCTCGAACGCCGGGCCGTTGCGGCCGGGAATCGTCGCGTCGCGGATCTCCCATTCGATCTCGTCGAACGGGTCGCGCCCGGGGATGGTGAAGAAGCGGCGAACCCCGAGGCGGGCACCCGCGTCCACAACCGAGTTGACCACCTCTTCGGTCGTCGAATTCGCCGTGCTCTGCTGCTCTACGCTTGCCATGCGGCCCCTCCCAAACAGTAGCCTCGCTGATCCAGTCCCCGGCGGACGGGGACCGCGCAGAGTAGAGCCAGCGCCGGACGGTGCTGGTGCTTCCCGGGGCGCCTCAGCGGGGCCGCGGCGGGCCCGGCGCGGTGGCCGGAGTCATCCGCTTGGCCTGGAGGCGCCGGGCGAACCACGTGCCGGCTCCCGCGAGCAGCAGGAGCGCTGCCAGCGCCGCGAGGATGATCAGCGGCAGCGGGATCGACTGAGCGTTCGAGGGGTGGAAGATCGTGGAGACCGGGCTCCTCGTTCCGCCGCCCCCGGAGTTGGCCGGCGGCTTCGGCCCGCCTCCGCCGGGGATGCCCTGGCCGCCGGTGTTGCCGCCGGAGCCGCTGCTCGGCGGCCCGCTGCCGGGGCCGTCCGCGCGCTCCTGCTGGATCGCGGCGAGCAGCGCGCGGTGGATGTCGTCGATCGCGTTCGAGTACTGCTGGAGATCGGGGTACTTGCTCAGCTGCTGGATCGCCTGCGTATAACAGGGGATCGCGTAGGTGCCGTGGATCTCGCCGTTGTGGTCCAGCCAGTCGTTGACGACCTGAAGCCAGCAGTTGTTCGTCGGCGTCAGCGTGGCCGAGGGGGCGGCGGCGGCGGGCCGGACGCCTGCGGCGAGGAGCGCAGCCGCGGCGGCGAGCGCCACCAGCGCCAACCGCATCCCGTTGTGTCTCTCCCGAATAGCGCTCATCTCTCGTTTCGGTCCGCGCACGGCGCTACGCACCGTCTGGCGGTTCATTCTCTCCAAGTCTCGCGGATGGGGGTATTGCCGCGGTAATGCTGATGTAAACCGTTTGTGAACGGTCCAGCGGTCAGCTTTCGACGATGCTAGCGTCCTCGCCGGTGCGCGCTGCGGGCGAACGGTTCGCGGGCCCGGGGTCCGCCGGCGCCGCGGCAGCCGCCGCAGCCCTCTGTTTCTGCGCCCTGTTCTTCAGCGGCGGCGACGCCGAGGCGCCGCTCGTCTGGATCGGTGCGCTCGCGCTCGGGCTCGCCGCCCTGCTCGCCGCCGCGTCGTTCATCGGCGTTCTTCCCGGGCCGTTCCTCGACGCGCCCGCCGCCGCCTTCCTCGGTTGCATCCTCGGGCTGGCGTCGTGGGCGGGCGCCTCGACGATCTGGTCGATCTCTCCCGACGAGTCGTGGTCGTACACGAACCGGACGGTCGTCTATGCGGCCTTCGCGGTCACGGGCGTGTTGCTCGCCGGCCTGCTCTCGCGCCCCGCGATCGCGCTCGCCCGCGGCGCGTCCGTGCTGCTCGCGCTCGTCCTCGGCTGGGCGCTGCTCGCGAAGTGCGTCCCCGGCCTCTACCCGTCGTACGGCCGCCAGCCGGGGCTCGGCGCGGTGCTCGGACTTGCACGCCTGCGCGCCCCCGTCGGCTACTGGAACGAACTCGCGCTGCTCGGCGACGTCGCGATCCCGCTCGCGCTGTGGCTGGCCGCGCCGCGCACGCGCCGCACCGGCCTCAGGGCTGCGGGAGCCGTGCTGCTGTTCGCAGCCGCGCTCGCGACGCTGCTCACGTACTCCCGCTTCGGCGTCGCGCTCGGCGTCGTCGCGGCCGCCGCGTGGATCGTGCTCGACGGCGACCGCGTCGAGAGCCTCGTCGTGGCGGCGCTCGCCGGCGGAGCGGGTGCCGCCGTTTTCGCGGCCGCGCTCGCCCTGCCCGGGATCACGAAGGACGGGCAGGCGCGGTCCGTACGCGCGCACGACGGCTGGATCTTCGCGCTCGAGGTGCTCGCCGCAGGGGCATTCGTCGCGGCCGCGACCGTCGCCCTTGCCCGGCTCGAGCGACGGCGTCCGCTTGGCGCGACCGCGCGGCGGAGGGTCGAGCGCGCAGCCGCTGCAGCGGCGCTGCTGGCCGTGGTCGGCGGTGTCGTCGTGGGCGGCGTGGACGCCGGCCGCATCTGGCACTCGTTCACGAACCCGGTCTCGAGCCAGATCAACTCGCAATCGAACCGGCTCCTCAGCGCGAGCTCGAGCAACCGCTGGCGCTGGTGGACGGAGGAATGGCACGCGTTCACCCGGCATCCGCTCGGCGGCACCGGCGCGGGCACGTTCCAGCTGACCGACCTCGCGCTGCGGCGCAGCCCGCTCACGACGACCGAGCCGCACAACACGCCGCTCCAGTTCCTCGGCGAGACCGGCATCGTCGGCCTGTTGCTCTACCTCGGGGCCGCGGTGACCGCGGCAGCCGGAATCGTTCGCGCCCGCAGTCGTGTGCACGGAATGGAGCGCGCCGCGGTCACCGCGGTCGCGATCGGCCTCGCCGCCTTCCTCGCGCACATGGTCGCCGACATGGACTGGAACTACGTCGCGACGACCGGGCCGCTGCTGCTCGCCGCCGGCGTGCTGATCGGCCGGCCTGCCGCATCGCGGGGTGCGGGCTCGGCGCGGAGGCCGCTGCTCGCCGTCGGCGCGCTGCTCGTCGCGCTCGCGGCGGTGTACTCCCTCGGCGCCCCCTGGCTGGCGCAGCGGCAGCTCGCGTCGGCGACGACCGCGCGCGATGCGCAGCGCGCGCACTCGTACGACCCGCTTTCGACCGACGCGCTGACGGAGTGGGCCGCGTTCGAGGACGCGGACGGAAATCGGCCGCGCGCGGAGCAGCTCTACCGCCAGGCCGTCTCGCTCGAGCCGGAGAACAGCGAGACGTGGTATGCGCTCGGCCGCTTCTACTACGTGCACGACGACTGGCAGCAGGCGTACGCGGCACTCACCAACGCGTGGATCTACGATCGCTACGGACCGACCGGCACGCCGTGCGGCCTGCTCGACCAGGCGCGCCACAAGGCGCGGGGCGTCTGGCCGGCTAGCTGCCCAGGAGGAGTACCAACGGCGACGCCTTGAGCGTCGCCGGCGTCGCGCCGTCGGCCGGTGCGACCATGCGGACGCCCGTGTCGTGCGCGAGGCGCCGCGCCTCCTTGCCGTAGCCGGGCGCGTACATGACCATCGACCGCGCGTAGTCGTGGCGGAGCGCGTTCGTCGCCCCGCCGATGCGGTAGCCGAGAGTCTGGAGGTGCGAAGCCTCGGCGCTCGCAGCGCCCTGGACGCCGTTCCCGTTCAGGACGAGCACCGCGACGCGGGAGCGCGCGCGGAGCGGCACCGACGGCACCGCGGCCCGCTTGGGCACGTGCACGACGTGGCGCACAGCCGTCGCGGCGGCGTGCTGCGCGGCCGGCGTGGTCGCTGCGGAGTGATGGAACGGCCGCGCGAGCAGCGCCGTTCCGCCGGCGATCAGGAGGGCGAGCTCGAGCAGCGCGAACGCGGCGGTGACGAGCGTCGCGGTGCGCCAGGGAGAAGGGCCGGAGAGTCGCTGCGCATGATCCACGGGCCGCTTCGATTCGGCGCCGCGGCGCGAAGCCCTCCTACGAGGACACCCAGGCCCACGTGGCGGCGAGCCCCTCCGCGAGGGCGTGCTCCGGCGCCCAGCCGAGCTCCGCGCGGGCACGCGACGCGTCGAGGACGCTTCGCTCGACCTCGCCGAGCCGTCGCCGCGCGAATTCGGGTTCGCGTTCGATCCCCGCCGCCGCCTGGATCGCGCGGTACAGCTCGAGCACGGACGTCTCGGCGCCGGTGCCGACGTTGTAGACGCCGCCGTTGCGGTCGAGCGCGAGCAGCATCGCGCGCGCGACGTCGACGACATAGACGTAGTCGCGCGTCTGGCTCCCGTCGCCGAAGATCTGCGGCGCGCCGCCGTCGCGGAGCAGGCCCATGAAGATCGCGACGACGCCGGCCTCGCCGTGGGGCTGCTGCCGCGGGCCGTACACGTTGCCGAGCCGGAGCGAGACGTGCCCCGTGCCGTAGAGGCGGTTGACCGTCGCGAGGTACTCCTCGCCGCAGAGCTTCGAGGTGCCGTAAGGGGAGAGCGGCCGCCGCTCCGCCGTCTCGGCAGCCGGCCCGTCGCACTCGCCGTAGATCGCACCGCCGGTGGAGGCGAAGACGACCTTCGCCCGATGCCGTCTGGCCGCCTCGAGGATCCGCACCGTCCCGAGCACGTTCACATCGGCGTCGACGTCCGGCCGCTCGACCGAGACGCGCACGTTCGCCTGCGCGGCGAGATGGAGCACCGCGTCGGGTCGCACCGCGTCGAAGACGGCGTCCGGGGCACGGATGTCGGCCTCGTGCAGCTCGGCGCCCGTCGGCACGTTCTCGCGGGTGCCCGTGGAGAGATCGTCGAGGACATGCACCTCGTCGCCGTGGGCGAGCATCGCGTCCACCACGTGTGAGCCGATGAATCCGGCGCCTCCGGTCACGATCGCCCGCATCCGACTTATCCTAGGTCGCCATGGGCCTGTTCCTCGCGATGGAGGGCATCAACGGCGCCGGCAAGGGAACGCAGGCCGCGCGCCTCGCCGAGACCGCGGCCGCGGCCGGCTACCGCGTCGCCTCGTTCAGCTTTCCGCGCTACGACGACAATCCGTTCAGCGACGCGATCGGCGCCTATCTGAACGGCGACCTCGGCGACCTCGACGACGTGCCCCCGGCGCTCTCCGCGCTGCTGTACGCGTGCGACCGCTTCCACGCGCGCCCGGAGCTCGTCGCGGCTCTCGCCGCGAACGACCTCGTCGTGTGCGACCGCTACGTCGCGTCGAACCTCGCCCACCAGGGTGCGCAGCTCGAGGGCGAGGCGCGCGCGCAGCTGCTCGAGTGGGTCGTCGCCGTCGAGTACGGCGAGTTCGCGCTGCCGCACCCCGACGTCGTCGTGCTGCTCGACGCGCCCCCTGCGCTCGCGCGGGAGCTCGTGGCGCGCAAGGGCGCCCGCGCGTACACGACGCTCGAGGCGGACATCCACGAGTCCGACGCCGGACACGGCGCCGCCTCGCGCGCGATCTACCTCGAGCTGGCCGAGCGCGAGGGCTGGCTCGTCGTCGCGGCGGCTTCCGGCGACGGTGCGCTCCGGGACGTCGAGGAGATCTCGTCGGAGATCTGGGCCGCGCTCGAGCCGCGCCTGCGGACCGCATGACGGCCTTCGACGCCGTCGCGGAGCAGGACGAGGCGAAGCGCCTGCTGTCCGCGGCGCTCGCCGAGGGGCCTGCGCACGCATATCTCCTGCACGGGCCGGCCGGCGTCGGCAAGCGCGATCTTGCGCTCCTGTTCGCAGGGGAGCTGCTCGGCGACCAGCCCCGCGTGGCGCGGCGCTCGCACCCGGACCTGTACGTCCTCGAGCCGCTCGGCGACCAGATCCGCATCGACGACGTCCGCGAGCTCCGGCGCGACCTGCATATGCGCCCGTTCGAGGCGTCCCGGCGCGTCTATCTCGTGTTCGACGCCGACACCTTGAACGAGGACGCCGCCGACGCCCTGCTCAAGGATCTCGAGGAACCGCCGCCCTACGCGGTGCTCGTGCTCGTCGCGAACGAGCTCGGGCCGCTGCCGGAGACGATCCGCTCGCGCTGCCAGCTCGTCGCCTTCCGGCGGCTCTCGGAGCGGGCGGTGCGCACGGCGATCCGCGCGCGGGCGCCCGAGCTCTCCGACGACGAGGTGACGACGCTCTCCCGCGTCGCCGGCGGCCGTCTCGACCGGGCGGCGCGACTGCTGGACCGGGCGGCCGCGCGGCGGCGCGAGGCGCTGCTCGGCGTGGCGCGCGCCGTCTACCTCGATCCGGAGTTCGACGCGAACGACGGCGCGCAGGCGCTGCTCGAGGGGATCGCGGAGCGCGGCGCCGAGGCGAAGGAGAAGGCGGAGGAGGCGGTGACGGTGCTCGAGCTGACCGGGCGCGAGGCGGAGCAGCGCCTCCGGCGTGCCCAGCGCGGCGCCGAGCGCGACGAGCTGCTCGCGGCGCTCGAGGAGCTCGAGTGGTGGTACCGCGACCTCGTCGTCGTCGCCGCGGGCGCCGAAGCGGCCGTCGTGCACGTCGACCGCCTCGCCGAGCTGCGCAGCGACGCCTCCCGCGAGCGGCTGCCGCGCGCCGAGCGGGCCTGCGAGCTCGTCCGGGCCGCCTGGCGCGAGGCGGAGGAGCTCCAGCTCTCGGCGCCGCTCGCGCTCGAGGCCCTGCTCGTCCGTCTGCGCCGCGAGCTGGCCGGGCCGGCGCTGACCCGCGCCTGAAAGAGCTGCAAAACGGGCATTCGGCCCGCCGCAGAGAGGGTGTTTCGCGCCGGGGGCGAAATTACCGGAATCTTGCAAAAGGGGGATTGCCGACTCGGCTGCCCTCGCGCAAGATGGGGATCCGGTGGGCTCGGGCGGGGCTCGCCGCATAGGCTTCCTGCCGCAATCAGGAGAAGCATGGCCGCAGAACCGTCCATAGGGCGTGCCGCGCGCGTCGAAGGGACCGCCGCTCCCGAGGCGGATCTCACGCGGGCGCTCTACGAGGAGTACGGCAACCAGATCTTTCGCTACTGCCTGCACCAGCTCGGCTCCCGCGAGGAGGCCGAGGATGCGGTGCAGAGCACCTTCCTGAACGCCTTCCGCGGCATCAAGCGCGGGATCGTGCCGGAGCTGGAGTCGGCGTGGCTGTTCAAGATCGCCCAGAACGTGTGCCTCTCCCGCCGGCGCTCGACCTGGCGGCGCGACCGGATCGAGTCGCCGACCGACTTCGAGCTCGTCGAGGAGCTGACGCCGGCTCCGTCCCGGCGCGCCGACGAGCTGATGGGCCTCCAGGACGTCCTCGAGCAGATGCCGGAGAGCCAGCGGCGCGCGATCCTGCTGCGCGAGTGGCAGGGGCTCTCGTACCGGGAGATCGCCGACGAGCTCGATCTCTCGCAGGCCGCGGTCGAGACGCTGATCTTCCGTGCGAGGCGCGCGCTCGCGCAGGGCCTGGAGCAGCCGCCGGAGCCGAAGCGGCGCCGGGCCGTGCGCGGTACCGACTGGGGGAACGTGCTCGCAGGGCTGAAGTCGCTGCTGCTCGGCAGCGGCGCCGCGGTCAAGGTCGCGGCGACCGTGGCCGTCGTCGGCGCCACCTCCGTCGTCGCCTCGTCGCCCATGGGCCAGCACCGGGCCCGGCCGCAGACGGCTCCGGCCCGCCCAGCAGTCTCCTCTTCCGGCAGCACCGCCGCCGGGGCGAGCAGCGGGACGGTCGCGACCAGCCCAGCCGGCACGCAGCTGGCGGCACGGCACCGCGTGGCCCGGTCCCATCGTGTCTCGGCGCTCGCCGCGCGGAGCACGCTTCTTCCCGACGGCGGCGCGACGGCGACGGACCAGGCGGCCGCCGTCCCGGCCGCGCCGGCCGATCCGGCGCCTCAGGCAGCTTCGGCAGCTCCGGCTCCCGCGCCGACCGCGACTCCGGCGGCCGCGCAGGCCGCTCCCGTCGAGCAGGCCGCTGCTCCCGTCGTCGCCCCCCAGGCGGCTCCGGCGGCCGCGCCGGCCAACGCGTCCTCCGACCAGGGGACGTCGGACACCGCTCCGGGCAGCCAGTTCGTCGCGCTGCCCACCCCGGTGACCGTGACCGGAACCGGAACGGGAACCGTCGGCGGCACGCCCTCGCGGTTCCAGCCGCTGCCGGCCCCGATCGCGCTGCCGGTGGGCGCAGTCGATCTGGCGCCGTCGACCACGCCGGCCCCGAGCAGCCCGGCCTCGTCGCAGGGCTCGTCCACCTCCACCTCGCCAGGCTCCTCGTCCACGACCGGCGCGGGCAGCAGCGGCACGAGCACGATCACGACCGTGACGACGCCGGTATCCGGCACCTCCGTCGTCAAGCCGATCGTGACGAGCCTGAACGGCCCTCCGGCCGGCGGCTCGACCTCGTCGTCCGGCAAGTAACGCCGCGCCGCAACAGGCCCGGAAACGCAAGAGGGCGCCGGCTCGGCCGGCGCCCTCTCGTCATTCGTGTCGCCGGGAGCGCTTAGGCGGCGCTGGCCAGCTCGTCGCCGAGCTCGAGCTGGAGCCGCATGAGCGCCTCGCTCTCGAGCTGGCGGACGCGCTCGCGCGTGAGCCCGAGCTCCTTGCCGATCGTCTCGAGCGAGGCCGACTCGCCGCCGAAGCCGAAGCGCAGCTCGATGATCCGGCGCTGGCGCTCGGGGAGATCGGCGACCGCGCGCTGCACGCGCTGGCGGCGCAGTGAGTCGACGGCCTCCTCGGCCGGATCGAGCGACGTCTCATCGGCGAACAGGTCGCCGAGCTCGGAGTCGCCGTCGGAGCCGAGGCCCTGGTTGAGCGAGATCGAGTCGACCGCGTCGAGGGCTTCGACGACGTGCTCGACCTTGAGGCGGGTCGCCTCTGCGAGCTCGTCCACCGTTGCGTCGCGGCCGAGCTTCGCCTGAAGCTCCGCCGACGCGCGGTTCAGCTTGATCCGCCGCTCCTGGACGTGCACCGGGATGCGGATCGTCTTCGACTGGTTCGCGACCGCGCGCTGGCACGCCTGACGGATCCACCAGGTTGCGTAGGTCGAGAACTTGTAGCCCTTGCGCCAGTCGAACTTCTCGGCGGCGCGGTTCAGGCCGATCACGCCTTCCTGGATCAGGTCGAGCAGCGGCACGTCGTGTCCCTGATAGCGCTTGGCGATCGAGACGACGAGCCGGAGATTCGAGTTGATCATGCGCTCCTTGGCAGCGGGGTCGCCGCGCTCGATGCGCTTCGCGAGCATGACCTCGTCCGCTGCGGTGAGCAGCTTGTGGCGGCCGGCGGAGTCCATGAACAGCTGGAGGGGGTCGAGCGTCCCGGACGGCGACGGGGTGTGCTCGGTGGCGGTCGTGCCGGCGCGCACCACGACGTCACGCTCTTCGAGCGCACTGCGGAGCGCTGCCACCTCGTCCTCGGCAAGCTCGTGCTCGTCGGCGAAGATCTCGAGTTCCTTCTCGTCGACGAAGCCACGCTCGGCGGCCTCCTCCAGGAGGCGGTCGGCGGGCGCAAGGTCGTGCAAATGTATGGTCTCGCTCAGCGGAATCCCTTTCTCTCGAGTAGGGCCGAGTACGGCCTCGGCCTCTGGCAGCCCTGGTGCGCGGGAGAACCCGCGAACTTCCCGGAGGGCCTCTCTCTGTAGTTATAGAACGCGCCGGGCCCCCCGTCCATTCCTCAAAGCGTCAATTTGCCAACTCCTAACAACCCCTAACCTCAGCTTCAATCTGGCTTACCCAAGGCCCGGTACGGGCTAAACTGCTGCTCAGGCCGACGTAGCTCAGCTGGTAGAGCACATCACTCGTAATGATGGGGTCCGCGGTTCGAATCCGCGCGTCGGCTCTCCGACCCCTCGCTCAGGGCACGGAATGGAGCACAAACGCCGTCAGGGACTCGGTTTTCCCCTTGACGCGGAGATCGGGCACGAGCTCCGCCCGGGTGCCCTCGGGCAGCTGGGCGCGGGTGGCGCCCCCGATGAGGACGCCGCCCGGCGGGGCCGGGCCTTCGAGGCGGGAGCCGAGATTGACGGTGTCGCCGAAGACGCCGTGCACCCGGTGGCCGAGGACGAAGCCGGCGTCCTCGGCAACGGCGCGCAGCCTGGGTGATCGCCAGCGCGAGCCCGGCGCTTGCCGCTCCGGCGACGAACACGATCCAGAAGTGGGCCGGATGCTGCTCCCACGACTCGCCCACCGTCGGCAGGCCGCGGAGCAGGACGACGAGCGCGAGCGGCGCCGCGAACGCGATCGCCCAGACCGCGGCGCGCGCGTGCTGCACGGGAACACCGTCGGCCAGGACGGGATTCACGGTGCGACGATGACGGCGCACGGCCGCGAGTGCAAGGGAAGCTCCCGCTCCTGAGGCCTTTTCGATCTCGGTCGCGGTTGGGACTTCGGTTGGCGGCCCGTATACGACAGAATCAGGGTCGCGCAATGCTGCGATCTCTCCGTGCTTCAGCTGTCGGCCGGCTCGGCCGGCTCGTCCTACTCGTCGTCTGCTTCGGCCTCCTCGCTGCGGCTCCGGCGGCCGCGCGGACCGTGCCGGGCTCGCCACCGTTTCGCGTCCTGATCTTCAACCACCTCAGCCAGAGCCAGTTCGACTCCCTTGCCGCGCGCGGCGCGGTGGGGCTGCTCGTCCCCGGTGTAGGGCCGACGACGAACCGCCGGCAGGCGCTCGCCGAGCTGGAGCGGGGCGCCGAGGTGAACGCTCGGCTCGGCGGCGTGCCGACCGGGCCGCGGCTCATCCCTCGGCCCTCGCTCGCGACGGGTACGCCGACCGGCTGCTGCTTCGTCATCGTCGAGCTGCCGCCGAGGGGCGCGCCGGCACCGAACGACAAGCGGTACAAGGTCGTCGTGCTCGGGCACGGGTTCCACGGGCTGCTCACGTCGCGAACGACGCGCATACCGGGGCTCGTGTCGATCGTCGACATCGCCCCGACGACGCTCGGGCGCGAGCGCGGCACGCTCTACTCGATTCCGAGCAACGACGCTGTCGCCAGCCTCGCAAGCCTGAACGAGCAGATCCACGCGAACAACCGGCTGAAGCTCGCCGCGCTCATCGTCGTCGCGTGCTTCATCGCGCTCCTGACGGCCGTGCGCCCGCGCGCTGCGACGACGGCGATTCCCGCCGCGCTGTTCACGAGCATCGCGCTCGGGGCGGCGCAGGTGTCGAACGAAGTGGCGATCCTCGCCGTGCTGATCGTCGGGACGGTGGTGGGGGGGCTCTGGCTCGCGCGCGTCTGCGACACCGACGGAAAGCTGCTCGGGCTCTTCCTCGGCGTGATCCTGCTCCACCTGTGGCTGCTCGCCGCACGCCCGGAATGGGTCGCGCTGACGCCGCTGGGGCCGACGCAGAACTCGCGCTTCTGGGGCATCGGAAACCAGCTCGAGACGCTCCTGCTCGCGCCGCTCTTGATCGGCGCCGCGTTGGCCGCGAAGCGGTTCGGCGTCGTCGGCTTCGCCACGTTTGCGCTGCTCGCGCTCGTGCTCATCACCGACAACCGCTTCGGCTCGGACGGCGGCGGCGCGATCGTGCTCGGCGTCGCATTCGCGTATCTGGGAGCGCGCACGTTGCGGCTCGGCGCGCGCGGATTCGTCACGCTGCTCCTCCTGCTCGCGACGCTCGTTCTCGCGCTCGTCTCGTACAACCTGCGGGGGCCCGGCCCCGACCACCTGCGAAGCGCCTTCGGCCACGGGATGGCGGGCTTGCTCGCGGTCGCGCGCAACCGTGTGCCGCTGGCGTATGAGCCGGCGTTCCAGAACTGGACGATGCTGCTGCCGCTCGCGGCCTGGTTCCTCATCTCGCTCGGAATCGCGATCCGCCTCGCGCGACGTCCGGCGTCACGGGATCTCGTGATCGCCATCGGTCTCGGGCTGATCACCTCGCTGCTCGTGAACGACTCGTATTCCTACGAGCTGACGGGGGGCGTCGCGGCGCTCGCCGCGGTCGCCCGCTTCGTGCCGTCGATCGCGCCGCTGCGCGTGCCGTTCCCGGCGCGGGCGCCGCTGCCGGCGCGGGTGCTCGCCAACGAGATCCGTCCTGACTAGTCGCTCATCGCGGCATGGCGCGCTTTCTCTGTCGAATCATCGGTCACCGGCTCCCGCGCCGGCGACGGCCGTTCTTCCTGACCGAGCGGTACCAGCGCTGCGAGCGCTGCGGTCAGCGCGTGCGCCTGCGCGGGCGCTGAGCGGGCGGCGTGGTTGAGGACGGCGCTGCTCATCGTCCACCTGCTCAGCGCGACGATCTGGGTTGGTGGCACGATCGCGCTCGTCTTCGTCGCCGTGCCGCCGGTGCAGCGGCTCGAGGGCGAGGTGCGTGCGCAGTTGCTGCGCGAATTCGGCCGCCGCTGGCGACCGATCGGCTGGAGCTCGCTCGGCGTCGCGATCCTCACCGGCGCCGGTCTCGCCGCCCGCGACCACGCGTTCGGCTCGGCGCCGGCGAGCTTCGACTGGGTGCTCGGCGTGAAGGGCGCGCTCGTCGGACTGCTCGTCACGGGCGCGTACCTGCACGACTACGTGCTCGGCCCCGGCCTGGCCCGTCAGGTGCGCGAGGGGAAGCCGCAGTCGTTGCGCACGGCGCTCGTCGGCATCGGCCGCGCGAACCTCCTGCTCACGCTCACGATTCCGGTGCTCGGCGTCATGCTCGCAGAGCTCCTGGACTAGTGGCTCGACCCGTGGCGTTGTCCGGCGAACGTTGCCGGTCGGACGACTAGATCTGCCAGAGCCCGTCGCGGATGACGGGCACGCGGCGGCCCTTCGCGGTCACGCCGGTGGCCTCGAGGTCGGGGCCGCCGATCATCACGTCGAGATGCACGCCGGAGCGGTTGAGCCCGCGCGCGGGCTTCTCCGTGCGCGTGCCGCCGAAGCCCGAGCCGAAGGCGATGTGGGCGGCCGCGTTCTCGTCGAGGAGCGTGTGAAAGTACGTGCGCCCGCCCATGTCGATGCGGGACGTCGCGTCGACGAGCGCCACCTCGCCGAGCCGCCGGCCGTTCGGGTCGGTGTCGAGGTACGCGGCGACGAAGTCGCGGTCCGCGGCCTTCTTGGCGGCGAGCCGCACGAGCTTCCCGCCGCGGAACTCGCCGCGCAGGCCCTCGATCAGCCGGCCCTGGAACGAGAGCGGGAACGTGCACGTGAACGTACCCTCCGTCGCGCCGGCGTGGGGGCTCGTGTACGTCTCCTCCGTGGGCATGTTCGGGGCGATCTTCAGGCCCCACGGCGTCTCGGCCTGTCCGCCGAGCCAGCGCGTGCCGGGCACGAGCCGCAGCCGCAGCCCGGTGCCGGGGCCGTGGAGCTCGAGCTCGACGAGCTCGAGCCGCGTCAGCTTCGCAGCGTGGCGCGCAAGCGCGCGCACGTGTTTGAGCCAGCCGCTCGAGCCGGGGCCGTCCTCGTCGGTGAGGCGGCAGAACCAGAGGAAGTCACGCGCCAGGCGTCGCTTGCCCTCGAGTGGCGACAGCTTCGGATACACCTGCCCGGCCCAGAAGTCGGTCGGCCAGGCGGCGCCTGTCCAGCGTGCGCGCATGTCGAGGTTCGCGCGGCGGAAGGCGGCGGTGTGCTTTGCGGCGCGGCCGAACTCGGTCGCGATGCGCTGCGCCGGAATGCCGTCGAGATAGCCGGGCTCGCTCCCGCCGGTGATCGCGGCGCGCGCGGCGGTCGGCTTCGACAGCTCGCGCATCCGCAGCGCGCCCCACGGCGTCATGTTGCCCAGCGCCTTGTCGCGGCCACGCTTGAGCCGTGCCCGCAGCACGAGCGGGTCGCCGTAGAGCACCTCGACGACGTCCGCACCGGCGCGGTAGCCGGCGTCCGCGACCGCGACCATCAGCTCGCGATGCGCGGGCTCGCCCTGGACGACGAGCGTCTCGCCCGTCGTCACGCCGAGCGACGCTTTCACGATCGCGTCGGCGTAGCGCCGCAGCTCCTTCGGCTCGAGGATGCTTTTCGCCGGCACGGCCGGACGCTACCGGTTCGAGGCTGCTTTGACGGCGGATGGTCGCGGCCGGGATGCTGTAGGGCATGGAAGTGGCCGAAGTCGCGGCGCGCGCGGCCGGGGAGAACTTCCCGGTCGGCTCGCTCCTGTTCCCGCGCTCCCTGCGCCCGCACGTGCGCACGCTCTATTGCTACGCGCGCCTCGTGGACGAGCTCGGGGACGCGTACGCCGGCGACCGGCTCGCAGCGCTCGACGAGCTCGAGCGCGAGGTCGACCTCACCTTCGACGGCGAGCCCACGTGGTCGGTGCTGCGCAACGTGCAGCCGACCGTGCGCGAGTTCGGCTTGCCGCGCGAGCCGTTCCTGCGCCTGATCGAGGCGAACCGCATCGACCAGCGCGTCGCCGAGTACGAGACGTGGAACGACCTGAAGTACTACTGCGTGCGCTCCGCCGATCCATGCGGGCGGCTCGTGCTCGGCGTGCTGCGCGCGCTCGACCACGCGGTGATCGTCGCCGCGAGCGATTCGGTCTGCACGGGCCTCCAGCTCGTGAACTTCCTCCAGGACGTCCCGCGCGATCTCGCGCTCGGACGCGTCTACCTGCCGGCCGAGGACCGGCGCCGCTTCGGCAACCCGTCGCTCGACCGGCCGAGCGGCGAGCTGCGCGAACTGCTCCGGTTCGAGGCGGTGCGGGCGCGCGAGCTGCTCGCCGCGGGTGAGGTGCTGCGCGAGGGAATCGGCGGCCGGCTCGGACGTGCCGTCGTGCTGTTCGCCCGCGGCGGCCTCGCGGCGCTCGATGCGCTCGAGTCCGCGAACTGGGACGTGTTCACACAGCGGCCGAAGCCGTCGCGCGCCCGACTTGCGCGCGAGGCCGCGCTGACGTTGGTGCGATGAGCGCCGTCGAGCAGGCCTACGCGGAGGTGTCGCGCCTGACCCGCGCGCGTGCGAAGAACTTCGCGTACGGGATCATGGTGCTGCCCCGGCCGAAGCGCCGTGCGATCGCCGCGGTGTATGCGTTCGCGCGCGAGGTCGACGATGTCGCGGACGGCGACGCGCCGGCCGCCGCGAAGCGCGAGCGCCTCGAAGAGCTGCGCGCGTCGCTCGACGACGCGTCTCCGTCGAGTCCGATGCTCGTCGCGCTCGCCGACGCGCGCGCGCGCTTCGACATCCCGCGCGACTCGCTCGCCGCGCTCGTCGACGGCGGCCTCCAGGACACCGAGCGAAACCGCTACGGAGACTTCGCCGCGCTGCGCGGGTACTGCGAGCTCGTCGCCGGCGCGGTCGGCGTCGCGTGCGTCGCCGTGTACGGGTCCGACGACGTCGAGCGCGCGCAGACGCTCGGCGTCGCGCTCCAGCTGATCAACATCATCCGCGACGTGCGGGAGGACTGGGAGCTGGGCCGCGTCTATCTGCCGCAGGACGAGCTTCTCGGCTACGGCGTGGCCGAGGAAGACGTGGCAGCCGGGCGCGTGACGCCTGCCTGGCGGTCGCTGATGGCGTTCCAGGCGCAGCGCGCCCGCGCGCATCTCGACGAGGGGCTGCACCTGCTCGACTCGCTCGACCGGCGCAGCGCGCTCTGCGTCTCGACGTTCGCGGGTCTCTATCGCGGACAGCTCGACCGGATCGAGGACAACGGCTTCGACGTGTTCGGCCCCTCCTGCCGGCTCTCCACGCCGACGAAGCTCGCCGTCGTCGCGCGCGGGCTGCTGCGGTGAGGGCGGCCGTCGTCGGCGGCGGCCTCGCCGGGCTCGCAGCGGCGCTCGACCTCGCCGACGCCGGCGCGGAGGTGACGCTGCACGAGGCGCGGCCGACGCTGGGCGGCGCCGTGCAGACGCTGCCGGAGCGGGAGGGCGACCCCGACCCGCCGCCCGACAACGGTCAGCACATCGCGCTCGGGTGCTTCACCGACTACCTGCGCTTCCTCGACCGGATCGGCGAGGGACGCTCGTACCGGCGCGAGCGCCTCGCGCTGCCCGTGATCGCCGAGGACGGATCCGTCGCCGCGATCAGGCCCTCCCTGCCTGCGCTGCTCGCCTACGCGCACCTCCCGCTGCGAGACCGCATCCGCATTCCCGTGACGACCACGCGGCTCCGTACGGCGAAGGCCCGCCCGGGCGAGACCTTCGGCGCGCTGCTACGCCGGCTCGGTGCCTCCGACGCAGCCGTCGCCCGCTTCTGGGACGTGTTCATCCGGCCCGCGCTCAACCTCCCCGCTGACGAGGCGGACGCGGGCGCCGGCATCTTCACCGTGCGCACGTCGCTGCTCGGGCGCCGGGGCGCGTCCGACGTGATCCTGCCCGCGCGGCCGCTCGGCGTGATGCACGGCGACGCCGCGCGCGCCGCACTCGACCAGGCGGGCGCGACCGTCCGCGTCGGCGAGCGCATCGAGTCGCTCGGCGAGCTCGACGCGGACGTCGTCGTCGTCGCCGTGCCGCCGCGCGAGAGCGCACGCCTGCTCGGCGAGGAGGAGCCGGCGCTGGAGGACTCGCCGATCGTGAGCGTGCACCTCTGGTTCGACCGCCCGCTCCTGCCGGGTCCGCTCGCGGCGTTGCTCGGCTCCGATGCGCACTGGGTGTTCGACCGCGGCGCGCTCACCGGCCACCCGCCCGAGCGCGGGCAGTACCTGACGGTCGTCTCGAGCGGCGTCCCGGAGCTGCTCGAGATCCGCGGCCGAGAGCTCGTCGAGCGCATCGTCGGCGAGCTGACCGGCCGGCTCGGTGCGGCGGAGCTGCTCTGGTCGCGCGTCAGCCGCGAGCCCTACGCGACGATCGCGCTCCGTCCCGGCGTGGTGCGGCCCGGGCCGGAGACCGGCCGGCCGCGCGTCGTGCGGGCCGGCGCGTGGACCGACACCGGCTGGCCGGCGACGATGGAAGGCGCCGTGCGCAGCGGCCGGACGGCGGCTCAGCACGTCTTGAGCACGTCGCGTGCGAAAGTTGGTGCGTGACGGCGATCGCGGAGCTCACGGCGCTCGACGCGGCCATCGACCGGGGCACGCGCCGCCTGCTCGAGCTTCAGCAGCCCGGCGGGATCTGGGTCGGGGAGCTCGAGTCGAACGTGACGATGACCGCGCAGCACCTGTTCTGGCATCACCTGCTCGGACTGCGCACGCCGGACCTCGACCGCGGCATCGCGAACGAGCTACTCGCGAGGATGCGCGACGACGGCACGTGGTCGATCTGGTTCGAGGGGCCGGCCGATCTCTCGACGTCGATCGAGGCGTACGTCGCGCTGCGGATGTGCGGCGTCGATCCCGGCCCGCGCGCGTTCGCGTACATCCGGCGCGAGGGCGGCATCTCCAAGAGCCGCCTCTTCACGAAGTGCTTCATGGCGCTGCTCGGCCAGTGGCCGTGGCAGCGAATGGTTCCGATCCCGCCCGAGCTCGTGCTGCTGCCGCCGTCGTCGCCGTTCTCGATCTACGACTTCGCCTGCTGGGCGCGCCAGACGTTCGTCGCGCTCTCCGTCGCGCAGTCGCTGCGGCCCGTGCGTCCCATCGACGTCGACCTCAGAGCGATCGGCGCGCGGCCCGGCGAGAGCAGGCGGCCGGCACGGCCCAACGCGCTGCGGCGGCATGCGCTCCGCGTCGCGGAGCGGTGGATCCGCCAGCGTCAGGAGGCCGACGGCTCGTGGGGCGGCATCCAGCCGCCGTGGGTGTGGGGGATCGTCGCGCTCACCGCGCTCGGCCACGGCTTCGAGGACGCGACGCTCCGCCGTGCGGTGGAGGGCTGGCAGGGCTTCGTGGTCCAGGACGGCGACCGGTTGCGTCCCGAGGCGTGCCAGTCGCCGGTGTGGGACACGGGGCTCGCCGTGCTCGCGCTGCGCGCGTGCGGCGTGCCGGCCGACCATCCGCAACTCGTGGAGGCCGGCGCGTACCTGCTGCGGGAGGAGGTGACGGTCAAGGGCGACTGGTCGATCCGCGTGCCCGACCTCGCGCCCGGCGGCTGGGCTTTCGAGTACGAGAACGACGTCTATCCCGACATCGACGACGCCACCGTGATCCCGATCGCGCTGCGCGAGCTCGGGATCGGCGACGCTGCCGTGCGCCGCGGGCTCGACTGGGTCGCCGGCATGCAGTCGAAGGACGGCGGCTGGGGCGCGTTCGACGTCGACAACAGCTCGATGTGGCTCTACAAGATCCCCTTCTGCGACTTCGGGAAGGTGACCGACGAGCCGAGCGCGGACGTGAGCGCGCACGCGCTCGAGGCGCTTGCGCCCGACCCGGCGTACGCCGCCGCGGTCGAACGCGGCCTGCCCTGGCTGCTCGCCGAGCAGGAGTCCGACGGCTCGTGGTTCGGCCGTTGGGGCGTCAACCACCTCTACGGCACCGGCGCCGCGCTGCCCGCCCTCGAGGCGTGCGGCGTCCCGCACGACCACCCGGCCGTGCGCCGCGCCGTCGGCTGGCTCGACTCGGTCCAGCAGGAGGGCGGTGGCTTCGGCGAGGACATCCGCTCGTACGCGGACCCGGCCTGGCGCGGCCGGGCGCCCTTTGCGACGCCTTCGCAGACCGCATGGGCGCTGATGGGCTACGTGGCCGCAGGAAACGCTGAGGATGAAGGCTCGCGGAAGGCGGGGGAATATCTTTGCGGTGTCCAGCGTCCAGACGGCGACTGGGACGAGGAGCACTTCACCGGCACCGGCTTCCCACTCGACTTCATGATCCGCTACCACCTCTACCGCATCAGCTTCCCATTGCTCGCGCTCGGGCGCCTGCGTGAGAGGCTGTCGGCATGAAGTTTCCGCTTCAGTCGACGGTCTCGATCGGCAAGTACGTCGCCACGCAGCAGCGGAAGGGCGAGCGCTACCCGCTCGTGTTGATGCTCGAGCCGACGCTCGCCTGCAACATCGCCTGCATCGGCTGCGGGAAGATCCGCGAGTACGAGTCGAACCGCGCGCGCCTGAGCGTCGAGGAGTGCCTCGACTCCGGGCTCCAGTGTCCCGCACCGGTGGTCTCCATCTGCGGCGGCGAGCCGCTCGTCTTCAAGGGGATCGAAGAGGTCGCCGCCGGCATGATCGAAATGGGCAAGACGGTCGAGCTGTGTACGAACGCGCTGCGGCTCGAGCAGTGCCTCGACTGGTTTGAGCCCTCGCCGCGCATGACGTTCGTCGTGCATCTCGACGGCATGCGCGAGATCCACGACTACGTCTGCGACTACCCGGGCCTCTGGGACGTGGCGGTCGACGCGATCCGGACGGCACGCGCGCGCGGCTTCCGCGTCACCACGAACACGACGATCTTCAAGGAGACCGAGGTCGACGACGTGATCGAGATGATGCGCTACCTCACCGACGAGGTCGGCATCGACGGGATGCTCGTCGCGCCCGGCTACCAGTACTCGCAGATCGACCCGGCGCTGACGATGACGCGCACCGAGCACGAGGTCAAGTTCCGCGCCATCCGCGCCGCAGTGCGCAAGCACGGCTACCGCTGGCTCGCGACGCCGATCTACCAGGACTTCCTCACCGGCCAGCGCAAGCTCTCGTGCGCGCCGTGGGGATCGATTACACGGAACCCGTACGGCTGGAAGGGGCCGTGCTACCTGCTCACGGATGGGATCTTCCCGACGTACGAGGCACTGCTCGACGGCATGGAGTGGGACGCCTACGGGCCGGGCAACGACCCGCGTTGCGAGCATTGCGGCATCCACTCCGGCTTCGAGCCTTCGTCGGCGTTCGAGTCGTCGAAGAACTTGAAAGAGACGGTCCGGAGTCTCGCGTGGACGCTGACCGGCTGACGTTCGCTTGCGCGACGGCGGCGGAGGAGCGCGTCGCGCGCCGCGCGGGCCTCGACGCCGCCCGGATCGGGGTCGGCGGCGTGGCCGGGCTGCCGGCGGGTCGGCTCGTCTCGTTCGGCCTGGCGGGTGCCCTCCACGACGGGTTAGCGATCGGCGACGTGCTCGACGCGACGCGGGTCGTCGATCCGGCCGGCGCGACGCTGTGGGAAGGCGAGGCGCTCGGCGTGCCGGGCGCGCGTGCCGGAACGCTCGTCGCATCGCGGGTGCTCGTCGCGGACGCGGGCGAGCGGCAGCGCCTCCGCGAGGCGAGCGGCGCCGATGCCGTCGACATGGAGAGCGGCGTGCTCGCGGCGAGCGGGCGCCTCGCGGGCTGTGTGCGCGCGATCTCGGACGTGCCGGCGAGTTCGATCGAGGGCGTCGACACGACGGTGCATCCGGACGGGCGCACGGACGTGCTCGGGCTCCTGCGCTGGGTGGCGGCGAACCGCGGCTCTGCGATCCGGTCGATGCGCGACGCGCTCGCCGCGCTGCGCACGCTTCGCCATGCCGCGGAGGGGCTTACGTGACCGTCTCGGCCCTGAGCGGAGGCCGCGTCCTGCTCGCCGCGCCGCGCTCGTTCTGCGCCGGCGTCGACCGCGCGATCGAGATCGTCGAGCGCCTGCTCGAGCAGCACGGCGCTCCCGTCTACGTTCGCCACCAGATCGTGCACAACGAGCACGTCGTGCGGCGCCTCGAAGCGCTCGGCGCGGTGTTCGTCGAGGACGAGTCGGAGATTCCGGAGGGCGAGTTCTGCGTGCTCTCCGCGCACGGCGTCGCACCGTCCGTGAAGGCGAACGCGAAGGCGCGCGGACTGCGCGTCGTCGACGCAACCTGCCCGCTCGTGAACAAGGTGCACGCCGAGGCGCGCCGCTACGCGGACAGCGGCCACATTGTCGCCCTCGTCGGCCATGCCGACCACGTCGAGGTGATCGGCGCGCGCGGCGAGCGACCGGAGTCGACGGTCGTGATCGAGACACCGGAACAGGCGCGCGCCCTGATCACGGACAGGCCTGTCGCGGTGATCACGCAGACGACGCTCTCGCTCGACGACGTCGCGCCGATCGTCGACGCGCTCGAAGCGCATGTCGGAACCTTGCGGCGTCCGTCCGCCGACGACATCTGCTACGCGACCCAGAACCGGCAGGACGCGGTGAAGGAGCTCGTGGCGCAGGGCGCGTCGCTCGTCCTCGTGATCGGCTCGGAGACGAGCTCGAACGCGCAGCGGCTGGTCGAGGTCGCAGAGGCGGCCGGCGCCGTGGCCACGCTCGTCGACGGCGAGAGCCCACTCGATGAGGAGCTGCTGTCCGGGCACCGCATCGTCGGCCTCACGGCGGGCGCGTCGACGCCGGAGGAGCTCGTGCTCGCGACGGCCGAGCGCCTCGCGCAGCGCGGCTACACCGCGCCCGAGGAGATCACCGTCGCGCGCGAGCACGTCCACTTTCGCCTGCCGAGGGAGGTCGCGACCGCATGACCGGCCTACCGTCCCTCGTTACGTCGCCCACCGCCATCGTTGGAGCCGCCCGGCTCGCCCACGCTCGCTGCCGGAGCTCTCGATGACGAGTATCGAAGTTCCGTATTCGATCGCCGCCGCGCTCCCGACGCTCGCGGTGATGGACATCACGAACGAGGTCTCGCAGAGCGTCGCCCGCTCCGGGCGCAGCGACGGGATTGCGTACGTCCACGCGACGCACGGACTCACGCTCGTCCGCGTGCAGGAGCGTGAGACGGGTTTCTTCGAGGATCTCGAGCTCCTGCTCGAGCGCATCGTGCCGCGCGAAGGCGGCGGGCGCGAGCGGCTCGTCGCGGCGCTGCTCGGGGCGCGCACCGAGCAGGTGCCGTTCGCCGGCGGCCGGCTCTCCATCGGCCAGTGGCAGCGGATCCTCCTGTTCTCGCTCGACGCCGACCCTCGTGTCGACTGGTCACTGACGCTGCTGGGGTGATGAGGACGAGCGCGCTGCTGCGACGGACGAGGCCGGCCACCGGCCGCCAGCGGGCGCTCGCAGGACTCGCGCTCGCGCTGCTCGCGCTCGCCGCGGAGCTCGCCGGCCGCAGTCTCACGCACCGGCTCGACGTCGGCCGCCACGTCGGCCGGGTCAGCTACGACCATGCGCGCTACTACCCGTTCCTCCTCGCGGGCGTGAAGATCGCGATCGCGCTGATGGCGGCCCTCGTCGTCTGGCGCTTCGCGAAGGCGCACGCTGCGGCGCGTGCCGCGCGCCGCGTCGCGGTCGCGCTCGGCGCGCAGCCGCGCCGCTGCACGCCGCACGTCCGGCTCGAGCTCTCGCCGCGGCTGTGGCTGCTCTCGTTCGTCGGCACGTCCTCGATCTATCTGCTCCAGGCGGACGCCGAGCGGGTCTCCGCGGACGGCCGCCTGTCGGTGTTCGGGCCGTGGCTGCACAGCTCGGCGCTTCCGGTCTTCGCCGTCCTCTCCGTCGTGGTCGCGGTGCTCTACAAGGGCGTCGAGTCCTGGCTCGCGGACGCCGAGAGCCTCGCCGCCGATGCGGTCGCGTTCGCGCGGCGGCTGAGCGCGCCCGCGCTGCCGCGCGTTCGCCAGCCCCGCCCCTCCGGCTCGCGCACGCCGCGCTCGCTGTTCGGGCTCGAGTTCGAGTCCCGGCCCCCGCCGCTGCCGGCGTAACCGCGGGCGCCTGTCTGCCCGCGGTCTGCTTCGGCACTTCGACGCGGGAGGACAATGTGAGCGCAGACGTCGCCCACGAACTGAGAAGGAAGGTCGAGAGGGAACGAGTCGTCGCACGGACGCGGTCGGCGCGCGCGCGCATACTGCTCGCGCTCGGGCCGGCGACCTCGATCGGCGGGCTCGCCTGGGCGGTCGTCCAGCCCTGGCGCCTGACGCTGCTCCATCCGTTCGGCCAGGGCTTCTACTGGCTCCTCGCCGAGCCTCCGCTGTACGTGGTGCTCGTCGGCATCCTCTTCCGGCTGCTGATCGTGCCCGGCATCGTCGCCGACCTCGAGGAGCAGCGATGATCCTCGCCGGGATCGAGCCGCCCGCCGAGTTCGTGCACTGGTGGTTTGCGTCGGGCTTCCTCGTCCTCGGGCTGCTGCTCTTCGCGGAGGCGCTCGTCGGGTCCGAGGTCTGGGGACGGCGCCCGTGGCGCCGTTATCTCTGGCCCGGCTTCGCGTTCACGATGGGCGTCTTCATGTGGCCGGTGAGCACGTTCTTCACGAACTCGACGATTCACATGGTCGCGCACAGCATGTGGGCGCAGGTGCTGATGTTCGCCGGCGGGGCGGAGCTCGGAGTCGCGCGCGGCAAGCTCCACTCGCAGTACTGGCGGCTCACGTCGGCGCTGGGCCTGGCCGCTTCCGGGGTTGCCCTCCTCGTGCACGAGCAGAACCACTGGCTGTTCTCGCGGGCGGCGTTCCTCCATCACGCGCTCGGCTGGACCGTGCTGGTCGCCGCTGCATTCCCGCTCGCGCAGGCGCTACGGCCACGCTCGTTCACGGCCGCAATGGGTTTCGCCTCGACCTTCTTCGCGATCGCCGTGCTCCTCTACTGCGACCGGGACGTTGCGCCGATCTTCGGCCACCTCTCGTTCTACGCCGGGATCCTGCACCGGTGAGACGGCTCGCCCCGCTCACGGTCGCGGTCGTTGCGCTCGCCTTCCCGGCGGCGGCCTTCGCGCACGCGACGCTGCTGCACGAGACCCCTTCGCTCGAGCAGCGTGTCGCCCGGTCGCCGGCGCAGGTCGTGCTCCGGTTCGACCAGCCGGTGAACAACGTGCCGCGGGCGATCCTCGTCCTCGACGCCGCAGGGCACAACGTCGCCGGCCCGCCGCGCGCGGTCAAGTCGGCGCGCGAGCTGGTCGCTGCGCTGCCGAAGTCCTTGCCGCGCGGGGCGTACACGATCCGGTGGCGTGCGCTCTCGAGCGACGGGCACGTCGTCTCCGGCATCTCGACGTTCGGCGTGCGTTATCCCGCTCCGCCGGTGACCGCCGCGGTCGGCGCGCAGGGGCCGACGAGGACGGAGGACGTCGTGCGCTGGCTCTACTTCCTCGCGCTCGCCCTCCTCGTCGGAGGCATCGGCTTCCGGCTGCTCGTCGTGCGTGGGCCGCTGCCGCCGCGCGCGGAGCGGCGCTTCTACTGGATTACCGGGATCGGTGCGGTGGCGGCGATCGAGGTGGGGATCCTCGCGTTCCTGCTGCGCGCGGAGGACGTGCTCCAGCTTCCGTTCACCGGGTTCCTCTACGGCGACCTGTCGTCGCTCTCGAGCGGGACGAAGTTCGGCGAGGCGTTCATCGCGATGACGCTCGGCTTCGCGCTCGTGACCGCGCTGCTCTTCCTTGCGTGGCTCACGGACCGCAGGTGGCTGCTCTGGCCCGCGTTCGTGATCGGGCTGGGCTTCGCGTCCGGCCTCTCGCTCTCGGGCCACTCGGCCGCCGACGCCGGTCACTCGTGGCTGTCCGAGCTTGCGGACTGGGTGCATCTCAGCTCGGCGACGCTCTGGGTGGGCGGCCTCGTGCAGCTCGCGGCGGTGATCTGGCCCGCGGCGCCCGAGCTGCGCGGCAGGTCGTTCCGGCGCTTCTCGCGCGTGGCAACGGTGTGCGTCGCGCTGCTGCTGGCCGCGGGCACATATCTCAGCGTGCTGCGCCTACCGCACGTTCACGACCTCTGGTCGACGCATTACGGCGAGGTGCTGCTCGTGAAGCTGGGCCTCGTCGCGCTCGCGCTCGCCTGGGGAGCGATACACCAGTTCGTCGCGCTGCCCCGCATCGAATCGGATCACGTCGCCGGTCGCCTCTCCCGGAGCCTGCTCGGGGAGAGCGCCGTCGCGATGGCAGTGCTGCTCGTCGCGGCCGTGCTCGTCGACTCGGCGCCGCCGCCGCAGCCGGCGCCAAAGGCCCCGGTCGCAGCCGTCGGAGCCCGGCGTTGAGGCGGCCTCGGGCCTTCGACGGCTACCGTCTTCGCTGATGCTGGTCCTGACGCGAGCCGACGTGGAGGAGCTGCTCGACCTCGACGAGCTCGGCGAAGCGCTTGCCCGCGCCCACGCGGACCTCTCGGCGGGCTCGGCCTCGATGCCGGCGCGGATCGCAGCGTTCGCCGGCGACGCCGGCCTGCTCGGTGCGATGCCCGGCTACCTCCCGTCGGCGGGCCTCGGCTGCAAGCTCGTCAGCGTCTTCCCGCACAACGTCGGCCGGCCCACGCATCAGGCGGCGATCGCGCTCTTCGATCCGGCGAACGGCTCGCCGCTCGCGCTGATGGACGGGACGTACATCACCGCCACGCGCACCGCGGCCGCGGCCGCGCTCGCGGCGCGCCTGCTCGCGCGCGAGGACGCACAGGTGCTTGCGATCCTCGGCACCGGCGTGCAGGCGCGATCCCACGCGCGCGCGTTTGCGGGCGTGCGCGGCTGGCAGGAGATTCGCATCGGCGGCCGCGACCGCGCGAAGGCCGAGGAGCTGGCGGCCGAGCTCGGCGCACGCGCGTGCTCGTTCGAGGAGGCGGTGCGCGGCGCCGACGTCGTCGCTGCGACGACGCACTCGCCCGAGCCGGTCGTTCGGCTCGCATGGCTCGCGCCCGGCGCGCACGTGAGTTCTGTCGGATACAGCCCTCCGGGCTCCGAGCTCGATCCCGAGCTCGTGCGCGCAGCGTCGATCGTCGTCGAGTCCCGCGACTCGGCGTTCGCGCCACTGCCGGGCGGCGCGCCGGAGTTGGCCGGCATCGATGCGGGCTCCGTCGTCGAGCTCGGCGAGCTCGTGGCGGGCACCCGTCCCGGCCGAGCCACCCCGGCCGAGATTACGCTGTACAAGTCGGTCGGCATCGCCGTTCAGGACATCGCCGCAGCCGCGCTCGTGCTGGATGCGGCCCGGGAGCGCGGTGCCGGTCTCGAGATCGAGCTGGAGGAGATCCACGCATGAGCACGAGCGAGTTCAGCCCGGGTCTCGCGGGCGTCGTCGCGTTCGAGACTGTGATCGCCGAGCCCGACCGCGAGGGCGGCGCGCTGCGCTACCGCGGCGTCGACATCGAGGAGCTCGTCGGACACGTTCCGTTCGAGCAGGTCTGGGGCCTCCTCGTCGACGACTCGCTCCACCCCGGCCTGCCCGCCGCGCATTGCGACCTCGAGGTCCGCACCGGCGGCCACATGTCCGATCTCCAGTCGATGCTCGCCATCCTCAGCGGGCGCTGGCAGCTCGGCAAGCTGATCGACATCGACGACGAGACCGCGAAGGAGGACCTGCGCCGTCTCTCCGCGGCCGCGCTCTCGATCGTCGCGCAGTCCGCGCGCGGCGCCGACAAGCCGCCCGTGCCGGAGGCGCGGGTGCTCGAGGGCCAGACGGCGGCGGAGCGGTTCCTGCTCGCCTGGCGCGGCGAGGTGGACGAGCGGCATGCGCGGGCGATCGACACGTACTGGATCTGCACGGCCGAGCACGGCGTGAACGCGTCGACCTTCACCGCGCGCGTGGTTGCGTCGACGGGCGCCGACTGCGGCGCCGCGCTCTCGTCCGCGGTCGGCGCGCTCTCCGGGCCGCTGCACGGCGGTGCGCCCGCGCGCGTGATCCCGATGCTCGACGCCGTCGCCGAGCTGGGCGACGCCGAGAAGTGGGTGGAACAGGCGCTCGAGCGCAAGGAGCGGATCATGGGCTTCGGGCATCGCATCTACCGCGCCGAGGATCCGCGGTCGCGCCTGCTCAAGCAGACGGCGAAGGAGCTCGGCTCGACGCGCGTCGAGGTGGCCGAGGCGCTCGAGCAGGCTGCGCACGAGGCGATCGCGAAGAAGCACCCGGATCACTCGTACACGAACGTCGAGTTCTGGTCGGCGATCGTGCTCGACGTCGCCGAGGTGCCGCCGGCGCTCGCGCCCGCGATGTTCGCGTGCTCGCGCACCGCCGGCTGGTCGGCGCACGTGCTCGAGCAGAAGCGGCTCGGCGTGCTCGTTCGCCCGAGCGCGAAGTACGTCGGCCCGGGCGCGAGGTCGTTTCAGGGACTCGGTTGAGCGACGGACCGGACACGCTCGGCATCACCGACGGCCGGACCGGCGAGACGATCGAGATCCCGGTCGACGAGCACGGAGCGTTCGCCGCCGTCGAGCTGCGCAAGCTCGGTCTGCTGAGCTACGACCAGCCGTTGCTCGCGACGGCGACCGCGAAGAGCGCGATCACGTTCCTCGACGGCGACGCCGGCATCCTCCGCTACCGCGGCTACCCGATCGAGCAGCTCGCGCAGCGCTGCTCGTTCCTCGAGGTGGCGTATCTCCTCGCGCACGGCGAGCTCCCGTCCGAGACCGAGCTCGGCACGTTCAACGACGCGATCGTCGCGGGCAACGTCGACCGGGAGCGAATCGCGGCTCTCGTCGACGCGTTCGCCGAGGGATCGCATCCGATGGCGATCCTCATCGCCGGATACGCGGCGCTCGGCGCGCTCCACCCAGAGGCGAAGCACGTCAAAGACGCCGCGATGCGCGACGCGCTGTTCCCCGTCGTGATGGCCGAGACGCTCGAACTGGGCGCACGCGCGATCGCGCGCCACGCGGGCGACACGGCGCGCCTGCCCGAGGGCGAGGCGTATGCGGAGCGCTTCCTCTTCGCCTGTGGGGACGCGATCCACGTGCACGGCGGCGACGAGGCTCGCGCGACGTTCGCGAAGGCGCTTGACGTGCTCTTCATCCTCCACGCCGACCACGAGCTGAACGCCGGCACGAACGCGATGCGCGCGATCGGCTCCGCCGAGACCGATCCGTACAGCTGCCTCTCCGGTGCGGCTGCCGCTCTCTACGGGCCGCTGCACGGCGGCGCGAACGAGGCGGTGCTGCGCATGCTCACGTCGATCGGCGACGTCGAGCACGTTCCGGCCTACATGGAGCGCGTCAAGGCGCGCGACGAGCTGCTCTACGGCTTCGGTCATCGCGTCTACAAGAACTACGACCCGCGTGCGACCGTGATCAAGGGCGTCGTGGACGAGGTGCTCGAGGTGGCAGGCCCGGATCCGCTGCTCGCCGTCGCTCAGGAGCTCGAGCGGATCGCGCTCGAGGACGACTACTTCGTCTCGCGTCGTCTCTATCCGAACGTCGACTTCTACAGCGGGATCGCGTATCGCGCGATCGGCTTCGAGCCGGCGGCTTTCACCGTTCTCTTCGCCGTCGCGCGCACCGTCGGCTGGCTCTGCCACTACGACGAGCTGATGAGCGGCGACTTCAAGATCACGAGGCCGGCGCAGATCTACGTCGGCGAGCCCGAACGCGCCGTGCCCGAACAACGGTAGATACTTCACCTGTGGACGAGCTGCTCGCGTATCGCGACCGCTTTCCGATCCTGAGCGACTGCGTCTACCTCATCAACCACTCGCTGGCGGCGATGCCGGCGGCCGTGGAGGACCGGCTGCTCGAGTACGCGCGCATGTGGCGCGAGCGCGGCATCCGCTCGTGGGGCGAAGGCTGGTGGGACATGCCGATGACGGTGGGCGACCAGATCGGGCGCATCGTCGGCGCGCCGCCCGGCAGCGTCGTGATGCACCAGAACGTCACCGTCGCCGAGATGGTCGTGCTCTCCTGCTTCCGGAATCCCGGCCGGCGCAACCGCGTCGTCTACGAGGAGGAGAACTTCCCGTCGGTGCGCTACCTCTACCAGGCGCAGCCGGAGCTCGAGGTCCTCGCGGTCGCCGACGACCACGCGATCGTCGACGCGATCGACGAGCGCACGCTGCTCGTGCCGATCAGCCATGTGCTATTCAAAAACGCGGAGATCCAGGACGTCGAGCCGATCGTGCGTCGCGCGCACGAGATGGGCGCGTATGTCGTGCTCGATTGCTACCAGTCGGCGGGCGTCGTCCCGTTCGACGTGACCGCGCTTGATGTCGACTTCGCGGTGGGCGGCAGCGTCAAGTGGCTGTGCGGCGGCCCGGGCGCGGGCTGGCTCTACGTCCGCCCCGATCTCTCGGAGCGGCTCGAGCCGACCTTCGTCGGCTGGCAGGGGCACGCGCGGCCGTTCGCGTTCGAGCCCGAGCTCGAGTACGCGTCGGGCGCGGCGCGCTTCCTCACCGGCACCCCGAACGTGCCCGCGCTCTACGCGGCGACTCCGGGCTACGACGTGATCGAGGAGGTCGGCGTCGAGAGGATCCGCGCTCGGTCGCTTGCGCTCACCTCGCTCCTGATCGAGCTGCTCGACGCGGCCGGGCTCGAGGTCGCGAGCCCGCGCGAGTCGTCGCGGCGCGGCGGCACGGTGCTCGTGCGCACACCCGATGACGCAGCGGTGCACCGGGAGCTCGGCGAGCGCGGGATCATCTGCGATTTCCGCCCCGGCGCCGGCGTCCGGCTCGGCCCGCACTTTTACAACTCCGAGGACGAGCTCCGGCACACGGTCGAGCAGCTCGCGGACATCGTCGGCAGCGGCGCGTACGAGCGCCACGTCGGGGCCGCAGCCCGCTTCTAACGAGAAAAGTACCCCTTTCGAGCGGTGAAGACCCTGCATCTGCACCACGGGATCTGCCGATGAACAGGTATGCGCCGCCTTGTCGTCGCCGTCGTCCTGATCGCCACCGCCGCCCTCGGTGTGTCGGGTGCTGCCTCGGCCGCGCAGTTGATCGATCGCGACGCCTCCGGCGTGCAGATCTCGGTCGACGCGAAGGGCGAAGCACTTCTCACCTACCGCAAGGGCGGCGCCGTCAAGCACGTGCTCGTCTGGGGTGCGGTCAACGCGCTCGCCCCCACTGCCGGCGCACACCAGGTGAAGTTCCAGCTCGACTACGCCGGCGGCTGGGGCAAGTACCACACGCTCTACTGGAAGACGTTCGCGGGCCGGTGCGGGACGTACGACGGCCCCGCGCTACCGAACGTCGTTGCAGCCTGCAAGGCCCCTGACGGCTCCTACTGGGCCGCGCAGAGCTGGCCGCAGCCGCTGCCCGATCTCGGCTTCACGCCCTGGACGTCGGCGCAGCAGGCGGATTGGCTCGAGGTCTCCCACTGGACCGGCCCGGTCGCGCAGCTCACGACCGGCATGGACTGGGTCTACAGCGAGCGCTTCCAGGATCTCTTCGGCCGCTACACGTACAACGACCAGCCGGTGTACGGGTTCGGGACGACCTCCCGCGGCGCGCCGACCGACGGCTTCGGCCGTCTGATCTATCTCGACACGTTCAACTCCGTGTACGGCTCCGGCTGGCACCGCGAGAACTCGTTCGTCGCGCACAATCCGACCGGCGCCTTCTGCTACGGCTTCTACCCGTTCGACCCGACGAAGGGCGGCTACATCCACCCGCCGGGCCAGACGACGGTACGCGGCCCCGGCACCGGGGAGAAGTACCGCCTCTTCGCCGAGGGCCCGGGCGTGACGCCGGACGTGGCCGCGACCGTCCAGGCGCTCCATCCGTACGACGCACGCAATCCGCAGGACGTCGCGCTCCAGACGTCGCAGTCCGCGGTTCTGCGCTCGTACGGCGACAAATCTTGCCGCAACGGCAGCTAGCCCCGCTCCAGCAGCGCGAGTAGGCGCTCCGCATACGCGGGCGCGGTCGGCTCGTCCTCGTGGCGGAAGTACACGTAGACCGGCACCGCGGTCGCGTGGATCCGCGCCGCCAGCGCACGGATCGCGTCCTCGTCGTACGGCGGCTCGCGCAGGCGCAGGTAGCGGAACGGTGCCGGCTCGTCGAAGTCGTTGACCCGGACCGCGCCCGCCGCGGCGAGCCGCGCCTCGACTCCGTCCCACGAGGGATGCGCGAGATCGAAGGCGAGCCGCAGGCCCGGGTCGAGCGAGCCGAGCAGCAGCTCGAGCAGGCCCTCGTCACGGGCGCTCGTCAACAAGACCCGCACCGGTCCGAGCCGGTCGCCGAGCGCATGCACGCGCTCCGCGAAGGTCGCAAGCCCTTGCAGGCGGTTGCCCGGAAGCTTCGGGGAGAACTCGAAACCGTCCGGCGCCTGCTCCGCCCAACGGTGGAACTGATCCTCGGCGGGGAGCCGGTAGCCGGTCGTGTTCAGCTCGACCGCGGAGAAGCGCTGCGCATAGAAGCCGAGAAACGCGGACGGATCGAGCCCGGCCGGATAGAACCCCGGCCGCCAGGTCGGGTACGACCAGCCCGAGGTTCCGACCCTCGCGCTACCGTCCGCAATCGGGAGTACCGTCCTCGGTCCTTTGGCCACTGCTGAAAGCGTGACACTTCCGGTCGAGAACTTCACGGAGGAGGAGCGAGCGCGCCTCGCGCCGCACTTCACGAACCTCGATCGACCCGTTTTCGGGCTCGTCAACCTGCCGGAGACGGTGAAGGGCGCGCTCTTCGCCCGCTATTCCCGCTACGCCGGCACGCTGCGACGCCTGTTCCTCGACGAGTTCGCGGATTCCGTGCCCGAGGTGCCCGCGATCGAGGGCGCGGAGGGCTCGCGCGCGGCGGAACTGTACGAGCGGATCTTCATCGGCTACGGCGACGACTCGGTGGCGCAGCTCGGCGGCGCCCACATCGCGTGCGAATGGACATCGAACCTCCTGACGAAGATCCTCCAGCGTCCGCGTCTCGCCGCGTACCTCGAGCAGTCGACGCGCTACATCGCGTACGACGCACAGCTCGCGGGATACGGCTTCCGCTACCACCGCGATCCGCGTTTCGGGCCGGCGTACGAACGGGCGCTTGACGATCTGTTCGCCACCTACAGCCGCCAGCTCGTCGCCGCGTCGGCCTGGGTGGACGAGCAGTTTCCGCGCAGCGCCGACGAGTCGGCGGCCGCGCACGCGCGCGCGGTGCGCGCGAAGGCGCTCGACCTCGTGCGCGGTCTGCTGCCGGCCGCGTCGCTCTCGCATATGGGCATCTACGCGAGCGGTCAGACCTACGAGCAGCTCGTGCTGCACCTGCTCGCGCACCCGCTCGCCGAGGCGCGCGCGTACGGCGAGATGCTGCTCGAGGAGCTCCAGACCATCATTCCGAGCTTTGTCGCGCGCATTCCACGCGAGGAGCGGGGTGGGCGCTGGGTCGACTTTCTGCGCGCGCGCGCCGGGGCGGCCGACGCGGCCGCCGCACGGCTCGGGCTCGACGAGGAGACGGCGGCCGTCGCTGCTCCGTCGGTGCGTCTGCTCCGCGCGCACGGCACCGAGGCGGAGCTGCTCGCCGCGCTGCTGTACGAGTCGTCGGCGGCCGGCGAGGACGAAGCCTTGCGCGCGGTCGGGGCGCTGACGGGGGAGGAGCGCGTAGCGCTCCTGCGCGAGCTCGTCGGCACCCGGGAGAACCGCCGTCACCGTCCCGGCCGCGGCTTCGAGACGGTGCGCTACCGGTTCGAGATCGTCTCCGACTATGGAGCCTTTCGCGATCTCCAGCGGCACCGCCTGCTCACGTGCCAGTGGCAGCGGCTCACGCCCGGCCTCGGCGCAGACGTGCCCCACGAGCTCGTGGCCGCCGGCCTCGGCGGCGAGTACGAGCGCGCACTCGACGTCTCCCGCGGTGAGTACGAGCGGCTGCGCGGCGCGGGCCTCGTCGAGGAGGCGCCGTATGCACTCTGCCTCGCGTACCGGATCCGCTATGTCCTCGAGCTCGACGCGCGCGAGGCGCTGCACCTGATCGAGCTGCGCTCGGGGCGCGAGGGCCATCCTTCGTACCGGGCCGTCGCGCACGAGATGCGGCGCGCGATCGCGGAGGTGCACCCGAACGTCGCCGCCGCCATGAGCTTCGTCGACGACTCGACGGAGGAGCGGCTGGAGCGGATGCTTTCGGAGATGCGGAACGAAAGCCGGGGCCCGGCGTAGCCAACGGCTGCAACCTGGTTTAACCAGGTTGCGGATTTACGCTGAGGCCGTCGGCTTCAGAACGACCGGGCCGGGCTCGCGCCGGCCCGGCATTTGCTTCGTCACGACCCAGGAGTCCCCATGCTGGAGCTCGTACGGCGCGTTGAGCTTGACCGACGTGCCGTGGGTCGTGCCCTCGACGACGAAGGTGCCGCAGGGCGCGTAGATCTTGCCGTTGCGGACGAGGAAGACCTCGTAGTAGCCGTGCAGCGGCATCTTCGGCAGCCCGGTCACGGAGAGCTGCATCGGCCAGTTGCCGGCCGCGTCGACCGACTCGATGCGCAGCGACGCGAGCGCGGCCGGATCGACGTTCGTGCCGGCGAGCCTGAGCGTCGTCGCGCTCGCGAGCCCGCCGCCGCGGTTCCCGGCGAGATAGCCGCCCAGGAACGCGAGCAGCAGCACGACGATCGCCGCGGCGAGCAGCATCGCGCGCCGGCGGATAGGCCGAGGCCGCCGCGCAAGGGTGATCGCGAGCGTCGGCCCCGCTTCGAGCTCCGGCGAGATCTCCGCCGGTGGCCCTGCCAGGAGCAGGAGCTCGTGGACGGCGCGCAGCCGCTCGCGCTCGCCCGGTTCCACGTCGATGCCCACGAGCTCGTCGAAGTCCGGTGTGCGAGTCATGCGAGCTCTCCGTCCAGGAGCTCGGCCAGGCGGGCCAGCGCGCTGCGCGTCCGCGTCTTGACCGTGCCGAGCGGAATGTTCAGGTAGTCCGCCACTTCGCTCTGCGACATCTCGCTCCAGTACGCGAGCTCGACCACCTCGCGCTCCTTCTCCGGCAGCTCTTCGAGCGCCCGATGGACGCGCCAGGAGATGAACGACAGCTCCGCGCGGTCGGACGGGCCCGGCTCCGACGAGACGACGTCCGGCACCTCGGTCGGAGGCTCGACCCGGACGCGGAGCCGATCGACGATCGCGTTGCGCGCGACCGCGTACAGCCAAGGCGCCGCCGGCCCTCGCTCGGGCCGGTAGCTCGCGGCCGAGCGCCAGATCGCGGCGAAGGTCTCCTGCACGGCATCCTCGGCGCGCTGGCGGTCGCGGAGCCTGCGCATGGCAAGCCCGAAGATCGAGCGGACGTACCGCTGGTAGAGCAGCTCGAAGGCCGCGCGGTCGCGGTCGGCGACACGGACGAGCAGATCCGAGTCGGCGGCGTCGGGCGCTACGAACCCGACCGGTTCCGGGACCGCGCGCAGTCGTGTAGGGGCGTCGACCGCAAGCTCCATCTCTCTGTTTCTACGCATCGGCCGCCATGGTGGATTCCGGAGTCATAGCAGCCCGCTCGAACGAGGGAGGGCCGCCCGGACGCGCCGGGACGGCCCTCCCTCGGGGGCCCTACGAGGCGCGTGCGGCTTCGAGCCGGCGCCCGACCTCGCGCCAGTCGACGACGTTCCACCAGGCGTCGAGGTAGGCCGGGCGCTTGTTCTGGTACTTGAGGTAGTAGGCGTGCTCCCAGACGTCGATCCCGAGCAGCGGCGTGTCGTTCTGGAGCAGTGGGGAGTCCTGGTTCGGCGTCGAGTAGACGGCGAGGCCGGTTCCGTCCCAGACGAGCCAGCTCCAGCCGCTGCCGAAGCGCTTGACGCCTCCGTCGATCAGCGCCGCCTTCAGCTTGTCGAAGCCCTCGAAGGTCGCGTCGATCGCCTCTGCGAGCGCTCCTTCGGGCTCGCCGCCTCCGTCCGGGCTCATGATCGTCCAGAACAGCGAGTGGTTCGCGTGGCCACCGGCGTTGTTGCGGACGGCGGTGCGCTTCGCCTCCGGGATCAGCTCGAGGTCGCCGAGCACCTGCTCGATCGGCCGGTCGGCCCACTCGGTGCCGTCGAGCGCGGCATTCGCGTTGTCGACGTACGCCTTGTGATGGAGGTCGTGGTGGATGCGCATCGTCTCCGCGTCGATGTGCGGCTCGAGCGCGTCGTACGGGTAGGGCAGGTCAGGCAACTCGAAAGGCATGGTTCGCTCCTTTTCGCGACTTCTCGGTCTGGTCTGAGGATATGCTCCGGCCGCCGTACCAGCGCGAAGAAGGGAAAGCCGGATGGCGACGCTTGCGTTCAACTTCGAGGAAATTGCGCCGCGCGAGCTGCGCCCCGAGCTCTACGAGCTCGACGGGATCTCGCGCGCCACGATCGAAGCGCATTACAAGCTCTACCAGGGTTACGTCAACAAGCGGAACGAGATCCTCGGCAGGCTGGCGACGGTCGATCTCGGTGCGGCGAACCAGGTGTACTCCGAACTGCGCGCGCTCAAGGTGGATCTCTCCTTCGCCGTCGGAGGGATCAAGAACCACGAGCTCTACTTCGGGCACCTCGGCGGAGGCGGGGGCGACCCCAACGGCGACTTCGGGGCGCTCGTGCGGCGGGACTTCGGCTCGGTCGAAGCCTGGCGCGCGGATCTGAAGGCGACGGGGATGGGCGGCCGCGGCTGGGCCTGGACCGCCTACGACTGGGACGAGCGGCGGCTGTTCAACTACATCGGCGACGCACAGAACACGTTTCCGGTCTGGAACGCGACTCCGCTCGTGGCGCTCGACGTCTACGAGCACGCATACTTCCTCGACTACCAGACCGACCGCGGCTCGTACATCGACGCTTTCTTCGACAATCTCGACTGGGGCGTCGTGAACGGCTGGGTCGACCAGTACGGGATCCCGACAGGCTAGTCACAGTGATCACCGCGGTCTTCGCCGTCGTCGGCTACCTCTCGGGCTCGCTGCCCTGGGGCTACTGGCTCGTGCGCATCTTCCGGCACGAGGACGTCCGCACGAAGGGCAGCGGCAACATCGGCGCGTCGAACGTCTGGCGCCTGTACGGGCGCTACCTCGGGCTCCCGGTGGTGCTGCTCGACGCGGCGAAGGGGTTCGCACCGGCGCTGGTCGGGACGCTCGTCGTCGGCCACGGCACGGGCGTGCTCGCGGGCGCCGCCGCGATGCTCGGCCATTATCGGCCGCTGTTCATGAAGTTCCAGAAGGGCGGCAAGATGGTGGCGACGGCGGGCGGGGCGTTCCTCGGCGTCGCGCCGCTCGTCGGCGCCGCGGCGGCGGGCGTCTGGATCCTCGTCTTCGTCGTCACCCGCTATCCGTCGATCGCGTCGATGGTCTCGTCCGCGTCGCTCGTGCTCTGGTCGTGGCTGCTCGGCTACCCGTGGCCCGTCAGCGCGTTCTCGGCCTTCGCCGGCGTGGCGGTGATCGCGCTGCACCGGGCGAACATCGGGCGCCTCTGGCGCGGCGAGGAGAATCAGTCGCAGCTGTGGCGGCGCTGGTGGCGGAAGACTCCGCCTACTGCGAAGCCCTCAGCCAGTCTCTGAGCTCGGTGTGCCGGAGCGGGCCGTGCTCCGCGCCGCTCAGCTCGGCCCGGAGCTCGCCGATCGTCCCGTAACGTTCCGCGACGACCTCGTGCGCGTGGATCGTCTCGAAGTTGACCTGCCGCGAGAGGACGAAGTCGCCGTCGTCGAGCTGCGACAGCTCCTCGAGCACGCTCTTGAGCGCGACGCGCACGGAGTCCTCGACGAAGCGCGGCTGCAGGTGGGCGTGCTCGACGACGAACAGCTCGTCGGGACGCTTCAGCAGCTCGTAGATCGGTGAGCTCATCGACGCCTCGACGAGCTCGACGAGGCGTTCCGCGTCCACCCGTTTCGTCGTACCGATGAAGAGTGTCCCGAGGCCGCGCTGGTTGTGCGTTGCGATGGGGACGAGCTCGAGGATCCGCTCGACGTCGTCCGTGTCGAAGCCGGCCTCGAGCAGCCGCTCGGAGGAGCGTTCGCGCACGAGTCCCTGCGCGCACGGGCAGGCGTTGATGCCGACCGCCTCGACGCCGACGACGCGACGGACGCCATGCTGCGACGCGGCGGCGATCCCGATCAGCGAGACCATCTCCTGCGTCGCGAGGCCGGTCACCGGCGTGCGTCGTTCGTAGGGGTAGCGGGCGGTGATGCGCACCTCGGCGAGCAGGGCGGACTGCCGCTCGACGATGTGGCGCGCGACGTGCTCGGCGAGGTCCTCCACGAGGAACGCGTCGTTGGCGACGACGCCCTCGATCGCTTCCTCGAACAGCTCCGGGAAGCGCGACATGTGCACGCCCTTCTGTGAAGGATCGAGGTCGACCGTGCAGTCGATCGTCGCTGCGATCAGCTTCTCGCGCGAGCCGCGTCCGATCAGCACGGCCTTCTGCACCCCCGTCACTCCGGCGCGCGACAGCCCGATCGGCACGTCGGGCGCGGAAGCCTGGAGATCGTGAAGCAGCCTGCGCGTCGTTTTGCTCATGCGGGTACTGTCCGCACGGTACCAGGGGGATTTGTGCAGAACGACAACTCTTTCGCCCGGCTCGTCTCGCTCGCCTGCCACGACGTCCGCACGCCACTCGCGACCGTCCACGGGTTTGCGAAGACGCTCGTCCGCACGATGGAGCTCGCGGCGCCGGCCGACCGCTACGTCGAGATGATCGAGGCGGCGTCGGCGCAGATGGCGGAGCTGCTCGACGAGCTCTCGCTCGCGGCCCGGATCGAGAGCGGACACTACGAGCCGATGCTGCGCAAGGTGAACACGCTCGCGTTCGCCCATGGCGCGGTGACACGACTCGGAGCGGATCGCGTCCGCGTCTCCGGCGACGGCGTCGACCTGGAGACGGACGCCGACCGCGTCGAACGCGGCGTGTCGGCGCTCGTGCAGGCGGCGCTCCGCCACGGCGGTCTCGACGAAGTCGACGTCGTCGTGCGCGGAACCGAGATCGACGTGTCGCCGATCACCGCCTCGTCCGCCCCCGTCGTCCTCGGCCGCGAGCTGCGCGACCTCGGCGCAGCGGTCGCGGTGCTGCTCGTCGACGTGCTCGGCGGCTCTGTTGCCGTCGAAGACGGAATGCTGACGATCCGACTCAAGCCGCTCGAATAGCTGCGCTATTCGAGCGGGGAATGTCACGCGCTCCGTCGAAGCCGTATCTATTCCCGCGGGAAGCGCCCAGCACTTCCCGCGGCAACGCGCAGCTCTTCGCTCGGCTCACCGAGCTCGTGACAGCTGCGGCAGCGCGCCTCGTACGAGTCGAGTGCGCCGACGACGATCGTCGCGCCGTCGGCGGGCGCAGGATGTCCGTCCACGAGCCGCTGCGTCATCGTCGCCGGCCCGCCGCAGCGGTGGCAGACGGCCTGGAGCTTGTCGAGGAGCTCGGCGCGGCAGAGCAGCTCGGGCATCGGGCCGAACGGCAGGCCGCGGAAGTCCTGGTCGAGTCCCGCCGCGACGACGCGCGTGCCCCGCTCGACGAGCACGTCGACGACTAGCACGATCTCGGGCGCGAAGAACTGCACTTCGTCGATGCCGATCACGTCGTAGCCCTCGGTGAGGCCCGGGATCTCGTCCGGCCGCGCGACCGCCACCGCGCGCATCTTCGCGCCGGCGTGGCTGACGACGTGGCCGATGTCGTAGCGGTCGTCGATTCGCGGCTTCACGATCAACGCGCGCTGGCCGGCGATCTCCGCGCGGCGCAGGCGGCGGATCAACTCCTCGCTCTTGCCGCTGAACATCGGCCCGCAGACGACTTCGAGCCAGCCGCCGCGCTCTGGGAACAACCGGATCACGGTGGGGACCCTAGCCGGGCGGTCCGACGGACTTCTCGAACGCCCAGCGCGAGAGGAGGCGGAGGCTGACCATTCCGAGCACGCGCCCCTCCTTGACCACCGGAAGATGGCGGAAGTTGTGGTCGAGCATGATCTTCGCCGCTTCCTCGACCGTCGTCTCCGGCTCGACCGTCAGCGGGTCGGGGGTCATCCACTGCCGGCACCGGGCCTCGGCGGCGCGGGCGCGCGCTGCCACGGCGCGCGTGAGGTCGCGCTCGGTGACGATGCCGACGATCCGCGCGAAGTCGGTCACGACCACCGCGCCGACGTTGGCCGCCTGCATCTTCTCGGCGGCCTCACCGATCGAGTCCGACGGCTCGACCGTGAGCACGTCGGTGACCATCAGATCGGCGACCGTGGTCATGGAGCCTGAGAATACGCGTCAGCGCAGCAGCCTGGAGAGGCGCCGATCCTTCAGCACTCTGCCGCCCGTCTGGCACTCGGGGCAGTAGTAGATCGTGTGCTCCTCGAAGTCGATCTGGGCGAGCGGTGTCCCGCAGACGTGGCACGGTTCGCTCAGCCGGTTGTGCACGCGGTACGTGCGGTCGTCGCCCGCTCCGCTTTCGCGCACTGCAAGCCCGCGCGTGAGCTCGTCGTTGATCGCGGTTGCGAGGCGCTCGACCTGCTCGCTGCTGAGGTCGGTGGAGAGCGCGTAGGGCGACAGCTTCGCGGTATGGAGGATCTCGTTCGACCACGCGCGGCCGATGCCCGCGATCGCGCGCTGGTCGCGCAGCAGCGGATGAAGGCGCCGCGATTCGCGGCTCAGGATTCCGCTCAGCGTGGACGCGTCGAGCCCGAGCGCCTCCGGGCCGAGGTGCGCGAGCTCTGCGGCGACGGCCTCGCGCGTGAGCAGCCAGACGCCCGCACGTTTCTTCTTGCCCGCCTCGGTGAGGACCAGCCTCGAGCCGTCGGCGAACTCGAGCGTGAAGGCGGGCGTCTTCGGGCCCTTGTCCTCCGGGCGCAACGTCTTCAGCCGGCCGGCGGTCATCAGGTGCACCATCAGCACGAGGTCGCCGTCGTCGGTCGGAAAGAGCAGCCGCTTGCCGCGCCGCTCGGCCCCGCGCAGGCGCCGTCCCTCGAGCGCCGCGAGCGGCGGCTCGAACGTCTTCAGCGTGGCAATGTGCGCCGGGCCGGCCTTCGCGATCGGGAAGGCCGAGACCGGGTCATTCAGCGCCCGCCGCCACGCCTCCATTTCCGGGAGCTCGGGCATCGCCCGCCACGGTAGCGAGGGGCTCGACGCTGAGGGCGGAAACGGGCTCCGGCTCGGGAAAGTCCCGCAGGCTGCGGATCGGCGAGAGGACGATCGGCACCACGGAGAAGAACGCTCCGATCCCACCGACGAAGATGGCGGTGCGGAGGCCGAAGACCGTCGCGAGCGCGCCGCCGGTCAGCGAACCGAGCGGCATCGTGCCCCAGACGAGGAAGCGCATGGTCGCGTTCATCCGTCCCTGCATGCGCGCCGGAGTGATCGTCTGGCGCAGGCTCACTTGCTGGATGTTGTAAACGACCGCGCCGAAGCCGAGCACCATGACGGCGACCGCGATGAAGATGATCGCGACGTCGCCCCTCGGCGCGAAGGGGATGAGCAGCAGCGAGGGGCCGCTGATCGCGGAGCCGATGATGGTCGCGCCTCCGACACCGAACAGCCGTCGCATCCTGCCGGCCAGAGCCGCGCCGAGCATCCACCCGAAGGATCCGAGCGAGAACGCGAGCCCGACCCCGAAAGCGGAGAGGCCGAGCCGCCTGTTCGCGTACACGATCAGGATCGCGAATGCGATGTTCGTGAAGAAGTTCGAGCTGCCGGTCGAGATCGCCTGTGGGCGCAGATAACGATGTCCCAGCACGTAACGAAGGCCTTCCCAGAGATCCGCGAGGAGGTGGCGCTCCTGCCGATCGGCGTGCTGCTCCTCCCGCGTCCGGATCGCGAATGTGAAGCCGCCCGAGACGAGGAAGCTGATGGAGTCGATGAGGATCGCGTATGGCGCGGTAGCAACACGGATCAGGAGCCCGGCGAGGCCGGGCCCTGCGACACCGGCGCCGGAGACCGTGACCTGCAGTTTGGAGTTGCCCTCCACTAGCGCGTCGCGGTCGATGAGCGAGGGGAGGTACGACTGATACGCGACATCGAAGAAGACCGTGTGGATCCCGACGAGGAATCCGACGACGTAGAGCTGCCAGAGGGTGAGCGCGCCGAGCGCGTACGTCAGCGGAATCGTTGCGAGCAGGACCGCCCGACCGACGTCACCGACAATCAACACGAGTCGGCGGGAGATCCAGTCGACCCAGACGCCGGCGGGAAGCGTGAAGAGGACGAATGGCAGGAACTGGACCGTTCCGAGCGTCGCGATCTCGAAGGCGCTGCTCTTCAAGGTCACGAGTGCGATCCACGGGATCGCGAGCTGCGAGACCTGCGAGCCGAGCTCGCTGATCGACTGTCCGGTCCAGAGCCGCAGGAAGTCGGCGTTGCTCCAGAGGCCGCTGGTGGGGCGTCGCAGCCTACGCATCGACGGCCCGTTTGTAGAGCGCGACCGAAAGACCGTAGTCGGAGCCTTCGGCGGATTCGGCGGCTTCGAAGTCGTCGATGAGCTTCTTGAGCCGGCGCTCGAGCCGGCGCGCATCCGCCCGCGTGAGGCGGGCGCGGGCGAGGGCGAACGTCGTCCCGTCGTCCTTGCCGAGCGGGAGCATCTCCTCGGCGGCGCTGCGGAGGGAAGCTGCCGCGACGTTCCGCATGTCCTCGCCGTCCGCGTCCGAGTTCTTGAACAGGAACAGCCGCGCGGTGCGGCCGTAGAACTTCTCCGTCAGCGCGCGCACCTGACGGGTGCGCACGACGCGGACGAGGCCCGCCTTCTCGAGCACCTTCAGGTGGTGGCCGACCGTTCCCTTGGGCAGGCCGAGCTTCTCGGAGAGCTCGGTGGTCGAAGCCGCGCGGTCGCGGAGCAGGACGATGATCCGCGAGCGAAGGTCGTCGCCGAGCGCGCGCAATTGCTCGGGCTCGCGCACGACGAGGACGTCGTCGGCTTCGTAATCCGGCGACGGGAGCGTGATCACGCGCTGATCGTCGTAGCTCGACGAATGGGCCATGATTCCGGAATGTACGGCTTTTCCCGTCCGTTGGTCAAACCCCGAGCGAGGCACCGGCATAGCTGCTCCATGCCCAGTCGTCGGGCGCCGCGTAGAGGTGCGCCTCGACCGGGTTTCTGGCGATGGAGCGAAACGCGGTGAGGGGGTGCTCGTCCGGTTCGATCCGAGGCCGCGGTGAAGTCGCGAACCCCTCGTGACGGTGCCTGGCACCGGGGACGGGCACCGTCACGCGTAAGGTTCTCCGCCGTGGACGCGATCGTCGTCGAGGTGCGGCGGAACGGCGTCGTCGAGGCGCGGCACCGCGTGCACGCCGTCGCCGTGCGCGGCGGGGCGGTCGTCGCCGCGGCCGGCGACGCGTCGCTGATCTGCTTCATGCGCTCGGCGTCGAAGCCGCTGCAGGCGTTGCCGCTGGCGCGTGCGCGCCACGACCTCGACGTCCGCGATCTCGCCATCGCCTCGGCCTCGCACCGCGCCACGCCCGAGCAGATTGCCGCCGTTCGCGCCCTGCTCGCGAAGGCGCCGGCACAGGAGGACGAGCTCGAGCTCGGCCTGCAGGAGGGCCGGCCGCCCGAGCGGATCTTCAACAACTGCTCCGGCAAGCACGCCGGCATGCTCGCCCTCTGCCGCGCGCGCGGCTGGCCGGCCGCGGGCTACCGCCTGCCCGAGCACCCGGTGCAGCAGGCCTGTCGCATCTCCCATCTCGAAGCTGCCGAGGTCGGAGAGGGAGAGCTTGCGACGGCGACCGACGGCTGTGGCGTCGTCACGTATGCGTTGCCGCTCGAGCGGATGGCGCACGCCTACTCTCGCCTCGAGGGCCTTCCTGCCGGCGCGCGGATCGCGGACGCGATGCGTGCCCATCCCGAGCTCGTCGGCGGCCCGGACGGCGCCGACTTCCACCTGATGCAGGCCGCGCCGGGCTGGTTCGCGAAGGGCGGGGCCGAGGGCCTCTTCTGCGCCGCCGGGCCCGACGGGCTCGCCGTCGCGCTCAAGTGCGAGGACGGCTCGTCCCGTCCGCTGGAGCCTGCACTGGCCTCGTTTCTCCGGCCGCTCGGGGTTGATCCGGACGGGCTCGGCGGCTCGCCGCTGACGAACAGCCGGGGCGAGCGTGTCGGCGAGATCGTGGTCGCCCGTAGCCCTTGAAAATAAATTTCTTTACGAAACTGTGAACGCTCACTAAGATCCGCTCACTTTGAGGGTGAGGCCGGGGTGGGGTGCCTTGGGTCTCTGGGTGTCTAGAACGATCGAGCCGTCCACTGTCTAGTAGCCGGAGGTCGCAACTTGCTCACCGTCGAGATCTCGCCGCTTCCTGAGGTCGAGGAGCTCCAGAAGCTCGTCGCCGAAGGACAGGAAAAAGGCTTTCTCACCTATGACGAGATCGTCAACGGGCTCGAGGACGTCGAGCTCACCAAAGAGCAGGTCGAGGACTTCTACACCCACCTGATCGAGCACGGAGTCGAGCTCGTCGAAGGCGAGCAGCACAAGACGCCGCCGCACGAGCAGCCGCAGCCGGAGGACGAGAAGATCGTCGCGACTCCGAAGCTCGACCTCACCGTCGAGCCGTCGCTCGACTCGCTGCGCCTCTACCTCCGCGAGATCGGCAAGGTTCCGCTGCTCACCGCCGACCAGGAGGTGTCGCTCGCGAAGCGCATCGAGCGCGGCGAGATGACCGCGAAGACGCAGATGATCGAGGCGAACCTTCGCCTCGTCGTCTCGATCGCGAAGGGCTACCTCGGGCGCGGCCTCTCCTTCCTCGACCTGATCCAGGAAGGCTCGCTCGGACTCATCCGCGCGGTGGAGAAGTTCGACTACCGCAAGGGCTACAAGTTCTCGACGTACGCGACCTGGTGGATCAGGAAGGCCGTGACGCGCGCGATCGCGGACAAGGCGCGCACGATCCGCATCCCGGTGCACATGGTCGAGAAGCTGAACAAGGTCGTTCACATCGAGCGCCAGCTCGTGCAGCGCCTCGGGCGCGAGCCAAACGCCGAGGAGATCGCGGAGGAGCTCGAGATGACGCCCGAGGAGGTGCGCGAGATCCTCCGCATGGCGCAGCTGCCGGTCTCGCTCGAGAAGCCGATCGGCGAGGAAGAGGAGTCGGCCCTCGGCGACTTCGTTCAGGACGAGACGGCGGAGTCGCCCTTCGACACCGCGCAGCTCTCGCTGCGGCGCGAGGACATCGAGAACGCGCTCGGCGCGCTGCCGACGCGCGAGCGCCAGGTGATCGAGCTGCGGTTCGGTCTCCACGGTGGGGCGCCGCGGACGCTCGAGGAGGTCGGGCGCGCATTCGGCGTCACCCGCGAGCGCATCCGCCAGATCGAGAACAACACGCTCAAAAAGCTCGAGCACCTTCCCGAGGCGCAGGCGCTTCGGGACGCCGTCTCCTAGTCGTTCGACGAAGGGCGCCGGGCGAACCCGGCGCCCAAACGTCGGCGCCTAGCTCGCGGCGCCCGCGGTCGCGGGCACGGGCAGGCCGATTCCCTCGGCCACCCGGCGGCCGTAGTCGGCGTCGCAGCGGCCGAAGTGGTCGACCATCCGCTCCTGCACGTGCAGCTCACACTGGCCGAGCAGGTCGATCACGTTGTGCACGAGGTCATCCCGCTCCCAGTCGGGCATCGTGCGGTAGCGCTCGCCCGCTTGGGCGTAGTCGTTCGTTCGTGCGATCTTGGCGCGCATGAGCCGGCCGCTGACCTCCGGCTCGTAGTCGGCGCCCGACCGGGGCGCCTCCGGGAGACCGCCGAGCGAGCTCGGCTCGTAGTTGACGTGCGGGTTCTCGCCCGTGCCGTCGACGTAGTAGGCCATCTGCCCGTCGCGCTGGTTGGTGGATGCCCGGGTGAGCGGAGCGTTGACCGGCAGCTGCAGGTAGTTGGGGCCTACGCGGTAGCGCTGCGTGTCCGAATACGAGAACGTCCGGCCGATGAGCATCTTGTCGTCCGAGAAGTCGAGTCCGTCGACAAGAACGCCGGTGCCGAACGCGGCCTGCTCGCTCTCCGCGTAGACGTTGTCGACGTTGCGGTTCAGCGTCATCATCCCGACGGGGCGGAGCGGGTACTCGTCCTCGGGCCACGTCTTCGTATCGTCGAGCGGGTCGAAGTCCAGCTCGGGATGCTCGTCGTCGCTCATGATCTGGACGTTCAGCTCCCACCGTGGATGGTCGCCGCGCTCGATCGCGTCGTGGAGGTCCTTCGACGCATGTCCCAACTCGGTCGCCTGGATCGCGTTCGCCTGCTCCTGGGTCAGCGACTCGATGCCCTGCTGGGTCTTCCAGTGGTACTTGACGAGCACGGCTTCGCCGGCCGCGTTGACGAACTTGTACGTGTTGACGCCGAAGCCGTCCATGTGCCGGTAGTCCTTCGGGATTCCTCGCGGGCTGAAGAGCCAGCTCAGCATGTGCATCGACTCCGGCGTCATGCCCATGAAGTCGAAGATCCGGTTCGGCTCCTGGCGGAAGGTGACGGGGTCGGGCTTCAGCGCGTGGATCACGTCGGGGAACTTGATCGCGTCGCGGATGAAGAAGACGGGGAGGTTGTTGCCGACGAGATCCCAGTTGCCGTCCTCGGTCTTGAACTTGACCGCGAAGCCGCGCGGATCGCGGGCCGCCTCCGAGGAGTCGCGGCCGCCGATCACGGTCGAGAAGCGCAGGACGACCGGCGTCTGCTTGCCCTTCTCCTGGAAGAGCTTGGCGCGGGTGTACGTCGAGGCGGGCTCGTCGCCGACCTTTCCGTAAGCCTCGAACACGCCGTGGGCGACGAAGCCGCGCGCATGGACGACGCGCTCCGGGATGCGCTCGCGGTCGAAGTGGCTGATCTTCTCGAGGAACTGGTAGTTCTCGAGCGTCGCGGGGCCGCGGTCGCCGACGGTCCGCTGGCTCTGGTTGTCGTGGACCGGATGTCCCTGGCGCGTCGTCAGGCGGCGCGGCGTCTTGTCGTTCTCAGCCATCTCTTTCTCCTTCGTCTCGATGCCTCGGGGAAAGAATACGAGCCCGTGGCGGCGAGCCGGCAGTCCACGGCCGCTACGGCCTAGATCAGCCGCCGCTGCGCCTCCCAGCGCGTCAGCTCGTTCCGGTTCGAGCGCTGGAGCTTGCGCAGGACGGCGGACACATGCGACTCGACCGTGCGCGCGGAGAGGTGCAGCCGCGCCGCGCAGACGATCGCCCCGCCGGCGAGCGCCGCCGCGAGCCACAGGGTGCCGAGGCTCGGCCAGAAGCGAGCCTCGGACAGCGCGAGGATCGCGCCGAGGCCGAGCAGGCCGACGCCGACGAGCAGCCACGGCCGGTCGCGGTGCTCCTTGATCGACAGCGCGGCGATCGAGTCCTCGGTGTTCTCGTCGGGGATCACGAGCCACGCCGCGACGTACAGCAGCACGCCCGTGCCGCCCGCGAGTGTCAGCGCTGCGAACGCGATCCGGTAGACGATCGGGCCCCAGGATCGGCCACCGCCGCCGCCGCGGCTATCCGGCAAGGCCGGTGTCATCCCTGAACAGGCCCTGAGGCCGGGAGAGCTTCTCTACGCGAGGAACTCGACGTACGACCCGGCCGGCGCGCGCTCGCGCGGGGACGGCTCGCGCGCCGGGGCGCCGAGGTGGATCAGCCCGAGCACCCGCTCGCCGGAGTGCACGCCGAGCGCCTCGCGGCCCTGCGCGGTGCGCAGCAGTCCCGGCGTCCGCCAGTACGAGGCGAGTCCGCGCTCGGTCGCGCCGAGCAGCACGAGCATCACGCCGGCCGCCGTCGCGCAGATGTCCTCCTCGTCCTGGACGAGGTCGCCGGAGAGCAGCGCCGAGACGACGACGAGCGTCGGCGCGCGGTCGAGCTTCGCCGCCTCGCCCGGCCCGCCGGCCTCCTTGAGCCGCGCGAGCGCCTGTGGGCCGAGCACCCGATACCGCCACGGCTGTGTGAGGTGGTGGTTGGGCGCGAGCCGCGCCAGTTCGAGCAGGTCGAGCAGCGTCTCGCGCGGCACCGGTTCGGGGCCGAACGCCTTGTGCGTGCGCCGCGCGCCCGCGAGCTCCGCGAGATCCATTGCTCAGGCGAGCCGTGCGGCGACGGTGACGTCGACGCCCGCATGCCGGAGCAAGGTCGAGAACGGACAGCTTTCGTCGGCCTTGACGACCGCCGCCTGGAGCACGTCGTCGTCGAGCCCGTCGGCAGCCGCGACGAGGTCGACGTGCGAGCCGATGATCTGATGCCCCTGCCCTTCGACCTCGTCCATCACGATCAGGCAGGCGACCTCGAGCCGGCCGGGCGGGGTGCCCGCGGCGACGAGCTCGCTCGCGAGGGACATCGTCAGGCAGCCGCCGTGGGCCGCCGCCAGCAGCTCTTCGGGGCTCGTCTTGCCCTCCGGCTGCCCGATGCGCGTGGCGAGCGAGTACCCGAGACCGGAGAAGGCGCCGCTGCCGGCCGCGATCGTGCCCGCGCCGCGGGCGACGGTCCCCTCCCAGACGATGTCGGCGGTGCGCTCGATCCTCGGCATCAGTACTGGGCCTGCGTGCCGTCGGGGTAGTACGCCTCCGCCGGCGAGCCGGCGGGACGGAAGACGCCGAGCACCCGCATCTCGCCGGGGCCGGTGTTCTCGAGGCAGTGCACGAGCCGCGCGGGCAGGTACACGCTGGAGCCGGGCTGGAGCGGCACCGAGTCCCCGCCGACATGGAGCGCGCCCTGCCCCTGCAGCACGTAGACGACCTCGTCGTACGTGTGGAAGTGGTCAGGCGCGCGCACGACGGGGATGTAGCCGACGAACTGGGTGACGGCGGCGCAACCGACGTCGGGCGTCGCGAGCAGGCTGAACTGGCGCCCGGCGGTCGCGCTGCCCCGCTCGGTCTCCTCGGCGGCCAGGACTGCGTGGTGCGTGCCGTTCGCAGACCCCGGCCCGTGGACGAGCACCGAGAGCACGTCGAGCTCCTGCGCCTCCTCGACCTGCCAGCTCGCCCCGCGCGCGATGTATGCGGCCGATCCGGCGCTCAGCTCCGTCCGTTCGCCGTCGAGCACCGCGGTGCCCGTCCCTGCCAGCACGTAGAGAACCTCGTCTGCGCCGGCGCTCGTTCGCAGCAGAGAGGCCCCATCGAAGCGGAGCACCCGCTGCTCGAACTCGTTGCACCCTCGTTCCGACCCGAAAAGGGTGCGAACCTCGACGCCGTTCTCCTCCTCGATGGGGCTCGCATCGGCGGGTTGCAGGCAGTACTTCACGGTCGGGCAGCGTACCTGCGTCAACCCTCCGAAGTGGGCTACAGTCCCCTGCCCGATATGGACCTGCGGCAAACCGCGCTGGCTGGCGGGCGTCTATATGGGTGACATCCAAAGGAGGAAATGAATGTTTAGAAGGATTGGACTGGTCGCGATCGTCGCCGTTGGTGCGACGCTCGCGATCGTCGCAGCCGCCGCCGCGCGCCCGGCTTCGCCGGCGACGGCCACGGTTTCCTGTTCGAAGCCCGTCCAGATCGGCATGATGGCGCCGATCACCGGGCCTGTGTCGTCGATCGGCGACGACCAGCTCCACTGGGCTCTGTTCGCTGTCAGCCAGTGGAACGCGAACAAGGCGAACAAGGTCAAGCTGAAGATCGTCCAGGGCGACACGCAGCTTCAGGCGTCGCTCGCGTCGACCGTTGCGCAGTCTTTCGCGTCGAACTCGTCCCTCATGGGCGTGATCGGTCCGGCGGGCAGCGATGAGGTGCAGGCAGCAGGGCCGATTCTCAAGAAGGCCGGCCTCGCTTTCGCCTCCGGCTCGGCCACCAGGGTTTCGCTCACCGGTGGTGCGTTCGGGGGTTACTTCTTCCGTGATGTGCCGAACGACGGTGTCCAGGGCCCGACCGATGCCAACTACATGACGTCGACGCTCGGCGTGAAGTCGGGCGACACGGTGATGATCGTCGACGACCAGGAGTCGTACTCCACCGGTCTCGCCGACATCGTCGGCCCGGCGCTCACGGCCAAGGGCGTCACGGTCGACCGTGAGTCGATCAGCCAGAAGGCGACCGACTTCTCCGCGCTGATCGCGAAGATCACGAGCAGCGTGAAGGTCGTCTTCCTGCCGTTCCAGGTCGCTTCGGAAGCCCAGCTCTTCGCGCAGCAGGCGCAGGTGCAGGGCAAGAACGCTGCGATCTTCGGCAGTGACGGCACGTTCGACTCGAAGAACTTCACGGCGGGCAACTACGTGTCGTTCTTCGCTCCGGACGTCACCACGATCGCTGCGGATGCCGCGACCGTTGCGGCGTTCAACAAGAAGTTCCCGGGCGGCACGAGTCCGTTCGGCGCGCCGAACTACGTGCTCGCACAGCTGTACGGCCAGGCTGCAACGAAGGCCTGCACCGCGGGCAAGGGCAAGATCAGCCGCGCGTCCATGCGCAAGGCGTTTGCGAAGGCCTCGCTGTCCAAGACGATCCTCGGCACGCCGATCAAGTTCTCGGCCACCGGCGATCTCTCGGGTGCGAAGTTCCACATCTTCAAGATCGTCAACGGCAAGTACCAGACGGTCCAGTAAGAACGTGAGCGGGGCGCGGTCGCCTAACGGCCGCGCCCCGTCTCTCTGCGCGGCGCGATGAACTGGAACCTCTTCCTCACGGAGCTGGTCAGCGGAGTCACGCACGGCAGCGTGTACGCATTGATCGCGCTGGGCTACTCGATGGTCTACGGCGTGCTCAAGCTCCTCAACTTCGCGCACGGCGACATCTACATGGTCGGCTCGTACATCGGCTTCGGGCTGATCACCGTCTTCGGAGGCGCCCAGACGCTGTCGACCTCGGTCTGGGTGCTGCTTCCCCTGATGTTCATCTGCGCCATGCTCGGCGGGGGCCTGCTCGGCGTGCTGATCGAGCGGTTCGCTTACCGCCGCCTGCGCAACGCCCCGCGCATCGCACCGCTGATCACGGCACTCGGCGTCTCGTTCTTCCTCGAGAACGCCGCGCTGCTCGTGCTCGGCGCGCAGTATCAGAGCTACAACAGCTTTTCCTGGAAGGGCGGCGAGCTCTGGCGCGAGGGCCTCATGTTGCCGGCCGGCGTGCATCTCGCCGTCGCGCAGATCGTCGTCGTCGTCGGCGCGGTCGTCCTGATGGTCTTCCTCACGCTCTTCGTCCAGCGCACGCAGCTCGGCAAGGCGATGCGCGCAACGTCGTTCGACCGGGAGGCGGCGGCGATGATGGGGATCGACGTCGACCGGGTGATCGTCGCGACGTTCTTCATCGGCTCTGCGCTCGCCGGCGCCGCCGGCGTCTTCAACGGCCTCGCGTACCAGCAGGTCTGGCCGTACATGGGCTTCCAGGCGGGGCTCTACGCGTTCATTGCCGCCGTCGTCGGCGGCATCGGCAACCTGCCGGGCGCCGTCGTCGGCGGCCTCGTGATCGGGCTGGCGCAGTCGCTCAGCATCGGGTACATCTCCTCGACGTTCAGCGACGCGATCGTGTTCGCGGTCCTGATCGCGGTCATGATCGTCAGGCCGAGCGGCCTGCTCGGGCGTGCGGCGGTGCAGAAGGTCTGATGGCGGGCGGCTCCGACACTCCTCCCCCCGTGCCCGAGCCCGCCGACGGACAGTCGCCGCGGATCGGCGTCGACGAGTGGGTCGCGTCCGTCGAAGGGCGCCGCGACCGTGGCAAGGGCGTCGTCGGCTACGTGCGCGGCGAGTTTGCGCGTGTGCCCCGGCCGGCGTTCTATCTCGCGTTCGGGATTGCAGCGGCATTTCTGCCGGCCGTCACGAACAACGGCTACGCGATCCGCGTCGGCTTCAACACGTTGCTCTACATGCTGCTCGCGCTCGGCTTGAACATCGTCGTCGGCTACGCCGGACTGCTCGACCTCGGCTATGTGGCGTTCTACGGCTTCGGCGCCTACGGCTACGCCATGCTCGCGTCGCCGAAGTTCGGCATCCACTGGGACACCCTCGCCGTGATCCCGGTGGTCGTGATCGCGACCGCCGCGCTCGGGTTCCTCGTTGCGCTGCCGTCACGCCGCCTCGTCGGCGACTACCTCGCGATCGTCACGCTCTTCTTCGGGCAGCTTTTCGTATCGGTGTACACGAACGGCGAGCGCATGTCCTTCCTCGGGCTCACGCGCTCCTACGACGTCACGGGCGGCCCGAACGGGATTCCGAACGTCGACAACTTCAACGCGTTCGGCCACCAGGTCTCATCGCTGCAGGCGTACTTCTACGTCGCGCTCGTGATGTTCCTCGTCGTGCTCGGCGCGGTGTACCTCGTCGAGCGATCGCGTACGGGCCGTGCCTGGATGTCGCTTCGCGAGGATCCGCTCGCGGCCGAGCTGATGGGAATGCCCGTCAACCGGCTCAAGCTGATCGCGTTCGCCGCGGGCGCAGCAATCGCAGGTCTGACCGGGACGGTCTTCGCGGCGCTGAACACCGCGGTCTTCTCGGCGGACTTCGACGTCCCGACGCTGATCATCATCTACGCGATTCTGATCCTCGGCGGCGCCGGCACCCTCGGCGGCGTCATTCTCGGCGCGCTCGTCGTCAACGTCTCCCTCGAGGTGCTGCGCACCCCGGGCCACGCGACATGGATCTTCTACACGCTGATCGTGGCGACGCTCGTCGCGAAGCTCAGGCCTTGGCGCTGGCTTGCCGCCGTAGCCGCCGGGACGATCGGATTCGGCTTCGCCGTGCACGCGATCGTCGCCGCGACATGGGCCGCCGGCGTGGACGGACAGCCTGCGGTCGGCGGAATCCTCGGCAGCGGCCTCCGGCACTGGGTCGTCCTCCCTGCGAGCCCGCGCACGATCGGGAACGTCGCGTTCATCGGCCTGATCTTCGCCGTGCTCCTGCTCACGACGCTCCAGGGCTGGGTCCGGAAGCTCGTGCTGATCCCGACGCTCTACCTGACCGCGTTCGTCTGGGAGAACCGGCTCGTCGTCGAGCCGAGCATCACGCGGCTGATCCTGATCGGCGTCATCCTTATCGTGCTCATGAACGCGCGACCCCAGGGCTTGCTCGGCTCGCAACGCGTGGAGATCGTCTGATGGCGACGCCGCTGCTCGAGCTGAAGGGCGTCTCGAAGCGGTTCGGTGGTCTCACGTGCATCCAGGAGCTCGACCTCCACGTCGCCGAGGGCGAGATCCTCAGCGTGATCGGGCCGAACGGCGCCGGCAAGACGACGCTGTTCAATCTCGTCACCGGCGTCTATGCCCCCGATGCGGGAGAGATCCTCTTCGAGGGCCAGAGCATCGTCGGCCTCGAGCCGCACCAGATCACCGCGCGGGGCATCGCGCGCACGTTCCAAACCCTGCGCCTTTTCCTGAACATGACGGTGAAGGAGAACGTGATGGCGGCTGCGTACTCGCATACACACGCCGGCGTCGCGCGCTCGATCCTGCGCACGCCGGGGATGCGTCGTGAGGAGAAGGAGATCGAGCGGCTGGCGGAGGAGCGGCTCTCGTTCTTCGGTCAGCGACTGATGGGCTACCGCTGGGACCAGCCCGCGTACACGCTCTCGTACGCGAACCGGCGCAGGCTCGAGATCGCGCGCGCGACCGCGACGAAGCCACGTCTGCTGCTGCTCGACGAGCCGGCCGCGGGGATGAATCCTGTCGAGACGCACGAGATCACCGAGCTGATCGGCCGCCTTCGCGAAGAAGCCGGCTACACGATCCTCGTGATCGAGCACGACATGCACGTCGTCGAAGGAATCTCCGATCGCGTCGTCGCGCTCGACCACGGAGTGCAGATCTCCGCAGGATCGTTCGAGCAGGTCGCGACCGATCCGCGCGTCGTCGAGGCGTATCTCGGGACGAAGGCGGCGACGACGAAGTGAGCGCGCACAACGGCTCGGAGGAGCCGCTCCTCAGCCTCGACGGAGTCGACACGTACTACGGACCGATCCACATCCTCCAGAACATCCACTTGAACGTCCGCGCGGGCGAGCTCGTGTGCCTGCTGGGCGGGAACGCCTCCGGAAAGTCGACGACGCTGAAGACGATCCTCGGCATCGTGCAGCCGCGCAACGGGTCGGTGCGGTTCGCCGGCGAAGAGGTGACGCAGCGCTCGACGAGCTACCGGATCAGGAAGGGGATGGCGATCGTGCCGGAGAACCGGCGCCTGTTCGCCCCGATGTCGGTGCTCGAGAACCTCCAGATGGGCGCGTATCTGCACGGCGGCGGGAGCAAGGAGGACTTCGACCGGGTCTATGACCTGTTCCCGCTGCTGCACGAGCGGCGCGCCCAGCTTGCGGGCACGCTCTCGGGCGGCGAGCAACAGATGGTCGCAATGGGTCGCGCACTGATGTCGAAGCCGAAGCTGCTGCTGATGGACGAGCCGTCGATGGGGCTCGCGCCCATCCTCGTCGAGCGCAGCTTCGAGATCATCGCCCAGGTGCACGAGGCCGGAGTGGCGATGCTCGTCGTGGAGCAGAACGCGAACGTCTCGCTCTCGATCGCCGATCGCGGCTACGTCCTTTCGACCGGGCGGCTCGTCCTCGAGGGCAAGGCGGCGGACCTCGCGGAGGACGAGGATCTGCGGCGTGCCTACCTCGGCCGGTAGGTCGCGGCGCCCCGGCGAGCTACGCTTTCCGGCATGAAGGAGCTCCTGCCCGATATCGACCGCTGGCGGGCGAAAGGCGAGAAGGTCGCCGTCGCCACCGTCGTCGCGACCCGCCGGTCGGCGCCGCGCCCGGTCGGCTCGAAGCTCGTGGTCAGCGAGAGCGGCGAGCTCGCCGGCTCGGTCTCCGGCGGCTGCGTCGAGAACGACGTCTACCTCGCGGCGAAAGACGTTCTCGCCGGGGGGGAGCCGCGGCTGCTCACGTACGGGATCACCGACGACATGGCGCTCGGGATCGGGCTGCCGTGCGGCGGCGAGATCGATGTCTTCGTCGAGCAACTGGATTGAGCGTCTTCGTGGAGCTGCGCCGCGTCGTCGAGGGCGGCGGCCGCGCAGTGGTGCTCACGGTTCTCGCGGGCGAGAACATCGGCGCGAAGCTGCTCGTGCTCGAGGATGGCACGACGGCCGGAGACGGGCCTGCCGAGCTCGCCGCGCTCGCGCCCGACGCGCTGCGCAGCGGGCGAAGCCACGTGATCAAGCTCGATGACGCCAGCGTGTTCGCCGACGTCTACGGGCCGCCGGCACGCCTGTTCGTCTACGGCGCCGTCGACACGGGCGAGGCGCTCTGCCGCGCGGCCAAGCTGCTCGGGTGGACGACGATCGTCGCCGATGCGCGTGCGCGCTTCGCAACCCGTGAACGGGTGCCGAGCGCCGACGAGATCGTCGTGGCCTGGCCCGCCGAGGCGCTCGCGCAGGTGCAGCCCGACCTCGGGACGGCCGTCGTCGTGCTCACCCACGACGACAAGTTCGACCTGCCGGTGCTCCAGGGCGCGCTCGAAAGCGACGCGTTCTACATCGGTGCGCTCGGCTCGAGGCGCAACCAGGAGCGGCGCCGGGAGCGGCTGCTCGAAGCCGGCGTCGCGGACGCGGACATCGACCGGATCTCCGGCCCGTGCGGTCTCGACATCGGCGCCGAGTCTCCGGCCGAGACGGCGCTCTCGATCCTCGCCGAGATCCTCGCGACGCGGGTCGGGCGGGCCGGCGGCCCGCTGCGGAACGCGGCCTCGCGCATTCACGCCGAGCCGCCCCAGCCGGCCAAGACCACCGCCACAGGAAAATAAAATACGGCTTGCAACTCCGTTCGGGCGGCGCATAGGATCGTTCCCGTGCTGCTGCGCGAGGTCGAGTACGCCAAGCCATCGTCGGTTGCCGAAGCGCTGGCGCTCCTCGTCGCAGACGACGGCGCCCGGGCTCTCGCCGGCGGCCAGACCCTGATCAACGTGATGAAGGCGCGCGCCGCGTCGCCGGACATGCTCGTCGACCTGAACGGGATCGACGAGCTGAAGGGCATCGAGCTCGCCGGCGACGGCACGCTCTCGATCGGGCCCATGACCACCTACTCCGAGATCGTCGGCTCGGCCGAGGCGAAGGCCCGCCCGATCCTCGGCGAGGTGTGTGCCCAGATCGCCGACGTGCAGGTGCGCAACCGCGGCACGATCGGCGGCAACGTGTGCGCGAACGACCCCACGAACCATCTGCCGCCGCTCGTCGCGGCTGTCGGTGCGACCTTTCACATCGCAGGCCGCGACGGCGTGCGTGTCGTGCCGGCGGACGAGTTCTTCCTCGGCGTCTACCTCACCGCCGTCGGGCCGGGCGAGCTGCTGACGAGGATCACGATTCCGGCCGGCAAAGGCGACGGTTTCGCCGCCGTCACGCTCGGTGCGGACGGCACCTGCATCGCGAACGCAGCGGCGAGCGTCAACGGCTCGGTGCGCGTCGTGCTCGGCTGCGTCGACGCGGTGCCGGTTGTGGTGAGTCCCGCAGCTGCAGACGACGAGTCCGTGCGCGCGGCAGTCCGCGGCGCAGGGCTGCGCCCGCCCGGCGACGTGCATGCCTCGAGCGACTACCGCACCCATCTCGCCGAGGTGCTGGCGGTTCGCGCAGTGCGCACGGCGGTCGAGAGAGCGGGCGGCTGATGGCGAACGGCGCTGCGGCCGCCTCGTCTTCGTGGACGATCACGGTCAGGATCAACGACGCGGTCTACGAGCGCGAAGTCGAGGCGCGAAAACTGCTCATCCATTTCGTACGCGACGATCTCGACCTCACCGGTAGCCATATCGGCTGCGACACGGGCAACTGCGGCGCCTGTTCGATGATCGTCGACGGCGTGCTCGTCAAGAGCTGCATGCTGCTCGCCGTCCAAGCCGACGGAACGACGATCGAGACGGTCGAGGGTCTCGCTGCAGGTGGCGAGCTGACCACGCTCCAGCAGGCGTTTAGCGACCACCACGCACTCCAGTGCGGCTACTGCACTCCGGGCATGCTGATGAGCGCGACGGCGCTGCTGCGCACGAACTCCGATCCGAGCGACGCGGAGATCAAGAAGGCGCTCCAGGGCAACATCTGCCGCTGCACCGGCTACTGGAACATCTTCGAGGCAGTGAAGGCCGCCGCGGGGAGCGGGGCATGAGCGGGACGACGATCGCCCCCGAGCGCGTCGAGGCGCCGCAGAAGGGCTGGGCCGGGCAGAGCGTCCCGCGCAAGGAGGACAAGCGGCTCGTCGAGGGCGAGGGCGTCTTCGTCGACGACATCAAGCGCCACGGGATGGGCTACATCTTCTTCGTGCGCTCGCCGTACGCGCACGCGCACATCACCTCGATCGACGTCTCGAAGGCGGAAGCGATCGACGGCGTCTTCGGAACGCTCACCGGGGAGGAGGTGGCAGCGCTCACCGATCCGTTCTTCCAGCTCGCGACGCCGCCGGGCGCGCATCTGAAGGACTACGCGCTTGCCGTCGGCAAGGTGCGCTACGTCGGCGAAGCCGTTGTCGCGGTCGTCGCGGAGACGCGCGAGCTCGCGCGCGACGCGTCGGAGCTCGTCGAGGTGGAGTACGAGCCCCTCGCAGCGGTCACCGATGCGCGCCGCGCACAGGACGGCGATACCCCGGTCCTCCACGACGACTCGGGCTCGAACCTCATGTGGGAAGGCATCTACGAATGGGGCGACCTCGACGCTGCCTTCGCCGAGGCCGATCGTGTCGTCAAGATCAAGGAGCTCCACTTCCACCGCTTCAACTCGACACCGCTCGAGACCGACGGTGCGCTCGTCGAGTTCAACCGCGGCACCGGGCAGTGGACGATCCACACGAACAACCAGTTCCCGGGTTTTGCCGCGATCATGATGGGGCCGGCGATGCGCTGCGGCCTCGACAAGCTCCGTTTCGTCACGCAGGACATCGGCGGCGGCTTCGGCAACAAGATCACCTCGCACCCGCAGCTCGTCGCCTGCTGCCTGCTCGCGCGCAAGCTCAAGCGTGCCGTGCAGTGGACGGAGTGGCGGACAGACTTCCACCTCTCGATGTCGCACGGAAACGAGCGGTGGTTCCACGACACCGAGGTCGCGGTGAAGGAGGACGGCACGCTGCTCGGTTTTCGGACGAAAGCGCTCGACGACGCCGGAGCCTGGCTGCGTTACGAGCCGCTCGGCGGCGTGATCTGGGCGCAGGTCACACCCGGCATGTACAAGTGGCGGCACATCCGCCTCGAGTTCACGCAGGTGGCGACGAACAAGGCGCCGTGCTCGCCGAACCGCGGCTACTCGCGCATGCAGCACCTGTGGTTCACGGAGCGCGTGATCGACATCGTCGCGCACGAGCTCGGCCTCGATCCGGTCGAGGTGCGCAAGCGCAACTACGTGCGCGCCGAGGACATGCCGTACGAGACGCCCAACGGCTGCGTCTACGATTCGGGTGACTACGCGCAGATGCTCGACATCGCGCTCGACCTCATCGACTGGAACGGGGTCGACGTGCGGCGCGCCGAGGTCGAGTCGCGAGGAAAGCTGCTCGGGATCGGCATCGGCTCGACACTCGACTCGGGCACGAACAACTTCGGCCAGTCGCGGATGATCAACCCCGAGCTCCAGTTCTCCGGGAACAACGAGGTCGCGACGGTCAAGCTCGACATCTTCGGCGAGATTGTCGTCACGCTCGGCACGACGCCGCAGGGGCAGGGCCACGAGACGACAGCCGCGCAGATCGTCGCGGACATCCTCAAGTGCTCGCCCGACGACGTGCACGTTCGCGCCGGTCACGACAGCTACTGGAACTCGCACGCCGGTTTCTCGGGCACGTACGCGAGCCAGTTCGCGGTCACGGGCCTCAGCGCGGTGAAAGGCGCGACCGACATGCTCGCAGCGGAGATCAAGAAGCTCGCGTCGGCCATCTTCGGCGGCGCGCCGGTCGAGGCGCTCGAGCTCGCCGAGGGCGGCGTGCGGATCAAGGACAACCCGGAGGCGTTCCTGCCGTTCATGGCGTGCGGCGCGATCATCAACGCGAACAACGCAGGCCTGCCGGAAGACCTCGGCGTCACGCTCAATTGCCGCTACGTCTACCGGCCGCCGTTCCAGGTGCCGGACGTCGAGCGGAAGTTCGGCAATCTCACGCTCACGTATGCGGCGCAGATTCACGCTGCGATCGTCGAGATCGACCCGGAGACGGGCCACTACGAGATCGTCGACTACGCGGCCGTTGACGATTGCGGCAAGCGCATCAATCCGCAGATCGTGGAAGGCCAGGTGATGGGGGCGACCGCGCAGGCGATCGGCGCGGCGATGTACGAAGTCTTCGAATACGACGAGGAAGGCAACCTGTTGACGCCCAATTTCTACGACTATCACGTACCGCACGCGCTCGACATGCCGCCGCTGCGCACGGGCAGCATCGAGAGCCCCTCGCCGTTCACGCCGCTCGGCACGAAGGGCATGGGCGAGGGCGGCGGCGCTGGGATCCACGCGGTATGCGCCGCGATCCAGGACGCGCTGCGCGGACACGGCGACGCGATCGTGTACGACAGCTTCAACCCGTATCACCGCGTGTGGGAGATGCTCGAGCACCCCGAGCGGGCCCGTGCGCTCGTCGAAGTGTCGACGACATGAACGTCCACGGTGACCGAATGTTCGCTGCGCCGCGGGCGATCGTCTGGCAGGTGCTGAACGATCCGAGCGCGATGGCGAAGACGATGCCCGGCGTCGAGAGCTTCGACGTTCACGACGACCAGCACTGGACGGCGAACGTGAAGATCCCGCTCGGCCTCGGCGGTCTGCGCATGAAGATCGAGATGCACAAGAGCGAGGAGCGGGAGCCGGAGTTCGCGAAGATGGCGATCAAGGGCACGGGCGTCGGCGCGATGCTGAACATGGAGACGTCCTTCACGCTCGGCGAAGCGCCGGGCGACGCCACGTCGATGGCGTGGTCGGCAGAGGTGAAGATCGCCGGCCCGGTTGGCTCGATGGGCCAGCGCGTGCTCCAGCCGATCGTGAACCAGCAGGTGCAGCACGTGCTCGGTGCGCTCGAGCAACAGGTGCAGGAGGCGTTAGGCCCGAGCGCAGCCTGATGGCTGTCCCCTTCCGCATCGGCGTCATGCAGCTGACGATGGAGCCGCTCGACGAGATGCTCGCGTCGGCGCGCGCGATGGACGAAGCCGGGATGGATACGGTCTGGCTCGCCGAGGCATATCCCTGGTGGCGCAAGCACGGCATGGAGGCGCGCTCGTCCACCGTCGTGTCGGCGCTGATGGCGCGACACACCGAGCGGTTGACGATCGGCTGGGGGATCATCTCGCCGTTCACCCGCCATCCGGTGCAGGTGGCGATGGACGCCCGCGTCGTCCAGGAGGCGGCCGGCCCGGAGCGGTTCATCCTCGGCTTCGGGACGTCGAAGATCTTCCTCAACAATGCACGGCTCCAGACGAACAAGACGCTCGGGCCGATGCGTGACGCGGTCGAGATCGTTCGCGGTGTGCTCGGCGGAGAGCCCTTCGAATACACCGGCTCGACCTGGAGCGCGTCCATTCCGGGCCTCCAGGAGTCCGCGCACACCGCGCGCGGCGTGCCGCCGGTCTATGTGGCGGCAACGGCGCCGAAGATGCAGGCGCTTGCGGGCGAGATCGCAGACGGCTGCCTGACACCGTCGATCACCACGCCTGCGTTCGTGCGCTATACGCGCGAGAACGTGGCCGCCGACATCGACATCGGCTGCACCGTGGTCGCGTCGATCCACGAGAGCGACCGCGCCGAGGGCCGGGACGGCGCACGCGAGATCGCGGGCATGTATCTCGCGAACAAGGTGCAGAACATCCAGGGCTCCGCCGACACGCTGCTCGACCTTGCCGGCATCGAGCAGGACGAGATCCGGCCGGTCGCGGACGCGATGGAGGCCGGCGGACGGCTCGCGGCGAAGGCGAAGGTGTCGGACGCTCTGCTCGACAAGTGCAAGCCGATCGCCGGGACGCCGGGCGATTGCATCGAGGCGATCGAGGAGTACCGCGACGCAGGCTGCACGCACGTCATGCTCGAGCTCTGGGGCGCAAACCGGCACGAGCAGATCAGGCTGTTCGGCGAACAGGTCCTGCCGCACTTCCGGTCGTGAGCGCACCGAAGATCCGGATCGACCGCAAACGACTCGTCGACACGGCGAGCCGGATGATCGACGTCCACAGCTTCACCGGCGACGAAGAGCCCATGGCCGAGCTGATGGTCTCGCTCTACGAGTCGGCCGGCCTCGGCGTCCAGTGGCAGCAGGTGGAGGAGAACCGCGCGAACGCGCTCGGGCACTGGCCCGGCACCGGCGGCGGCAAGTCGCTGATGTTCAACGGCCACATGGACACCTCGTACTCGGGACGCGAGCCGTGGCTGAAGGACGTTCCGGGCTTCCAGTCGCAGGCCTTCGAGCGGGACGGGCGGCTGTACGGGCTTGGAGTCTCGAACATGAAGGGCGCGCTCGCCTGCTACGTGGAGGCCGTGCGGGCGCTCCAGGACGCAGGCGTTCGCCTGCGCGGCGACGTTCTGATCGCGGCCGTCTGCGGAGAGATCGAGAAGGCGCAGTACGGCGACGCGACCGGCCCGGAGTACCGCGGCTACGCGGCCGGCTCGCGCTACCTCGTCTCGCACGGCGGCGTCGCGGACATGTGCCTGCTCGGTGAGCCGACCGAGGGCAAGATCGTCCTCGGCCACTTTGGATCGCTCTGGCTGCGCATCCGCGTGCACGGCAACTTCATCCACACGGCCTTTAGCGAGGGGAAGCGCGGTCAGAACTCGATCCTGCGCACGCACGAGGTGCTCGCCGCCGTGCAGGAGTGGATGCCGACCTGGGAGGACGATCCGACGAACGCGTACCGCGGGGAGAAGGCGATCGTCAACGTGGGCGCGGTCGACGGCGGCTTCGGCTGGCGCCTCTCGCGGACGCCGCACCACACCGACCTGTTTCTCGACGTGCGGGTGCCCCCGACGAAGCCCATGGGCCTCGCGCGGCGCGAGGTGCTCGACTTCGTGCGTGCGCTCGGCGAGCGGTTCCCGGACTACGGGATCGAGGGCGAGGTCTACGTGACCGCGCCGGGCTCGGAGATCGAGGAAGACCACGAGCTGGTGCAGGCGATCGACGCCGCGCACGCAGAAGTGTTCGGCAACCGTCCGGAGCGGGGTGCTACACGCTGGTTCAGCGACGCGTCGGCGCTCGTGCGCTACGGCATCCCGTCCGTCAACTACGGCACATCCACCGGGCTGATGGACGTCGAGCTCGGCGAGAACCTCGAAATCGACGGGCTCGTGAAGACCGCGCACACATACGCTCTCGTGGCGATGACCGTCTGCGGGGTCGCGTGAGCGACGACGTCTACACGCTGCCTCCGAACCTGCCGGTGCCGGAAGACGACGGCGCGGCGGATCACCTCGTCGGGCTCGAGCTCCCCGATCTCGTGCTCGAGTCGTCACTCGGCAATGTGAAGATCAGCGACTTCGGCGTGATCTACGTCTATCCGCGCTCCGGCCGGCCGGGGGTGCCCTTGCTCGACGGCTGGAACGAGACGCCGGGTGCGCGCGGCTGTACGCCGCAGTCGTGCGCGTTCCGCGACTCGCATCGGGAGCTTGCGGCGCTTGGCGCGCGCGTGGCCGGGCTGTCGGCGCAGACGCTCGATGACCAGCTCGAGTTCGCGGAGCGGAACCACATGCCGTTCCCGGTGATCGCGGATCCGCAGCGGAGACTGGGCGCCGCGCTCGGGCTGCCGGTGTTCGAGATTGCAGGCTTCACGCTGTACAAGCGGATCACGCTCGTCGCAGAGGCGCGGCGAATCGTGAAAGTCTTCTATCCCGTGTTCCCGCCCGACGCGAATGCCGGGGACGTCGTTGCCTGGCTGGGTTCGCGATGAAGCTCGTCACGTACGACGGCGGCAAGGTCGGCCGCATCGAGGGCGATGAGGTTGTCCACCTCGACGTGCCGACGATGCGCGAGTACTTCGAGCGCGGCGGGGCTGCGGACGCGGGCGAGCGCACACCCCTCGCCGGCGCACGGTTGCGCGCGCCGATCGTGCCGAAGAAGTTCTTCCACACCGCCGGCAACTTCCGCGAGCACGAGGAGGAGTCGAAGCAGGTCGGCTGGTCGCACGAAATCGCGCCGTGGATCGTCTTCTTCCAGAACGTCGACGCCATCATCGGTCCGGACGAGCCGGTCGTGTACCCGGAGCACCTCACCGAGGAGCTCGACTATGAGCTCGAGCTCGCCGTCGTGATCGGCAAGTCGGGCAAGTGGTTCTCGCCCGAGGAGGCGATGGATTACGTCGGCGGCTACGTCATCTTCAACGACATCACCGCGCGTGACATCCAGCGGCGGGAGATGCGCAGCGGCGTCTTCTCGTTCTGCAAGGCGATCGACACGTTCTGCCCGCTCGGCCCGTGGATCGTGACGACCGACGACATTCCCGATCCGCACGATCTCGCGATGACGCTGCGCGTGAACGGCGAGGTCCGGCAGACGTCGCATTCCGGGCGCATGTCGACGACGATCGCAGAGATCCTCAGCCACTACTCGCCGCTCGGATACTCGGCGGGGGACGTGGTCTCGACGGGGACAGTGAGCGGCGTGGCCGGCTTCAGCGAGGACGCGGCATCGCTCTACCTGAAGCCCGGCGACGTGATGGAAGCGGAGATCGAGCGGATCGGCGTGCTCCGCAACCCGGTCGTGTCGTGGCAAGAGGCGCACGGCGCGCCCGCACCGCCGCGCGTGCGCTGGTGACGCCCCTTGTAGATGTAGACGCGCGCGCGCGTGTTACATCGGGCCCAACCCACCCCCTGCTCGGTGTCAGCCTAACCCGGTCGCCGAGGCTTCGATAGATGTCCTTTCGAACGAAAGCGTCAATTCAGTGAGCTGGCCGCGTGACGATGCGAAACTCGCACGCGTGCGCGATCTCATGGCCGAAGCCGGGCTCGACGCGCTCGTCGTGCGAGCTCCCGACAACGTCCTCTACCTCACGAACTTCTGGCCCATGAAGGGCTTCGACGCGTGCGTCTTCCCGCGTGAGGGCGAGCCGGTCCTCATCTGCCTCGAGGCCTCGGCCGAGGACGTGGAGCGGACGGCATGGACGAAGGAGGTCCGCCCGATCCGCGGCTACGCGACGGACGACCCACGGCCCGTGCCCGCGCGAACGCTCGACGCCGCGCTGGCCGCCGTCCCCGCCGGCCGCATCGGCCTCGAGCTCTCGCTCGGCACGCAGGCCACCGACCGCATGGTCGGCGAGCCGACGACATTCACGAAAGGCTGGTTCGACGCGTTTCCCGACGCCGTCGACGCGACGCCGCTGCTCGCTCGCGCGCGGATGGTGAAGACCGGGCAGGAGATCGAGCGCATGCGCATCGCGAACGAGATCGCAGCCCAGGCGATGGACCACGTCCGCCGACAGCTTCGGCTGGGGATGAAGGAGTCCGAGGCGGCGGCGATCTGGCAAGGGCACGTCCACGGCCAGGGCACCGTACGCGACGACGTCGAGCTCGCGCTCCCGTTCTCGCTCGTCTGGTCGGGTCGCGGCATCAAGACCTTCACGGCCACCGCCGACCTGCCCGTCGTCGAGGGCGAGCCGGTGCTGTTCGAGATCTGGGTCTGCGCGGACGGCTACTGGGCCGACCATACGAAGAACCTCGTCGTCGGCGACCTCAAGCCCGAGTACGCCGAGTTCGAGGAGGGCCTGCTCTCCGTCTACGCACAGGCGATCGAAGATTGCGTGCCGGGACGGTCGATGCCCGACCTCGACCGGTCGGTCCGCGAGGGGCTGGCACGCATCGGCTACCCGGGCCAGCCCTCGCACCCGATCTGCCACGGCATCGGCGCCCGCGCGCACGAGCCGCCGTATCCGCATCAGGCGGGCGCCGGCGTGTTCGAGGAGAACATGGTGCTGGCGATCGAACCCGGTGCGTACTGGCCCGGAGGCGGCGGCCTCCGCGTCGAGGACAATTTCCTCGTCACGAGCGACGGCCTGGAGAAGCTCTCCGCATTCCCCGACGGCGTGGTGCGCTGTTGAGCGAGATCTGGACCGGAACGCTGAACGACGCCTACCGGGTCGGCGGCAGCGTCGGCCTCTACGACACGACGCTGCGCGACGGCGAGCAGACCGTCGGCGTCGTGCTCGACCCGCAGCAGAAGCTCGAGATCGCGCGGCTGCTCGACGAGCTCGGGATCGACCGCATCGAAGCAGGCTTTCCGCGGGTCTCGCAGGACGACTGGGACGCGGTGAAGCTCATCTCGGCGGCCGGCCTCCGCGCGCAGGTCTGGGGCTTCTCGCGCGCGGTGTCCGCCGACCTCGAGGCGCTCGTCGAGCTCGGCGTCCCCGCGTCGGTGATCGAGTCGCCGATCTCCGACCTGAAGCTGAACGCGATCGGCGTCGACCGCGACACGATGCTCGGGCGGATCACCGGCGCGATGCGCTTCGCCGCGGACCACGGCATCCACGCGGCGTTCTTCGGCGTCGACTCCACCCGCGCCGAGCCGGACTTCTACGAGCGGGTCTACACGTCGGCGGTGGAGGCGGGCGCACGCGAGGTGGTCGTCGTCGACACGCTCGGCATCGCCTCGCCGGAGGCGGTCGCGGATCTCGTCGGCCGCACGGTCGAATGGGTCGGCCCCGATGTGCCGGTGCACTTCCATGGTCACAACGACTTCGGGCTCGCGACGGCGGCCGCCGTCGCCGCCGTGCGCGCCGGCGCGCGCTGGGTGCAGGGGACGATCAACGGGATGGGGGAGCGCGCCGGCAACGCGAATCTCGGCGAGCTGGCGCTCACGTTGCGCGCGCTCTACGGCGTCGAGTCCAACCTGCGGCTCGACCGCGTGCGCGAGGTGTCCGCGCGCGTGCAGGAGCTCTCCGGGTATACGCTCGAGCCGTGGAAGCCGGTGACGGGGGAGACGCTCTTCCGTCGCGAGTCCGGCGCGGTTGCGAGCCAGTTTCACGACCCCCCGTCGATCGAGCCGTACTCGTCGCGGCTCGTCGCAGCCGAGCGCGGCATCGTGCTGGGCAAGAAGAGCGGGATCGACTCGATCCGGATCAAGGCCGAGGAGCTCGGCCTCGACGTGCCCGAGGAGCGGCGGGCGGAGCTGCTCGCCCAGGTGAAGGAGCTCGGCTCGCGCGAGCGGAGGCTCGTCACCGACGACGAGTTCAAGCGGCTCGTACATGGCTGACCACGACGCGGTGATCGTCGGCAGCGGCGTCAACTCGCTCGCGTGCGGCGCGCTGCTTGCGCGCGCAGGCTGGCGCGTCTGCGTGCTCGAGCGTAACGACTGGCTTGGCGGCGCGATCCACACGGCGGAGATCACCGAGCCCGGCTACCACCACGACGTGTTCAGCGCATGGCATCCGCTCTGGGTCGGCGGCGCGGCGCACGCGGAGCTCGGCGGCGAGCTCGCCGCGCGCGGGCTCGAGTACCTCAACACCGACCACCCGACCGCGACGGCGTTTCCCGACGGAGAGGCTTCCTTCCTGCTGCGCACGGCGGACGCGAACGCCGAGGAGTTCGACCGCCACCACGAGGGCGACGGCCAGGCCTGGCGCAACCTGCTCGGGGAGTTCTTCCCGAACGCCGACCTCGCGTTCGGCGTGCTCGGCACCGAGCTGTGGGGCACGGCCGGGCTGGCGCTCGGCTTCAAGGCGCTGCGCCGCCTCGGGCGCGACGGACTCTCCTCCTTCTCCGGCGACATGCTGCTCTCGAGCCGCGACTGGCTCGAGCGCACCTTCGCGTCGGAACGGGCGCACGGCCTGCTCGCCCCGTGGGTGTTGCACACCGGCCTCGGGCCGGACGCAGCCACCTCCGGCTTCATGACGCAGGTGATCGCCGTCGCGGTCCAGGAGGGCGGCATGCCGATCCCGCGCGGCGGCGGCGCGAAGCTCGCCGATGCGCTCGTACGGCTGATCCGGGACCACGGCGGGCTCTGCGAGACAGGCGCCGACGTCGAGCGGGTGCTCGTGCGGTCGGGCCGCGCGGTCGGCGTCCGGCTGGCCGGCGGCGAGACGGTCACCGCCGAGCGCGCCGTGATCGCGAGCGTGACACCGACGCAGCTGTACGAGCGGCTGCTCGTGGAGACGGAGGTACCGGGCGCAGTGCGCGAAGGAGCGCGCCGCTTCCGCTACGGCCGCGCGGAGATGCAGATCCACTTCGCGTTGTCCGAGCCCGCGCGCTGGGACGGAGACGAACGGCTCGGACGCACCGCGATCGTGCACGTGACCCCCGGGCTCGACGGCGTCTCACGCGCCGTCAACGAGGCGGAACGCGGACTGCTTCCCGCCGAGGCGACCGTCGTCGTCGGCCAGCCGCTCGCGCTCGACGATAGCCGCGCGCCCGCCGGGAAGGGGATCCTGTGGATCCAGCTCCAGGAGCTCCCGCGCGTGCTCAAGGGCGACGCCGTCGGCGAGCTCGACACCGGCGACGGCGCCTGGACCGACGACCTGCGCGAGCGCTACGCCGACCGCATCCAGGCGCGACTTGCGCGCCACCTCCCGAATCTGGAGTCGTCGATCGTGAAACGGGTTGCGCTCGGGCCGCACGATCTGGAGCGTCTGAACGTCAACCTCCGCCAGGGCGATCCGTACGGTGGCGCGCTCACGATCGACCAGAACTTCCTCTGGCGGCCCTTCCCGCGCAGCCCGGGACACGAGACGCCTGTCGAGCGGCTGTATCACATCGGCGCGAGCACCTGGCCCGGCCCGGGCCTCGGCGCCGGCTCGGGCACGCTCGTCGCGCACGAGCTGCTCAAGCCGCCCGCGTCCGAGCGCGCGCTCGCGCGGCTGCGGTCGCTCGTCAGGTTCTAGAACGCGAAGATGCCGCGGCCCTTGAGCTCGACCGCATAGATGTCGGAAGCCAGCTCGAGGTGCGCGTGCAGCGCGGCCGCAGCGCGTGCGGAATCATGAGCCGCGCACGCTTCGAGCAGCTCGATGTCGAGCTCTTCGTGCCGGTCCTGGAGCTCTCCTTTCGCGCCGAGCAGCACAGGCCGGTACCGCTCGCAGCTGTCCCACGCAGGCCGGATGAGGCGGAGCAGCCAGCCGGAGCCTGCCGCCTCGTAGAGCGTGAAATGGAATGCCGTGTGCTCACGCACCGCGGCGCGCGTGTCGGCGCGGTGCCGCGCGTCGTCCAACGCGGCCAGATGCGCGCGCGCCGACTGTTCGTCCTCGGCCCGGAAGCGCTCGGCCGCCCGCTGCACGGCCATCGTCTCGAGCGCGAGCCGGATCGAGAACAGCTCGCGCAGCTCCTCGACGTCGAGCCCCATCACCTTCGCGCCGTGGTGCGGTACGTGCTCGGCGAGCCCGAGCGCCTCGAGCTGCCTGACCGCCTCGCGGATCGGCGAGATGCTCATGCCGAGGGAGCGGGCGATGTCCTCGAGCCTGAGAGGCGTGCCCGGGGTCAGCTCGCCCATGATGATCGCCTCGCGCAGGCGCTCCAGTGCTGCCTCCGCCATCGTGCGGTGGCGGACGGCGACGCCGCGCGTGACCGGAAACAGGCTCTCCACCGAGCCGGAGCGTGAACCACACTTGATCAGATGTCAAACGCATGACACGATTCCGTCTCCGGCGTGCCGAGCGAATCCGACCGTTTGCCCAAGTTCTCGATCTCGCAGGTGAGCACGCTCGCCGCGAGCTTCGGCGACGACGTGCGGGCGTATGCCGACGCCGGCCTCGACGGCATCGGCGTCTGGGAGATGAAGCTCGGCGACGGGCCCGACGGCGAAGCGCTCGAGCTGCTCGCGGCGAGCGGCCTCGGCTCCACCACGGCGGTGCCGCTCGTGCCGTCGATCCTGCCGTTGCCGCTGCTGCCGGGGCCGGACGATCCACGGGAGAGGATCGACGCGCTGTGCGCCTCGATCCACCGGCTCGCTGCGTTCGGGCCTAGCGGGATCGTCTGCCTGACCGGCCCGGCCGGCGACCGCCACCCCGACGACGCGCGTGCGCTCGTCGTCGACGGGTTGCGTGAGATCGCCGCGGAGGCCGAGCGTACGGGGATCCGCCTCGCGCTCGAGCCCTTCCAGCGCGAGGGCATCGAGAACTGGTCGATCGTGAACACGATCGGCGACGCGGTCGAGTTGATCGACGAGACGGGGAGCAACGCGTTCGGCATCCAGTTCGATGTCTGGCATCTGTGGAACACCCCCGATCTGTTCGAGGAGATCGAGCGTGAGGCCCACCGCTTCGTCGGTGTTCACGTCAGCGACTGGCGCGAGCCGACGCGCGGCTGGGCCGACCGCGTGCTCCCTGGCGACGGCGTCGCCGGCGTGCCGGCGATCCTCGGCGCGCTCGAGCGCGCCGGCTGGAACGGCGGCTATGACCTCGAGATCTTTTCCGACAACGGCGCCTTCGGCACGGCGTACCAGGGCTCGCTCTGGGACGTGGACGTCGCCGAGCTCGTGCGTCGCGCGCAAGAAGGCTTCACCAGGTGCTGGCACGAACGGAGGGTCGCGGTTTGAGCCGGACCCGGAGAGGAGTGGTGATGACAGGAAACAGACGGGCGCACATTGCGCTTGTCGTCGTCGCGGTCGCCGCGGGCCTGCTCGCCGCGACGGCTGCGGCCCGGACCGACACGCATAAGGCCGGGACGCCGATCGTGATCGGATGGGCCTTCGACGGCAAGGGTTCGATGGCGCCGTTCGACGATCCCGCCCTCGCGGCGGCGGAGCTGCGCGTGAAGCAGTGGAACGCGAAGGGCGGCGTGGACGGACATCCGCTCGAGATCACGACGTGCGACACGCAGGGCAACAAGCCTGCGACTGCGAAGGCGTGCGCCGACAAGCTCATCGGCGGCGGCGCGAAGATCATCTTCACGACCTGCGACGTCGATCTCGCCGCACCGGTGGTGCAGGAGTCGATCAACGCGGGTCTGCTTACGATCGCGCCGTGCATCGGCACCGATCAGATGGGCCCGAAGCGCTTCGGCGCGAAGGGTGCACTCGCCTTCAGCTTCGGCAATGTCGCCCAGGACGAGGGCTCGGCGATGGCGCAGTACGCGTGGGGCCGGGGCTGGCGCACAGCCGCGCTCGCGACGGACACGGTCATCGTCTACTTCAAGAACGTCGTGCAGGCGTTCGCTGCGCGCTGGAAGCAGCTCGGCGGCAAGATCGTCGACCAGGAGACGTACCAGTCGCTCGGTAGCACGAACGTCCAGAACGTCGTCAGCAAGTGGACCAACAAGCAGGCAGACGTGTTCGTGACGTCGACCGCGGGCGCGTTCGGCGCGTTGTCGACGCTCGTCTCCGGGCTTCGCTCGGCGGGCAACGACACGCCGATCCTGAACTCGTGGGCCGGCGACGGCACGTACTGGCTGCCGAAGAACCCGAAGGTGACGAACTACTACTTCGTCACGTTCGCGTCGATCTTCGGTGACGATCCCAACCCTGCGATCAACAAGCTCGCGAAGCAGGTGAAGGCGGGAACCGGCGGCTTCGTCACCGGTTCCGCGGCGATCGACGGCGTCGTGACCGCGATCCAGCGGGCCGGCGGGTCGACGAACGGCGCGGCGCTCGCCGCGCAGATGGTGAAGTTTCACAAGGTGCCGACGCTGTCGGGCCTCGTGAGCTTCTCGCCGACGCTGCACACGGTGTTCGGCCGGCAGTACCGCGTGATCAAGATCCAGAACAACGTGGGACATCTCGTCGCTACCGTCGTCGCGAAGGTCGTCCCGAAAATCTCGGGTTGACGGCAGCGGTCGCTCGCGAGTCGGAGAGGAGGCCCGGAGGAACGCTCCGGGCCTCCTCCGTCTCCCGCTCGTTCGAGGGCGTGGAGGCGCTGCGCGGTGTCACGCTCGAGCTGCACCGCGGAGAGGTCGTCGGTCTGATCGGCCCGAACGGAGCGGGGAAGTCCACGCTCGTGAACGTGCTCAGCGGCTTCGACCGCCCGACGACGGGCACGGTCGAGCTCGAGGGCCGTGACGTGACGCGGTGGCCGGCGCACCGGCGCGGGCGCCACGGGCTCGCACGCACGTTTCAGCACAGCCACGCGTTCGGTGCACTGTCGGTGCGTGAGAACGTCGAGGTCGCTGCGCTCGGAGTCGGCGCCGGGCCGAGGCGCGCCGCATCCCGCGCCGGCCGGCTGCTCGATCTGCTCGATCTCGCCGCGTACGCCGACACGTCGGCCGCCTCGCTCGCGCACGGAGACGAGCGGCGGCTCGGCGTCGCGCGGGCGCTCGCGACGGAGCCGCGCTTCGTGCTGATGGACGAGCCCGCGGCGGGTCTTCCCGAGGCGGAGGTGCCCGCGTTCGCCGAGCTCGTCCGGTCGGTGCGCGACGACCATGGTGCGGGCGTCCTGCTGATCGATCACAACATGACGCTGATCATGGACGTGTGCGACCGCATCCACGTGCTCGACCAGGGGAGGACGCTCGCGGAGGGCGCTCCGCACGAGATTCGCTCCAATCTCGACGTCGCCGCTGCGTATCTCGGCGAGAGCGCGATCCACGGGGCGGACGAGGAGGGCGGCACCGCGTGACCGCGCTCGCGGTCGACGGCCTCGAGGTTCGCTACGGCGCCGTCCGCGCCGTCCGCGGTGTCTCGTTCGAGGTCAAGTCGGGAGAGATCGTCGGGCTGATCGGTCCGAACGGTGCGGGAAAGTCGTCGACGCTGCACGCGATCATGGGAGCCGCGCCGGTTTCGGCGGGTGACGTGCGCCTGGACGGCGAGTCGCTCGTCGGCCGTCGATCGGAAGACGTCGCGCGGCGCGGCATCGCGCTCGTTCCGGAGGGACGGCGAATCTTCGCCGCGCTCTCCGTCGAGGAGAATCTGCGGCTCGGGCTCGCCGGCCGCCGCTCGCACGGCGATCCGGCGGCGGCGCTCGAGCGCGCCTACGAGCTGTTCCCGGTCGTCGAGGAGTTCCGGCGGCGCGCGGCGGGCGCTCTTTCCGGCGGCCAGCAGCAGCAGCTTGCGATCGCGCGCGCGCTCGTCGCCGAGCCCGACGTGCTCATGCTCGATGAGCCGTCGCTCGGGCTTGCGCCGCGCATCGTCGACGTCGTCTTCGACGCTCTCGCCGCGATCCGCGACGCCGGTCTTGCCGTGCTGCTCGTCGAGCAGCGTGCGCAGCGCACGGTCGCGCTCGCCGACCGCTGTCATGTCCTTGCGAACGGCGAGCTGCGTGTGACGCTCGACCGCTCGGACGCTGCGGACACCGATAAGCTCGTGGCGGCGTACTTCACATGACGCTCGCGGTGCTCAACGTGAGCTGGCAGACGCTCGCCGACGCGGCGTCGCTCGGCGGCATCTACGCGCTGATGGCGGTCGGCATCGGGCTCGTCTTCGGCGTCCTCCGGCTCGTCAACTTCGCGTACGGCCAGCTGATCATGGCCGGAGCGTTCGCGCTCGCGCTCGGTGCGCAATGGAACTGGCCGGTCTGGGCGTCGATCCTCCTCTGCTTCGCGACCGTGCTCGTGCTCTCGACGCTGATGGACCGGCTCGTCTTCCGGCCGTTGCGCACGCAGTCGCCGGCGGTGATGCTCGTCGCGACGTTCGCGGTGTCCTTCCTGCTCCAGAGCATCGCCCTGCTCTGGTTCGGCTCGCTCGGCAAGATCGCGACGTCGCTCGCGCCCCTGAACCGAGTCTGGGTGATCTCGGGCGTCGACATCCGCAAGATCTCGATCGTCTCGATCGCCGTCGCGGCCGTGTGCCTGCTGCTGCTCCAGTTGCTGCTCGAGCGGACGTCCGTCGGGCTCCACATGCGGGCGGCGGCGATGGACTTCCGCACGGCGCGGATGCTCGGCGTGCGGGCGAACCGCGTGATCGGCGGCGCAGTCCTCATCTCCGGGGTGCTCGCGGCGGTGGTCGCCGTGATGCTGACCGTCCAGACGCCGCTCGTCACGCCGACGTTCGCGCTCAGCGACACGATCATCGTTCTCGCCGGCGTCGTGCTCGGCGGCCTCAACCGTCCCGTGCCCGCCACGCTCGGCGGGTTCACGATCGGGTTCGCAAGTGGTCTGCTCGGCGGCGCGCTGCCGACGGCGCAGAGCCAGTACCTGCCGTCGTTTCTCTTCGGCGCGGTGATCCTCGTGCTGCTCGTCCGCCCCAACGGCCTGTTCGCGCGCGGCGGCTCGACGGAGCGCGTATGAGACGCGCAGGGGAGCTGACGCAGCTCGCAGGGCCGATCGTGCTCGTGCTGCTCGCGGCGCTGCTCGGCACGACCGCGTCCACGGCGACACAGGTCTACTTCATCAACTCGCTCGTGAGCGTGGCGATCGTCGTCGCGCTGTACGTCTTCATCGGCAACACGGGTGTCCTGTCGTTCGGACACATCAGCTTCGTCGCGCTGGGCGCGTGGACGGCGGGCGTGCTCTCGGTTCCGTCCGGAGTGAAGCCCGCGATCATGCCGAACCTCGTCGGCTTCCTCCGTCACACGACGGTGGGTAACGTGCCGTCGCTTGCGTTCGCGGCGATTGTCGGCGGGGTCTTCGCGCTCGTCGTCGGGCTCGCGCTGATGCGCCTCTCCGGCCTCGCGGCCGGCATCGCCACGTTCGCTGTGCTCCAGATCGTGAACAACATCCTCCAGTACTACGAGAAGATCGGCCCGGGGCAGAACACGTTCTCCTCGGTGCCCGAGACGACCGGGATCTGGCAGGCGGCAGTCGGTGCGCTCCTCGCCGTCGCCGTCGCGTTCGCCTACCAGCGCAGCCGCTTCGGGAGAATGCTGCGCGCGACGCGCGAGGATCCGGCTGCGGCGTCGGCGGCGGGGATCTCGATGTACCGCCAGCGCCTCGGTGCGTTCGTGCTGTCGGGCGCGCTCGCCGGGTTCGCCGGCGGGCTCTACGTCCACCTGCTGCCGCTGAACGCGAACGCGCTCTACCTCGACCTCACGTTCGTGACGCTCGCGATGCTCGTCGTCGGCGGCGCGTCGAGCCTCTGGGGCGCAGTCGTCGGCGCGCTCGCCATCAGCGCGCTCGACTCCTTCCTCTCCGAGGCGGAGAACGGCGTGAAGATCCTCGGCGGCACGCTCGACCTGCCGTCGGGCACGCGCGTGATCGTCGAGGGCATCCTCATGGCCCTCATCCTGATCGCGCGCCCCAGCGGTTTGACCGGCGGGCGAGAGTTCGCGCTGCCGCGTCTCCGACGCCGCCGGAGCCCGGCATGATTCGCTCGGTCTGCGTTGCGGGTGCAGGTGCGATCGGCAGCCTGTTCGCCGCGCATCTCGCCCGCGTGACCGACGTCTCCGTGCTCACGCGGCGTCCCGAGCATGCGCGCGTGCTGAACGAGCAGGGCCTGCGCGTCTCCGGCCGCGCCGGCTTCACGGCACGCCTCGTCGCCGCGACGGACCCCGGCGACTTGGCGGAGCCCGACCTCGTGATCCTCGCCTGCAAGGGGACGGATCTCGCGCCGCTCGCGCAGCAGCTTGCCGGCCGGTTCCCCGCCGCGACGGTGATGACGGTGCAGAACGGCCTCGGCGCCGAGGAGGTCGTCGGTGCGCTGGGCGCCTGGCCGTTGCTCTCGTCCGTCACGTTCATGAGCGGAACGCGCCACGCCGACGAGCACGTCGAGTACGTGCTCGACACCGCGACGTGGATCGGGCCGTATCGCGGCACGACGTTCGACGACGCGCGCGCGGTTGCGGAGCTGATCGTCGCGTCCGGCCTCAAGGCCGAGGCGTTCGCCGACCTGCGCCCCGCACAGTGGTCGAAGCTGATCTTCAACGCGACCGTGAACGCCGTTGCGGCGCTCACAGGGCTGCCGCACGACTTCCACTTCGCGCAGACGGAGGAGCTGTCCGATCTCGGCTTGCTCGTCCGCAGCCTCGTCGACGAGGGCAAGGCCGTCGCCGCGGCGGCGGGCGTACAGCTGGGCGAGGACCCGTGGGAGATGAACGTGCTCGCGACGCAGCGTGGGCACCGGCACTATCCGTCGATGCTCGAGGACGTCCAGGCGCACCGTCCGACCGAGGTGGAGCAGATCACGGGGGCGCTTGTCCGCGAAGCGGACGAGCATGGCGTTCCGGTACCGCTGCACACGGCGTTGTACCGGCTCGTGCGAGCGAAGGAGGCGGGCTACTCGTGAGGATCTGCATTGTCGGCTGCGGCGCGGTCGGTTCGCTGTTCGCGGCGAATCTCGCCCAGCTCGACGACGTCGAGGTCTGGGCGTTCGACGCGGCTCGGGCGCACGTGGACGCGATCAACGAGCACGGCCTGCGCCTCTCCGGCGCCGGCGACGTGCTCGGCCGCCTGCACGCCACCATGGATCCCTGGGAGCTGCCCGCATGCGAGTTCGGCATCGTCGCGACGAAGGCGATGCACACCGAAGCGGCAATCGAGGCTACGGCGCACGCGTTCGTCGACGGTTGCGTCGCGACGGTGCAGAACGGGATCGGCAACGAGGAGACGCTGGCTGCGCACGTCGAGCGCGTGATCCGAGGAACGACGTTCCCGGCGGGGAAGATCGTTGCGCCGGGCCACGTGCAGTGGGACATTCGCGGGGAGACGACGATCGGACCGTTCGAGCCGCAGCCGCCGCCGTTCTCCGAGGTCGAGCGGCTCGCCGACGCATGCACACGCGCTGGGATGCCGACGCACGCCGTTGCCGACGCCCGTGGCCCACAGTGGAAGAAAGTGATCTTCAATGCGGCGACGAATCCGATCGGCGCTCTCACCGGGCTCACGCACGGCCGCGTGTGCGAGCGGCCGGATCTTCGTCTGCTCGTCTCGGGCCTCGTCGACGAGGGCAAGGCGGTTGCGCGCGCGCAGGGGATCGAGCTCGACGCCGACCCGGAAGATCTGATCGACCACGCGGCCAGGCCGGAGATCGGGTACGACCACAAGGCCTCGATGCTTCAGGACGTCGAGGCGCGACGTTTGACGGAGATCGACTACCTCAACGG
>DATCBP010000046.1:0-29984 GCA_036511815.1 Gaiellaceae bacterium
CGCCGGGTCGTGCCGCGCGAGTTCGCCGCGTCGCTTCCGGTCACGGCGCTGGCCGAGGCGTGGACCGACTTCGTCGAGGAGGTCGCGGCGCACAACCGGCGCGTCTGGCACGCGGAGGCCGCACGCCGCGAGTCCCGGTTCGCCGCGGAGCAGGCCCGGCACGACGCCGAGGAGCTCCAGCGGGGAACGAGCGACCTGCTGGGCTGATGCGGCGGCCCTACGCCTTGTGCACTTTCACCGCGGTGCCGTAGGCGCAGATCTCCGTCCACTGCCCGCCCATCTCCGAGGTGTCGAAGCGCATGGCGATGATCGCGTTGCCGCCCTTCCCCTCCGCCTCTTCGACCATCCGCGCCATCACCTGCTCGCGGCTGTCCATCAGCGCCTTCGTCATCCCCTTCAGCTCGCCGCCGAGGATCGACTTCAGGCCCGCGCCGATCTGCGAGCCGATGTTGCGCGAGCGAACCGTCAGGCCCATCACCTCGCCGTACACCTCGTCCACCGTGTACCCGGGGATGTCGTTCATCGTCGTGACGATCATGTGCCGTTGCTCCTTTCGTCGACCAGGTCGAGAACATCGCTCACCGTCTCGACGCGCGGCTGCCAGCCACGCGCCTCCTCCCACCGCGGCTCGTCGCGCTCCGGCGGCAGCACGAGCACCGCGGTCATGCCGACGGCGGCCGCCCCCGCGAGCTCGTCGTTGGCGCCGTCGCCGACGAACATCGCCTGCGCCGGCTCGACGCCGAGCCGCTCGCATGCGAGGTGGTAGATGCGGGGATCCGGCTTGGACAGCCCGACCTCGCACGAGAACACCGCGTCGTCGAAGAGGCGGTGAAACGCCGTCGTCTCCCACAGCTCGACGACCTCGTCGGTGCAGACGCTGATCAGGCCGAGGCGCAGCCCGCGCCGTTTCAGCTCGTGCAGCGTGTCGACGGCGCCGTCGACCGGGACGAGCGCACGCCGCGTGAAGTCACGGCGCACGTCGATCAGGCGCTCGAGGCCCTCGCCGCCGAGGCCGAGCTCCTCGAGGGCCGTGCGGAGCGGCCCCGTGTTCCGCCGCTGCGCCGTCTCACGCCAGAGCCGGTCGAACCCGTCGGCGTCGAGCCCGAGCTGCTGACGCGTCTCCTCGGTCACCGGTCCCCACTCGGCCAGCGGCCACATGGCGACGGTGTCCCACAGGTCGAAGATCACGGCGCGCACGCGCGCAGAACCTCCCAGGCACGGCGGACGTCCGCTTCCGTCGTGGATGCGTTGCCGATCGCGAGCCGCAGGACGTAGCGGCCGTCGAGCTTCGTGTGCGAGAAGAACATCTCGCCGCCGCGATTCACCCTCCCGAGCAGTTCCTCGTTGTCCGCGTCGGAGCCGTTGCGGCGAAAGACAACGAGCGAGAAGCGCTGCGGCGCGCACAGCTCCCAGTCCGGGTCGGCCTCGACCCACTCGGCGAAGAGGCTTGCAAGCCGCATGTGCTCGCGCAGGATCCGCTGCAGCCCTTCGCGGCCGTAGCAGCGAAGCACCGCCCAGAGCTTCAACGAGCGGAAGCGGCGCCCGAGGGCCGGCCCGTAGTCGGAAAGCGCGAACGTGTCGTCCAGGGTGCGCAGGTACTCGGGCGTGAGCGAGAACGCCTGACGGAAGTCGTCCGGCCGCGACGTCCAGAGCAGCGAGCAGTCGATCGGCACCATCAGCCACTTGTGCGGATTGACGACGAGCGAGTCGGCGAGCTCGACACCGTCCTGCGACCAGCGCTCCTCCTCGCAGATCCACGACGAGCCCGCGTACGCCGCGTCGACGTGCAGCCAGGCGCCTGCGGCGTGGGCGTGCTCGGCCAGCCGGCGCACCGGATCGACGGACGCGAACGAGGTCGTGCCCACGGTCGCGACGACCACCGCGGCGTCGCCGAGCTCGAGCCCGTCGGCGCGCATCGCCAGATCGTCGTCCGCCGGGACCTTGCGCAACTCCATCCCGAGCATGCGCGCCGCCTTGTCGACCGACGAGTGCGCGTGCTCCGAGCAGACGACGACGTTGCGCCCGGTGATGTGCTTCGCGGCGATGAGGGCCGACAGCGTCGAGGTCGACGCGGTGTCCTCGATGTGGCCGTGCCAGCCGTCCGGCAGCCCGAGCAGCTGCCGCACCCAGTCGACCGTTCGCAGCTCGAGCTCGGTCGACGCCGGCGAGGTGCGCCAGAGGATCGCGTTCTGGTTGAGCGTCGCCGCGAGCAGCTCGGCGAGGATGGCCGGCTCGGACGCCGTGATCGCGAAGTAGGCGAAGAAGCGCGGGTGCTGCCAGTTCGTCAGCGCCGGAACGATCAGCTCGTCGAGGTCGGCGAGGATGTTCGCGAACGGCTCGCCCTGCTCCGGCGGCGCGAGCGGCAGCTTCGCCGAGAGCTCGCCCGGCTGCACCTGCGCCAGCACCGGCAGGTCGCCGACGCGCTCGAGGTAGCGCGCCGCCCACTCGATCGCCGCGTGCCCGTCTTCCCGAAAGTCGCTCACGGCCGCCTCCGCCGCAGCTTCTCGATCTGCTTCCACGTTCTCGTATTGAGCACGTCGTCCTTCGCGAGCCAGCCGCGCCGCGCCTGGCCGATCGCGAGCTCGACGTAGTTCTGCGCACGGATCTGGTGCGCATCGGACGAGATCACGAGCTTCAGCCCCGCCTCCTTCGCCGCACGCGCGTGCACGTCGCGCAGGTCGAGCCGGTCGGGCTGCCCGTTCATCTCGAGGAACACTCCAGACTCCAACGCCTTCGCGACGATGCGCTCGACGTCGACGTCGCGCGGGGCGCGCTTGCCGATCCGCCGGCCGGTGAGATGGCCGATGCAGTCGACGTAGGGGTTGTCCATCGCCTCGAGCACGCGCTCGGTCGGGCGGTTCTCCGGTGCCTGGTGCACGGAGGCGACAACCCAGTCGAGCAGCGCGAGCTCTTCCTCGGGCACGTCGACCTCGCCGCTCGAGCGGATGTTCGCCTCGACGCCGGAGAGGATGCGCAGCTTCGGAAACTGCTCGCGTACCCGCTCGATCTCCTCGAGCTGCGCGGCAAGCCGGCCCTCGCGCAGGTAATGCGAGTGGTCGGTGATCGCGTAGTACTCGTAGCCGCGCGCCGCAGCGGCCGCGACCATCTCCTCGAGCGTGTTCTTCCCGTCCGCGGACCAGCGCGTGTGCGTGTGCAGGTCGCCGCGAAGCTGCGCCAGCTCGACGAGCGCAGGCAGTTCGCCGCGCCGCGCCGCCTCCAGCTCGCCCCCGTTCTCGCGCAACTCGGGCGCGATCGGGTGGTAGCCGAGAAACGCGTAGAGCGCGTCTTCGTCTTCGCTGTGCCGCACCTCGCCCGTCTCCACCGTCGTCACGCCGTACTCGGAGATGGAGAGGCCGCGGCGCACGGCGTCCTCGCGCATCGCGACGTTGTGCTCCTTCGAGCCGGTGAAGTGCTGGAGCAGGTTGCCGTAGGACTCCGGCGGCACGACGCGCAGGTCGAAGCGCAGGCCCTCGTTGGAGACGACGGTCGCCTTCGTGTCGCCGTGCGCGGCGACGTCGACCACCCATGACAGCTGCGTGAAGAACGCGGTCAGCTCGCCCGGATCGGTCGCGGTCGCGATCACGTCGAGGTCGCGGAAGGTCTCCTTGCGCCGCCGCACCGAGCCGGCCTCGGAGACGCGCACCGCCGCCGGATGCTCGCGCAGCGCGGCCACCACCGCCTGCACGGCCGGGAGGCCGTCGCCGAGCAGGCGCCGGCCCTCGTCCGGATTGTCCGCCTGGAACGCGAGCGCCTTGAGGATCTTCTCCTCGGACTTCGCGCCGAGCCCCGCGAGCGAGCGCAGACGCTCGGCCTCCGCAGCCTGCTTCAGCTCGTCGATCGTCGTGATCCCGAGCTCGCGCCAGATCCGGGCTGCGGTCTTCGGGCCGAGGCCGGGCAGGCGCATGAACTGGACGACGCCGGCCGGGACGATCGCCTTCCGCTTCGCGAGGGCCTCGATCTCGCCCTGCTCGACGATCTGGACGATCTTCTCCTCGATCGTCTTCCCGATCCCCTGGAGCTCCTTCGCGCGGCCGTCGAGGGCGAGCTGGGCGATCGAGCCGGATGTCTCGCGCATCCGGGTCGCCGCGCGGCGATAGGCGAGGACGCGAAAGGATTCGGCCCCCTCCAGCTCCAGCAGGTCGGCGAGCAGGTCGAACTGCTCCGCGACCTCCGCATTGCGAGGCAGGACGGCCACTCCGTCGATCATACGGGCGCCCCCGGTAGCCTGAGACCTCGTGCCGGACGTGATCGTGTGCCTGCCGACGTACAACGAGTGCGAGAACATCGAGAAGATGATCCGCGCGCTCGCACCGCACGGCTATCGCATCCTCGTCGTCGACGACAGCTCGCCCGACGGAACGGGCGAGATCGCCGACCGGCTCGCGGAAGAGCTCGGCCTCGTCTCCGTCCTCCACCGGCCGGAGAAACAAGGCCTCGGGCCGGCCTGTATCGCCGGGTTCGAGCGGGCACTCGCGGACGGCGGCGAGATCATCGTGGAGATGGACTCCGACTTCTCGCACAACCCCGCCGACGTTCCGCGTCTCGTCGCGGCGATCGAGAACGGCGCCGACCTCGCGCTCGGGTCACGCTACGTCGCGGGCGGCGGCACGGCGAACTGGGGCCTGGGGCGCCGCGTCCTGTCGCGGGGCGCGTCGATGTACGCGCGCACGATTCTCGGCGTCAAGCTCCGCGACGTCACCGCCGGCTTCACGTGCTACCGGCGCGGCGTGCTCGAGCAGCTGCCCCTCGACTCGATCGACTCCCAGGGCTACGTGTTCCAGATCGAGATGAAGTACCGCACGCTCCGGCAAGGGTTCACGGTCGCGGAGGTGCCGATCGTCTTCGCCGACCGGACCGAGGGGTATTCGAAGATGACCCGTTCGATCATCCTCGAGGCGTTCACGAAGGTGCCGTTGCTGCGGGTCGCCGCGATCACCGGGAAGTTCTGACGGGCATGCGCGAGCTCGACGAGAAGACGTTCGACGATGCGATCGCAGCTGGCCCCGTGCTCGTCGACTTCTGGGCGCCGTGGTGCCGGCCGTGCCGTGCGCTCGAGCCGATCCTCGCTGCGATCGAGAGCGAGCGCGTCGTGCCGGTGGCCCGCCTGAACATCGACGAGTTTCCGGAGATCGCGGCGCGCTACGACGTGTTGTCGATTCCCACGGTGATGCTGTTCGGCGGCGGCGAGGCGCGCAGCGCCCTCGTCGGCGTCCGGCCACGATCGCACTTCGACGAGTGGCTAGCGAAAGTGCTCCCAGCCGGCGAGGGCGAAGGGCTCGCCGTGCAGGGTCAGACCGACGCCTGAACCCTCCTCGCAGCGGCCGATCACGGTGAACCCGAGCGGGTCGGGGGTGGCGGCGAGCAGCTCGTAGTCCTCGCCGAAGCCGAGATCGTCGATCGTCGCGCCTTCGGCGACCGGAACCCGCTCGAGCTCGATCGCGAGGCGGCAGCCGGAGCGCTCGGCGATCCGAGCGGCATCGGGCGCGAGCCCGTCCGAGAGGTCGAGCAGCGCGGTGGCAACCGCTGCGAGCCGGCGGCCCTCGTCGAGCCGTACCGGCGGGCGCGAGAGCGAGCCCGCGCGGAACGCGGCTCCAGCAGCGCCGAGCGGTCCCGTGACGACGAGCGCGTCGCCCGGCTGCGCGCCGGCGCGGCCGGGCACGCGGTCGGCGCGGCCGAGCGCCGTCACGCTGAGCAGCACCGACTCCGCGCGCGTCGTGTCGCCGCCGCGTACGGGGACGCCGGCCTCGTTCAGGCCCTCGTACAGCTCGACGACGTCGGCGACGGCGACGTCCCCGGGCAGACCGAGCGAGACGATCAGCGCGAGCGGATCCGCGCCCGATGCTGCGAGATCGCTGAGATTGACCGCGGCGGCGCGGAAGCCGAGCTCGCGCCACGTGAGCAGGTCGAAGCGGAAGTGCACGCCCTCGACGAGCGCATCCTGCGTGACGACGAGACCGCCGACCTGCGCGGCGTCGTGCTCGATCCCCGTGGCGAGACCGCGGCGTTCGAGCTCCGCGAGGAGGCCGAGCTCGCCCAGCTCATCGAGGCGCACGGCGTATCACCCCCAGGACGTCGACGGGACCGTCGCCCGAGCCGATCTCGACAAGCCCCTGCGCGACCGCGCCCGACGCGGCCGCCGCCGCCTCCCGCGCCGCATCGAGCAGGCTCGCGCCGCGGGCGAGCTGCGCAGCGAGTGTCGCCGAATGCGTGCATCCGGCGCCGTGCGTCGCGGCGACGGCGTGGCGCTCGACCGCGATCTCGACGTGCGACGAGCCGTCGAAGAGGTGGTCGACCGCATGCTCGCCGTGGCCGCCGGTGACGATCACGGCCGGCGCGCCGAGCTCGACCATGCGCTCGGCGAGCTCGCGCCGCGTCGCAGCGGCACTCAGCCCTGTGAGCGTGATCGCCTCGGGGAGGTTCGGCGTCACGACCGTCGCGAGCGGGAACAGGCGGCCCACGAGCGCATCGACCGCGTCGTCCTCGAGCAGCTTCGCTCCCGAGCTGGCGACGAGCACCGGGTCGACGACGAGCGGCACGGGACGGTCCTCGAGATAGCCGGCGACCGTCTCGATCAGCACGCGGGAGAAGAGCATCCCGGTCTTGGCCGCGTCGACGCCGATGTCGTCGAAGACCGCGTCGAGCTGCGCGCGCACGAAGGCCGGCGGTAGCTCGTGGATCGCCGTGACGCCGACGGTGTTCTGCGCCGTCAACGCGACGAGCACCGACGTTCCATACGCGCCGGCCGCCGCGAACGCCTTCAGGTCGGCCTGGATACCGGCGCCGCCGCCGGAATCGGAGGTCGCAATCGTCAGGACACGAGGGACCAAGCAGCTCCCTTCGCCGGCATGACCCGGATCAGGTTCGACGGGTGTGATCTCAGCCGCGCCGTGCGGCACCCCGGTGTCGTCAGGCTAACACCCCATCATTGGGCAGGTGCGTCTCCTTGGGCTGCTCGCCTTGCCGGGGATCTGGCAGACCGCAACGCTCCTGCGCGGCTCTGTCGCCGTCACCGCGCTCTTCACGCTCGGCGCGGCGCTGCTCGGCGCGTGGGCGCTGGCCGTCCTGCGCGAAGAGTGAGGCTCCCGCCGGCACTGGCCGCGAGCGCGACCCCGCGCATCCTCGAACTGCTCGGCGACCCGCCCGGGCGGGTGCTCGAGCTCGGCTTCGCCGGCATCCACGCGGTTCCGCTCCGGCTCGCCGGCTTCGAGGTCGTCGTCGTCGAGCCCGATCCGGCTCACCTCGCGCGGGCGCGCGAACGGGCCGGCGAAGCGCTGCCCGGCGTCCCGGCCGGGCGATTCGACGCCGTCGTCGCGCCGGCCGACGCGGACCTCCGCGGCATCGACGCAGCCCGGGTCGTGCTCGTCACCGCGGACGGCGCCGCTTCAATAGCGGCGTGACCGGTTCCGCACCGTGGGACGACCTGCTCCAGGGCGAGGAGCTTGCGTACATGACGACTGCGGCGGAGCGAGCAGCGCGCTGGACGCCGCTGCCGGACGATCTCGACCCTCGGCTGCGGGACGCGCTGGCGCGACAGGGCGTCGTCGAGCTCTACGCCCACCAGGCGGAGACCTGGCGCGCCGTCCGCGCGGGCGAGCACGTGATCGTCACGACCGGGACCGCGTCCGGCAAGACGCTCGCCTTCAACCTGCCGGTGCTCGACGCGCTCGCAACCGACCCCAAGAGCCGCGCGCTCTACCTCTACCCCACGAAGGCGCTCGCGCAGGATCAAGCGCGCGCGCTCGGCGCGCTCGCCGTGCCGGGCGTCCGCGCGGCCCTGTACGACGGCGACACGCCGACGGAGCAGCGGCGCGAGATCCGCCGGTCGGCCAACCTCGTCCTCACCAACCCCGACATGCTCCATCTCGGCGTGCTGCCGCGTCACGACCTGTGGGCGGACGTCCTCCACAACCTTCGCTTCGTCGTCGTCGACGAAGCGCACGTCTACCGCGGCGTGTTCGGCTCGCACGTCGCCAACGTGTTGCGGCGGCTCCGCAGGCTCGCGTGCATCTACGGCGCCGAGCCCCGGTTCGTGCTCGCCTCGGCGACGATCGCGAACCCCGGCGAGCTCGCGCGCGCGCTGCTCGGAGCCGATGCGACCGTGGTCGGCGGGGACGCGGCGCCGCGGGCGGAGCGGACGATCGCGCTCTGGAATCCGCCGCTGCTCGACGTGGAGCTCGGCCTGCGCGCGAGCCCGCTCGGCGAGGCGTCGCGGCTGCTCGCATCGCTCGTCCAGCGCGAGCTGCGCACGATCTGCTTCGCGAAGAGCCGCAAGGCCGTCGAGCTCGTGCACCGGATGACGGTCGACCGTGTGGACGGCGAGACGGCCGCTCGGCTCGCGCCGTACCGCGCCGGCTACACGCCGCAACAGCGGCGTGAGATCGAGCGGCGCCTCGTCGAAGGGGAGCTGCTCGGCGTCTCGGCCACGGATGCGCTCGAGCTCGGCATCGACATCGGCCTGCTCGACTGCGCGATCTCCGTCGGCTTCCCCGGCACCGTCGCGAGTCTGCGCCAGCAGTGGGGTCGCGCGGGCCGCCGTGGACACGGGCTCGCGGTGCTCGTTGCGTCCGAGGACGCCCTCGACCAGTACTTCATGCGCGAGCCCGAGATGCTGCTTGGGCGGCGCGTCGAGGCGGCGATCCTCGACCACGCGAACCCGCGCGTGCTCGACGGTCACGTCGCCGCCGCCGCGTTCGAGGCGCCGGTCGACGACGACGACCGCGCGACGCTCGGCGACGAGGCGCTCGAGCGCGCGCCGCTGATCCCCGAGCTCCGCCACACGAAGCGCGGCTGGGTGTGGGCCGGCAAGGACTACCCCGCCGGGCGAACACAGCTCCGCTCCAGCTCCGCCGAAGCGGTCACCGTCGTCGACGTGACGACGGGAACGGTGCTCGGCCTCGTCGAGCGCGAGCGCGCGTGCACGACGGTGCATGACGGCGCGATCTATCTCCATCTCGGCGACCAGTGGCTCGTGCGCGAGCTCGACCTCGGCGCCGCGCGCGCGATCGTCGAGCCGTTCGCAGGCGACTGGTACACGCAGGTGAAGAAGGACACGTCGACCGACGTCGAGGAACCGCTGCGCTGCGAGCCGCGCCTTGGGCTCGAGCTCAGCTTCGGCCGCGTCTCCGTCACCGAGCAGGTGATCGCGTACCAGAAGAAGGGGATCCGCGACCAGGTGACGCGCGCGACCGTGCAGCTCGACCTGCCGCCGACCACCTTCGAGACGGAAGCGGTCTGGTACGTGCCGACGGAGGCGCAGCTCGACGGACTGGAGCGGATGCCGCTGCTGCTCTCGTCGCTGCACGCGGCGGAGCACGCGATGATCGCACTCCTGCCGCTGTGGGCGATGTGCGACCGCTGGGACATCGGCGGCCTCTCGACGAACTTCCACGACGACACGGGCGCGGCGACGGTGTTCGTCTACGACGGCCATCCCGGCGGCGTCGGGATCGCCGAGCGTGGCTTCGACCAGTTCGAGGGCTGGGTCGGGGACACCGTGCGCATGCTCGTGGGCTGCCCGTGCGAGCAGGGCTGCCCCTCCTGTGTGCAGAGCCCGAAGTGCGGCAACCTCAACGACTATCTCGACAAGCGCGGCGCCCTTACGCTGCTCGGCCGTATGCTCGCAGCGTGATGACGGGGCGCCTGAGGCGCGTGCTCGTCCGCCCGCCCAGCCCGGAGGACATCCCTTCGTGGCGGGCGCTCGGATGGCGCAGCGAGCCCGACGCGGCCGGGCTGGCCGCCGAGCACGAGGCGTTCTGCGCGCTGCTCGAGGACGCCGGCGCGGAGGTCGTCCGCGCCGAGGGCGAGCCGGGCAACCTCGACTCGATCTACGTCTTCGACCCGGCGCTCGTCACCGGCGGCGGCGCCGTGCTCCTGCGCCCCGGCAAGCCGGAGCGCCGCCGCGAGCCGGAGGCGCTCGAGCCCGCGTTCACGACGGCGGGCGTGCCGATCGCCGCGCGCCTCGCCGACCCGGAGCTCGCGGACGGCGGCGACACGCTCTGGCTCGACGAGCAGACGCTCCTCGTCGGCCGCTCGTACCGGACGAACGACGCCGCCATCGACGCGCTGCGTCGCGCGCTCCCCGGCGTCGATGTGCTCGCATTCGACCTGCCGCATCTGCGCGGCCCCGGCGAGGTGCTCCACCTGCTCTCGCTGTTGAGCCCGCTCGACCGCGACCTCGCCGTCGCCTACGTGCCGCTGCTGCCGGCCCGGCTCGTCGAGCTGCTCTCGCGGCGCGGGGTCAGGCTCGTCGAGGTTCCGGACGAGGAGTTCGAGACGATGGGGCCGAACGTGCTCGCCCTCGCACCGCGGGCCGGGCTCGCGGTCGCCGGAAACGACGTGACGCGGCAGCGACTCGAACGGGCCGGCGTCGAGATGCTCGTCTACGACGGCGTCCAGCTCTCGAAAGGCGACGGAGGCCCGACCTGCCTCACCTGCCCGCTGCTCCGCGGGTGACCTGTCGATTTCGGCTCGCCCCGTTCGTCGTACTGTCGTCAATCGACCGAAGGAGGAGCCGTGCAGTACATGTTGCTGGTCTACGACAACCCCGCGAACTGGGCGGATGTGACGGAGGAGCAGATGCAGGGCCTCTACGCCGAGTACGCCGCCGTCTCCCAGGATCCGGCCACCGTCCACAGCGCGCAGCTCTCCCCGATCGACACCGCGAAGACGATCCGCGTGAAGAACGGCGAGACCATGACGACGGACGGCCCGTTCGCGGAGACGAAGGAGCACCTCGGCGGCTACTACCTCGTCGAAGCCGACTCGATCGACGCGGCGGCGAAGATCGCGGCTCGGATTCCGTCTGCGCGCCTCGGCGGCTCGGTCGAGGTTCGCCCGATCATCGAGATGTAGCGATGCAGTACCTGCTGCTCATCTACAGCGACGAGACCGCCTGGGAGTCCATCTCCGAGGACGAACGGCGGGCGATCTACCGCGAGTACTCGCAGCTCAACGACGATCTTCGCGGACGGGGGAAACTCGTCGCCGGCGACGAGCTGCAACCGGTCGCGACCGCGACGAGCGTCCGGATCCGCAAGGGCGAGACGCTCGTCAGCGACGGGCCGTTCGCCGAGACGAAGGAGGCGCTCGGCGGCTACTACCTGATCGAGGCCGACACCCTCGACGAAGCGATCGAATGGGCGGCCCGCATCCCCTCGGCCCGGCAGGGCACGATCGAGATCCGCCCGACCGTCGCCCACGCGGGAGGCGCCACGTAGACGAGGTCGTCCGAGCCTACCGGGACGAGCGTGCCCGCTCGATCGCAATCCTGGCCCGCGTCCTCGGCGACCTCGATCTCGCGGAGGACGTGGTGCAGGACGCCTTCGCGACGGCGCTCGAGCGCTGGCCGCGCGACGGCGTGCCCACGAACCCGGGGGCGTGGATCATCGCGACCGCGCGCAACCGTGCGGTCGACCGGCTCCGGCGCGAGCAGAACCTCGCGCGCAAGACGGAGCTGCTCGCCCGGCTCCAGGAGCTGGCCCCGGCGGGCGCCGACGACGAGGAGACGACGTTGCCCGACGAGCGACTCGAGCTGATCTTCGCCTGCTGCCACCCCGCGCTCGCCGCGGACGCACAGGTGGCCCTGACGCTGAGCCTGCTCGGAGGCTTGACGACGCCGGAGATCGCCCGTGCGTTCATCGTTCCGGAGCCGACGCTCGCGCAGCGGCTCGTCCGTGCGAAGCGCAAGATCCGCGACGCGGGCATCCCGCTGCGCGTCCCGCCCGACCACCTGCTGCCGGAACGCATTCGCGCCGTGCTCGCCGTGATCTACCTCGTGTTCAACGCCGGCTACGGACCTCCCGTGCGCCGCGAGCTGTGCGCGGAGGCGCTGCGGCTCGCGGCGCTGCTCGCCACCTTGATGCCCGACGAGGCCGAGGTGCACGGGCTGCACGCGCTGGTGCTGCTCCAGGACGCACGCCGCGACGCACGGGTACTCGACGGCGAGCTCGTGCTGCTCGAGCAGCAGGACCGGTCGCTGTGGGACGGCGCGGAGATCGAGCAGGGCCGCCGCGCGCTCGAGCGCGGGCTCGCGCTCCGCGCGCCCGGGCCGTACCAGCTCCAGGCCGGCATTGCCGCGGCGCATTCGGAGGAGGCCTCCGACTGGGTGCGGATCTCCCTGCTCTACCGGCGGCTCGCCGAGCTGGCGCCGTCGCCCGTCGTCGACCTGAACCGGGCGGTCGCCGTCGCGATGGCGGACGGCCCCGCCGCCGGGCTCGCGCTCGCCGACCGGATCGAAGGTCTCGACGGCTACTACCTCCTGCACGCGGCGCGCGCCGACCTGCTGCGCCGGCTCGACCGGGCCGACGAGGCGGCGGCGGCGTACGAGCGCGCGCTCGCGCTCGCGCCGAGCGACGTCGAGCGCGACTTCCTGCGCCGGCGATTGTCAGACCTGCGGGTCTGAGCCGGGCGCGGTCCGCTCGAGCGCCTCCCAGCCGACGTCGCGTGCGCGCCGCTCCTCCTCGGCGGCAGCACCGCCGCGCAGACCGAACAGCCGCTTCGCGAAGAGGAGGTACAGCGCGATCAGCACATTGACCGTCAACGCCGCCACCTTCAGCGCGGAAACGGTCAGCGTCAGCTCGTAGATCTCGTAGGGCATGAAGACGAGCGTCGCGACGAACGTCAGGTACTCCGCCCAGCGGCGCTGGTACCACAGGCCAACCGCCTCGGCGCCCTCGAGCAGCGCGTACGCCGCAGCCGCCGCGGCGACGAGGTAGAGGGTCGACGACTTCAGCGTGAAGAGGCGCTCGAGCGTGTGCAGGAAGCCATGCTGCGCTGGATGTGCGGGACTCGTGTTCGTGCCCTGAACGGCGTTGACGATGCGGTAGAAGACGTCGCGCACGCGGATCTCGTGAGCCGCGAAGAGGAACACCGCAGCCGCGAGCAGCCCGAGCACGAGGAAGTGGATCGCCCGGTCGATCGCAATGATCCGCAGCACAACCCTGTCGCGGAGCGCCTTGCCGCGCAGCGGCAGCTCGATCTCGTCACGCGTCGGCGGCAGATCCCACTTCGGCTTGGCGGGCGGCGCCAGCGGCAGCCACGAGTCGCAGCGGACGCACCGGTACCAGCGGACTCCGGCCACCTCGCGCGCGACGATCGTTTCCTCGGGACGCAGCTGCGCGGCGTCGGTGCCGATCAGCTCGTGTCCGTGCACGCCGCAGACGAGCAGCTCCCAGTGGAAGCGCGGCCGGAAGAGACGGGGCTTCTGCGTCCCGGGCGGCTTATGCAACGTCGCCGCCCGGTGCGAGCGAGCGCACGCCGGCGCGCTCGCTGTGTGCCGCGCCGCCACCGATTGCGGATACCTGTACGCCCGCCATCAGCGGAATGCTAGAAGAGGTGGGTGGAGCGCGATGCGCGTGGCGGCGTGCTGATCCTCGGCGGCGGGTTTGCCGGAGGGTACGTCGCGCGCCTGCTCGGCCGGCGCGGAGCGACGATCGTCAGTCCCGAGAACTTCATGCTCTACACGCCGCTGCTCCCCGAGGCGGCTTCCGGAACGCTGGAGCCGCGCCATGCCGTCGTGCCGCTGCGCGTGATGTGCCCGGAGGCGGAGCTACTGCTCGGCCGCGCGACGAGCGTCGACCTCGAGGCGCGGACGGCGGCGATCGAGACCGACGCGGGCACACTCCAGACCGTGCGCTGGCAGGAGCTCGTGCTCGCACTCGGCGCAGTGCCGCGCACGGTGCCGGTGCCGGGGCTGACCGAGCACGGCCTCTCGTTCAAGTCGCTCGCCGACGCCATCCATCTGCGCAACCACGTCCTGCGCGAGCTCGAGGCGGCCGATGCGACGCTCGACGACGAGGCACGGCGACGCCACCTCAGCTTCGTCTTCGTCGGCGCCGGCTACGCCGGCGTCGAGGCGCTCGCGGAGCTGTCCGACCTCGTCGAGGACGCGGCGCGCTACTACCCGGGCCTGAAGGAGATCCCGCGCCGCTGGGTGCTCGTCGACGCGGCGCCGAAGATCCTGCCCGAGATTCCCTCGCGGCTCGGCGAGTACGCGGCGCGCGAGCTGGCCGACCGCGGCATCGAAATCCACGTCGGCACGACGCTCGAGTCGGTCGGCGCGGACGAGGTCACGCTCGCCGGGGGGACGCGCATCCCGACGCGGACGCTCGTCTGGACGGCCGGAGTGCGGCCCCATCCGCTGCTGCGCGAGTTCGGGCTGCCGCTCGGCGAGCGCGGCCACGTCGAGGTGGACGAGTTCCTGCGCGTGCGCGGGCACGAGCACGTGTGGTCGCTCGGCGACTGCGCGCTCGTTCCGAACACGAGGTCGGACCGGCCCGATCCGCCGACGTGCCAGCATGCGCTGCGGCAGGCGCGGCGGCTCGCGGCCAACCTCCAGGGAGATCCGCGCCCCTACGGCTACCGCATGCTCGGTCAGGTGGCGACGCTCGGCCGCTACAAGGGCATCGCCGACGTGCTCGGCCTCCGGCTCCGCGGCTTCACCGGCTGGTGGGTGACGCGCTCGTACCACCTCTACCAGCTGCCGCTGCTCTCCCGGAAGCTCCGCGTGGTCGCCGACTGGACGACCTCGCTTGTCTTCAAGCGCGACATCGCCGAGCTCGGGACGCTCGGCCATCCCGAGGGACTCGGCTGACGGCCGGCCTCGCGCCGCTCTACGAGCTGCGGCTGCGCACCCCGCGCCTCGAGCTGCGGCTACCGACGCACGGCGAGCTCGTCGAGCTGCGGGAGCTCGCGCGCGCCGGAGTTCACGACCCCGACCTGATGCCCTTCTTCTACCCGTGGACGGACGAGCCGGACTCGGAGGAGTGGGTGGTCGCGTTCCACGAGGCGGCGCGCGCCGAATGGCAGGCCGACCGGTGGAACCTCATGCTCGGCGCATGGGCCGGCGGCGGGCTGATCGGCACGCAGGGCGCGGCCGCTGCTGACTGGCCCACGAGCAGAACCGCCGAGACCGGATCGTGGCTCGGCCGGCGTTTTCAGGGCCTCGGCTACGGCACCGAGATGCGCGCGGCGGTGATCGAGCTCCTCTGGGCCCTCGGCGCGCGCATGGTCACCTCCGGCGCTGTCGACGGAAACCCGGCATCCGCCCGCATCTCCGAGAAGCTCGGCTACCGCACCGTCGGCCGCCGCGAGATCGCTCCCCGCGGCACCCCGGTCGGCTGCACGCTGTTCGCCCTCGAGCCTGACGGCTGGAGCTCGCCCGTGCCGGTCGAGATCGACGGCCTTGCCGCCTGCCGGCCGCTGTTCGGGCCCGGTTAGCGCAGCGCCTTCAGGGCCGGGCCGAGCCGCTGCTTCGTCGTGAGCATGCCCGCGAACAGGTCGCCGTGCTTGCGCACGCGTTCGAGCGCGACGTCCATCGTGAACGCGCCCGGGTCGAGCTTCTCGTTCACCTCGTCCCAGCGCAGCGGCGTCGAGACCGGCGCGCCCGCCTTCGGACGCACGGAGTAGACGGAGGCGATCGTCTTACCGGCGCCGTTCTGGTTCGCGTCGATGAGCACCCCGCGCCGGCGGGCCTTCACCCACTCGGTCGTCGCCAGCCCCTGGTGCACGCGCGCGATCGCGCCGGCGACGATCTCGGCGAACTCGCGCGTCTGCTCGTACGTGTGCCGGCGCTCGACCGGCACGAGCACATGGATCCCGTCCGCGCCGCTCGTCTTGGCGAAGGACGCGAGCTCGAGCGCGTCGAGCGCCGCCTTCACGAGCAGCGCCACCTCCACCGTCTCGGCGAAGCCGCAGTCCGCCGACGGATCGAGGTCGAAGAGGACGAAGTCCGGGCGATCGGGCCTGTCGACGCGCGAGTACCACGCGTTCATGTCGATGCAGCCCATGTTCGCCATCCAGAGCAGCGCGTCCTCGTCGTTCACGAGCGGCGCCTCGATCCACCGTGTCTGCGGCGGCGACTCGCGCGTCGAGACCTGCACGCGGAAGCGCGGGATCCAGTCGGGCATGTGCTTCGGCGCGTCCTTCTGGAAGAACGCCTTGCCGAAGGCGCCGTCGGGATAGCGGCGCATCGTGAACGGCCGGTCGCGCAGGTGCGGCACGAGCACGGGGGCAACCGCGCGGTAGTACTCGAGCAGGTCGCCCTTCGTGATTCCCTCGTCCGGCCAGAAGACCTTGTCGAGGTTGGACAGCGTGACGCGCCCGGACTCCATCTCGACGGGATTCTCCCTGCGCACGTCGCGTGCCGGCTTGTCGTCGCGCAGGCCCTTGAAGGACGGCGCCCGCAGATGGTCGTCGTGCGTCCATTCGGCGAACTCGACCTCGCAGACGAGCCGCGGCTCGACCCAGGCGACGGCGCCCTTCGCCACCTTCGGCATCTTCGGCACGACCGCGAACGGCGACGTCTCCGCCCGTAGCGGCTCGAGCGCGCGGAGCAGCTCGTCGATCGTCGTGTCCGTGAAGCCCGTGCCGCAGTTCCCGACCCAGCGGAGCTCGCCGCCGCGATAGGCGCCGAGCACGAGCGAGCCGAAGCGGCCCGCGCGCCGCCCCTGTCCCTTCGTCCAGCCGCAGATCACGAACTCCTGGCGGCCGTGCGTCTTCACCTTCAGCCAGTCGCGCGAGCGGCGACCCTCCGCATAGCGCGAGCCGGCCTTCTTGGCCATCACGCCCTCGAGACCCTGCGTCTTCGCCGCCTCGAGCAACGCCTCGCCGTCGTCGAACACGCCGGACACCTGGATCAGCGGGCTCGGGGCGAGCAGCGCTTCCAGCCGCACGCGGCGCTCGCTCAGCGGCAGGTCGAGGAGCGGCGCGCCGTCGAGCTCGAGCAGGTCGAACACCTCGTAGACGAGCGCGGACGCCCCTTGTTGCATCGCCGAGAAGCTCGGCCGCCCCTGCTCGTCGAGCGCGCACACCTCGCCGTCGACGACGCAGTCGGGGCTCCGCGCCGCCTTCGCAAGCGCTTTCGCCACCGCCGGGAAGCGCGCGGTGAGGTCGTTGCCGTTGCGCGAAACGAGCTTCGCGTCTCCGCCGCGAACGTATGCGAGGGCGCGGTAGCCGTCCCATTTCGCCTCGAACGTCCAGTCGCCGCCCGCGGGCAGCTCCTCGGCCAGGGTCGCGAGCATCGCCCGGTAGTCGTGGCGCGCGGCGGACGAGGCGCCGTCGCGCTTCCGGATCAGCAGCCAGTTCTTCGGGTCGCCGTCGAGCGCCGCCGGCACGAGCGTCCAGGTGCCGTCGAGGCGGGCGCCGTGCAGGCGCACGGTCAGCCCGCCGTCGCGCTTCTCCTCGATGAGGTCGTACGTGCCGCGGTCCCAGATCTCGACGGTGCCGCCGCCGTACTGGCCCTTCGGAATCTCGCCCTCGAAGGTCGCGTAGTCGAGGGGATGGTCCTCGACGTGCACCGCGAGCGCCCGGACGCCGGGCTCGAGCGGAACGCCCTTCGGCACGGCCCAGGAGGCGAGCACGCCGCTGCGCTCGAGCCGGAAGTCGTAGTGCAGGCGCCGCGCGTCGTGGCGCTGCACGACGAAGATCGGCGCTCCGGCGCCGGGGCGGGCGGCGCCGAACGGCTCCGGTGTCCGCGCGGGATCGCGCTTGCGGGAATACGCGCCGAGCTTGTCCGGCATCGGCTTAGAGGCTCTCACATCATGACGTTCGTCGATCCGGGCGCACTATCGCTCATTGTGCGAGAGCCTCTTAGTCGGTCATAATCGACCGTTTTACGGTCCTCACGCCGTATCGATCCGATTTTCGCGTCAGGCGAGCATCCGGGGATAAGCCTGTGGACGCTGTGGACAGGATCCCCCCTCCAACGACTCGAATCTATGCAAACCTATTGAAATATTACTAGGCGAACACGCCGAGGGCGCGAAACTTCGCCCGCCGGCGTCGCCGCAGCTCGTCGCCCGGCACCTCCGCCAGGCCGTCGACCGCCTCGCGCAGCGATTCGCCCAGGAGCCGCGCGGCCGCGTCGTAGTCCGTGTGTGCGCCCTCTCCCGGCTCGGGCACGATCCCGTCGATCACGCCCAGCTCGAGGCAGTGGGCCGCGTCCGGCTTGAAGGCCGCCGCCGCCTTCTGCGCCTCGCCGGCGTCACGCCAGAGGATGGCCGCGCAGCCTTCGGGCGAGATCACCGAGTAGATCGCGTTCTCCTGCATGAGCACGCGGTCGGCAAGGGCGATCGCGATCGCGCCGCCCGAGCCGCCCTCTCCGATCACGCAGGCCACCGTCGGCACCGTCAGCCGGGCCATCGCCGCCTGCGAGGCCGCGATCGCGCCGCCCTGGCCGTGCTGCTCGGCCGCCACCCCCGGATATGCGCCCGGCGTGTCCACGAGCGAGATCACGGGAAAGCCGTGCAGGCCGGCGAGCTCCATCACGCGGATCGCCTTCCGGTACCCCTCGGGGAAGGGCATCCCGAACTGCCGCCGCGTCCGCTCCTGGATGTCGCGGCCCTTCTGCTGGCCGACGAGCGCCACCGTGCGCGTACCGAGCTTGCCGAGCCCGGCCACCATCGCGCCGTCGTCGCCCAAGCCGGCGCGGTCGCCGTGCAGCTCGAACCAGTCGTCGAGCAGGCGCTCGACGTAGTCGAGCGTGTACGGCCGGTCGGCGTGCCGGGCGAGCTCGACCGACCGCCAGATCTCGTCTTCGGTCGGCTCCTCGCCGAGGCGGTCGATCTGGCGCTGTAGCCGCTCCAGCTCGCCGGACAGCTTCGCGCCGCCGAGCAGCGGCATGTTCCGGAGGCGGCTCAGCCGCTCGCGCAGGCGCAGCTCGTGCTCACTCGGGGGCATCGAACAACCTCAGGAGCCGGGCGACGGTGGGCCGCACCTCGGGGCGCGGAATGATCGCGTCCAGATGGCCGAAGCGGAGGTTCTGCGCCGCCAGTCCGAAGTCGTCCGGCAGCTTCTCGCGCGTCGTCTGCTCGACGACGCGCGGCCCGGTGAACGCGATCAGCGCGCCCGGTTCTGCGAGCAGGACGTCGCCGAGACTCGCGAAGCTCGCGAGCACGCCGGCGGTGGTCGGGTGCGCCATCACGACGATCATCGCCTGGCCGGCGTCGTGGAGGTCCTCGACCGCGCAGACGGTCTTCGGCAGCTGCATGAGCGAGAGGATCCCCTCCTGCATGCGCGCGCCGCCCGAGCTCGTGACGGTGACGAGCGGGGCGCCGCGCTCCGCGGCCGAGTCGCAGGCGCGAGAGAACTTCTCGCCGACGGCGCTGCCCATCGAACCGCCCATGAAGCTGAAGTCCATCACCGCGAGCTCGCAGCTCCGGTCCTCGATCGCCGCCGGGCCGATGAGGATCGCGTCCGCGAGCCCGGTCGACATCTCGGCTTCGGCGAGCCGCTCCCCGTAGGGGCGCAGGTCGAAGAAGTGGAGCGGGTCCTCCGAGTGGAGTCCGGCCGACTCCTCGACGAACGAGCCGGGATCGGCGAGCGACGCGATACGCGAGCGCGCTCGCATCGGAAAGTGGTGGCCGCACTGCCCGCAGACCCAGAGCGCCCCCTCGAGCTCGTCGTCCCGATAGTGGGAATGGCAGCTCGGGCAGGTGTTCGGGTGCTTGGGCGGCGGAACAGGCTTGTCGTCGGTTTGGACCGACACGTCGATCTTGGCCACGGCGCTAGCTTAGACCGGCGCTCGCGGCGTGGAGTTGCGCCAACTTCTGCCTTTCGCCCGTCAGTACCCCAGGGCGGTGCAGAGCCGCTCGAGCTTCTCGACGTTGGCCGGATCGGGGGCGAGGCCGCTGAGGCCGGCGCCCGCGACGGCGCCTCGGTCGCGGATCGTCATGAGGAGCTTCTCGGCCTCGGCCATCGTCAGCCCGCCGGGCTCCGGCATGTAGACGGTCAGCTCGCTCGGGTCGAGGACGTCGCAGTCGAGCGCGACGTATACGGCGCCGACGCGCTCGAGGACGGCCTCGGCGCTGGTGTGGATCCCGGCCGCCTCGATGAACTCCGCCTCGGGCGGGTCGAGGTTGCGAGCTCCGACGACCGCCACGTCCTGCGCGTCGACGGCGCCGCCTTCGAGCAGCATCCGCAGCGGCATCCCCCACTGGTTCCCGGACGGCGACGTCTCGGGGGTGTTGAGATCGCCGTGTGCGTCGAGCCAGATCACGCCGAGCCGGTCGTAGCGCGCGGCGAGCCCTTCGACCGCACCGATGTGCGAGCAGCAGCAGCCGCCGAGGATGAGCGGTCGCTCGGGCAGGTCCGAGGCGACCGCCAGCGTTTGCATCAGCAGCGAGTCCTCCTCGACGACCGACGCCTCCGGGTAGTCGAGCGGCAGCGACGCCGCCTCGACCATCTCCTCGCCGCCGTCGCCCCATGCGCGCGGCACGCGCACGAGCCCGGCGGAGAAGGTGCGGCCGCACGAGTGGCACTCGTACGTCGACCCGACCGCGACCGCCGTGTAGGCGCGGCAGGTCGGACACTTGGCGCGCAGCAGGCTCATCGAAGCTCCTTCGCGAACACGACGGCCTCCATCTCGACGGCCATCCCGGAGCTCTCGTACAGCGCCGTCGCTCCCGTCGGGCTGTCCGCGTCGACCCCGAGAGTGACGCGGTTGACGCCGCGGCGGTGGAACTCGGCGAACGTCTGCGCGAGCAACGCACGGCCGAGGCCCTGCCCACGCCATTGCCGGCGCACGCCAAGCGCGCCGACGTAGCCGCCGCCGTTGCGCTCCGGGTCGTTGCGGATGCACGCCGCGATCTCGTCGCCGGCACGGACGACGAACCACAGGGTCGGGTCGAAGCCGGGCGACGCCTGCTTCTGCTCCCACCAGCGCTCGAACGGCACCGAATGGTGCTCCCAGTGATCCTGGAAGGCGTCGTCGAGCGCGTCGTGGAACGCGCGGGCGTCCTCCTCGCGGAACTGCTCGATCCGGAACCCCTCGCGGAGCACGGGATCGGCGGGCGCCGTCTCGAGCTCGATCGCCATGTCGTAGAAGCGGCGCACCTCGCCGTAGCCCTTGGCCTCGAACAGCTCTCGTGCGCGCGAATCGGCCTCGGGCGTCCACGTGTGAGCCCGTGCGGCGCCCGCCTCGCGGGCGTGCGCCTCGCCGAGATCGACGAGTGCGGCGCCGAGGCCCCTGCCCTTCGCTCCCTGGGCGACGATCCCGACGAACGTGCCGAGCTCGTCGACGGACTCGAACCAGCCGACGCCCACGAGCTCGCCGGCCTCCTCGAGCAGCCATGAGTTGCGCTCGAGGTCGGTGCGACCCCACCAGTCGAGGACGTCGGTCGGGCCGAGCCGCGAGGGATGCCCGAGGAGCGCCGCCTCGTCGTCGCCGGCGACCGCGGCGACGGCCGTCGCATCGTCCTGGCGCGCGGGACGGCGCGTGATCGCCGCGGAGAGACTCACGCCGGGAGGCTATCGCGGAACGAGCCCGTCGAGCGCCGCGCCCAGGCCGGAGAGCGTGGTCAGCTCGACGTCGGGGCGAGGCTCCGGCTCCTCGCCGAGCCGGTTGATCCAGATCGTGCGCAGGCCGAGGCCGAGGGCGGGAGCGATGTCGTGGAAGCGGCTGGCGCCGACGTGCACGTGGCCGTCGCGGGGAGCATCGGTTCGCGCGAAGAACGTCTCCCAGTGCTGATGCCCCGGCTTGTAGAAGCCGATCTCGGACGCGACGATCTCGAGCTCGAACGGCACGCCGATCAGCGCCACCGACGCATCGAGATAGTCCCGGTCCGTGTTCGAGAGGATCGCGAGCTTCCAGCCGCGGGCGCGGGCGTCCTCGAGCGAGGCCCGTGTCTCCGGGAATGGGGGCCAGGTGGGAAGCGAGTCGGCCAGCGCCGCGCACTCATCCGCGGGTAGCGCCAGGCCCTCGTCCTCGGCCAGGCGCGCGAGTGTGAGGGTGAGCACGTCGCGGTAGCGGCGGCCCGGCTCCTCGCGCTGCAGGTGCGGCTCGAGTCGATGGTAGGCGTCGAGCAGCGGCGCGCGCTGTGCAGCGCCGAACAGGCGCTCGAGCTGGTCGCCGATGCCGCCGTTCCAGTCGATGAGCGTGCCGTAGCAGTCGAAGGTGGCCCAGCGGTCCATGCAGCGCGAGCCTACTGCGACGGCGATAGGGTCTGCGCATGGCTGCGCACTACCGCTGGGACGACCTCCCCCGCGAGGAGCTCAATCCGCTCATCGGCCGCCGGCTCGTCACGGGCGAGCGGCTGATGCTCGCCCACGTCTACCTCGCGAAGGGCGCGATCGTGCCGAAGCACTCGCACGACAACGAGCAACTGACCTACATCCTCGAGGGCTCGATGCGCTTCTGGCTCGGCGACGACGAATCCGAGGGGCTGGTCGTCGCCGCCGGCGAGGTCCTCCATCTCCCCTCGAATCTCCCGCACAGGGCCGAGGCGCTCGAGGACACGCTCGACGTCGACGTCTTCGCGCCGCCGCGGCAGGACTGGCTCGACGGCAGCGACGCCTACCTGCGGGGCTAGTGTCCGTCAGGCCGCTGGGCGGAAGGCGAGCAACTCGGGCCCGTGCTCGTGCAGCCAGTCGCGCTGCACGCGCCAGTCGGGACGGCGCGTCTCGACGAGGCGCCAGAAGCGGCGCGAGTGGTTCGGCTCGCGCAGGTGGCAGAGCTCGTGCACGACGACGTAGTCGAGCACCTCGAAGGGCGCGAGCACGAGACGCCAGTTGAACGAGAGCGTGCCGCGGGTCGAGCACGATCCCCAGCGTGTGCGCTGGTCGCGGATCTGAATGCGCTCGTACTCGACTTCGAGTGCTGCCGCCTCCTCGTCGACGAGCATGCGGATCAGCTCGCGCACCGCGGTGCGCGCTTCCGCCTCGGAGACGTGACGCGGATCGAGTCGCAGACGCGGGCGCTGCCGCCTGCGTTCGTCGGCGATCCACTCACGATGCGAGTCGAGCACGCGCTCCACGTCGTCGTTCGACATCCACGCGGGCGCGGTGAGCATCACCGGTGCGCCCCACGGCACGGAAAGGGTCCAGCGACGGACGCGCCGCGAGCGGCGAACCTCGATGAGCTCGTCCATTGCCCGAAAAGCCTACGGACGGCATCTGACAACAACCCGCCGCTTTTGCACACTACTCGTGCGGATATTGACGAATCACAACGCATGCGTTGTGTCCGCCGAAGCCGAACGAGTTGTTGATCGCGACGCGAACGTCGGCCTTGCGTGCGACGTTCGGGACGTAGTCGAGATCGCAATCCGGATCGGGAACCTCGTAGTTGATCGTCGGCGGCAGCATTCCCTCGCTGACCGCGAGCGTCGTGAACAGCGCCTCGACCGCGCCGGCGGCCCCGAGACAGTGGCCGGTGGCGCCCTTCGTGCCCGAGACCGCGAGCCGGCGCGCCTGCTCTTCGCCCATGGCGAGCTTGATCACGCGCGTCTCGGCCGAATCGCCGATCGGCGTCGACGTCGCGTGCGCGTTGATGTAGTCGATGTCTTCCGGCGTCACGCCCGCGTCGCCCATCGCCATCGCCATCGCGCGCGCCGGGTTGACGCCGGTGGGATCGGGCTCCGTGATGTGGAGCGCGTCCGCGGAGACGCCGTAGCCTGCGATCTCGCCGTAGATCTTCGCGCCGCGTGCCTTCGCGTGCTCGAGCTCCTCGAGCACGAGCACCGCGCCGGCTTCGCCCATCACAAAGCCGTCGCGGCCCGCGTCGAACGGACGCGATGCGCGCTCGGGCTCGTCGTTGCGGCGGGAGAGGGCGCGCATGGCGCCGAAGCCTGCGATGCCGACCTTGTTGATCGCCGCCTCGGTGCCGCCGCAGAACATCACGTCCGCGCGGCCGAGCCGGATCGCGTCCGTGCCGTCGCCGATCGCCATGTTCGAGGCGGCGCACGCGGTGCACTCCGACGCGAGCGGGCCCTTCGTGCCGAGCTCCATCGAGACCCAGCCGGCGCCCATGTTCGGGATGATCGCCGGGATCGCAAACGGGTTGACGCGATCCGGCCCGCGCTCGCGCAGCGTGTCGTAGCAGTCCTGGTACGACTGGAGCCCGCCGATGCCGGTCGCGATCGCCGCCCCGACGCGATCCGACTCGGCAGCGATGTTCAACCCGGAATCCTGCTCCGCCTGTCGTGCGGCGGCGACGATCATCTGCGCGAAGCGGTCCATGCGCCGCGCCTGCTTGAAGTCGATCCACGTGGCGGGGTCGAAGTCCTTCACCTCGCACGCGAACGTGACGGGAAAGCCCGTCGTGTCGAAATGCGTGATCGGGCCCGCGCCGGATTCGCCGGCGAGCAGGTTTTCCCACGTCGAACGGACGTCGTTCCCGAGGGGCGTCACTGCGCCCAACCCGGTGATGACGACACGCCGTCTGCCGTTGAGGGATCCGCTCTCCGTACTCACATTCCCAGCCCGCCGTCGACGAGCACCACTTCACCCGTGATGAAGGAGGCCGCGTCGGAGCAGAGGAAGCGTACCGCCCCCGCGATGTCCTCCGGCTCGCCAAGGCGGCCCAGCGGCGTGTTCTGGAGCATCGCGGCCGTCGCCTCCTCCGGCAGCACGTCGGTGAGCTGGGTCTTGACGTAGCCGGGCGCGACGACGTTGGCGCGGACGCCGCGGCTGCCGAGCTCGCGCGCGAGCGACTTCGTGAAGCCGATGATCCCCGCTTTCGACGCCGCGTAGTTCGTCTGGCCCCAGTTGCCGTGCACGCCGACGATCGACGACACGTTCACGATCGCGCCGGCCCGCTTCTTCATCATCGGGCGGCACACGGCGCGACACGTGTAGAAGACCGAGGAGAGGTTCGTGTCGATCACAATGCGCCAGTCGTCGTCCGACATGCGCGCGAGCAGCCCGTCCCGCGTGAGGCCCGCGTTGTTGACGAGAATGTCGATGTCGCCGGCCTCCTCGACGAGCCGTTGCGCATCCGCGGCACTCGACACATCCGCCTGGATCGCGCGCGCGCCGAGCTCGGCGGCGAGCGCCTCGGCCTCGTCGTGACCCGACCGGTAGCCGATCACGACCGCGGCGCCGGCTCGCGCAAGCTCGGTCGCGATCGCGCGCCCTATTCCTCGCGACGCTCCGGTGACGAGCGCGCTCTTGCCTTCGAGTGAAGCGAAGCTCACTACGCTTCCGCGAGCGCCTCGCGGAGCTCGTCCAGCGAGGCGAGATTGTTCACGGAGATCGCCTTCACGCTGCGGTCGATCCGCCGCACGAGCCCGGAGAGCACGTTGCCCGGCCCCACCTCGACGAAGGTGCGCACGCCTTCGCGCACGAGCTCGGTCGCGGACTGCGTGAACCGCACCGGCGCCGTCAGCTGGTCGACGAGCAGCGGACCCATTCGCTGCGCCGACTCGAGCCGCGCGGTCACGGTCGACATGAACGGCGCGACCGGCTCCTGGAACTTGATCCGCTCCACCGCCGGGCGCAGCCGGTCTGCCGCGCGCGCGACGAGCGGCGAGTGGAACGCGCCGGACACCTTCAGCTTCACCGCGCGGCGGGCGCCCGCTTCCTGCGCACGCTCGCAGCATTCGTCGACGGCGTCGTTCTCTCCGGAGACGACGATCTGGCCCGGACAGTTGTAGTTCGCCGGCCACACGCCGAGGATCTTGCGGCAGAGCGTCTCGACGACCTCGTCGTCGAGTCCGAGAATCGCCGCCATCGAGCCGGGGTGGCGGGCGGCGGCCTCGGCCATCGCGATCCCGCGCTCGCGCACGAGCGCGATCGCCTCCTCGAGCGACATCGCCTCGGCGGCCGCGAGCGCCGAGAACTCGCCGACCGAGTGGCCGACGACGAAGTCGGGTTCGATCCCGCGCGATCGCACGGCCGCCAGCAGGGCGAGCGACGTGGCCACGAGCGCCGGCTGCTGCACGGCGGTGTCGACGAGCTCGGACGCTTCCCCGTGGAAGCAGAGCCGCTCGAGGTCGAGCCCGCAGGCCGCGCTGCTGCGCTCGTAGACGCTCTGCGCCTCGGGCACGGCCTCCGCGATGTCGCGGCCCATTCCGGGTTCCACCGACCCCTGGCCCGGAAAGCAGAACGCGATCTTCGTCATGCGGCAATCTCCTTTGTCCAGCGCATGAGTGCCGACCCCCACGTCAGACCTGCCCCCATGCCCGTCATCAGGACGAGCTGGCCCGGTCGCAGCCGGCCGGCCGCAGCCGCGTCCGCGAGTGCGAGCGGGATCGAGCCGGACGAGGTGTTGCCGAGACGGTCCACGTTGACCACCACACGCTCGGACGGGACGCCGAGCTTCCGGGTTGCGTGTTCGATGATCCGCACGTTTGCCTGATGGGGGATGTAGAGGTCGACGTCGTCGATGGTGAAACCACACTTGGCGAGCAGCGCCTCGCCCGACTGGACGAGGATGCGAGTGGCGAACCTGAACACCTCTCGCCCGTTCATCTTGACGTATCGCTCGGGTTCCGTGAACAGCCTGGAGCCGCTGCCCGGCAGCCAGAGGTTCTGGCCTCCGGCTCCGTCGGCACCCAGCTCGAAGCCGAGGAACCCCGCTTCGGGCACGAGCTCCATCACGACGGCCCCCGCGCCGTCGCCGAAGAGCACGAGCGTCGAGCGGTCTTCCCAATCGAGCAGCCGGGAGAGGATGTCGCCGCCGACCACGAGCGCCCGCTGCGCGAGCCCGCCGGCGAGCATGCCGTAGGCCTGGGCGATCGCATACATGAAGCCGGTGCAGCCGGCCGAGAGATCGTAGGCGGCCGCGTCGGTCGCGCCGAGCAGGTCGGCGAGGATCGCGCCGGTGGACGGGAACGCCATGTCCGGCGTGACCGTGGCGACGATGAGCAGGTCGACGTCGCGTCCGGTGAGGCCCGCCTGCTCGAGGGCGGTGCGGGCGGCGGGGAGTGCGAGGTCGGAGAGCGCCTCCTCCGGAGCCGCCATCCGGCGCTCGCGAATGCCGGTGCGCTCCATGATCCACTCGTTGGAGGTGTCGACGTGCTGGGCGAGCTCCTCGTTCGTGACGACGCGGTCGGGCACCCTCGAGCCGAGCCCCGTGATCGAGACCGCCGTCCCCTGCCTGCCTGTCCCGATCATTCGCCCACGAAGACGGTGAGCGTCGCCTGAGCGGCCAGCTCGCCGTCGACGCTCGCACGCCCTTCCCCCTTTGCAATCGGCCCTCGTACCCGCACGAACTCGCACTCGAGCGTCAGCACGTCGCCCGGCTCGACGACGCGCTTGAAGCGGCAGTCGTCGATACCCGCGAAGTACGGCACCTTGCCGTGGTTCGCCTCCGCGGCGAGCACGGCGACGGCACCCGCCTGGGCGATCGCCTCGATCGTGAGCACCCCCGGCATCACGGGCCGGCCGGGGAAGTGCCCGGGAAACCACCAGTCGTCGGCGCGGATCTCCCGGATGCCGACGACGCGCTTGCCCGGCTCGAGCTCGAGGATCTCGTCGACGAGCAGGAAAGGAGGCCGGTGCGGGATGAGCTGCTCGATCACGTCGCGGCCGAACGGCGCTACCGGCACCGTCACGCGACGTCGCGCTCCTCGAGGCGCTCGCGCAGCCGGTTGCGGCCGCGGTGCGCGTGGCACTTCGCCGTGCCGACCGGCATGCCGGTGGCCTCCGCGATCTCCTCGAAGGAGTAGCCGAGCGTGTCCTTGAGCACGACGACCTGTGCCTGCTGCGCCGAGATGCCGGCCAGCGAGTCGCACAGCTCACGGCGCAGCTCGGACATACCGGCCGCGCGCACCGGATCCCCGTCGGGCCCCGCGCGGAGGTCGTCGGCGAGCGGCTCGTGCCTGCGCGTGGACCGGCGCTCGGCCGCGTCCCGGCAGGTGTTGACGACGAGCCGGTGGAGCCACGTCGAGAACTGCGCCTCGCCGCGGAACTGGTCGAGCCGGACGCAGACCTTCGCGAGCGCTTCCTGGGCCGCGTCGCTCGCGTCCTCGGGGTCGCGCAGCAGATGGCGCGCCAGCCGCTCGACCTTCGGCGCGTGCCGCTCGCACAACGCCGCCAGCGCGAGGCGGTCGCCGTCCTTCGCCCGGGTGACGAGGATCGGGTCACTGAGCTTCTCGTAGTCGAGGCCGCGCTCCTCTCGCAGCGGCTGCCTGATCGAACGGCCGTTTCCTCGGAGCGCTTGCACGACGGCACTAGTCTAAAGGGGCGTGTCGGATCTGCTTCCGGAAGCGGTGCTGCCGCTGCTGCGCGGCCGCCTGGGCCAGCCGTACCGCTTCGTCGAGTCGTGCGCGTCCACCCAGCGCCTGCTGGGCGAGGACGAGCCGGAAGGCAGCACGGCGGTCGCCGACGTCCAGACCGCCGGTCGCGGACGGCTCGGGCGCACCTGGGAGGCGCCGCCGGGGCGGGCGATCCTCTGCTCGGTGCTGCTGCGGCCACCCGTGCCGATGCCGCTCTGGCCCGAGCTGTCGCTCGTCGCCGGAGAGGCAGTCGCGCAGACGCTGCGCGCGGAGACCGGCGTCGACGCGTCGCTCCGGCATCCGAACGACGTCGTGATCGCGGGCCGCAAGCTCGTCGGAGTGCTCGCTGAGGCGACGAAGGGCCGCGTCGTGCTCGGGATCGGCGTCAACGTCAACCAGACGGCCGAGGAGCTGCCGCGCGACACGGCGAAGCCGCCGACGTCGCTGCGCGTCGAGCTCGGCCGCGAGGTCGAGCGCGCGCCGCTGCTCGCCGCGCTCCTGCTCGAGCTCGAGCACGGCTACGACGCCTGGACGGCGTCCCACGCAAGGGCCGGCGCACCCTCGTAGCTACACTCTTGCCGCTGTGAACGGGCGCCTGATGCGTGCTCTGGCAGCCGCTCTGGGGCTTGCGGCCGTTCTGCTCGCGGTCGCTGCGACCGGCGGCGCGGCAGGCACACAGCCGCGGGTGCTTGCGATTCGCTTCGGGCCGGATCTCGACATCAACCCGGTCACGCAGAACTACTTCACGCACCAGCTCGCGCGGGCCGCGAGCGACCACTACGACGCGGCGGTGATCGTGCTCGACACGCCGGGCGGGCTGTCGACCTCGATGAAGACGATGTTCAACGCGGAGCTCAACGCGAAACTCCCGGTGATCGTCTACGTCTCGCCGAACGGGTCGCGCGCAGCCTCGGCCGGGGTCTGGGTCGCGCAGGCCGCCGACGTGCTCGCGATGGCGCCGACGACGAACATCGGCTCCTCGACGCCGATCGACGCGAGCGGAGCGAACCTCGGCTCCGACCTGCGCCGCAAGGTGATCAACGACTCGGTGGCGTCGCTGACGGCGCTCGCGGAAGCCCACCACCGCAACACGACCTGGCCGGCGAAGGCCGTACGCGTCGCGTCGAACCTGACCGCCTTGCAAGCGCTGCACATGCACGTGATCGACGTCGTCGCCCCGAGCCTGCCCGCGCTGCTCGACAAGCTCGACGGATACCGGACGAAGGACGCGCAGCGCCCGTACACACTGCACCTTGCGGGCGCGCGCATCGACACCGTTGCGCCGGGCTTCTTCACGCGCTTCCTGAACACGCTGATCGACCCGAACATCATCAGCATCCTCTTTCTCGCCGGGATCATCGGGATCGGCTTCGAGATCTTCCACCCGGGGATCGTCCTGCCCGGGGCGCTCGGCGTCGTCTTCCTGATGACCTCGCTGTTCGGCTTCTCGATCCTGCCGATCTCGTGGTCGGGACTGACGCTGATCATCCTCGGCGTGGCGCTGCTCGTGATCGACGCGCACGTCGTCACGCACGGCGCCCTGACGGTCGCGGGGCTGATCAGCCTCGGGGTCGGGATGACGATGCTGTTCCAGAACGCGCCTGCGCCGTACCACACGTCGCTGACCCTTGTCCTGTCGATCACGCTGACGCTCGGCGCCTTCTGGGCGTTCGCGCTCACGAAGGCGGTGCAGGTGCGCCGCCGTCCGCCGAGCGTTGGACCGACGCGCGTCATCGGGGCCGACGCCGTCGTTCACGAGTCGGGTCAGGTCTTCGTGCTCGGCGAGCTGTGGCACGCCCATCGCACCGACGGTCGAACGCTCGTTCCGGGCGAGACCGTCAAGGTCGAGTCCATGGACGGGCTCGAGCTCACCGTCACCTAGGCCAAGGAGTACGCTGCAGCCATGACCGCCGGGCTCGTCGCTCTCGCCGTCGTTGTGTTCCTCGTCGTGCTGTTTCTGATCTCGGCGATCAAGGTCGCGCGCGAGTACGAGCGTGGGATCGTCTTCAGGCTTGGGCGGTTGCTGCCGGAGCCCAAGGGGCCGGGGCTGTT
>DATCBP010000047.1:0-38890 GCA_036511815.1 Gaiellaceae bacterium
AACAGCCCCGGCCCCTTGGGCTCCGGCAGCAACCGCCCAAGCCTGAAGACGATCCCACGCTCGTACTCGCGCGCGACCTTGATCGCCGAGATCAGAAACAGCACGACGAGGAACACAACGACGGCGAGAGCGACGAGCCCGACAGCCATGACCTCAACCTACTCCCCGCGCGTTCGTGCGTGTATGGCCTCCCTCCACCCCTTAACCGGTAAGCGTGTCGGCAAGCAAATGGCATGCCGTAGCGGCGGAAGCGAAGCTGGGACTGCACGCCAAGGCAAGGGCGTATACCCACGCTCCAGATACTGGCTCGCCTGCTCGGTCAGGCCGATCACAACGAACCTCCATCCGAGCTGCTCGCCGGTAGTGCCACTCCAGCACACGCAGCGGCCGGCTGGCCGGATAGGCATGCCCTGTCGTCCCCTGGCTCGCCGCTCCCGCACGCTCACCGGAATGGGCTAGTGGCCCCGTGCTGGCAGAACACCTTCACTCTGCCGATATCGCCGGTAGAGACGGCGTAGGTGGAGCCTCGGGTCGGCGTAGAACTTGTCTGGGTCGATGTCGATCCACGCGAGGTGTTCGGGGGGGTTGAGTCGGGTTGTTCCGGTGAACGCCTGGACCGCTGCGACCGCGGGCTTGGGCGAGCCGTCGGCTCGCCACAGTCCGAACGAACGCTCGTGGATCGCTACGTCGAGCGGTGGCTTGGCCCAGATGGCTGGGTCGTAGTCCGTGTAGCACCACACCATCGCGCCGGCGCAGCCGGCGCCCCGCAGAGCCGCCAGGGCCCGTTGCATGTACGCGGCCGCGGCCTCCTCTTCGACGAGCAGGGACGCGGACTGCTCTGGGGCTCGCTCCCTGCTTTCGTCACCGGCGCGGTAGGTGGGCAGACCGAACTCCGAGAACATGACTTCGCGGCCCTTCCCCAACCAGCGGGTGATCTGGGCGAGGAAGGGCAGCAGGTGCTCGTCGGTGGGGCCGTCCGCCCAGGTGGCGTAGATCGGATACCCGTGCATCGAGAGCAGATCGCACACCTCGGTGGCCTCTGACGGTCCAAGTCTGCGATCTTCCTCCAGGTCTTCCATGTGCAGGCCGACCATGACGAGCGCCGTCTGGTCGGCTGCGCGGATCGCCGTGCTGATTCGCTGCAGCCACCTTCGGGCTGACGACCGGCTCGGCGGTACGACACAGTTTGAGTTCTCGTTGCCGAGATCCCATGCTAAGAGTGCTTCGTGCCCGGCGAGGGCGGCGGCCGCCTCCCCCGCCAGCAACGCCTGCGCACGGGTGATCTCTTCGTCGGCGTACCAGTTGCGAAGGCCTGCCCCGCTCACATTGCCGCCGGACACTACTCGGAAGCGGTCGTCGCGCACGGAGCCGCCGAGCGCCCAGCCGGGGACCCAGTTGACTCCGCTCATGTGACCCGTGAAGAGCGTGGGCACGATCGCCAAGCCGGCCCGTGCTGCCAGATCGGCGACGGTGACCAGCCGGTCGAGCATCTCCTGGTCCACCTCGTGCCGAGTCGGCTGGAAGTCCTCCCAGGTCAGAAACAGCCTGACGGAATCGAGGCCGCCGGCCGCGATGCGGGCGAAGTCGGCGGCGACCTCCGATCGGTCGAAATCAGCCCACCAGCCCATCGCGGTGCGAGCCGGCCAATAGTTGACGCCGACGCGGAAGCGCTCGTTCCCGGGCTTAGCCGTCGCTCCCTCTCGCCTTGTGGAGCTCGATGACGCGGCGGTAAAGGGCGAGGTAGTCGTCGACCATCCGGTTGGAGTCGAAGCGATGCTCGACCGAGGCGCGCACGCCCAGCCTGTCGATACCGGCCGAGGCGCGTACCGCGTCGACCGCCTCGTCGAGCGACGCGACCAGGAAGCCGTTCTCACCCTCGCGGACGATCTCGCGCATCGAGCCACGCGAGTGGGTGATCACCGGCGTTCCGCACGCCATTGCCTCAACGACGCTGAAGCCGAACGGCTCATCGAAACTGATCAAGTGCAACAGCGCGCGTGCCCCTCCGAGCAGGCCGCCGCGCAGCTCGGGACCGATCGGGCCGACGTAGCTCACCCGTGTTCCGTCGACTCGGGGCTTCACGAACCGCTCGAAGTACTCGCGGTCCTGGACGATCCCGGCGATCGTCAGCGGCAGACCGGCCCGCATCGCCACCTCGATCGCCTCAGCGGTCCCCTTCTCGGGGTGGATCCTCCCGAAGAAGAGGAGGTAGTCGCCGGCCCCCAGCCCCAGCTCGAACCTCTGCATCTCGATGCCGTGGTGGATCGTCGCCACATAGTCGAGGTTCGCGTGCCGATTAGCGTCGCTGACCGCCACGTAGTACCCGCGCGCGTTGTACTTCTCGAACACCGGCACGATCCGCTCGGAGGAGAATCCGTGGATCGTCGTGACGACCGGCGTGTCAACAAGGCCGCTATAGGTGAGCGGCAAGAAGTCGCAGCTGTTGTGGATCACATCGAATTCCTCGGCCCGCTCGAACAGCGCCGCAATGTGCAGGCTCTCCCAGACCTTCGCGTCCAAACTCCGATCCTCCGAGTAACCGATCGGAGCGGTACCCACCAGGCGCGCCCCCGTGATCGAATCGGCCGTAGCGAACAGAGTGACATCGACCCCGCGGCTGACCAACCCCTCGGTCAGCACAGACACGAACTGCTCCCACGGGCCGTAATGGCGGGGCGGCACCCGCCACGAGATCGGGGCGAGCATCGCCACCCGGAGCTTGTCGGTGCTGAGACTCGGCGAGGGCGACATTGCCGAGCGAGAGTAACTCCCGCGTGGGGATGCGCATATTCTGTCCACGGCTCAGCAACCATGCAATCGCAGGCAGAACGCAGAGTTTTGGCATCCACACGGTTTCCGAGCAGGTCCAACGCGAAAGGAACGCGCCATGGCTGGAGCAATCGATCCGCTCGGACAAAGGAAAAACGCACTGGATGCGTTCCTCGAGACGAAGGTCGCGGAGGGCTTCCGGATTGAAACGCACACCGACACGCACGCGATCATCATCGCGGGCGGCCACCGCAACCCACTCTCGCACCGCTCCCGCAAGCACGGCGCCGGCAGCCGCTACGTGGTATCGGTCGACGAGCGCGGGGAGGTGACGATGATCCCCGCCGAACCGAAGCGAAACTAGATTCGAAACCCGCCGGCGGCCACCATCCTCTTACTCGCCGGCCGAGAGCTCGTACTGCAACTTGGCGAAGCTGCCCCCCGGCACATACTCCAGCCGTCGCGAAACATCTAGGAGCACCTGCCGCTCGTCGTCGGCAACACGAACTGCCCGCACGCCCGCATAAAGGGGGGCCGCGAGCAGCACAGTGGCAGCAACGTCAATCTGGGCAGCGAGCCGCACCGCACATGGATCGTCGATCGCCCGCAACTCGTCACGAAGCATCACAGCCTCCTGCGGCTGCAGGAACACCATCCCGCGGCCGAACTCAAGCCGAAGCAAAGGCTCAACAACGGGCGACTCCGGGCCACTCACTCGTCCCCCCACTCTCGCTTCCGCCCCGCCACTTGTTCGCACCGCCCCGCTTCACCGGACACGCTGGCGAACGAAATCGATCATCTCACGACCGCGCGATCGCACGTGTGAGCAAGTAGTCGCGTGCCCTAGCCGGCCAGCGACAGTCGTGGCGTTCGAACAGCCACACGCGGTTATCAGTGACGCCCGAAGTGCCATCCGCGAACCCAGTGCGTGCGTACGGGAGATGACGGGGACGTCGCTCTCTGCGCTGAACCGCGCACGGTCCGCAAGTCCTCTCTGGGGAGCATTCCTGGCTAGGCGGCAGCCGCGGGCAGATGCCGGAGCCGGGCGAGCGCCTGGCGCTCGAGCTGCCGGACACGCTCCCGTGTGAGGCCGACCTCCATGCCGATCGCCTCCAGCGTCCGTGGCTCGCCGTCGAAGCCGAAGCGCAGCTCGAGGATCCGCCGTTCTCGCTCGGGAAGGATGTCCAGCAGGCGCCGCGCCTGCTCACCCCACAGCTGTTGCTCCACCGTTTCGGACGGATCGACCGACGTCGGGTCTTCGATAATGTCTGCCAGCTCGTTCTCGCCGTCCTCGCCGAGGCTCAGGTTGAGCGAGATGGGCTCGCGCACCGCGTCGAGAGCCTCGGCGACGTGCCGGAGCGCCAGCCCCGTCGCCTCCGCGAGCTCGTCGCGGGTTGGGTCGCGGCCGTGCTCGGCCGTGAGTTGCCGCGCCGCTAGGCTCAGCTTGTACTGGCGTTCAACGACATGGGCAGGCAGCCGGATCGCGGCCGCCTGGTTCTGCACCGACCGCTGCACCGCCTGCCGCACCCACCAGGTCGCGTAGGTCGAGAACTTGTAACCGCGCCGCCAGTCGAACTTCTCGGCAGCACGGATGAGCCCGAACGTGCCCTCCTGGATCAAGTCGAGAAACGGCACGCCCTGGTTGCGGTAGCGCTTCGCGATCGAGACAACGAGACGCAAGTTCGAGTTGACCATACGGTCCTTCGCCTGCTTGTCACCACGCTCGATCCGCTTCGCCAGCGCCACCTCCTCTGCCGCCCTCAGCAGCGGGTAACGCGCAAGCTCGGCAAGGAAGAGCGCCAAACTGTCGCTTGAGAACCCCGCCCCAGCCTCGATCACAGCCGCCTCGGCTTGCTCCTGGCTCGGCTCGAACTCGCGATCCGTCACCTACGCCGCGTCTCCGCTCGAAAACATGAATTTTACAGGGCGAGGCCCGTGTTCTCGCAGAGACGCCCCTGAAGTCCCTGAATCCCTACGTGGGCAAACAACAAGGCCGGCACGCTCCGCGAAGCGGCGCGTACGACCGGGGGTCAGGGGCTGACGCGCTGGCGTAGCTCAGCGGCCTTGATGGTCTTACGTGCGGCTACTTTGGCTTTGCCTTCAGCGAGTGCCGAACCTCGTGTTTCGAGCGCGATCTGCTTCCAGTGGCCCATGTAGGTGCCAGCAGCATACGGGCGGTCGCGCCCCGCGATCTCGCGATGCCGACCCTTGTCGGTTGTCGCGAGCTCGACCAGCGCATCGACGGCTTGCTCGACATTGCCGTGTTCGCAGCAGTGCTCGAGCAGGAACACCTGTGAAGCGGCGATCCGGCGTGCGTCCTCGGGAAGTCGTCCTGCCCTAACCGCGGTTGCTTGCCGCCGTTCGACATCTCTCAGAGTGCGCTTCGCGTAGCTGCCGCGATCCCAGTCCTCGATTCCCCAGCGCTCACCCTCAACCCCGTAGGTCGCTCGCTACAACGACGTGCTGGCCCTGCAACTCGAATTCTGTTTGCCTAGGCTCCTCGTCGTCTCCCGCACCCGCGAGGGGTGCGTTTGGCGGACTGCGGGCTTTCGGCCGGAATCCTGGCCGCAGGGCCAGTCCAGAACACCCTACGCCGCTTCGGGCGCGAGAGCGTTAAGGCTTCTTCTCGATCCCTAGCAGCTTGCGGATCTTTGCGATGAGGCTGGTCATGGGGCGAGTCTACGCCGGTTCGCCAATCGAATCGCCAAGCGCGGTCGCCAAGATGCTGCGGCAAGCCAGTGTGTCTCCGGCCGACGCTCGCGCCAAGCTCAGCTGGCGTGACCTCGTAGATGCCCACGCCGACTCGATCCTCGCCTGCGAATTCGCTGGACAGGCCCGACAGCTTGCCTGGTGTGCTGTGCCCACGGCAATCGTTTCGGAGCGATGGCAAGGAGGGGGTCGACGGTTCGAGTCCGTCAGCGGGCTTCGCAGAAAGCCCTGCATAGCAAAGCTTGTCTTTGAGCAGTGCTTTGCGGACACCGCAGCATGCTCTGGTGTGGAGCCCTTTGTGGCGCCTTCAGATCGAGACGACTCCGTAGCTATTTTGGCCTCGCAGTCACAGCCACCATCTGCCACGCTCGAGTGCCCAGGGCACGAAGTGAAATGAAATCGGGACACCGACACACGATGCGGCGGATGGTCGTCGTCGGGGTCGCGCTCGGGATCACCGCGACGACGTTCGCCGTCTTGCTTCCCCGCGTGGCGGGCTACGGCGCGGTCTGGCACGTCGTATCCAACCTTTCCTGGCCGTGGCTCGCCGGCCTCGGTGCTGTGACCGTGCTCAACGTCCTCACGTTCCCGCTGCCGTGGGTCGTCGTGCTCCCGGGACTCCCCTACCTGCGCGCTCTGCTTTTGACACAGGTCTCAACCGCGTTCACGCTCATCCTCCCCGGCGGGATGCCCGTGGGCATCGCAGCTTCGCTCGCGATGCTGCGCTCGGCCGGCTTCCGCTCGGCCGAGGTAGGGCGCGCGGTTGCGACGACCGGGCTCTGGAACCAGCTCTCGACGTTTCTCTTTCCGCTCTTGGCCGCGGGCTGGCTCGCAGTGGAGGGCACGGCCGCGCAGTCGGTGCTGACGATCGCGCTCGTAGGCGGCGGCCTTTTCCTCGTCGCTGCGGCAACGCTCGTTGCATTCGCGGTGTACCCGAGCGCCGCGGCCACACTCGCCGCACTCGGGCTACGAATCGTCTCCCGACTGCCGATCGTCGGACGGCAGGCCTCGCCGCCGTGGAGCGAGGGTTCTCTGCTGCGCTTTCGGAACGAGACGATCAGCTTGCTTCGAGAGCGCTGGGTGGCGCTCACGATCGCAACAGCGGTCAATCAACTCACCGGCTGGGCCATCCTCGAGCTGGCGCTTCGCGCCGTCGGAATCGGCGTCGCGCAGGTCTCGGTCGGCGAGTCGTTCGCGGCCTGGTCGGTGGGCCGCCTGCTCGCCTCGCTCCCGCTCACTCCCGGCGGCATCGGCTTCGTCGAGCTCGGGCTCACCGGTACGCTCGTCGCGTTCGGCGGGCCGAATGCGCAGGTCGTTGCGGGCGTGCTCGTCTACCGCTTCCTCTCGATTGCGCCCGTCCTCGTCGCCGCAGCAGTCGGAGGCCCTCTTTGGAATCGCCTGGGCGGTCAGCACCTCGGCGGGCGCGGGTCGACCGATGCTTCGAGCACGGCGTCGGGCGAGGCCTTAATCGTGAGCCGAAAGAATCCGGGCTGACGGAGCACGAGGCTTGTCATCGAGCCTGGTCCCGGCTCGACGCAGCCGCTACCGCGGAGTTTGAAGTACGCGGTGTAGTGGGTCCGTAGAAGGTATGTCCCCGGAGCCGACACGTGGCCGGCGATCTCCTCGTGGCCGAAGCTCGTGATCGCGGCAGCGCCCGGGCCCGTGAGCAACGGCGTCGGGCGAGGCAGCCGGTAGATCGCCCAATTTTTCGCCCGATACGCCAGCACAAGCCCCGAGGACGGAGAGTCGACGAGTCGTGCTTCGAGCGGCGCTCCATCGGGGTCGAGCACGGTCTTCGGGACGACGACGTATTTGACGGCAACCGACCGCAGCCACAGGCGATAGGCGGCGGGCCGGAGGTGCTTCGCATAGAAGATCGGATTGTCGGCCATGTCGAGTTGCCTGTACCAGCCGCGTGCGAGCGGCAGACCGGCGCGCGGTAACCAGTACGACTCCCAGTGCGCGGCGGTGGGCACCACCTCGACCCGAAAGTCGGGCCCGGAGTGCTTGTGCAGGAAGTTGATCGGAGGCTGCCAGAAGCTCTGGCTCGCAGGCCGGTTGTCGAGCCGGTACGGCACGAGCAGCAGATACGGCGTCAAGTTGTAGGCGAACGCGCCAACCACTGCCAGCGCGGCGAGCCCCCGCGGGCGGAAGCCGGCGAGACCGGCGGTCAAGAGCATGATCGGGAAGATGAACGCGCTGAGACGATCCAGGTTGCCGCCGATCGGGGTGGGGATGACGAAGGCGACAAGACTGGAAAGGCCCCAGAACGCGAAGAACGCGACAAGTGGTGCACTCGCGCGGCCGCGCCGCGCGAGTAGAGCACCGCAGATACAGATGCTCTCGACGGCGAGGAAGTCGATCAAGTGGAACGGATAGACGCCCTTGCTCGGGAACGCCGTTAGACAGATCGCCTCGACCCCTGCGACGCCGAGAACCGCGACCGCGAGGATGACCGACCGCCGCGTCACCCGTCGCGTGAGAAGGACCGCGAGCAGGAACAGCAACAAGAACCCAAAGGCCAGTGGGCTGAAGCCGAGAGTGAGCGCGACGAGGAGAATTGTCAGTGCGGTTCGCCGAGCCTGGAGCGCACGAAGCGCGCCCAGCATCGTCGCGAACCCGAGCGCGTAGCTGAAGAGCCCGGTGAAGACGGGCGCCGCAGCAAGCACCCCGAACGCGCGCGTTGGCCAACGTGCCGTTGCCCCCCACTGGCGGAGCGAGATCGAGCCGAAGAGGATCGTCGAGGCAATCGCTGCGGCAACGACGATCGGCAAGTTGCCGAAGATCGCCGCGGGCAGGTAGTACAGGAGGCTGTACGACGCAAGAGGGTAGCTGCCCGAGTACCAGAAGTTGTCCCACACAAACGCCCCTTCGCGGACGAGCAACGTCCGGTAAAGATGCACCGGCGCATCCCCGGGCGCGGGACCCCAAACGAGCAGCACGGCGGCGACCAGCGTCGTTACAGCGGCTGCGAGAAGGATCTCGCGGCGGTCTCCCCCCGGCACATCGGACACGCCTCCGGCAGACGCAGGTCGCAGACGTGGGTTCAGAGAGGCGACGAACGGCATCGAAGTCACGCGGAGCACCGAGTATCGCACCACCGAGCGACCCACCGCGAGTGGTTGCGACCCTCCGAAGTCTCCGAGCCCCACCGGCGCGCTGCGACCTGCGTTGGTGGCCGAGCGGCGGCCGAGGCGAAGGCTCTCGACCTGCTCGCGGCCGCGGAGATCGCCGCGAACGCACGGCGTCGGCATCGCAGAGGTCCGCGTCGGGTGCGCCGAAGGACGATTCGTGTGCGAGATCATCGACCGCGGCTCCGGCTTCGACGACCCTGCCGCGGGCTGATCGAGTTCTTCGAGCCGCCGCGAGGATTCACCTCGCGAATCTGGCCCTAAGTCGCTCATACGGCTTCGATCAGGCGGCTTGCGCTACGAGTACCAGCGGCCAGGTCGCCTTCCCCTCGGCACGCTCCACGTCACCTGCCACCCGAGCCGCAACTCCCGAGAGACGCTATCCGTCCGGCGAGCTCGTTCCCAGCCGTCCTCGCCGATCCGGCGGTCGCCACCGGTCTAGGATCGGCGCGTGGAGCGGATCGCGAACGAGGACCTCGTCTCGAGCCCGCGGCGCGCCGGGGCGCGGGCGCACCTGCGCGCGATGGGCCTCGACGAGCGGGACTGGAGCAAGCCGCTGGTCGGGATCGCGACGACATGGACGGGGACGATGCCGTGCAACCTCGGGCAGCGCGCCCTCGCGGCACGGGTGGCGGCAGGGGTGCGGGCGGCGGGCGGGACGCCGCTCGAGTTCAACACGATCGCGATCTCCGACAACCTCACCCAGGGCACGCCCGGCATGCGTGCCTCCCTCGTCAGCCGCGAGCTGATCGCGGACTCGGTCGAGCTCGTCGGCCTGAGCCAGCCGTTCGACGGCCTTGTCTGCCTCGGCGGCTGCGACAAGACGGTGCCCGGGCTCGCGATGGCCCTGCTGCGGCTCGACGTCCCGGGGCTGATCCTCTACTCCGGAGCGATGGCGGCGGGCGAGCACCATGGCGCGCCCGTGACGATCCAGGACGTGTGGGAGGCGGTCGGCGCGCACGAGAGCGGTCGCATCGGCGACGAGGAGCTCGCCGCCCTCGAGCGCGACGCCTGCCCCGGGTACGGTGCGTGCACCGGGCATTTCACCGCGAACACGATGGCGGTCGCGATCGACTTCCTCGGGCTCGGGCCGATCGGCCTCGGCAGCGTGCCCGCGACGGATCCTGCCAAGGGCGACGCGGCCGAGGCGGCGGGACGGCTCGTGCTCGACGTGATCGCGCGCGGCGTGCGGCCGTCGGCGCTCGTCACGCGCGCCTCGCTCGAGAACGCGATCGTCGGCGTCACCGGCACCGGAGGGTCGACGAACGGCGTGCTCCACCTCCTCGCGATCGCGCGCGAGGCCGGCGCCGACCTCACCCTCGCCGACTTCGACCGGCTGTCCGCGACGACGCCGGTGGTGACGAACCTGACGCCCGGCGGCCGCTACGTCGCCGCCGACCTTCACCGCGCCGGCGGCACCGCCGCCGTCGTGCGGCAGCTCCTCGACCACCTGCACGCCGACGCGCCGACCGTCGACGGCCGCACGCTCGCCGAGCACGCCGCGGGCGCGCGCGATCCCGACGGCGAGGTGATCGCGGCCGTCGCGTCGCCGTTCAAGCCGGGCGGCGCGCTGCGCGTGCTCCGCGGCAACCTCGCTCCCGACGGCGCGATCGCGAAACTCGCAGGCCACGAGCCGCGGTTCCATCGCGGCCCCGCCCGCGTGTTCGACTCGGAGCAGGCGTGTCAGACGGCGATCCACGGCGGAGAGGTGCAGCCGGGCGACGTGCTCGTCGTCCGCAACGAGGGCCCGGCGGGCGCGCCCGGGATGCCGGAGATGCTCTCGATCACCTCCGCGATCGTCGGCCGCGGCCTCGGCGAATCCGTCGTGCTCGTCACCGACGGACGCTTCAGCGGCGCGACACGCGGCCTGATGGTCGGTCACGTGTCGCCGGAGGCGGCGCGCGGAGGCCCGATCGCCCTCGTCCGCGACGGCGACCCGATCACGATCGACGTCGAGGCGCGAACGCTCGAGGTCGATGTCGGCGACGACGAGCTCGCCGCGCGCCGCAGCGCCTGGACGCCGCCCGAGCCGCGCGTGCGCCGCGGCGTGCTCGCGCGGTACGCGCGCCTCGTCTCCTCCGCCTCGAACGGCGCCGTGATCGAGTGAGCGGCGGCGGACGGCTCGACGGCAAGGCCACCCTCGTCACCGGCGCCGGACGCGGCATCGGGCGCGCGCTCGCGCTCGGCTTCGCCACGGAGGGAGCGGTGGTGCATGTCGTCGATCTCGACGATCCCGGTGCGGCGCTCGCCGCGCTGCCCCCGGCCGCACGAGGGCTCGCGCTCGAGTGCGACGTCTCGGACGTGGCCGGGATCCGCGCGGCCTTCTCCGGTCTCGAGCGCCTCGACGTGCTCGTCAACTGCGCCGGCGTGGCGGGCTGGATGGATCCCCTCGACCCGAGCGAGGAGACGTGGGACATGGTCGTCTCCACGAACCTCAAGGGCACGTTCTTCTGCTCGATCGAAGCGGCCCGCCTGATGCGCCGCGGCGGCGGGTCGATCGTCAACGTCTCCTCCGTGCTCGCGACGCGCGGCATGCCCAATTCGGCGGCGTACGCGGCGAGCAAGGGCGGGATCAACGCGCTCACCGTGCAGCTCGCGATGGAGCTCGCGCCGCACCGGATCCGCGTCAACGCGTTCGCCCCGGGCGCCACGAACGTCGAGCGGAACCTCCGCGACGACCCGTCCTATGTCGAGGCGTGGGCACCGGTGATCCCGCTCGGCCGGGTCGCCGAGCCGGAGGACATGGTCGGCCCGGCGGTGTTCCTCGCTTCCGACGAGTCGGCGCACGTCACCGGCCAGCTGTTCTACGTCGACGGTGGCTGGACCGCGTCGGGCAACTTCCCGGCGAACTACGTCGACCGCACGAAGCCCTGATGGGAGAGGAGCGCTTCCTCGTCACCGGCGCGCACGGCTGCATCGGCGCCTGGGTCGTGCACGAGCTCATCGGCGACGGCAGCGCAGTCACCACCTTCGACCTCTCGACCGACCCGCGCCGGCTGCGCCTGCTGCTCGACGACGCGGCGCTGGCGGCGGTGCCACACGTCGCCGGCGACATCTCCGACCTCGCCGCGCTCGAGCGCGCGCTCGACGAGCACGGGATCACGAACGTCATCCATCTCGCGGCGCTCCAGGTGCCGTTCTGCCGCGCCGACCCGCCGCTCGGCGCCCGCGTGAACGTCGTCGGCACCGTCAACGTGCTCGAGGCCGCCCGCCGCCGCGCGCCCGCCCTGGCCCCCGTCGTCTACGCATCGTCGGTCGGCGCGTACGACGCACCGGAGGAGCACGCGGCGCCGAGCATGGCCGGCCACCCGGGGACGCTCTACGGCGTCTTCAAGCGGGCCAACGAGTCGACCGCCTCCGTTTTCTGGACCGAGAACGGCCTCTCGAGCGTCGGGCTGCGTCCGCACACCGTCTACGGCCCCGGGCGCGACCAGGGCCTCACCTCGGCGGCGACGACCGCGATGCTGGCCGCAGCGACGGGCGTTCCCTACCGGATTCCGTTCGGCGGCGCCGCGCAGCTCCAGTACGCGCGCGACGTCGCCCGCGCGTTCATCGCCGCGAGCTTCTCGGGACACGAGGGCGCGTCGGTGCACAACGTGCCCGGGCCCCGGGTGACGATCGCAGAGGTCGTCGACGCGATCGCCGCCGCCGCCCCCGAGAGCGCCGGCACGATCGCCTTCGACGACGTCGTCCTGCCTTTCCCGGACGAGGTCGACAGCGGCTCGTTCGACGAGATCGCGCCGGGCTTCGCCTCCACTCCGCTTGCGGAAGGCGTGCACGCAACGATTGAGCGGTTCCGCACGCTCGTGTCGGAGGGGCTCGTCGACGCTCCTCCGCCGGCCTGAACCAGCTCGACCGACGAGCAACAAAGGATTCACCCGGCATCCTCGTCGAACATGCTCATCGTCGGGGCCGGCGCCCCGAGCAACACCGGCGCCTACGTCAGGCCACCCGCCGAGATCATCGCGTACTCCCTCGACGGCCGCTGAGCGTCCCCGGCGCGCCGGCCGCTAGATTCGCTCGCGATGGCCGGCTACGAGCGCTGGGCGCCCTTCTACGACGCGATGCGAGGCGACCAGGCCGCGCCGGCCGCGTACGTCCGCGCGTTGATCGAGAAGCACCATCCAGCGGCGGAGACGCTGCTCGAGCTCGGCTGCGGCACCGGCGCGATCCTCGAGCACCTCGACGGGCGCTACACCGTCACCGGTGTCGACCTCTCGCAGCCGATGCTGCGGATCGCCAGGACAAAGCTGCCGCACGCGCGCCTGCTGCGCAGAGACATCACCACCGTCGAGCTGGGAGAGACGTTCGACGCCGTCGTCTGCGTCGCCGACGTCGTCAACCACCTGCGCCCGTTCCGCGCGTGGGAGGCGACGTTCGCGCGCGCACACGAACATCTCGCGGACGGCGGCATCTTCGTCTTCGACATGAACACGCAGCTGCACCTGAGCGAGCTTGCGGCCGGGCCGCCCGCAACCACGTGGTCGCCGCAGGGCGACTTCACGATGCTCGACGTGGCCGAAGCCGCCGGCGCCGGCGTCGAGGTCGAGATCACCGTCTTCGAGCACGAGCGCCGCGACCTCTACCGGCTCCACACCGCGACCGTGCCCGAGATCTCCTTCCCCGTCGAACGCGTCACGACGAGCCTGCGCAGGCGATTCCGGCGGGTTCGCGTCTACGACGAGACGCGCAGCCGCCCGTCGCCGCTCTCGGAGCGCCTGCACATCGTTTGCACGCGCTGACGCGTTGCTGTCACGCGCGCGCGCGAGTTACGGTTCGGAGGCTTGCCGCCGCAGCAGCGCCAGTAGCCGCTGCGCCGCAGGAAGCGGTGTGGTGCCGGTAAGCGTCGCGGCGGCCATTTGCCTGTGCATGCGCACGCCGGCGATCCGGCGGTGAATCACCTCGGCCGCAGCTCCGGAATCCGTGAGCGCGCTGCGCGAGATGATCGATACCCCAAGGCCGGCGGCCACGGCAGCCTTGATGGCGTCGATGCCGGAGAGCTCTGCGACAATCCGGAGGGCCTCGAGATCGACTCCCGCATTCTGCAGGTGCGTTTCGGCGACCGTGCGCGTTCCGGATCCTTGCTCACGCAACACCATGGGCTCGGTCGCAAGATCAGCGACCGGAACCTCGGTCATATGCGCAAACCGGTGCTTGGCCGGAGCGATCAGCACGAGCTCGTCGTCGCGTAGGAGGTGGTAGTCGACGCCCGTATCTCGCTGCTCACCTTCGACGAAGCCGATGTCGGCTCGCCCGCCGCGCAACGACCCGATCACCTGCTCCGTATTCTCGATCGTCACGCGCGCGAGGAGCTCTGGATGACGACGTCGCAGCTCCGCCAGCGCCCGCGGCAATACGTACCCCCCGATCGTCAAGCTCGCCGCAACCGAAAGCTCGCCGGCGATCCGCCCCTCGGCGGCAGCCACCGCCCGGCGCGCCTCCGCGTGCTCGCGGAGCAATGACTCGGCACGGTCCAGCAGCGCGGCCCCGGCGGACGTCAACCGCACACGGCGCGTCGTGCGCTCGAACAGCTGAGCGCCGAGGTCGGCTTCAAGCGCCGCAACGTGCTGGCTGACGGCAGGTTGGGACAGGTGGAGCGAGCGAGCCGCGTCGGAGAAGCTGAGGCGGCGGGCGACGGCGACGAAGACCTCGAGCCGACGTTCGTCCATCTCCACATGATATTGATAACCATTGACGATGAGCTGATGCTGAATCGCTGTTGTCATAGCCATGACGAATTGGAACGATGGCTAAGTGGAAGAAGTCATCGTTATGAGCAAGCGGTTGCGGCGCCCACTCGAGCGCGGAGCGGTCGCGGCCGCGCTGGTCCTCGCGTGCATCACGGCCGTCGTCGAGCCGCTGGGCTCGCTCGTTCCTTCGATCGGAGCGCCGGCACTGGCGCTCATCCTGGGCATGGCGATCCGTGCCCGATACGCCCCCGACGCGGCCGGGCGCAGGGTGATCGGATTCGCCTCGAAGACGCTGCTCCAATGCGCAATCGTGCTGCTCGGCGGCACCTTCGGATTGGGACAAGTCGTCCGCATCGGCCGCAGCTCGCTCCCGCTGATGCTCGGCACGCTGGCGATCGCGCTCGCCGCAGCCTGGGTGATCGGGCGAGGCCTCCGCGTCGAGTCGACGCTGACGACCCTGGTGGGCGTCGGGACGGCGATCTGCGGCGCCTCGGCGATCGGTGCGGTCTCGGGAGTGGTTGCCGCGACCGAGAGCGAGATCGCCTATGCCATCTCGACCATCTTCGTTTTCAACGTCGTCGCGGTCCTCTTGTATCCGACCCTCGGCCATGTGCTCTCACTGAGTCAACACACCTTCGGACTATGGGCGGGAACCGCGGTCAACGACACCTCGTCGGTCGTAGCAGCTGCGTACGCCTACGGCCATACGGCGGGCGGGGTCGCCGTCGTGACGAAGCTCGCCCGTACGACGATGATCATCCCGGTCGTCCTCGCGCTGGCGCTGGCCCGCGCGCGTCGCGTGGGCGCAGCGCGCACACGCCCGCTGTGGCGTGTCCTGCCGGTGTTCCTCTTCTGGTTTCTCGTCGCGTCTGCGCTCAACACCGCAGGCGCGATTGACCCGCGAACGACCGCCATGCTCGGACACGCCGCGAGCATCGTGATCGCGATCGCCCTCGGCGCAATCGGGCTTTCGACCCAATTCGCAGCGATCCGGCACCTTGGATGGCGGCCGCTGGCGCTCGGTGCGGCACTGTGGGCCGTCGTCGGCCTGACCGGACTGCTCCTTCAAGGTGTTGTGTGAGGCGCTGCCCGCGTACTCACCGACTAAGGTCACGCTGATGGACGATCGGCTCAATGTTGCTCTCGTCGGACTGGGCGACATCGGCGAGCGCGCACATCTACCTGCGCTTCTCCGTGAGCCGAGAGTTCGAGTCGCCGCGCTTGTCGACCTCGATGAGAAGCTCGTCGCGCTCGCTGCAGCACGGGCACCGTCTGCGAAGACGACGACCGCGATCGAGGAGGTCCTTGTCGATCCGACGATCCACGCGGTCGTGCTCGCGACACCTTCATGGGTGACATCGAGACTCGCCGCGAGCGCCCTCGAGGCGGGCAAGTACGTCCTGGCCGAGAAGCCACTGGCCTCCACCCTCGCCGAGGCCGAACAGATCGCAGCGATGCCGCAGGCACGCGCGCGGCTGCAGATCGGGCTCACCTACCGGCACCACCCCTCGGTGGAGCGGCTCAAGGATCTTCTCCGCGATGACGTCCTGGGCCGCCCGCTGCTCGTTCAGGCGTCGGTCTGCGACGAGCGCTCGGACCCGGAGGGCGACCCGGAAGGCTTCGGACGACGGCTCCGCTCGCTCGAGCGCAATCCGCCGGTCGTCACGGACGGCGTGCACGCATGCGACCGCCTCAACTACCTGCTCGAGGCGTCACCGACGAGGGTCCGCGGCTGGGCACTGAAGAGCGACCCCGGATACGCCACTGCGAACGCGAACGGCGCCGTCCTCGAATATGAAGACGGCACGGTAGTGCGGCTCGAGGTGATCTGGCTCTTTCCCGTACTTCCACCGAGCCAGTTCGTCATCACCGGCCCGCTTGGACGTGCGCTGCTCGATCCGCCCACCTTTGCCTTGCGCGTCGAGCTCGCGGGCGGCGACGTCGAGGAGCTCGCCGCGCCGGGAGACAAGACAGAGGTGTGTTTCACGCGCCAGCTCGGTCGATTCGTCGACGCCTGTCTCGCGGGCACGCCGCCGGTGCCCGGGATCGACGCGGCCTTGGCCAGCCTCGCGCTCGCGCTCCGTATCGCGGGCGCGGCAGGTCTGACCGCGGAGGGGGCCCGGTGATCGACTTTCACGTTCACCAGCCGGCAGCACGTCGCGACGGCGAGGCTCCTTACGGTTCGCGTGAATACGCTGCGTTCGTCGCCGGGCTGGGAGTCGAGCTCTCTGTCGCCTTCACCTTCGACGGTCTGCGGAGACCGGGTGCGGCGGCGAACGATTCGCTCGCTGCATTCGTCGCGTCAGGCGACGGGCACTATGTCGCTTTCGCAACCGTGGATCCCGGAGATGCCGGCGCCGCCGCCGAGATCGACCGCTGCGTCCGCGTGCACGGAATGCGCGGGGTCAAGCTCCACCCTTGGGTCCAGGGCTTCTCGGTGCACACGCCGGGTCTCGACCACATCTGCGACGCGGCGGCCGAGCTTGGCGTACCGGTGCTGTTCCACGACGGAACCCCGCCGTTCAGCTCGCCGCTGCAGCTCGCGCTGCTTGCACGGCGCCATCCGCGCACGACCGTCGTTCTCGGCCACGGGGGGCTGCATGACCTCTGGCGCGAAGCCGGCGCGGCGGCGGCATCCGCCGAGAACGTGCACATCTGCCTGTGCGCAACGCCTCCATATGCGATGCAAGCGCTCATCGACCACTGCCCGCTCGACCGGCTTCTGTTCGGTACCGACGGCGGGCTCCTGCCGGAGCCCGCCCAGCGCTATGTCGCCCTGCGGCTCCGTCAGCTCGATCGGCTCAGGTTGAGCGAGCCGCAGCGGCGTGCCATCGTCGACGACAATCCACGACGGCTGCTCGCGCTTTCATGATCGACGTCCACACGCATGTACCGACGCATCGCGACCGCGTACCGCCCGCCGAGCGGATCGAGAACGCGCGATGGCGGCCGGACCGCGTCGTCGTCGCGACGACGACCTGGGCCGACTACGCAGAGGCGTTCGCCTGCGTCGACGTCTCCGTCGCGTTTACGATCGCCCGTGACCGGACGCGCCTCGACCGCGCGCTGAACGACACGGTTGCGGACTTCGTCGCGGCTGCTCCGGCTCGGCGCATCGGCTTTCTCTCGGTGCATCCGGAGGTCGCTGGAGCCGAGGACGAGCTCGAACGCTCTCGGACGGAGCTCGGCCTGAAAGGGATCAAGCTCGGCCCGAACTATCAGATCTTCGATCCGCTCGCCACACCGGCGTTGCGCATCTACGAGCTCGCCGAACAGCACGGGCTGCCGATCCTCTTCCACCAGGGGGCATCGCCCGTGCGCGAAGCCCCGCTGAAGTACGCGCATCCGTTGTTGATGGACGAGATCGCCGCGCGGTTTCCGGAACTGCGGATCGTGATGGCGCACATGGGGCATCCGTGGCAGCGGGAGACGATCGTGACCATTCGGAAGCATCCGCACGTCTACGCTGACATCTCCGCGCTCTTCTATCGGCCATGGTCGTTCTACGAAGGGTTACGGCTCGCGACGGAATGGGGCGCGCTCGAGAAGCTCCTCTTCGGGTCGGACTTTCCCATTGCGACGCCTGCGGAGACCGCAGCCGGACTGCGCCGGGTGAACGAGCCGATCGCTGGGACGGCCCTCCCTCCGGTTCCGCTCGACGCGATCGAGGCGCTCATTCACCGCGATCCCCTTCCGTTGCTCGGGCTCGAACATCCGGCGCACCCATGATGCGGGCGCGGGCGCGCACGCATCGGTAGCAGGACGGGTCGGAGCACAGCAGTGCTCGCGGGTCGTCGGCCAGCAAGGCGACCGTCTCCTCGACGATCGCAGCGGCCGGAATCAGTTGGGCATGCGCACGCGCGATGCCGCCGTCTCGTAGCGCTCCGCGCGCTCGGAGGCCCCGCTCGACGACGCCGAACGCCCGGCTGCACCCCGGAAAGCGGTCATACGCGACGTGCAGCACCTCGTCGCCGTCGACGATCGTGTGCTCGCGCGGCCAGATCGGCGAAAAAGGAATGTCGAGGTAGAACGCCGCGGCGTGGAACTCACCGACGTGGACCATCGTGTTCGAGGCCTGGCCGACGCCCAGCAACAGCACGTAGCCGCCGGAAGCTGCAAGGCGGTCGAGCGGCGTCCCGAGATCGGTCGCCGCGCGCAGTTCGTGATCGGCGCAGAACGCGGCGGCTCCCGCGCCGATCGCCGCCACGGAATGCGTCGGATGACGCGACCGGACGGCGCCCGGGACGTGACGGGCCCACTCGGACAAGGCGCCTGCTCGCCCGGGGGTCGTGCTCGGATCGAAGCGTTGGCTGTCGTAGGTGAACGTCGGCACGACGAGTAGCCCGTCCTCTCCGAGGATGTCGAGCAGTGTCTCGACCACGGCTCCGGCGCCACCGTCGAGCGGCCCGAGCGCACGGAGCGACGAATGCACGATCGCCTGGTCGCCGCTCTTCAGGCCGATCGAACAGAATGCGTCGTGGAGCTTGCCGCGCGTCATAGAGCAAGCAGGCTCCCGAGTGTTTCGCCAAGCACCGCGGCGCGCGTCAGCTCGTCCAGTCCCGCCTCCATGACACGCGCGAGCTCGATCTCCGGCTGGGCAAAGGGTGTGTCGGTCGTGAACACCACGCGATCGCCGAACGTCTCCGGCTCAATACCGGCGAGACGCGTCGGCCAGTCCACCCAGGCGCTGTCCGCGAGAAGGTTGGGTGCGGTTGCCAGCGCGGGAGGGCCGTCGGCCGAGAAGTCGGTAGCACCGCTCTTTCCCATCACGAACCAGGCGCCGGGGTGGCGGCCCGCGAGCCACGCGAGCTGCAACGGCTGCGCATGCGGCGGCGTGCCCGTACGCACGTAGATCGGCCAGCCGGCGCCGACCGCGAAGCCGATCAGCGGATCGGCAAGGCCGTCGAGGAGGTCGAAGCCCTGCAGCGCGGGGTCGAGCTTCAGGGCCCGCGCACCGCCGGCGTGGGCGCGCCGCAGCTCTTCCACCGCCTCGTCGCCGAGCCACGGGCTTGCGACCGCATACGGCAGCAGCCGCCCGTTCGCCCGGTCGGCCGCCGCGGCGACGAGCTCGTTTCCCGCGCGGTTGTGCACCGGGATCATGCTTTCGGGCGGCGCGACCAGCGCGTACTCGATCCCTAGCCGGCTCATCGTCTCGAGCAGGTCGTCCGTCGACAGCGCGACGTCGCGATTCGCGCCGATCGTCGCGTGACCGTCGACGATCATCGGCCGTCCGATCGAGTCGCTGCGCGAAAGGCGGCGGCCGCCGCGCCGAGTGCGACCAGGCCCGGCTCGGAGACGAGCGTGAGGTTGTACAGGGCGAGCCCGTCGGCCCCGGCCGCGGCCAGGCGCTCGGCGTCGGCGGCCATGCTCTCGGGCGATCGCTCCGGTGTCCAGTTGATCGATGCCGTCGCCGTGCGGCTGCCGACGAGTCCGCGCAGGCTCTCGAAGCGCTGCAGAAGCTCGTCGCCGGCGAGCGGCCCGCAGCCGAACAGCAATCCATCGGCAGCGTCGACGGCGGCGGACGACAACCCCTGCAGTCGCGCCTGCTCGGGGGGGCCCGACCCGAAGACGCGGAGCGCGCTGCCGCAGCGACTCGCGGCTGCCGATGCGGCTTCGACGAGGCGCCGTACGCCGCGAGCACGCGCGGCCGCGAGCTCAGCCGCGAGTTCCTCGTCCCAGTCGCCATCACCGAAGGGCGGGCCCGCCGCGTCGCGGGCGCGCCGCTCGATCTCGTCGGCGCGGTCGCCGAGCAGGGCCCGGCACGCGGGACAGAAGCACTGTGCTCCGAGCAAGCGGGCCGCGACGCCCAGCGGCTCGGGCGCGAGCGTCAGCGTGTACGACGGCTCCCAGGCCGGATAGAGCGCAGCCTCCAGCTCCGCGGCGTCGGGGCTCAGCTGCGTGCAGACGTCCGAGACAAGCCCGGCGACGAACTTCACTGTCTCCGTCTGGGACGGACAGAGGCCGACGCTGCCGACGCTGCCGTCCAGCATCCGCGCTGCGGAGTCCGGGTAGCCGGCGGCGAGCCCGTCCTGGTGGAGTGCGACGATCCAGGCTCGGAAGAGAAGACCCGCGCGGCCGCAGGCCTCGCGAAACTCGTGCAGCCGGTCGCGGAGATGCGGCGGCCCGTTGCCGACGGGGACGAGCGCCCCGTAGCACGTGGGGTCCGGCGCGAAGTACGTCGTCGTCTCGCGGAGGGTGCTGACCCGCCGCTGGCGCGGCAGGACTCGACGGGCGCGGTGGTAGACGACCGCCATGCTCGCGGCATCGCAACCCAACTCGAGGACGCGCTCGACGAGCGCATCGGCGGTCGACGCCTCGAGCTCCTCCGGGTAGATGAAGACCTGAACTCCGGGCCTCACGAGAAGGTCTTTCGCACCTCCTCGCGGACATCGACGCCGAGACCGGGGCCCTCAGGCAGACGAGCCCGGAGGCCGTTCACGTCGATCGGCTCCGCAAGCGTCGGGTCATCCTCGTAGAAGTGATGGCCCGTGATGCCGCAGGGGATCGCGCCGAGGTGCTCGCAGGCGCACGCAACGTGCAGCTGCGCGGCCGCGCCCAACCCCATCTCGCCGTTCGCGCCGATGACCACGCCGAGGCCCAGCGCGGCGGCGAGGCGCGACGACTCGACCGCCCGCTCGAGCCCGGAGCTCTTGCCGACGTAGATGCTGACAACGTCCGCGGCCTCGAGTTCGGCAACGCGGCGCACATCCTCGACACCGTAGACCGCTTCGTCGGCGACGACCGGCAGGCCGAGCGCGCGGACTTCGCGCATCCCCTCGAGGTCGGCGGCGTCCACGGGTTGCTCGATGAAGGCGATCTCGCTCTCGCGAAGGCGCGGCACCGTCTGGAGCGCGACGGCTCGAGACCAGCCACCGTTCGCGTCTGCGCCGATGAATGCCTGAGGGCCGGCCAGGCTACGCACCTGCGAGACACGGGCGACGTCGCGGTCCGGGTCACGGCCCACCTTCACCTTGAAGGCGCGAAAGCCCAGCGCGTACGCGATCTCGAAGCCCTCGGTCAGATCGTCGCCGTCACCGCTGAGGGAGATCTTCACCGGAACCTCGCGCCGGAAGGGCCCTCCGAGGAGCTCGCACACGGGCACCTCGAGGCTCCGCGCGAGCGCGTCCCAGAGCGCGGTGTTGACGCCCGCCTTCGTGAACGCATTGCCACGAACGACGCGATCGAGCTCCGTCATCAGCGCCGCTACCGGCCTGAGCGGGCGACCGACGAGCAGGGGTGCGAAGACGTCACGGACGAAATGCGTCGCCGTGACGGCGTCCTCCCCACTCCAGGCGGCAGTCGCGCTGATCTCGCCGTAGCCCTCGACGCCATCGTCGGTGAGAACGCGAACCAGGGCGAAGGACGATGCGTCGTGCGTCGTTCGCGCCCCCCGCACTCGAAGGGCCCGCTTCGCCTGCGCGGAGACCACCGTTGTCTCGACGGCGGCTATGGTCGGTGCCGCCGTCTCAGAGAGCGAGATCCGCCACCTCCTCAAAGGCGGCAGCCACGGACGCCGTCACGGCCGCGAGGCCCATCTCCCCGAGCTCTTCGCTCGCAGTCTCGGGATGATCGGTGTAGCCGTCGAGTTCGCTCCAGCGACCGGGCTCGGCGACGACGAGGCCGCGCGCCCGCTCCCGCGCCGCTCCGCCCGGTGACGGAGTCGCGAGATCGCGGCGCACCTGCTCGGGATGCAGCGCCAGCATGAGCGCGGTCTCGAAGACGCCGGCATGGCCGCTGACGTGCAGCTCGAGCGTGCCAGGGTCGAGCAGCTGCGAGAAGAGCGCCGTCGCCGCGAGGAGCCGATGCTCGCGTGCGGCTTCGGCGACGGCTGTCGCGCAGCTTGGTGTGTTTCCACCATGGCCGTTAAGAACGAAGATCCGCCGACAGCCGCACGCCGCGGCCGAGCCGAGGAGATCGCGGAGCACGGCCTGGAACGTCGCCACGTGGAGGGACAGCGTTCCCCCGAACGGCAGGTGGTGGTCCGATGCGCCGTAGGAGAGCGTCGGCGCCAGGAGCACGACGTCGGGGCGCTTCGCCATTCGGGCAGCTTGCTCGGCGACTGCCTCCACGAGCGCTGCGTCCACTCCGGTCGCAAGATGCGGCCCGTGCTGTTCCGTCGTTCCCACCGGCAGCACGACGAGCGCATCCCCAGCGATCGCGGAGATCTCGTCTCGCGTCAACAAGGCCCACCTGCGAACGTCGCTCAAGATGACGCCGCCGCGGCGACGAGACTCTCGGCCGACTGAGGGAAATGGCAGGCGACGGAATGTCCGCCCGCAATCTCGCGCAGCTGCGGATCCTGCGTTCGGCAGACGTCCCTGTGACCGAGCGGACAGCGCGGGTGGAAGCGGCAGCCCGCGATCATGCCGCTCTCCCCGGCCGGCGCCTCTTGCACGACGTTCGAGGCGGCGTGCACACGCCGGTGCTCAACGGATGGGATCGACGCGAGCAGCGCGTGGGTGTACGGGTGTTGCGGGTCGCCAAAGAGCTCATCCCGCGGGCCGATCTCGACGATGCGTCCCAGGTACATCACCGCGATCGTGTTGGCCATATAGCGAACGACGGAAAGGTCGTGGGTGACGAAGAGATACGTGAGATCAATCTGTCGTTGCAGGTCGCGGAGGAGGTTCAAGATCTGCGCCTGAATCGAGACGTCGACTGCAGAGACGGCTTCATCGAGCACGACGAACTCCGGCCCAAGTGCGAGCGCCCGCGCGATGTTGACCCGCTGACACTGCCCACCGGAGAGCTGTCGCGGATACGCGCGCGCGTGCTCCGGGCGCAGACCGACGAGATCCAGCAGCTCGGAAACCCGCGCCCTCTTGGCCGCCCGGTCGAGCTGCGGCTCGTGCACGGTCAGTGGCAGGGAGATGATCTGCTCGACGGTCTTGCGCCGGTTGAGAGACGTGAACGGATCCTGGAAGACGACCTGCATCCTGCGGCGCAGACGACGCAGCTCGTCTGCCGAGCTGGCGAGGAGGTCGCGATCGGCGAAGCGAATGTGTCCCGACGTGGGCGTGTCGAGCCGCAGGATGAGCCGTGCGAGCGTCGACTTGCCGGATCCGGACTCACCGACGAGGCCGAACGTCTCGCCCCGCTGGATCTCGAGCGAGACTCCGTCGACCGCGCGAACAACGTGACCGCGTCCGAGTCGGAAGTGACGAGCCAGATCCTCGACCTGGACCAGCGGCTGAGACGCGCCTGTACCGGACACGGTGTCCGCATACGCTACACGGGTCGTCATGCGGTGCGGTCCAGCCGCGCATCTGCGAAGTGGCACGCTGCCCTGCGACCGCCGCGGAGCTGGAGCAGAGCCGGCTCGCTCTCGCTGCAGACACTCTCGGCCGCCGGGCAGCGAGGATGGAAGGGACAACCGTGCGGTAGGCGCTGCGGCAACGGCGGCTGGCCGGCGATCGTCACGATCGGCTTGTCGACATCGCGGTCGAGCTCGCAGATCGATGCGACGAGCCCCTCGGTGTAGGGATGCACCGGATGCCCGAACACGTCGAGCGCCTCGCCCGCCTCGACAATTCGTCCGGCGTACATCACCTGGATCGCATCGCAGAAGCTTCCGGCGACGCCGAGATCGTGGGTGATCAGGAGCACCGCCATGCCGCGCTCGGCGACGAGCGAGTCGAGAAGATCGATGATTCGTGCCTGCGTCGTCATGTCGAGCGCCGTCGTCGGCTCGTCGGCGATCAGCACGTCGGGGTTGCCACACACGGCCATGGCGATCATCGCGCGCTGCCGCATACCACCCGAGAATTCGTGCGGGTAGCTATCGAAACGGCGCTCCGCATGAGTGACCCCGACATCCCTCAGCAGTTCGATCGTTCTGCCCCGCGCTTCATTTCGGCCGACGCGCTCATGTGCCCGTATCGCCTCTGCGATCTGATGTCCAATTGTCTGCACCGGGTTGAGCGACGACATGGGATCCTGGTAGACCATCGCTATCCGTCCGCCGCGCATCCGCGTCATCTCGCGTTCGGAAAGAGCCACCAGGTCGCGGTCGTCGAGCATCACGCTTCCCTGCGCAATGCGGGCCTGCCGGGGAAGAAGGCGCATGAGCGCGAGCGCCGTGAGCGACTTTCCACTACCCGACTCGCCGACGAGACCGAGCCGCTGCCCACGCTCGAGGCTGAGAGAGACGCCGCGGACAGGTCGGAAGGCGGCCCCATGGCCAGGGAACTCCACAGCGAGGTCGCGCACCTCGAGAACGGCGGAGGAGGAAGACGCGGCGCGTTGCGCGTTCACGCTCGTGCCGGGTCCAGAACGCGCTGGAGGTTGTCGCCGAGGATGTTCAGGGCGAGAACTGCAACGAGGATGACGAGTCCCGGAAAGATCGGATACCAGTAGGACCGGTACAGATTCGTGTAGCCGGCCTGGAGGAGTGTGCCCCACGACGTCCCAGGCGGCTGGACACCGAGCCCGACGAAGCTGAGGCTTGCCTCGACGAAAATTGCGTCGGCGGCGACAAGTGTGGCCCGTGCGAGTAGCACGGGAAGGGTGTTCGGCAGCAGCTCGCCGAGCACGATCCGACGCGCGGACGCGCCGACCGATACCGCCGCGAGGTAGTAGTCGGATTGCAGCTCGGAGAGCAGAGACGACCGCGCGAGACGCGCGGTCGCGGGCGCGAACAGGCAACCGAGAATGACGATGAGGCTCGTCGTCGACGCTCCGAACGCGGCGACGAGCACGAGCCCGAGCAGGATCACGGGCATCCCCATCGCAGCGTCCGCGATTCGCATCAGCGTCTCGCCGACCCAGCCCTTGCGGAAGGCGGCGACGAATCCCCAGAGAGTGCCGGCGATCATGGAGATGAGCGTCGCAGCAGCTGCGATCTCCAGTGAGGTGCGGCCGCCGTACATCACGCGGGTCAGAAGGTCTCGACCAAGCTCGTCCGTGCCGAAGAGATGCGTCGCGGAGGGCGGCGCGAACAGATGGGTGAAGTTGATCGCGTTCGGCTTGTACGGCGCAACGAGCGGAGCGGCGGCGGCGCCCACCACCAAGACGAGCACGACACCTGCGGCGAGAGCCGCAGGCGGCCGCCGGACGAGGCGGATGAAGGCGTTTCGCCGCCTTCGGTCGAGAGCGAGCTCGATCGTCGCGCCCGCCGCGCTCACGTCACTCGTCTCCTCGTACAGTCCGCAAGCGCGGATCGACGACTCCGTAGAGGAGGTCCACGACGAGGCTCGTGAAGATGAACGCCGCCGCGGCAAGGAGGACGAGCGTCTGCAGCACGCCGTAATCGCGCTGGAACACCGAATCGACCATCAGAGTGCCGAGCCCGGGCCGGGCGAAGACATACTCGACGACGACGGCGCCGCCCAGCAGCGAGCCCACGATCACTCCGACGGTGGTAAGCGCCGGAATCGCTGCGTTCGGGAGCACGTGGCGAACGACGACCTGCCGGCGGAAGAGACCCTTTCCCTCCGCCGTGCGGATGAATGGAGCCGTCTCGACGTCGGTGATCGACGCACGCAAGATGCGCAAGATCGGCGCGGCAACGGCGATCCCGAGCGTGATCGCCGGGAGGAGCGCCGTCTTCAGGCTGACGAAGGGATGGTTCGCAAACGACACGTAGCCTTGCGTCGGGAGCAGCTTCAACTTCAAGCCGAAGATGACGATGAGGATGATGCCGGTGACGAACGCCGGCGTCGCTACTCCAATCGCGGTGAAGCCGGAGAGAAACGCGTCGAACCAGCGGTTCCGCCAGATTGCTCCGATAGCCGCGCCCGGCACGGAGATCAACAGCCCGATCAGCATGGCGAGAATCGTCAGCTCGAGCGTCGCACCGATTCGCTCCGACACGAGCGTCGTCACCGGGAACTGGCTGAAATAGGACCGGCCGAAGTTGCCGTGGAGAACTCCGCCGACCCAGTGAACGTACTGAGAGGGGAGCGAGCGATCGAGGCCGAGTTGGTGTCGAATGGCCTCGATCGCTCGCGGGTTGACGTTCTTGATCGACCCGCCCAGCTTCGTGATTGTCGGGTCTCCTGGGATCACCCGAAGGAGCAGGAAGATCAGAATCGAGCTGAGGACAAGCAGGAAGACGCTCGTCACGAGCCGTTTGACTAGGTACCGAAGCATCGCCCCCCAGCGGCAGCGCGCTCGGTTCGCCTAGGAGGCGAACCGGGCGCCCTCCAGATGGACGTTTCCTTGCGCATCCTCCCATGCGCCGGTGATTCCCTTCTGTACCGCGACGATGTTCGTCTGATGAGCGATCACCATCACGGGTGACTGCTGAGACTCGATCGCCTCCATCTTGTAGTAGAGCTTCGTGCGGGCGGCAACATCAGGGGTTCCGATTGCCTTCTCGGCAAGCGCCTCGAACGTCGGGTCCTTCCAGTTGCACTCACACGAGCCGAACCGAACCTGCGAGAAGGCATACGACGGATCGGGGGGCAGCGAGAAGTAGTTGGCGATGATGTAGCCGGGATAGGACTTTCCCGCCGGGTAGAACTTCGACAGCCAGGTGCTGACGTCGCTTCGAACGATGGTCAGGTTGAAACCGATCTTCTGCAGATCCTGCTGGAGGATCTGGGCCATGGTGATCCACTCGTCACGGCGCCCGGCGAGCGCCCAGTACGTGAAGGTCGTCCCAGGCGCCACCCCGGCCTCGGCGAAGAGCTGCTTGGCCTTTGTCAGGTTGAAGGTGTACGGCGTGAGCGACTTGTCGTAGAAGAGACTGTTGGCGCTGATCACCTCGTTTCCATACGAGGGGGTGCCGAGCCCGAAGAACGCGGCGCCGATCATGGCCTTACGGTCGATCGCATACGAAAGCGCCTGACGCGCAAGCACGTTGTTGAAGGGTGGCGAGGTTGTGTCGACCTCCCATACGTGCGCACCGGACACGCCCGACGGCGTCAGGAACGTGCTTCCGTTCGTCTTCGCGGCGGGGATGTCAGCCGGTGGAACCTGCCAGACCATTCCGAGCTTGCCGGCTTTGAAGTCGGTCACCATCGAGGTCGTGTCGGGCTCCCGGATGAAGTCGATCTGAGCCAGACACGCCGTGCCACCCCAGTAGTGGGGATTTGGCACGACGGTCAGCGTCTGCCCCGGCGAGAAGCTGCCCACCATATATGGGCCTGTTCCGTTTCCGGTCGTGTTGAGCGCGGCGACGTTCGTGGTGTCGCTCATCTTGACGTTGATAAGGGCCGTGGGCAGCAGAGCGCTCGGATGACCGAGCCGGATGATCAAGCCCCATTTCCCGTTCGTCCTCACCGAACGGATGTCCTTGAGGTCGCCTTGTGCCTGTGACGCCACGGTCGGGTCGAGGACTCGCAAGATGTTCGCCCGTGCGTCGGTCGACGTGAAGTTGCGGCCGGTGGCGTAGCGGACGCCCTGCCGCAGCTTGAATTTCCAGACTGTGAGATCGGGAGACGACGTCCACGACGTCGCGAGGTCCGGCACGACCTGCATCTTGCTGTTGTACTCGGTCAAGCCGTCGTAGAGCAGCGTCTGCAGCGGCTCCTGGCCGGCAAACGCGATCGTGTTCGGGTCGAGCGCGGTGATCCCCGCGCCGGCGATCCCATACGTGAGGGTGCCCTTGGAAGCCTTGCAACCGGTCAGGCTGGTCAACGACTGCGTCGCCGTCCCGGCCCGAGCGGTCGCCTTGGAAGGAGCGGCTGCCATACTGGCGATGGCGGCCGCAACGCAAATCGTGAGCACGCCGATCGCGGCGAGCCTTCTGGCGCGTGTCATGAACCCTCCTTCATTGCAAGTGGAGTTGCCGTATCCGTTCCGTCGGGCGCCGCGTCATCGCGAGCACCTCGGCCCACCAACTTCGCGTCGACCTCGGGTATCCCGAGCCCCGCCGCCCCCGGCCCAGACTGGACGAGCTCGGGTCCCAGCCGCTGCAGCCACTCGAGCGCGACCGCCGCGCGATGAACCTTTTCCGTCGCGATCGCACATGCCTCCTCGACCAGATGCTCACCAGACGGATAGAGCAGCCGTGAGTTCCGCAGGCCGAACTTGGCATAGAGCGGTGCGCCGACGCGCACGAGCTCCGCGATCTCGTTGCCACGCACGATGCCTCCCAAAGCATCGGGCGATTCGAGGTACAGATCGAGGGGTAGCGACGACACCTCACGCATTTCCGCGAGGTCGCCGCTGCTGATGTCCGAAGGCACGTTCGCCGTCGTCGCGCCGAGCCGCTCCAGCACGAGAAGCGACGCGGGATTGGACGGCGCCTTCATCACGGACAGCTTCCAAACGCAGCTTGCCGGAAGATCACCCGCCTCCTGCATCGCGACGAGGACGGTAAGGAGCCCTTCGTCGGCCACGAGGAAGCTGCGGATGCCAGCCTCGACCGAGCGGACGACATCCTCGACGGCGTACTCGAGCTGTCGTACTCCACGGAGTTGGCCGAATTGCGCGACACCGTCCTCGGTGCGCGCGTTGAGGCCCACTCCGAACCCCTCGCGGGGTCCAACGAACAGGGACACCTCCAGGCCCGCTTCCCGGCCGAGCGAGGCCATGTCTCGCAGCTCGGCCTCGCGGAGGAGCATCGCCCCGCTCCCCTGGGAGACCCGGTTGACGACGACGTCGTACCTGCGGGCCGCGTCCAGCACGGCCTCGAGGACGCGCGGGCCTTCAACGCTCGGGATCTCGATCCGAAAGTGCGCGCCATCAGGGAAGCGCTTCGCGCTTCCCGGGCCGCCGGCGCCGGCGCCGGTCGGTCGCAGTCCGATGCGCGTCCACGCGTCCGTCATGCTCAACGCCCCGCACACTCCTCCTGATAATGTTCGGCCATGCCGAACAGCGGTTGTCTCTGCATAACTCGGAGATTGTGCTTGGCCCGGACGGCGGAGTCAAGTCACGCGGCCGGCTCGCGTATCGATCGCGCCAGAGGCCTGGCCGGTGGCTGAAGCCCAGGACGGACTCCGGGACTCGCGTCGCTACCGCGTGCAGAGCGTGCAACGTGCGCTCGCCATCCTCGATCTCCTTGCTGACGCCGGCGCCGGCGGACGGACGCTTTCCGAGCTGGCACGAGGGGTCGGCGTGTCCAAGAGCGCGATGCTCGCCCTGCTCCGGACGCTCGTCGAACAGGACTTCGTCGCGAATACCGACGCGGCCGCCGGCCACCGCTACCGGCTCGGCCTCGCCCTCGCGCGCCTTGGTGAGAGAGCCTTGGCCCAGACGGGGCTGCTCGAGGTGGCGATGCCCGTGCTGGGGCAGCTGACGGAGGCGACGGGGCAGACGTCACGTCTCGGTGTGCTCGACGACGGTCACGTGGTCGTCGTCGCGCGAGTCGACGGATCGGGCTTCATTCACATCCAAAGCCACGTCGGCCGTCGAGAGCTGCCTCATTGCAGCGCCCTCGGCAAGGCCATCCTTTCCCACCTTCCCGAGGCCCACGTCCTCGAGATCGCATCCAGGCTGGGCCTCCCGCGACGGACGCCCAACACGATCACGGACATCGAGTCGCTCCTGGAGGAGCTGCGCCTGGCGCGCGAGCGCGGTTACGCGATCGACAACGAAGAGGACAGCCTTGGCGTCGTCTGCGTGGGTGCGCCGATCCTCGACCACCGGGGTGGATGCGTGGCCGCGATCAGCGTGACCGACGTCAAGCTCGGCTCTGCGACGGCCACCTTCGACCTCACGGCAGAAGCCGTCACGGCTCACGCACGGGCGCTTTCGGTGCGCATGGGGGCCTCGGCCGACCTTCTCCCCGGCACACCGGAGCGTTAGTCGAGCGGCAGCCCTTCGCCGCCGGAGACCGTACGAAACGCGGCTTCCGCCGCGGCAAGATGGGCCTTCATGGCCTCGCACGCCCCCTCGGGGTCGCGTGACGTGATCGCGTCCACGATGCGTCGGTGCTCGGCCGCGGTCTCATCGAGCCGTCGCGGCCGTCGAAGGCTCCACTCCAGCTGGAGCCGGTGGAGTCCGTGCAGGTGCACGAGAAGCTGCGACAGCAGCGCGTTGCCGGCGCAGAGCGCGATCTCGTCGTGAAGCCGGATATCGCAATCAGCGAGGGCGACGAACTGCTTGTCCGCCGCTCCGGCCGCGAGATCGAACTCCTCGAGGAGCCGGTGGAGCGTCACCAGGTTGCGTGGATCGCCGCGCCGGGCCGCCCACTCGGCTGCGGCAGGCTCGAGGAGCCGCCGAACCTCGAATAGCTCCTCCACGTCGACGAGTCTCGGGGCTTCGAGGACGGCGGGAGGCGGCGGCGACTCGAGCGCGGCAGCCGTCCGCACAAACGTTCCGGCGCCACGGCGTACGACAACGAGATCGAGAGCCTCGAGTCCGCGCAGCCCTTCGCGAACGGAGAGCCGGCTCACGCCGAGGATCTCGGCCAGTCTGCGCTCCGCCGGCAGACGCTCGCCGGCCCCGAGGCGACCGGACTCGATCAGTTCGCGAATGCGGGCCGCAACCTGCTCGGCACGGGTCGTCTCGTTCTCCGGCGCGGTCTCCTCCAGCGCCGGCAAAGCGTGCCAGTTCGATTGGTCCATCATCGTGCTAGTTGCTTATACATACGTATGAGCTGCATAATTCACTGTGTAGCGTGGTCATACCGACTTCAAAACCGCCCTCTATCTCCGGCGCCACCCGCACGATCCGGGTGCTCGTCCGGCGCTCCGAGACCGACGATCAACGGGAGTTTGCCGTAGCCGCCCGTGACCCGGTGACGGTACTCGACCTCTTGCGAGAGATTCAACGCTCCCACGACCCGTCGCTTGCGTTCAGGTACTCGTGCCGTGTTGCGATGTGCGGAACCTGCGGTGTTCGAGTGGACGGCCGCGGCGCACTTGCCTGTCAGGCCGTCGTGCCATACGGAACAGCCGCGGTCCGCGTCGAGCCCCTCGCCGGCCTGCCGGTGATCCGCGACCTCGTCGTGGACGCGAAGCCGTTCTGGGCCGAGTGGGCGAGCGTGAAGCCCTGGTTCGTGCCTGCCGAACATGTGCCCGACGGGGCGATGGCGCCCGGCTCGCGCGAAGCAGTGCTCGTCGACAGCGCGCTCGGATGCATCTCGTGCGGCGTCTGCCACGCGAGCTGTGACATCGTGCAGGTCGGCGGCGACTTTCTCGGTCCGGCGGCACTCAATCGAGCTCTTGCCCTCGTCGCCGACCCTCGCGACGGCGCCGCGGACGAGCGACTGCGGGTCGTCGGCGGTCGTCGGGGCCTTGACCGGTGCCACTACGTGCAGAGTTGCGGTTCCGCGTGCCCGGTCGGCATCGACCCTTCGCGTTCGATCGCGGCGCTCCGACGCCTCCGCATCCGATCCCGTGGCTGAGGCGATCGACACCCTCGACGCGGACGTCGTCATCGTCGGCAGCGGCGGCGCCGGCCTGATGTGCCTCCTGCACCTCGCTCGACGTGCCCCTTGGCTGGACGTGACACTCGTGAGCAAGGGCGCGGTCGGGCGCTCGGGTTGCACGCGCATGGTGCAGGGCGGGTACAACGCAGTACTCGACCCACGCGACTCGCTCGAGCTCCACTTCGCCGACACCCTCGAGGGTGGCGCGTACCTCAACGACCAGGACCTCGCGTGGACGCTCGTCCGCGATGCGCCGTCGATCGTCAAGGAGCTCGAAGAGGTCTGCGGCTGTGCGTTCGACCGCACAGCGGACAACCGGCTGCATCAGAAGAAGTTCGCCGGCCAGAGCTTCGACCGCACGGTGCATCGCGGCGACCTCACGGGCATCGAGATCATGGCGCGGCTTCGCGATCAGGCGCTTCGCATCCGACCCCGCGAACTCGAGGACGTTCGCGCGCTCGATCTCGCGCTCGACGCCTCCGGCGAAGTCGCCGGACTCATCGTCCTCGACATCGCCTCCGGACGCTTCGCCGTGGTTCGCGCCCGCGTCGTCGTGGTCGCTACCGGCGGGTCGGCGACCATGTACCGGATCGCCGCCCCGGCTCGCGAGAAGACCGGCGACGGGATCGCGATGTGCATGCGGGCGGGTCTGCACGTGCGCGACATGGAGATGCTCCAGTTCCACCCGACGGGCCTGCTTGCCGGTGACTCGCTCCTGACCGGTGCCGTGCTCGAAGAAGGGCTGCGCGGCGCCGGGGCATATCTCTACAACGGCAACGGAGAGCGCTTCATGGAGCGCTACGACCCGCAGCGCCTCGAGCGCTCTACACGCGACGTCGTCGCTCGCTCGAGCTACCTGGAGATCATCGAAGGCCGCGGAACGGCGGGTGGGGGCGTGCTGCTCGACATCTCGCACCTCGGCGCCGCCGAAGTCGAGCGCCAGTTTGGCGGAATGGTGAGCCGGACGCGCTTGATCGGGCGCGACCTCGCGCGTGAGCCGGTCGAGGTCTCGCCGACCGCCCACTTCCAGATGGGAGGCGTCCTGATCGACAGCGACTGCCGGACGACCGCTGCCGGTCTTCTCGTCGCGGGCGAAGACGCGGGCGGAGCGCACGGTGCGAACCGTCTCGGCGGCAACGGCGTAGCGGAGTCGACGGTTTTCGGGGCTCGCGCCGGCGCGGCGGCTGCCGAGCTCGCGTCGGAGCGGCCGCTGCGCAACCCCGACCGCGAGCGTGTCCATGCATCGGTGGAGCGTGCCTTGGGTGCGCTCGGACACAACGGCGTCGACCCTGACGCGCTGCTGATCGAACTCAAGGACGTGATGTGGAACGACTGCGGTCTCGTTCGTTGTCGCGAAGGGCTCCTGTCGGGAGCACGAGCGATCGAGGAGATGCGCGACCGGGCATCGTCGCTCGGCGTACCAGGCTCACGTGAATGGAATGTCGGCTGGCAGAAGGCGCTGGACGTGGTCAACCAACTCGAGGTCGCGGAGGTCATGGTGGCGTCGGCACTTGCTCGCGAGGAGTCGCGCGGCGCGCACTACCGAGTGGACCACCCCACCCGACGTGACGACGAGTGGCTGCGCTACTTGGTCGCTTCGCGTACCGACGGCGGCGACCTCGAGCTCGAGACTCGACCGGTCAGGCTGACACGTCGGGCACCGCCGACGCGATACGCGGACGTGCCATGAGTGCTGTCCAGATCGCGTTCGCGGCCGGACTGGCGGGCGTGCTCGTCGCGCTTCTGGCCTCCACAGCGCTCGTCGTCCACAAGGGTCTGGCAGGCGGGAGTCTGGATCGGCTCGGGATTCGCAGGGCGACCGAGAATTCCGGGGCGAGGCGCGTTGCCTTCTACGTGCATCGCCTGACCGGCGTCGGCGTCTTCGCGTTCCTCTGCCTGCACATTCTCGACGTCGGCCTCTTCACCCTGTCCCACCGGCTCTACGATCAGGTCCAGGAGCTCTACGGGACGGCGGAGCTGCGCGTCTTCGAGTGTCTGCTGCTACTCGCGGTCCTCTTCCACGCCGGCAACGGGCTACGGCTGCTGCTATTCGACCTCGGCCTGCTCGACTCGGCTGCTTCGAAGTCCGCACTCGGCGTCGTGGCCGCTGCGACCGGGGCCGCCGGCATTGCCGGCAGCGTCTTCATCCTCGCCCCCGTATTCAAATGAACGTCCTGACCGGTGACTCCGAGCGTGACCGCCCCGGCCGGCCCGCGGCATGGGAGCTCGATCCGCCGCCCACGGCCGCGCCCGAGGAGGAGCGCTCCCGGCTGCTCGAGTACGTCGTGCTCCGGGCCACCGGCGTGCTGCTTGCAGTTCTCGTGCTGGGACACTTCGCAGTGACGCACCTGGTCACCGACGTCGCGCACGACAACTCGGCGTTCGTCGCACGGCGGCTGTCGTCGGGACTCTGGATCGCCTGGGACAGCACGATGCTCGGCGCGGCCCTGGTACACGGCGTCACCGGGCTGCGGATCGCAACGGCCGATTACCTCCTCGACACGCGAGCACGACGGATTGCCGAGGTTTCCATACTCGCTCTCGGAGCCGTCCTGCTCGTGATCGGGTCCCTCGCGATCGGCCGGGCCGCGGTTGCGTGATCCGGGAACACGCGCCGACCGCTTCGACGGGCTCGTCGCGGTCGCGAAGGAGCACGTCACCGCGTCGCTCGAGAGCGACGCCGTCCCGCTGGATGAATGCCGTTTCCGGCTTCGGGCGCTGGCCGAGCTGGAGACAGACGGAGTCGGCCTCTTCGGGGCCGATGAGCCCGCCGACGCCGACTTCGTCACCAGCGTCGGCAACTATCTCGCCGCACGCATCGGGACGGCCGCGGCGCTGCCACTCGTGCTCGCGATGCGAACGACCGTCGCGACGCAGGTTTCGACACCACGTGATCTCGACGAACCGGATGGAGGTGACGATGTGCAGCACAAGTTCCTGATCCACAGGCGCGGCGACCATGTCGGTGTCGCCGTCGAAGACATCGATCGCGGAGAACGCGTTCTCGGCGTCTTCATGGACGACGACTCGACGCTCGAGGTCGATGCACGTGAGTCTGTCCCCCTCGGCCACAAGATCGCCGTCGCCGCCGTCGGCTCCGACGAGCATGTGCTCGAGTACGGGAGCCCGATCGGCAAGGCGACCGAGGATCTCGAGGTCGGCGCCCTCGTACACACGCACAACATGCGGAGCGCACGGTGGTAACCGTAGAAGGGTTTCGCCGGGAGAACGGCCGCGTCGGCGTTCGCAATCATGTCGTCGTATTGCCGGTCGACGACCTATCGAACGCCGCGTGCCTCTCTGTCGCCCGACAGGTGCCCGCGGCGCTCGCATTGCCCCATGCGTACGGTCGCCTCCAGTACGGCGAGGACCTCGAGCTCCATTTCAGGACATTGATCGGCACCGGCGCCAATCCGAACGTTGCCGCGGCGATCATCATTGGGATCGAGCCAAACTGGACGGCTCGCGTCGCTGAAGGAATCGCACGCGCGGGCAAGCCGGTCGAGTCGTTCTCGATCGAAGGCAAAGGAGACCTCGAGATCGTCCGACAGGCGTCACATGCCGCACAGCGTCTCGTCCAATTCGCGTCGGAGCAACGTCGGGAGTCGGCCGATCTCGGTGAGCTCATGGTGAGCATCAAGTGCGGCGAGTCCGACACGACGACCGGTCTCGCCTCCTGCCCGACCGTCGGGGTCGTCGTCGATGCGCTGGTCGATGCGGGCGGAACCGTTCTCTTCGGCGAGACGCCGGAGCTGACGGGCGGTGAGCATCTGATCGCCGAGCGCTGCGCACCTGGCCCGGTTCGCGAGCGGTTCATGGAGACGTATCACCGTTACGTCTCGGCGATCGAGGCGCACGGCGCCGACCTCCTCGGCTCGCAACCCACGCAAGGGAACATCGCCGGCGGCCTGACGACGATCGAGGAGAAGGCGCTCGGGAACATCGAGAAGACGGGCACGAGGCCTATCGTCGGCGTACTCGGAGCGGCTGAAGCTCCGGCACTCGAGCCGGGCCTCTACTTCATGGACAGCTCGTCGGCTGCCGCCGAGCACATCACCCTCATGTGCGCCGGAGGAGCCGTCCTGCACATCTTCCCCACCGGGCAAGGAAACATCGTCGGCCATCCGGTCGAACCGGTGATCAAGCTGACCGGGAACCCAAAGACAGCGGGCACGATGCTCGAGCACATCGACCTCGACGTGTGCGGGCTTCTCTCGCGGCACCTCACCCTCGAGCGTGCAGGCGAGCAGCTACTGGACCTCGTCGTCCGGACCGCAAACGGACGTCTGACTTGCGCCGAGTCCCTGGGGCACCGAGAGTTCGTCATGACGCGGCTCTATCCAAGTGCGTGAGCCGCCCGGCACGACCAACGAGGAATGAGAAAGAGGAGCGCATCGATGTCGTCAGCACCAGACCGGACTGAGAAGTTCGGGAACTTCATCGGCGGCGAAACCCGCGACAGCAGATCGGGCGGCGCCTATGAGCGGCGCAACCCGTCCAAGCCGGAAGAGACCGTCGGTCGCTTTGCAGAGTCGGACACGACTGACGTTGCTGAGGCCGTCGCCGCCGCCGCGGCGGCCGCCGCAAGCTGGGCCGCGACCCCGGCCCCCGCTCGAGGCCGCTTTCTTGCGGCCGCCGCCCGCGCGCTCGAGGCGCGCCTCGAGCAAGTCGCGCAGGACATGACGCGGGAGATGGGCAAGCCCATTCGCGAAGCACGCGGCGAAGCAGGCCGCGGCGTCGCGATCCTGGACTTCTTCGCCGGCGAAGGACAACGGCCGGTCGGAGAGGTTTACGAGCAATCGGGCTCGACGAACCCTGTCTACACCCTGCGCCGGCCAGTGGGAGTCGTCGGCCTGATCACGCCGTGGAACTTTCCCGCTGCCATCCCGCTCTGGAAAGCCGCACCGGCTCTTGCGTACGGAAACACGGTCGTTCTGAAGCTCGCGCTCGACGCTCCGCGGACGGGACTCCACCTCGCGGAGTGCTTCGCGGAAGCGAAGCTCCCCGCTGGGGTGCTGAACGTGCTCACGGGGCCTGGCGCGACAGCGGGCGCCGCCATCGTCGGCGACCCGCGCGTCACCGCCGTGTCATTCACCGGATCCGTCGAGGTCGGTACGGCGGTTCGCGACGCGGTTACCCGTCGCGGTGCGCGCGTACAGCTCGAGCTTGGCGGCCACAATCCTCTGGTCGTAGCTCGGGACGCGAAGCTTGAAGCGGCGGTCGAAGCGGCGTACGCCGGCGCCTTCTGGTCGGCCGGCCAGAAGTGCACGGCGACGCGTCGAATCTACGTCCAGCGCGACATCTACGACGAGTTCCGCGCGCTCTTGCTCGCTCGGGTTGCCGCGGGCCGGGTCGGCGACCCGACCAGCCCCGAGACCGAGGTCGGCCCGCTCGTGAACGAGCGGCAGCTGGCGCAGGTGCTCGCGGCGATCGCGCGCGGACGGGACGAAGGCGGCACCGTCCTGGCAGGCGGAGAACGCCTGAACCTGAATGGCTACTTCGTCGCTCCCACGGTGTTCGAGAACGTCGGCGACGATGCGTACCTATCCTGCGAGGAGGTGTTCGGGCCGGTCACGAGCCTGTACCGTTTCGACGACCTCGACGAGGCGCTGCATCGGGCGAACGCAGGCGTGTTCGGCCTTGCCGCCTCGATCTTCACGCAGGACGTGACAGCCGTTCGCCGTTTCGTGAACGGTCTTCGAGCCGGGATCCTCCACGTGAACTCGCAGACCGCAGGCGCGGACGTGCACGTCCCGTTCGGCGGCACGAAGGGCTCCGGCTTCGGACCCCATGAGCAGGGTCGTGCCGCAATCGAGTTCTACACCGACCTCGTCACTGTCTATCACGATGCGTGACGCGGTAGCAACGGATCTTCAGCAGGTGGTCGAGGATGCTGCCGCGTATTTGTATGTGTGGGCGTTGAAGGACATTCCGCAGGATTTGCGTGATGCGTTGAAGGCGGCGGCGGCGCGTGAGACTTCGGTGCCGGGGCGGCGTGTGTTGAGCACGATCCTGCGTAACGTCGAGGTGGCGGACGGTAATGACAACCTCGTCTGCCAGGACACGGGTATCGCTGTGTATACGTGTCGTGTTGGTGAGCGTTTTCCGTTGCATCCGGCGCGTATCTATGAGGCGTTGTATGAGGGGACGGCGCGCGCGACGTTGGAGCATCCGTTGCGCTCGAACGCGGTGCATACGATCACGCGTGAGAACACGGGCCCGAATGTTGGTTACCGGCTGCCGATCGTGCATTGGGAGTTCGTCTCTGACTGGGACGGCCTTGATGTGAAGTGTGTGCCGAAGGGCTCCGGGTCGGAGAACATGAGTTTCTTGAAGATGTGTGTTCCCGCCGACGGTGTGAAGGGGATCAAGCGGTTCGTGCTCGAGTCGATCGTCGGCTCGGGCGGTAAGCCGTGCCCGCCCGGGATCGTCGGTGTCGGCATCGGCGGCAGCGCCGACTACGCGATGTATCTCGCGAAGGAGGCGATCGCGCGTCCGATCGGCACGCGCAACGGCGACCCGATCGTGGCGGCGCTCGAGGACGAGCTGATGGGCCTGTTGAACGAGACCGGGATCGGCCCGATGGGCCTCGGCGGCGATGTCACCGTGCTCAACTGCCATATCGAGCACGCGGACACGCACATGACCCTCAACCCGGTCGCGGTCAACTACCAGTGCTGGGCGGCGCGGCGCGCGAGCGCGCACATCGCCGCCGACGGAACCATCGACTACGACCGCGAGGCATAAGTGGCCAATCACACCGTCACCTTCCCGGTCACCGATCCGCAGGAGATCCTCAAGCTCCGCGCCGGCGACGAGGTCACCGTCCAGGGCCGCATCATCGGCATCCGCGACCGCACGCAGATCCGCATCTTCGACCAGGGCGTCGAGCCGCCGATGGACCTGCGCGGCGCCTTCCTGCTCCACACCGCCCCCGGCGTACGCAAGCTCGACACCGGCAAATACGAGAAGGTCTGCATCGGCACCACCACCTCGGCGCGCATGGTGCGCTTCACCGAGCCGCTCGGCAGCCAGTACGGCGTGCGCGCGATCTGCGGCAAAGGCGGCTTCCCCGACGAAGCGATCGAGCCGATGCAACGGCTCGGCATGGTCTACCTCGCCATCGTCGGCGGCGCCGCCGCACTCGAAACGACCCAGATCGAAGAAATCGAAGAAGTCGCCTGGGAAGAACTGATGCCCGAATGCCTCTGGAAATTCCGCGTCAAAGACTTCGGACCACTCACCGTCGGCATCGACGCACACGGCAACTCCCTCTACCACGACGTACAAACAGCAGCCCACAAAAAACTCAAGGAGCTCAATGCCCGGCT
>DATCBP010000048.1:0-2648 GCA_036511815.1 Gaiellaceae bacterium
CGAACGCCGCCGCGCACTCGCCGGCTGGCTCGACTTCTACAATCACCGACGACCACACCGAAGCCTCGGCCGCCAAGCCCCGATCGAGCGCCTACACACGCTCAACCGGAACAACGTCCTCGGGTCCTACACCTAGCGCGCCGCTATCCTCGGGGCCATGCGCCGGCTCGCTTGCCTCGCTCTGCTCGCCGTGCTCGCCGCGGGCTGCGGCTCCGGCGGCGCCAAGGCCCCGGTGCAGGCGCACACGGTCTTCGGAGTCTCGAAGGCGTTCTATGACGCCGGGATCCCGTTCACGACCCAGACGACCTTCAACCCGTACGTGAACGGCCAGGCGGTCTTCCTGCCGGGCAAGCTGAACACGGGCCCGCTGCGCTCCACCATCCAGTCGCTGCTCAGCGAGACGGGATCCTTCAACGGCGTCGTCGCCTGGGTCTTCGACAGCGATGCGCATGCCTCAGCCGCGCTCAAGGTGATCCCGCTGACGAAGTGGCTGACCGGCGACCCGCCGATCGTGCGGGTGCACGACGGCAACGTCGTCGTGATCGCGTCCGGCTTCAAGGGCGCGGACAAGAAGAAGCTCGACGCGGCGCTCGCCGCGCTCGCGCACTGATCGTCGCGTAGACGCAACTAGAGTGGCCCGGTGAGTAGCGACTACGTGTACACGATGTATCGGGCCGACAAGTTCTACGGCCCGGACCGCCAGGTGCTGGCGAACATCTCGCTCTCGTTCCTGCCCGGAGCGAAGATCGGCGTGCTCGGCCCGAACGGGGCCGGCAAGTCGACGCTGCTCCGGATCATGGCGGGCAAGGAGGAGCCGTCCTCCGGCGTCGCCGAGCTCGCGCCCGGAGTGACCGTCGGGCTGCTCGAGCAGGAGCCGTGGCTCGACCCGGCCAAGGACGTGCGCGGCAACGTCGAGGACGGCGTCCGCGTCCTCCGCGACCTGCTCGACCGCTTCAACGAGATCTCCGCGAAGTTCGCGGAGCCGGACGCGGACTACGACGTGCTGCTCGCGGAGCAGTCCACGGTCCAGGATGCGATCGACCGCGCCGACGCGTGGCAGCTCGACCAGCATCTCGACCACGCCATGGATGCGCTGCGCGTCCCTGACGGCGACCGCGACGTGGCCACGCTCTCCGGCGGCGAGCGCCGCCGCGTCGCGCTCTGCCGGCTCCTGCTCTCCTCACCGGGACTGCTGCTCCTCGACGAGCCGACGAACCACCTCGACGCGGAGTCGGTCGCCTGGCTCGAGCGCTTCCTCGCGGAGTACGCGGGCACGGTCGTCGCCGTCACGCACGATCGCTACTTCCTCGACAACGTCGCCGGGTGGATCCTCGAGCTCGACCGCGGCCGCGGCATCCCGTTCCGTGGCAACTACTCGTCGTGGCTCGAGCAGAAGCAGGAGCGGCTCGCCGTCGAGGAGAAGTCGGAGTCCGCCCGTCGGCGCACGCTCGCCCGTGAGCTCGAGTGGGTGCGGATGAGCCCGCGCGCGCGCCATGCAAAGTCGAAGGCGCGTCTCGGCGCCTACGAGAAGCTCTACGCCGACGAGCAGACCGTGAAGCTCGAGAAGGTCGAGATCCACATCCCGTCCGGGCCGCGGCTCGGCGACCTCGTGATCGAGGCCGAGCACCTGCAGAAGGGCTACGGCGACCGGCTGCTCGTCGAGGACCTGACGTTCTCGCTGCCGCCCGCGGGGATCGTCGGCGTGATCGGCCCCAACGGCGCCGGCAAGACGACGCTCTTCCGCATGATCGCCGGGCAGGAGGCGCCGAGCGCCGGCGTCCTGAAGCTCGGCGACACGGTGCAGCTCGCCTACGTCGACCAGGCGCGCGCCGACCTCGATCCTGCGACGACGGTGTGGAAGGAGATCAGCGGTGGGCTCGACAACATCGAGCTCGGCAAGCGCGAGGTGAACTCGCGCCAGTACGTCTCCTGGTTCAACTTCAGGGGCGCCGACCAGCAGAAGCGCGTCGGCGACCTCTCCGGCGGCGAGCGCAACCGCGTGCACCTCGCGAAGCTGCTGCGCAGCGGCGGCAACGTGCTGCTGCTCGACGAGCCGACCAACGACCTCGACGTCGACACGTTGCGCGCGCTCGAAGAGGCGCTGCTCGACTTCGCCGGCTGCGCGGTCGTGATCACCCATGACCGGTGGTTCCTCGATCGCGTGGCGACGCACATCCTCGCGTTCGAGGGCGAAAGCCAGACGACGTGGTTCGAAGGCACGTGGGCCGAGTACGCCGAGTGGGTGAAGGAGACGCGCGGCGCCGACGCACTCGAGCCGCACCGCATCAAGTACAAGACGCTCAGAAGTGCTACGCACTTCTGAGCGTCACGGAGCTCCGAGTGAAACGCTGCGCGTTTCCCTCGGGGGAATGTTCGGCTTCGCGGAGCGCCCGTCGGCCAAGCCGACGGGCTCTTGGCCTGGCGGAGGGCCATCGGGTTGTGCGAGCGCGGCCGGTGGTGGCTGCGCCATCCCCGTCCGCGTGGATCCGCCTGCGGCTAACGCGCCAAAAGGCCGCGTTAGCCTCCGGCCGGGACCGCCACGACGAGCGGCGGCTCTAAACCTTCTCCGGTTCAACCGGTCCAGGGCCGGAGCGAACGCGGGCCCTTTGCCGCGTTCGTGCAGGCCGGATGCTCGGGCGTGGGGATGG
>DATCBP010000049.1:0-6438 GCA_036511815.1 Gaiellaceae bacterium
GCTCGCCCGCCGCGCCGGTCAGCGCCTCCTCGATCCCGGCGCGCTCGGCCAGCGCCTCGTCGAGTCGCGCCTGGGCTGCGGTGGAGAGCGCCCGCTCGGCCGCGAGCAGCCGTGCGAGCGCCTGCCGCGCACGCTCGGCGCGCGCCTCACGCTCGACCGAGGCGAGCTGGGCCGCGGCGGCTGCCGCCAGCGAGGCCCGCTCGAGCTCCGCCGTCTCGACGCCCGGCGCGCCCGACTCGGACTCGGCGTCCGCCAGCTCCGTGCGCACCTGCTCGAGCAAGCCCGTCGCCGACTCACGCCGGATCGCGAGCCGCTCGGCGGCGCTGCGCAGCCGGTAGAGAACCTGCATCGCCTGCTCCCGCTTGCCGGCCGCGTCGGCGAGCTCCTCCTCGGCGCGGCCGCGCTCGGCGAGCGCGCCGTCGAGCCGTTCCGCCGTCGCGCCCTTCGAGAGCGCAGCCGCAGCGCGGCGCTCGCCGGCCTCGACGAGGCGGTCGTCGAGCGCGTCGAGGTCGAGCTCGGCGATGCGCGCGCGGAGCATGGCGAGCTCGCCGCGCAGCTTCTTCGAGCGCTCGGCCGCCGTCGCCTGGAGCGCGAGCGGCCGGAGCCGCTTGCGCACCTCGTCCTCGAGATCGCGCGCGCGCTCGACCTGCACGGCAACGCGGGCGAGCTTCAGCTCGGCCCGGTGACGGCGCGCCTTGAAGCGGCCGAGCCCGGCCGCCTCCTCGATCAGCGCACGCCGCTCCTCCGGCCGCGAGGCGAGGATCGCCTCGACCTTGCCCTGGCCGATGATCGAGTGCATCCCCTGGCCGAGACCGAGGTCGGCGAGCAACTCGACGAGGTCGAGGCGCCGCACCGGCGTGCGGTTGACGAGGTACTGGCCCTCGCCGCCGCGGTGCAGACGGCGGGCGATCGCCAGCTCGGCGTAGTCGACCGGCAGCGTCCCGTCCGAGTTGTCGAAGAGAAGCTCGACCTCGCAGAAGTCGGCGGCGCCGCGGTTCGCCGCGCCCGCGAAGAGCACGTCGTCGGGCTTCTCGGCCCGCAGCTCGCTCGGGCTGAGCGAGCCGGCGGCCCAGCGAATCGCGTCCGAGACGTTCGACTTGCCGGAGCCGTTCGGGCCGACGATCACGCCGACGCCCGGCTCGAGGCGGACCTCGACCGGATCGGGGAACGACTTGAAGCCACGGAGCTTTACCGCGCGAAGATGCACGTAGAGGGCACCTTAGCGGGCGCCGTGGATGGCGCCCGCCGGGGTGATTCCCGGGTTACTTCCGGGTCCCCGCCGCGACGAGCAGCTCGCACGGACCGATGACGCCGTCGGCGCCCTCGAACCGCTCGAGCGCCTGCTCGACCTCGGTCCCGGCGGCGTCCCGCTCGTCCCGCGGCAGCCCGGCGCGCATCTGGTGGAGCGCTCCGAACGACTCCCGCTCGAAGCGGGTGCACTCCGCCGCCGACACCCTCCGCACCGAGGCCGCTCCGGTCCGGCGTCGAGGAGACGATCGCGCCGAAGCGGCCGCCGCGACGCAGCGCCGAGCGGATGTGCTGCTGTTCGCGTACCTGACGCTGACCCGGCGCCGTACCGCGAGTCCGGCCGGCGGATCCTCATGCAGGCGCGCCCCGAGCGGGCCGACGCAGGAACCGCACCGAGCTCTGCTCGGTTAGCGCTGCTCGACGCGCGAAAAGAAGCCGTCCAGCAGCGCGAGGTACCGCTCCGGCTGCTCGACGTGCGCCATGTGCGAGCAGCCGTCGAGGAGCACGAGCTCGGAGCCGCGGATGCCCTCGTGCACCGTGCGCGAGATCGCGGGCGTCGCCTCGTCGTGCTCGCCGCTGACGACGAGCGCCGGCACGTCGATCTCGCCGAGGCGGGGGACGACGCTCCATTCGCGCAGCGTCCCGGTGACGTGGAACTCGCTCGGGCCGTTCATCGTCTCGTACACCTCGCGCGACAGCTCGGCGAACGCGCGCGCGACGCAGTCGGGGAACGGGTCGACGCGGCAGACGTGCCGCCGGTAGAAGACGAGGCACGCCTCCTCGTACTCGGGCGAGTCCGTCGTGCCCGCTTCCTCGTGTCGCGTCAGCGTCGCCTGGACGTCGCCCGGCAGCAGCGCGCGCAGCTTGCCGGTCTCCTCGACCCACTGCGGGATCGAGGCCGGCGAGGACGCGAGCACGAGCGATGCGAGCCAGTCCGGCTTCGTCAGCGCCACCTCCATCGCGAGCATCCCACCCCACGAGTTGCCGAACAGGTGCAGCCGCTCGAGCCCGAGCGCCTCGCACACGGCGTAAACCTCGTCGACGAAGAGCTCGACCGTCCAGAGGGAAGGGTCATGCGGCTGCGACGAGGCGCCGCAGCCGAGCTGGTCGTAGAAGACGGCGCGACGTCCGCCGGCCGCGATCCCCTCGAGCGGCTCGAGATACCAGTGCGTCGCGCCCGGCCCGCCGTGGAGGCACACGACCGGGAGCTTTCCCGGCGCGTCCTCGCCGCCGACGACGCGGTACCACGTCTCGTGGCCGCGGAACGGGATCCGCCCCTCGACGGCGCGCGCGCTCATGCGGCAGCTTCGGCGATGGCGGCGAGCGCCTCGCGCGCGGCCTCCTGCTCCGCCGCCTTCTTCGAGCCGCCCTCGCCCACGCCCAGCCGCTCGTCGCCGACGACCGCCGCGCAGGTGAAGTGCCGCTCGTGCGGCGGCCCATCCGCCGAGAGGACGACGTACGTGACCTGGCGCCCGCTGCGCGCGAGCGCCTCCTGGAGCTCCGTCTTGTGGTCGACGTGCGTCGTGTGCGCGTACTCGATCCGCTCGGCGAACGAGCTGACGATCGCCGCCTCGATCGGCTTGAAGCCGTGCTCGAGGAACAGCGCGCCGAGCGCCGCCTCGAGCAGCGCGGCGAGCACGTTGCGGTTCTTCGCGAGCCGCTCGATCTCCTCGGGCTGGAGGTCGCCGCCCTGCTCGGACAGCCGCCGGCCCAGGTCGAGCTCGCGGGCGACGACGGCACAGCTCGCCCGCGAGACGACGTGGGAGCGGATCTTCGCGAGCCGCCCCTCCGAGAACGCCGGGTAGCGCACGTACAGCTCGTGTGCCACCGCCAGCTCGAGCACGCTGTCACCGAGAAACTCGAGCCGCTCGTACGACGCCGTTCGATCACTCGCCCACGAGGCGTGCGTGAACGCCGTCGCAGCGCGCGACGGCGGCAACGCGTCGATCAGCGACGCGAGCTCTCGGTGCCGCGTCTCGCCGCTACTGGTGCGTGGAGACGTAGTCGACGGCCTGGCCGACGGTCCGGATCTTCTGGGCGTCCTCGTCGGAGATCTTGATCCCGAACTGGTCCTCGAGCTCCATGATCAGCTCGACGAGATCAAGCGAATCGGCATCGAGGTCCTCCTGAAAGGACGCCTCCTCCGTGATGTCGGCCTCTTCGATTCCGAGCTGCTCGGTCAGGACTTCCTTGACCCGCTCGAAGACTTCTTCGCGCGACGCTGCCATGTCACCTCATTTGGTTTCTAGGGGGAAAAATCCGGTCGATCATACAGTCTCGGCGCGCTGGGGCAGCCGGGCTGCGAGCCTGCCGACGACGTCGTGCTCGACCCCGCGGGCGGCGAGGCGGACCGCGTTGAGGATCGCGGTGCGCGAGGAGTTGCCGTGGGCGATCACCGCGAGACCGCGCAGGCCGAGCAGATAGGCGCCGCCGAACGTGTCCGGGTCGAGCCTCGCACGGAGGCGGCGGGCGGCCGGGCGGATCAGAAGGCCCCCCAGCTTGCCGGTCGTCGTGGCGGTGATCTCCGTGCGCAGCGCGTCGAGCAGGCTGAGGATCGTGCCTTCGAGCACCTTCAGCGCGACGTTGCCGGTGAAGCCGTCGGTGACGACGACGTCGGCGGCGCCGCTGAGGACGTCACGGCCCTCGCAGTTGCCGGTGAAGTTGAGCTCGCTCGCGGCGAGCAGATCGTGCGCCTCGAGCGTGAGCTGGTTCCCCTTCTCGCGCTCCTCGCCGATCGAGAGCAGCCGCACCTCGGGGTTCGAGACGCCGAGGATCTCCTCGGCGAAGACGGCGCCCATGGTGGCGAACTGGAGCAGATGCTCGGGGCGCGCATCGGCGTTCGCGCCGCAGTCGAGCAGGACGGACGGGCCGCGGCGCGCGGGAATCGGCACCGCGATCGCCGGCCGCATCACGCCGGGGAGCCGCCGTAGCTCGAGCATGCAGGCGGCGAGCATGGCGCCGGTGTTCCCGGCGGAGACGACGGCGTCGGCACGGCCTTCTGCGACCGCGCGCACCGCGGCGACGAGCGAGCTGTCCGGCTTCGCGCGCACGGCCTCGGCCGGCTTCTCGTGCATGTCGATCACGTCGGGCGCTTCGTGGAGCTCGAGCCCCTGGACGTCGAGGCCGGCCGGGCCGAACAGGATCGGCGTCAGCCCCTCGGCGCGCGCTTCGAGCGCGCCTGCGACGACCTCGCCCGGGCCCCGGTCACCACCCATCGCGTCGACCGCGATGCGGACCATTCAGGGCCCCTTCCAGCAATACATGCCCGCTTCTGGAACGCGATCACGCTGCGCGCTGCCGCGTCCTCGGTCGCGCCCGTAGTAGCCACTCCGAGCGCTCCCTGCGTCCTTGCATCGCTTGGTGCTCGCGCCCCAGAAGCTAGACGGCATTACTGGAAGGGGCCCCTACGGCGCGTCGATGCGGAGCGGCTCGACCTCGCGGCCCTTATAGGTACCGCAGGTCGGACAGAGACGATGTGGCCGCTTCGGCTGCCCGCACTGCGGGCACGTGTTGACGCGCGGCGCCTCGATCGCGTGCGTGGCGCGACGCTTGTCGCGGCGGGACTTCGAGGTCTTGCGCTTCGGGACTGCCATGAGCCGGCGGAGTATAGCCAGGGACGGCTACCGTCCGGGAATGGACAAACGGAGGCTTGGACAGGATCTCGAGGTCTCGGCGCTGGGACTCGGGTGCATGGGGATGTCGGCCTGGTACGGCGAGACCGACGAGGCGGAGTCGATCGCGACGATCCACCGCGCACTGGAGATCGGGGTCACGTTCCTCGACACGGCCGACATGTACGGCGCCTCCTTCGGCGAGAACGAGCAGCTCGTCGGCCGCGCGATCGCCGGCCGCCGCGACGAGGTGGTGCTCGCGACGAAGTTCGCGAACGCGGTCAACGCCGACGGCTCGCGCCGCATCGACGGCCGGCCCGAGTACGTGCACGAGGCGATCGACGCCTCGCTCGCACGCCTCGGCGTCGACCATGTCGACCTCTACTACCAGCACCGGGTCGACGCGAACACACCGATCGAGGAGACCGTCGGGGCGATGGCCGAGCTCGTCGCCGCCGGCAAGGTGCGGCACCTGGGCCTCTCGGAGGCGTCCGCGCCGACGATCCGCCGCGCACACGCCGTTTACCCGATCACGGCGCTCCAGACCGAGTACTCGCTCTGGACACGCGACCCCGAGGGCGAGATCCTCGACACCTGCCGCGAGCTCGGGATCGGCTTCGTGCCGTACAGCCCGCTCGGGCGCGGCTTCCTCGCCGGGCGCTTCAGCTCGCCGGACGAGCTGTCCGACGACGACTTCCGCAAGAGCAACCCGCGCTTCGCGAGCGAGAACATGGAGCGGAACGGCCGGCTCGCCGAGCGCGTGAAGGAGCTCGCCGCCGCGAAGGGCGTGACGCCGGCGCAGTACGCGCTCGCCTGGGTGCTTTCGCGCGGCGACGACGTCGTCCCGATCCCCGGCACGAAGCGGCGGAAGTATCTCGAGGAGAACGCCGCCGCCGTGAACGTGGAGCTGAGCGCCGAGGAGCTCGCGCTGCTCGACGACGAGTTCCCGCCGGGCGCCGCCGCCGGGACGCGCTACTCGGATATGACGTCCGTGAACCGCTAGACCTGCCGGTTGCCGGGAGAAGTGCTGCGCACTTCTCCCGGGGGGAATGTTCGGCTTCGCGGAGCGCCCGCCTTGCCGGGAGAAGTGCTGCGCACTTCTCCCGGGGCTATGTACCGCTTCGCGGAGCGCCCGCCGGCCAAGCCGACGGGCTCTTGGGCTGACGCCGGGGCGGCGGGAGCCGTGGCGCGCGCGGTGGTGGCTACGCCATCCCCACGCCCGAGCATCCGGCCTCCACGAACGCGGCAAAAAGCCCGCGTTCGCTCCGGCCCCGGACCGCTTGAACCGGAGAAGGCTTTAAAGCCGCCGCTCGCCGTGGCGGTCCAGGCCGGAGGCTAACGCGGCCTTTGGCGCGTTAGCCGCAGGCGGATCCACGCGGACGGGGACGCTTCAGCGCCACCGGCCGCGCCCGCACAACCCAATGGCCCTCCGCCAGGCCAAAAGCCCGTCGGCTTGGCCGACGGGCGCTCCGCGAAGCCGAACATTCCCCCGAGGGAAACGCGCAGCGTTTCACTCGGAGCTCCGTGACGCTCAGAAGTGCGTAGCACTTCTGAGCGTCTTGTACTTGATGCGGTGCGG
>DATCBP010000050.1:0-58878 GCA_036511815.1 Gaiellaceae bacterium
CGACGCCAACGATCAGCGAGTCGGCCGCGTGCAGGCTCGGCATCGCCGCATACGGGTTCGCGGCGAGCGAGACGAGCCCGGAGCCGTGGTGCAGGCCGCTCATGTTGTCGAGCGTGTCCTGGAAGCCGAACGTGTTGAACATCCGCGGCGGCGCGGTCGGCAGGAGCACGTAGCCGATCAGCCCGACCACGTTCGCGAACAGCACGGTGTTGCGGAAGCGGGCGAAGTAGTCGTGCCGCCGCAGATACACCCACAGGAGCGCGAGGCCGACCACCGTAAACTCGGAGTTCCAGTACGTCCAGGCGGTGGCCGTGAGCAGCCAGTGCGAGGAGTCGGCGATCCGCTGCGCGGTGAGCTCGAAGATGTGATGCGTCATGCGCCGCTCGAAGCTGAGGACGCGCCAGCCGTTCATGAAGGCCTTGGCGGGATTGCGGTCGGCGAATCCCCGCGCGAGCTGGTAGGCGAGGATGAAGCCGAACCAGATCGCGAGCTGCCGCCCGAAATGGGTCCAACCGCGCGGCAAGAGGCGCCTTGCGGCTGCGGCGACTTCGGTCACAGGCGGGATTGTAGTCGGGACATCGGTTGCTCCGGTAGCGGCTGTCAACCGCCGATGTACGACATTTCCACCTTCGGCAGCGCCGCCGTCTCGGCCGTGCGCAGCTCCGAGTAGCGGTCGGTGCGGCGGTGCCAGATGCCGCGGAGCGTCTCGGCCAGCTCGGCGTCCGTCGCCCCGGAGCGGAGCGGGGCCCGCAGGTCATGGCCCCGGAGGGCGAACAGGCAGGTGTGGAGCCGGCCCTCGGCCGAGAGCCGCGCCCGCGAGCAGCCGCCGCAGAACGGCTCGGTCACGGAGGCGATCACGCCGATCTCGCCGCCGCCGTCCGCGTAGCGCCAGCGGCGGGCCGTCTCGTCGGCGCGGGCCGGTGCGACCGGCTCGAGCGGCCAGACGGCGTCGATGCGGCGGACGATCTCGGCGGCGGGGACGACGTCGTCGATCCGCCAGCCGTTCGTATGGCCGACGTCCATGTACTCGATGAAGCGGAGGACGTGCCCGGTGCCGCGGAAGCGCTCCGCGAGGGCGACGATCCCGTCGTCGTTCGCGCCGCGCTTCACAACCGCGTTCACCTTCACCCGCAGCCCGGCGTGCGCGGCGGCGTCGATTCCCTCGAGCACCCGCTCGACGGGGAAGTCGACGTCGTTGAGCGCGCGGAAGGTCGCGTCGTCGACGGAGTCGAGGCTGACGGTGATGCGGTCGAGGCCGGCGCGTGCGAGCGCCTCGGCCTTCTGCGGCAGCAGCGCGCCGTTCGTCGTCAGCGCGAGCTCGAGCCCCGGCACGGCGGCGAGGAGCTCGACGAGCTGCTCGACGTCACGGCGCACGAGCGGCTCGCCGCCGGTGATGCGCACCGTGCGCACGCCGAGCCCGGCGAAGACGCGGACGAGGCGGGCGATCTCCTCGAAGGCGAGCAGCTCGCGCCGCTCGAGGAACATGTAGTCGCGCCCGAAGACCTCCTTCGGCATGCAATAGGTGCAGCGGAAGTTGCAGCGGTCGGTGATCGAGATGCGCAGCGTCTCGAGCGGCCGGCCCAGCGTGTCCAGCAGCGGCTCCACGGGTCTAAGCCTAGTCGTCAGCAGCCACGGATCCTGCTCAGCGCCGAGCCGTCGGGCTCGACCGTCCACAGCGCGGGGCACGCCTGGGCGGTGGCGCCGCCGGTGACGAGCAGCCGGCTGCCGTCGGGCGCCCAGGCGAAGTCGACGCTATGGCGCGGCCCGATCGCGCGGCTCCTCCGCGTGGCCGCGTCGATCACGAGCAGGCGCCCGCGCGCGTTCACCGCCGCGATCCGCTTGCCGTCGGGCGACCACTGGAACGCGCAGGCCGGCAGCCCGTTCTCCTTCAGCACCAGGGTGCCAGGGCTCGAGCCGCTCGGGTCGATCGCGTGCAGGCCGGCGTTGTCGGCATACGCGAGCCGCCGTCCGTCCGGCGACCACTGTGGGCAGAGGCCCGTCCTCGTCCGCTGCACGGGCGCGCCGCCGGCCGCCGGTGCGAGCCAGATCCCCGCGGCCTTCTCGTAGCGGCCGCCGCCCGAGCCGAGGAAGCGCGTGAACGCAACGGAGCGCCCGTCCGGCGACAGCGCCGGGAAGAGGTTCTGGCCCGTCGCCGCGATCTTCCGCAGCGTGCCGGTGACGAGCGAGCGGACGTCGATCGGGCCGTGGCACGAGGGACACGAGTCCGAGGTCTGGTAGGCGACCTCGTCGCCCTTCGCGTCGAGGGAGAAGGTGACGCCCAGGCCGACCGGCTGCGGCCGCCCGGTCTGGCCGACGCGGTAGAGGACAAAGTTCGCGTCGTAGAGGAAGCCGCCGGTCGGGAGCCATGCGAGCTGGTACATCGCGTCGATGTGCGACGCGAGCCGGTGCGCGCTCGTGCCGTCGGCGTTCGCGCCCCAGATGTCGTGGGCACTGCCGTTCGCCTGCGCCCAGGCGATCTTCGCGCCGTCGGGCGACCAGACCGGCGCCGCGATCGGATGCGGTGTGGCTGCGAGTGCGAGGGCTGCGAACGCGACCGCGAGCGTCACGCGACGACGGCGTCCGCCGCGAGACCGGCGGCGGCGTACGCGTCCGCCTGGTCAAGAGTCTCGTGCTCGAGCAACGCGTGCGCAAGCGAGTCGAGGCGAGAGCGGTTGTCCTCGAGCAGCGTCACGACCTCGTCATGCGCGGCGGCGACGAGGCGGCGCACCTCCTCGTCGATCAGCCGCTGCGTTTCCTGCGACACGTCGGCCGCGCCCGGGAACAACGGCCCGCGGCCGTCGACCGGCAGCACCGCCACCGTGCCGATCGCCGGGCTCATCCCCCAGCGGCCCACCATCTGGCGGGCGATCTGCGTCAGCTGCTGGATATCCGACTCCGCGCCGGTCGTCAGGTCGCCGAACACGAGCTCCTCCGCCACCCTGCCGCCGAGCGCGACCTTGATCTTCGCGTTCAGCTCCTGCTCGGAGTAGTTGTAGCGGTCGGCATCCGGCGCGGCGAACGTGACGCCGAGCGACATGCCGCGCGGGATGATCGAGATCTTCCGCACCGGGTCGGCGCCCTCGGTGACCATGCCGACGATCGCGTGCCCGCCCTCGTGGTACGCGGTGCGCCGCTTGTCCTCGCTCGTCATCATCACCTTGCGTTCGGTGCCGAGGACGATCTTCTCGAGCGCGTCGGTGAAGTCCGCCTGCTCCACCTTCTCGTGGCCGAGACGCGCGGCAAGGAGGGCCGCCTCGTTGACGAGGTTGGCGAGATCGGCGCCGACCATGCCGGGCGTCGTCGACGCGATCGCGCCGAGGTCGACGTTGGCGCCGAGCGGCACGCTGCGCGTGTGCACGCGGAGGATCGCCTCGCGCCCGTTCTTGTCGGGCGGCTGCACGGAGACCCGGCGGTCGAACCGGCCGGGCCGGAGCAGCGCCTGGTCGAGCACGTCGGGCCGGTTCGTCGCCGCGATCACGATCACCCCGGTCGACGAGTCGAAGCCGTCCATCTCGGTGAGGATCTGGTTGAGCGTCTGCTCGCGCTCGTCGTTCCCGCCGCTGAAGCCCGCGGCGCCGGAGGTGCGCGAGCGGCCGACGGCGTCGAGCTCGTCGATGAAGACGATCGCGGGCGCGGCAGCCTTCGCCGTCGTGAAGAGGTCGCGGACGCGGGAAGCGCCGACGCCGACGATCGCCTCGACGAACTCGGAGGCGGCCATCGAGAAGAAGGGCACGTTCGCCTCGCCTGCGACCGCGCGCGCGAGCAGCGTCTTGCCGGTTCCGGGCGGCCCGCTGAGCAGGACGCCGTGCGGGATCCGCGCGCCCAGGCGCCGGTACTTCTCCGGGTTGCGGAGGAAGTCGACCACCTCGGTCAGCTCCTGCTTCGCCTCGTCGATCCCGGCCACGTCGGCGAACGTCACCTTTCCGCCGGCGGACTCGTAACGCTTCGCGCGGCTACGGCCGAACGAGCCGAGCATGTTCTGCACGTTGCCGGCCCGCCGCATCGCGAACACGATCAGGCCGACGAACAGGATCGTCGGGCCGAAGCCGACGAGCAGGCTCTCCCACCAGGGCGTGCCCGTGTCGATCGGCTGGGCGTTGATCACGACCTGCTTGCTCTGCAGCAGCTGCGAGAGCGAGTTCGTGTCGGCGAACGCGGGGATCTCGGTCTTGAAGGCGGTCGTCTTCTTCGAGCCGCCGTAGCTCGCCGCGTGCTTGAACGTCCCCTGGATCGTCGTTCCCTTCGAGCGGATGTCGGAGACGTTCCCCGTCTGCACCTGCTTGAGGAAGAACGGGCTGTACGGGATCTGCACCCAGGCCGGCGACTTGGTCGCCCGCGACGCGGCCCAGTAGTTGATCACGAGCAGCGCGAGGATCCAGGCGGCCCACCAGCCGATGCGGAAGCGCGGTCGCGGCGCGGGCGCCTTCGGCTTGTCCGGTGTCCGCGCCGGGTCGGTGCTCACGGCTCGGCCCAGACCTGCACCAGCTCGACGACCGTTGCGCTCGCGAGGCCCATGTCCTCGACGCAGACCCACTCGCGCTCGCTGTGCACGTCGTGGCCGCCGGTGTAGATGTTCGGCGTGGGGAGGCCCATCTCGGTGAGCGCCGAGCCGTCGGTGCCGCCGCGGATCGCCGTCAGCTTTGGCTCGAGCCCGACGCGGCGGACGGCCTCCTCGAGGTTGGCCACGATCTGCGGGTGCTGCTCGAGCGTGTCGCGCATGTTGCGGTACTGGATGTGCGACTCGAACTCGATCGAGCAGCGCTCGTCCGTCGCCGCCACCTCGGCCGCGACGGCGCGCAGCACCTCGACGTGCGCGTCGAGCAGGTCGTTCTCGAAGTCGCGCACGATGAAACGCAGCTCCACCTCCGACGAGTCGCCGGCGATCACGACAGGGTGGACATAGCCGTCGCGCTCGTCCGTCGTCTCCGGCGACAGGCGGTCCCTCGGCAGCCGCTCGACGACCTGCGCTGCGAGCTTGATCGCGTTGACGAGCTCGCCTTTCGCGAGGCCGGGATGGATCGAGCGCCCGTGGATGGTCATGCGCACCTGCGCACCCGAGAACGTCTCCTGTTGGATCTCGCCCACGGTCGACCCGTCCAGCGTGTACGCGGCGACGGCGCCGAACGCCTCGACGGGAAAGTGGACGACGCCGCGGCCGATCTCCTCGTCCGGGTTGAACGCCACCTTGACCGGCCCGTGCGGCACCTCGAGGTGCGCGGCGAGGTATGCGGCCGCGGCCATGATCTCCGCGATCCCCGCCTTGTCGTCCGCGCCGAGCAGCGTCGTCCCGTCGGTCGTGATCAGGTCGTGGCCGGCGTGGTGCGCGAGCTGCGGCGACTCCTCGGGCCTGATCACGCTGCCGGAGTCGCCGAGCGCGACCTCGCCGCCCTCGTAGCGGATGCGCTGCGGCTGCACGTTCGCGCCGCTCACCTCGCGCGCCGTGTCGACGTGCGCGAAGAACGCGATCGTCGGCACGTCGCGCGCGACCGTCGCGGGCAGCGTCGCCGTCACGTAGCCGTACTCGTCGATCGCGGCGTCCGCGAGCCCGAGCTCCTTCAGCTCGTCGAGCAGCAGGCGCAGCAGGTCGAGCTGCTTCGCCGTGCTCGGGTAGCCGGTCGAGTCCTCCTCGGACTGCGTGTCGATGCGGACGTAGCGGAGGAAACGGCTCGCGGCGTCCTCGGCGAGCTCGGCGGCGAGCTCCGCTGTGGTACCGGTCGCCATCTGCCTGAGTTTACGCGCGCCCCGTCGAGTAGCGTCCGCGTCCGTGACCGCGGTCGGCCTCGCCTTCGTCTCGGCGCTGCTCTTCGGCGGCATGAGCGTCGGGTTGCGGATCGGTCTCGGCCGCTATCCGGATGCGGCGGCCGCGACGCTTGCGACGGTCGCCGGCGCGCTTGTGGTCGCGCTCGTCGTCGCCGCGGTCGAGGTGCCGGCGCGGGGCGTTCATGCCGGCGCGGCATGGCCGTTCCTGCTCGCCGGGCTGCTCCAGCCGGGCGTGGGGCAGCTGCTCGTGACGATCGCCATCCGTGAGGCGGGCGCGTCGCGCGCGTCGGTCGTGTTCGGGCTCGCCCCGCTCGTGTCGGTGACGATCGCCCTCGTCGCGCTCGGAGAGCCGGCGAGCGCGCCGCTGCTGATCGGGGCGGTGCTGATCGTCGCCGGCGGCGTGGAGCTCGCGCGCGAGCGCAACCGGCCGCAGCACTTGCGCCTGCGCGGCCTCGCGTTCGCGTTCTGCGCGATGACGCTCTTCTCGATCCGCGACAACCTGCTGCGCTGGCTGTCGAAGGGGACGGCGGTGCCGCCCGGCGTGGCCGCTGCCGCGGCACTGCTCGGCGGCATGATCGTCGTCGCGGCCGTGCTCGGCCCGCGCACCCGCCGTGTGCGCGTGCCGGCGCTCCTGCCGTTCCTCGGCGTGGGCGTGCTCTTCGGGCTCTCGTACGTGGCGCTGTTCGAGGCGTACTATCGCGGCCGCGTCACCGTCGTCTCGCCGCTCGTCGCGACGGAGTCGCTGTGGGGCGTGGGGCTGTCGCTGCTCCTGATCCGGCAGCGCGAGCAGATCGGCCGCCGCCTGATCGCGGGCGCGGTGCTCGTGGTCGCGGGCGGCGCCCTGGTCGGGGCTTTTCGCTAGCGGCGCTGGGAGTACGCGACGTTGACGACGGCGATCGCGATCCAGGCGATGACGGCGAGCCACGCGGCGCCGTTGCTCGTGGCCACGGCGGTGGCGCCGATCCCGAGGGCGATCGAGCCCAGCGCCACGCGCATGTCGTAGTAGTGGTGCCGCGGTGTGGGCGTCCGGTGCTCCTTCAGCCGCTCGTCCAGCCGTTTCTCGATCCGGTCGACGATCGAGTCGACGATCTGGGGCTCGTAGTCGGGCCCCAGCTCCCGCCGTGCCTCGAGCGCGGCCTCGATGTCCTTCCGCTCGACGATGCCGCGACCCTATCGCGTCAAGCACCTGGCGGGATCGGCAGCGATCTGCTAACATAACGCTTAGATTTTCTCACTAGGAGGCAAATAGCACTATGGCGAAGACAATCGGCATCGATCTGGGCACGACGAACTCGTGCATGGCCGTGCTCGAGGGCGGCGAGTCCACCGTCATTCCGAATGCGGAGGGCGGGCGCACGACCCCGTCCGTGGTCGCGTTCACGAAGGACGGCCAGCGGCTCGTCGGCGCTCCGGCGCGGCGTCAGCAGGTCACGAACCCCGAGAACACCATCTTCTCGATCAAGCGCTTCATGGGGCGGAAGTTCTCCGAGGTCTCGGAGGAGATGACCATGATCCCGTACAAGGTCGTCAAGGGCCCGAACGAGGACGTGCGCGTCGAGGCGGAGGGCAAGGAGTACGCGCCGCCGGAGATCAGCGCGATGATCCTCCAGAAGCTCAAGCACGACGCCGAGGCGTATCTCGGCGAGACGGTCTCCGACGCGGTGATCACCGTACCCGCGTACTTCAACAACGCGCAGCGCGAGGCGACGAAGGACGCCGGCAAGATCGCCGGCCTCAACGTGCTCCGGATCATCAACGAGCCGACCGCGGCCTCGCTTGCGTACGGGCTCGACAAGGAGACCGACCAGACGATCCTCGTCTTCGACCTCGGCGGCGGCACGTTCGACGTGTCCGTGCTCGAGCTCGCCGACGGCGTCTTCGAGGTCAAGTCGACCGCGGGCGACAACCACCTCGGCGGCGACAACTTCGACAAGGCGGTCGTCGACTGGATGGTCGCCGAGTTCAAGAAGGACCAGGGCATCGACCTCTCCGCCGACCCGATGGCGCTCCAGCGCCTGTACGAGGCGGCCGAGAAGTCGAAGATCGAGCTGTCGTCGACGATGACGACGCAGATCAACCTGCCGTTCATCACCGCGACGCAGGACGGGCCGAAGCACCTCGACCTCCAGCTCACCCGGGCGAAGCTCGAGGAGATCACCGCCGACCTGCTCGAGCGCACCGTCGGCCCGACCAAGCAGGCGCTCGCCGACGCAGGGCTCGACAAGGCGAAGATCGACCAGGTCGTGCTCGTCGGCGGCATGACGCGCATGCCCGCGGTGCAGGCGCGGGTCAAGGAGCTGCTCGGCAAGGAGCCGCACAAGGGCGTCAACCCGGACGAGGTCGTCGCCGTCGGCGCCGCGCTTCAGGCCGGCGTGCTCAAGGGCGAGGTGAAGGACATCCTCCTCCTCGACGTGACGCCGCTGTCGCTCGGCATCGAGACCAAGGGCGGCGTGATGACGAAGCTGATCGAGCGCAACACGACCATCCCGACGAAGAAGTCCGAGGTGTTCACGACCGCGGAGGACAACCAGCCCTCCGTCGAGGTGCACGTCCTCCAGGGCGAGTCGGAGATGGCGACGTACAACAAGACCCTCGGCAAGTTCCAGCTTGTCGGCATCCCGCCGGCGCCGCGGGGGCTGCCGCAGATCGAGGTCACGTTCGACATCGACGCGAACGGGATCATCAACGTGTCCGCGAAGGACATGGGCACGGGCAACGTGCAGCAGATCCAGATCCAGGGCGGCTCCGGCCTCTCCGAGGACGAGGTGAAGCAGATGATCCAGAACGCGGAGACGCACGCCGACGAGGCGCGCACCCTGCGCGAGACGGTCGACGCGAAGAACGTCGCCGAGACGCTCGCGTACCAGACGGAGCGCTCGCTCAAGGAGCACCGCGACAAGCTCGACGAGTCCGAGGCCTCGACGATCGACGGCCGGATCATGGAGCTGCGCCACGCGCTCGAGGGCGACGACGTCGCCGAGATCCGCGCGAAGACCGAAGCGCTCCAGGAGGCGTCGCACAAGCTCGCCGAGGCGGTCTACGCCCAGGCGACCGCGCAGGCGCAGGCCTCCGGCGGCAACGGCGGCACCACCGCAGACGACGAGGTCGTCGAAGAGGGCGAGTACGAGGTCGTCGACGACGAGGCGAAGACGTCGTAATGACGGACGAGCCCGTTCAGACGCAGGTCGAGGAGAGCGGCGCCCGCGAGGTTGCCGCTCTCACGGCCGAGCGCGACGAGGCGATCGACCGCTGGAAGCGGGCGGTCGCCGACCTCGACAACTTCCGCAAGCGCACGGTGCGCGAGCGGGAACAGTACGTGACGTTCGCGAACGAGCGGCTCGTCACCGAGCTCCTGCCGATCCTCGACGATCTCGAGCGCGCGCTCCGCGCCGCGGCCGAGCACGAGGAGGCGCAGCTCGAGGAGGGCGTGCAACTCGTCCACCGCGAGCTCGCCGGCCTGCTCGCGCGGTACGGCGTGAAGGAGATCGACGTCGGCGGCACCTTCGACCCTCACGTGCACGAGGCGCTGCTCGCGCAGCCGTCCGAGCAGGCGGAGGGCTCGGTGCTCGACGTCGTGCAGAAGGGCTACACGCTGGGCGAGCGCGTCGTTCGTCCAGCCCGCGTGGTGATCGCCGGGCCGCGTGAGGGCGATGGCTAAGCAGCTCTACGACGTCCTCGGCGTCTCGAAGAGCGCGTCGCAGGACGAGATCAAGAAGGCGTATCGCAAGCTCGCGCGCAAGCACCATCCCGACGCGAACGCGGGCGACAAGGAGGCCGAGGAGCGCTTCAAGGAGCTCCAGCACGCGTACGACGTGCTCTCCGACGACGAGAAGCGCAAGGCGTACGACCGCTTCGGCTCGCAGAACGGGCGCGCGGCTCCGGGCGCTCCCAACGTGGACTTCGGCGACGTGAGCTTCGGGGATCTCGGTGACCTGTTCGGCGGGCTGTTCGGCAACCGCGGCGGCCCCGCGACGCGCGCGCAGCGGCAGCCGCAGCGCGGCTACGACGTCGAGGCCGAGGTGCATCTCTCGTTCGAGGACTCGTTGCGCGGCGTCGAGGCGAAGATCCCGGTCGATGTCACCACCGCGTGCCGCGATTGCGCCGGCACGGGTGCGCGGCCCGGCACGGCGCCGGTGATCTGCCCCGACTGCAACGGTCGCGGCGTGACGTCGCAGAGCCAGGGCCGGTTCGCGCTCTCGCAGCCGTGCCCGCGCTGTCGCGGCAACGGCACCGTGATCGAGCAGCCGTGCCCGACGTGCAGGGGCACCGGCACCGAGCGGCGGGTCAAGACCTTCACCGTGAAGATCAAGCCGGGCGTCAAGGACGGCACGAAGATTCGCGTCAAGGGCAAGGGCGAAGCCGGCGTGAACGGCGGCCCCGCGGGCGACCTCGTCGTCGTCACGCGCGTGTCCGTGTCGCCGACGTACGAGCGGCGCGGCGACGACCTCGTCGTGCAGGTGCCGGTCTCGTACTCGACCGCGGCGCTCGGCGGCTCCGTCGAGGTGCCGACGCCGGAGGGCCCGGTCTCGCTGAAGATCCCCGCCGGCTCCGAGGACGGCAAGCTGCTGCGGATCAAGGGCCGCGGCGCGCCGAAGCTGTCCGGCTCCGGCAAGGGCGACGTGCTCGCGCGCGTGCGCATCGAGATGCCGAATCCGAAGCGCATGAGCAAGAAGGAACGCGAGCTGCTCGAAGAGCTGAAGAAAGTGAGCGGCTGATGTCCCGGCACGACGACCTGCTGAACCAGGGGCCCTACGAGGCCCCGGAGCCGGAGACGGCGGAGGAGCGGAGCAAGAAGCTCGGCCTGAAGACTGCCGGCGGCGGGATCGCGGCCGGCGGCTTCGCGCTCGCGAAGCTCGGCCTGCTCAGCAAGGTCTTCCTCTGGCTCTTCGTCTGGCGCGGCGTCGCCGACGCGTGGCGACTCGGCGGCTGGATCGCCATCGCCGTGATCGCGGCTGCCGTCTCCGTCTTCTTCACGCTGCGCGCGCGGAGGAAGCGCTGATGCCCGACCGTCCCCGCTACATGATCAGCGTCGCCGCCGAGCTCGTCGGCATGCACCCGCAGACGCTGCGCATCTACGAAGCCAAAGGACTCGTGCGGCCGCAGCGCACGCCCGGCGGCACGCGCCTCTACTCGGAAACCGACGTCGACCGGCTGCGCGTGATCCAGCGGCTGACGACGGAGCTGGGTCTCAACCTCGCCGGTGTCGAGCTGGCGCTGCGTCTCGAGGACGAGCTGCGGCGTGCGCACATGCAGATCGAGCGGCTCCAGGCGCAGCTCCGCGAAGAGGTGCAGAGCGTGCACCGCCACTACCGGCGCGACCTCGTCCCGTATCGCGAGCAGCGCCTCCCGGAAAGGCGATAGATGGACTTCAACAAGCTGACGATCAAATCGCAGGAAGCGGTTGCCGCGGCGCAGGAGCTCGCGCGCCGCAACGGCAACCCCGAGCTGTACCCCGACCACCTGCTGCTCGCGCTCCTCGACCAGGAGCTGCCGCCGCAGCTCGTCCCGGACCCTGTCGCGCTGCGCGCCGAGGCGGAGGCGCGCGTCGCGCAGAAGCCGCGCATCGACGGTGCGCAGCAGCAGCCGCAGGTCTCGTCCCAGCTCTCCCGCGTGCTCGACAAGGCGGCCGACGAGGCGAAGCGCATGGAGGACGACTACGTGTCGTCCGAGCACCTGCTGCTCGCGCTCGACGCCGTCCCGCGCAAGGAACTCGAGGCGAAGATCGCGTCGGTACGCGGAGGCCAGCGCGTCACCTCGCAGGACCCCGAGGGTACGTACCAGGCGCTCGCGAAGTTCGGTCGCGACCTCACCGAGGCGGCGGAGCAGGGAAAGCTCGATCCGGTGATCGGCCGCGACGAGGAGATCCGGCGGGTGATCCAGGTGCTCTCCCGGCGCACGAAGAACAACCCCGTGCTGATCGGCGAGCCCGGCACCGGCAAGACCGCGATCGTCGAGGGGCTCGCGCAGCGCATCGTCGCCGGCGACGTCCCCGAAGGCTTGAAGGGCAAGCGGGTGTGGGCGCTCGACATCGGCTCGTTGCTCGCCGGCTCGAAGTACCGCGGCGAGTTCGAGGAACGGCTGAAGGCCGTCCTCAACGAGATCAAGAACGCCGAGGGCCGGCTGATCCTCTTCATCGACGAGCTGCACACGATCGTCGGGGCGGGCGCGGCCGAGGGCGCCGTCGACGCGGCCAACCTCCTCAAGCCGATGCTGGCGCGCGGGGAACTCCGCTGCGTCGGCGCGACGACGCTCGACGAGTACCGCAAGCACATCGAGAAGGACGCCGCGCTCGAGCGGCGCTTCCAGCCGGTGTTCGTCGGCGAGCCGTCGGTCGTCGACACGATCGCGATCCTGCGCGGCCTCAAGGAACGCTACGAAGCGCACCACGGCGTGCGCATCCGCGACGCGGCGCTCGTTGCCGCGGCCGTGCTCTCGCACCGCTACATCGCCGACCGCTTCCTGCCCGACAAGGCGATCGATCTCGTCGACGAGGCCGCGTCGCGCCTGCGCATGGAGATCGACTCGTCGCCGCTCGAGCTCGACGAGGCCGACCGGCGCGTGCGTCAGCTCGAGATCGAGCTCGCCGCGATGGCGAAGGAGTCGAAGGCCGTGCGCGAGCCGCTCGAGCGCGAGCTCGCCGAGGCGCGCGAAACGCGGGACGGGCTCGCCGCGCGCTGGGCACAGGAGAAGGGCGTGCTCGAGCGCGTGAAGGAGATCACGAGGAGCATCGACGAGCTGAAGATGGAAGCCGAGCGCGCCGAGCGGCAGGGCGAGCTCCAGCGCGTCGCCGAGATCCGCTACGGCGAGCTGCCCGCGCTCGAGAAGGAGCTCGCCGAGCGCGACCTCGACACGACCGATTCGATGGTGAAGGAAGAGGTCGACGAGGACGACATCGCCGGCGTCGTCGCGCGCTGGACGGGCGTGCCCGTCGAGCGGCTGCTCGAGGGCGAGACCGAGAAGCTCGTGCGGATGGAGGAGCGCCTCCATCAGCGCGTCGTCGGCCAGGACGAGGCCGTCGAGGCAATAGCGAACGCGTTGCGCCGCTCGCGCACCGGGCTCCAGGACCCGAACCGCCCGATCGGCTCGTTCGTCTTCCTCGGCCCGACCGGCGTCGGCAAGACGGAGCTCGCGCGTGCGCTCGCGGAGTTCATGTTCGACGACGAGCGCGCGATGGTGCGGCTCGACATGTCCGAGTACCAGGAGCGGCATACGGTCGCCCGCCTTGTCGGCGCGCCGCCCGGCTACGTCGGCTACGACGAGGGCGGACAGCTCACCGAAGCGGTGCGCCGCCGCCCATACTGCGTCGTGCTGCTCGACGAGATCGAGAAGGCGAGCGCGGAGGTGTTCGACGTGCTGCTGCAGGTGCTCGACGACGGCCGGCTCACCGACGGCCAGGGCCGCACCGTCGACTTCCGGAACACGGTGCTGATCATGACGTCGAACATCCGCAGCGCCGAGCAGCTGCGCGAGCACTTCCGGCCCGAGTTCCTCAATCGCGTCGACGAGATCGTCGTCTTCGCGGCGCTGACGCGCGAGCAGATCGGCGAGATCGTCGAGCTCCAGCTCGAGCGCCTGCGCGGCCGGCTCGCGGAGCGGCGTATCGCGCTCGAGTTGACCGATGCGGCGAAGCAGGCACTCGCCGACGCCGGCTGGGATCCCGCGTACGGCGCCCGCCCGTTGAAGCGCGCGATCCAGCGGCTGATCGAGAACCCGCTCGCGCTGCGGTTGCTCGAGGGCGACTTCGCCGACGGCGACACGATCCGTGTCGACGCGGTCGACGGCGAGCTCGCGTTCACGAAGGCGGGCTCGACGGCGCCGGCAGCCGTGTAGGGCGACGGCTGCGCAAACCGTTCGCACGGCCCGCGCGAATACCTCACGTATCCAGCCGCAGGCTGAAGGAGGGAAACGTGAGGAAGCTCGTCGCACTGCTGTCGCTCGGCGCGGTCATCGCGCTCGCAGTGACCGCTGTCTCCCTTGCCGCCGCGCGCGGCACCAACTGGTCGGTGAAGTTGACGTCCGCGCAGGAAGTTCCGAAGCAGGCCGTCGCGGACGCTAAGGCAGGTGGGTCGTTCACCGCGACGCTCACCGGCAGCACGCTGAAGTGGAAGCTGAGCTTCTCGAAGCTCACGGGGCCGGCGACCGCCGCGCACATCCACCTCGGCGGCATGGGCAAGGCCGGCAACGTCGTCGTGCCGCTGTGCACGCCGTGCAAGAGCGGGATGGCCGGCACGTCGAAGATCAGCGCCGCCCTCAAGAAGGACTTCACGAAGCACCTGCTCTACGTGAACGTCCACACGGGCAAGAACCCGGCCGGCGAGATCCGCGGCCAGCTCGGCTAGCGAAGCGCGAAGAGCGGCGCCTGCCGAGCAGGCGCCGCTCCGCACTCGCTAGCGTCTGCGGTGTGCTGCTCGTCGTCGCCGCCACCGAGCGTGAGCTCGCCTTCGTCCAGGGAGCGGAGACGCTCTGCTGCGGGATCGGCCCCGTCGAAGCCGCGCTCCAGACGGCGCGCGCGCTGAGCGCGCACAGGCCGCGCGCCGTGCTCCACATCGGCATCGCCGGTGCGCAGGGGATCGAGCCGCCGTCGCTCGTCCTCGGCTCGGAGTCGATCTACTGCGACGTGATCGACGCGGCGTTCACGCTCGCCCGCGTCGAGCGCGTGCACCCCGATTCCGAGCTGCTTGCGACCGCGCGCGCCGTCCTGCCGGAGGCGCTCGTCCTGCCGATCGCCACGTGCGCGAAGGTCGGCGGCGGCGTCGCGTGCGACGTCGAGGCGATGGAGGGCTTCGGCGTGCTGCGGGCCGCCGCACTCGCCGGCGTGCCGGCGCTCGAGCTGCGCGCGGTGTCGAACGCCGTGGCGGAGCCGGACCGCGCGAAGTGGCGTATCGACGCTGCGCTCGCAGCGCTCGCGGACGCGGTGCCCAAGCTCGTCGCCGTGCTCTAGAGCGAGGGCGCGTCGACGACGTCGTCGAGGAACTCGGCCTGGCCCGTGACGGGCGGGGCGCCGTACGCGAAGAAGAGGACTTCCTCGTCAGCCTCGTTCCGCGCCTGCATCGGCGTTTCTTGGTGCACGGCGACGAGGTCGCCGGCTTTCAGGTCGACACGTTCGGGCGGCTCGCCGAGCAGCAGCGTGAGCGTGCCGCGCAGGCAGACGAAGACCTCTTCCTGGCCGTTGTCCTGGTGCCTCCGGCCGCGCGTGTGCGCCGGGTAGCGCCACAGCCGGGCGCGCGATTCGGTGAGGTTCGCCGGTGCGGTCACGTCCGCCGCGAGGCGAGGCTCCTCGCCTTCGTGGCCGGGCCGCTCCTCGAAAGCGGCGGTGTCGGAGCGGATCACGTCGTAGCTCATACGGCGACGATACCCTCCGGAGCCGTGGCCAGGCCCTCCTACCCGCGCGCCGGCGAGCCGCGCCCCGCGGCGCTGCCCCCCCGCGAGCGCACCGTCGGCCAGCTCGTCGCCGAGTCGATCCACCTGTACGGGCAGAAGTTCTGGAGCGTCGTGCCGCTCGGGCTCGTCTTCGTCGGCATCGATCTCGTCAGCTTCGGCCGCAGCGTCGGCGTCGAGACGCTCGTCCTCTGGGCGTTCGCGCCGGCGTTCGCGGCGGCCTACGTTCGGGCCGTCGTGCTCGCATCGACCGACCCGATTCCCCGCCACGCCTGGAGGACGGCGTTCCTCGTCGCGCTGATCGTGTTCGTGCCCTTCCCGGTGCTCGTACGCCTGTACGTGCTGCCGGGCATCGTGCTCTTCGCGCTGCTCGGCCTCGCCGTGCCGGCCGCCGCGCGGGAGGGCCTCGACGTGCGCGCCGCCCTCCGGCGCGGCTTCCAGCTCGGCCGGGCCGACCCGGTGCACGCGGTGGGCGGCCTCGCCACGCTCGCGCTCGTCTTCGGCGTGAGCCGCTACGCCCTGCTCGTCGTGCTCCACACCCAGGGGAACCAGACACAGGACGTGGCGGCGGTGCTCTCCGACCTCATCCTCTCGCCGCTGCTCTTCATCGGCGCGGCGCTCTTGTATGTGGATCAGGCAGCCCGGGTGGAGTAGGTTCCGCGCATGCCCATCTACATCCTGCTCTCGCGTCTGTCGCAGCAGGGCGTGGCGACGCTGAAGTCGAACCCTGACCGTCTGCGCGAGGTGAACCACGACGTCGAGGAGCTCGGCGCGCGTGTGCTGCACCAGTGGGCGACGCTCGGCGAGTTCGACTTCGTCAGCGTCGTCGAGGCGCCCGACACGGCGACGGTCGCCCGCGTCAGCGTCGCGCTCGGCGCGCGCGGCTCGACGAAGATCGAGACGCTTCCTGCGCTGACGATCGACGAGTTCGTTGCCACGCTTTCCGGTTGAAACGCTTCGCGTTTCAACCGGGGTAGGTTCGGCTTCGCTCCGCGAAGCCGAACATTCCATCGCCTCTGAAACGCGCAGCGTTTCAGAGGCGGGCAGTGACGATCCAGGTCGACGAACCGGCGACGAGGCCGTCCGGTGTCTCGAACTGCGCCAGGGCCCGGCGGAGCTGTTCTTCGATGTGTGGGCGAATCTTCTCGGCGTCCTCGCCTGCTAGGCGCACGACCTCGGCGGCCGGGCCGAGCGCGAGGTTGAACGCGACGGCCTCGTCGAGGTCGCGTCCGATCAGGATCGGCAGGTCGCAGCGCCGCAGCTCGATCTCGGCGAACCCCGCGGACTTCAGTTGCTGGCTCAGCGTGTCGGCGTTCGCCTGCGAGAACGGCCCCGGCCCGCAGCGCGGCTCGTCCGTCTCCTCCGGCTCGTCGACGAGCGGCTTGACGACCTCCTCCGCCACGTGTATCCACGGGTTGTCGAGCTTGCGCCGCCAGACGACGCTGACGAAGCGGCCGCCCGGCACGAGCGCGCGGCGGACGTTCCGGAACGCGGCCACGGGATTCGCGAAGAACATCGTCCCGAAGCGCGCGAACGCGTAGTCGAACGCCTCCTCGAACTGTGTCACCTCGACGTCCGCGACCTCGAAGCGCACGTTCGCGACGCCCGCGGCGGCGGCCTCCTCCCGCGCGGCGTCGACGAACCGGGGCGCGACGTCGACTCCGAGCGACGATCTCTCCGGCCCGGCGATCTGCGCGAGCTGCTGGGTCGAGTCGCCGAAGCCGCAACCGACGTCGAGCACGCGGTCGCCGGACTCGGGCGGCTCGATTCGGATCGCCTCGTCGCCGTGCGGAGCGATCCCCGTGACGATCAGGTGCCGGTAGGCGACGAAGCGGTCGAAGAGAACGCCGTTCCATGCCTCGCGGGCTTCCGCGTTCTCGGCAGCAACGAGCGACACACGAGGAATAATAGGGGCCGTGCCCACGAACTACGAGCGCGCGTTCGCGGAGCGGCCGGAGGTCTACGAGGCGTGGACGCAGCTGAACGGCGCGATCAAGGCGGGGATGGACCTGCGCCGCTACGAGTTGGCGACGCTCGCCGCCGCGCGCCGGCTCCGCTCGAGCTACTGCTGCCTCGCGCACGGCACCGTCCTCCAGGAGCGCTTCGGCGAGCCGGTGCTCGAGATCGCGCTCGATCGCCGTGCCGCCGGGCTCGACGAGGTCGACGTCGCGGTCATGGACCTGGCCGAGCGGGTCGTCGACGACGCAACGTCGATCGGCGACGCCGACCTGCAGCGGCTCCGCGACCTGGGGCTGTCGGAGAGCGAGATCATGGACGTCGTTCTCGCCGCCGCCGCGCGCTGCTTCTTCTCGAAGACGCTCGACGCGCTCGGCGTCCGCCCCGACGCGAGCTTTCGCGAGCTGGAGCCGCAGCTGCGCGAGGCGCTCGTCGTGGGCAGGCCCATCGCCGACGCGTAAGCGCCGTCTACCCGGCCGCTGCCGAGCCGACGATCAGCGGCTGGACGATCGCCGGCACGGAGCGCCAGCGTTCGTTGCTGATCTCCGTGATCGTCAGCGGCGAGTCGTCGATCAGCCGGCGCGTGTCGCGGTTCGTGTTGCAGCCACATGCGACGGCCCGCCATGGACGGTGAAGGCGATCCTGCCAGGCCGCGAGCCGGGATCCGGCGCCGGCCGTGACGTGCTCGATGAAGAGCAGCTCGCCGCCGGGTCTGAGCACCCGAGCGATCTCGGCGAGGGCTGCGTCCGGATCGGGCACGGTGCAGAGCACGAGGGTCACGACAGCGACGTCGAAGCTGTCCTCGTCGAACGGCAGCGCTTCGGCCACAGCGGCGACGACGCGACCCTGCAGCGGCGAGGCGGCGAGACGTTGCTTCAGACGAGAGTGGAGGAGGACCTCAGGCTCCACGAGCGTGAGCTCGTCGACGCGGTCGCCGTCGTAGTGCGGCACGTTCAAGCCCGTGCCGGCGCCGATCTCGATCACGCGGCCGTGCGCGCGTCCGAGGTGCGCGCTGCGAAGGCTTGCCATGCCGCGCCGCTCGGCCCGCCAGAGGAGTGGGTCGTAGCCGATCGCGAAGAGTCGACGCCGCACGGCCATGCGGCGAATATAGACGGCGATCATGCGGGTCAGCGGAGCGCCGCTGCGCGTTCTGCGAGGACCTCGCCGATCGCACGCCGGGCGATGCCGGCGAGCACGGGATTCGTCGTCTCGTAGTAGGGGAGGGCGATCAGCCCGGTGGAGAGCGCCCAGCCGCGGCCGCGAGCCCAGGTCGCGTCGTCGACGGGGTGCGCAGCGCGGAATGCGTCCCGTGTTCCGGCGGAGAGGTACGTCCACGCGGCCCCGGAGTCGCAGGCGGGATCTCCGACGCCGACGCAGCCGAAGTCGATCACGGCGGTGAGCCGTCCCTGCACGGCGAGCAGGTTCCCGGACTGGAGATCTCCGTGGACCCAGACGGGGGTTCCTTGCCACGGCGGTGTGTCGAGCGCGGCGTCCCAGGCCGCCCTGAGCTCGTCGGCGTCGAACGTGTCGTGGAGAGCGGCGATCGCCTCGCGGGCCGCACGGTCCTGCACCGCCAGCGGCCGGCCGCGGGGAGAAGGCGGTGCGCCGGCGGGATCGATCCGCTGCAACGCGGCGACGAATCGCCCCAGCGCGGTCGCGGTCTCGTGAGGATCGGCGATGCGGTCGGGTGTCGCGGTCTCGCCTTCGAGCCAGCGGTGAACGGACCACTGCCAGGGGTAGCCCTCTCCCGGTTCTCCGATCGCGAGCGGGACCGGGATCGCCAGCGGCAGGTGCGGAGCGAGTCTCGCCAGCCACCGTTGCTCCCTCTCCGGTTGCTCGGTGGCCCAGTGGATGCGCGGCAGCCGCGCCGCCATGTCGTCGCCGAGGCGGTAGATCGCGTTGTCCGTCCCCGCGGACTGCACCCGCTCGATCGGCAGGTGCGCCCACTGGGGGAACTGCGCCGCGAGCAAACGCCGAACGAGCGATACGTCGGTGTCCACCTCGTCGGCGTGCATCTTCTCGGCGGTGACGCGCGGATTGCTCAGGGTCGTGCAGTCCGGCTCAGTGCCGGCCGAACACGCGCGCGAAGTTGATCGTCCATCCCCATCCGAATGCCTTGGGGACGATCAGCCGCGGCTCGGACGGGTTCCACAGCCGACTCTTGACACGGGCCTTCGTGGGACGGCGCCAGTCATACGGAACGCGGAGAAACATGCGTGGCTTCATGAGGGGAGCGTAGCTCGCGCTCCGCGGAGACCGCATCGTAGTTTCCTACTGACTGCGAGCGGCTGGAGGTCGGCAAACGTTGCCGGTGAGACCACTGGCTCAGTCGATGGTCGTGATGTAGGCGCCGACGAGCGTTGCGGTCTGCTGGTCCACGCCGCCCTCGCGACGATCGGCGTGACCGTCTTGAAAGTGCGCGAAGGCAGCCGTCGAGGCGATCGGGTTGACCTCGTCATCGCGGTGGTTGTGGAAGGAGACGTGCACGAAAGAGTCGTCCGCGAGCCGAAGGACGATGTAACTGACGTTGTCGGGCGCGTCTGCGACCAGCTCGGCGAAGACACCTTCGATCCGCCGCTGATTCTCGTTCGCCGCCTCGACGGACCGCATCGCGTAACGCGTAACCAGCCTCTTCTCCATGGGAGCTCCTTTCAGCTTCGCGGCGACGGTGGTCGCCGAGCGGTGTCGACCAATCCGCGAGCAGCTCCGACGACGGGGTCCGAGAGTCTGCTCAGCTGCCGAACTATCCAGGCAACATATCGACGCCCGACCGTGGTTACCGCGACCGCCGCGAAGAGCCCGACGAGCAGGCTTGCGGCGACGTCGACCGGGTAGTGGACACCGACGAAGATCCTGTCCACCGCCACGGCGGCTGCGCCGAGCAGGAGCAGCAGCCCGAGGCGACGGTGGAACGCGAGCACGGCGAACGCGACCGCGAACGCCACACTCGCGTGGTCGCTCGGGAACGAGTTGTCGGCGGCATGGCGAATGAGAAGCACCGTCGCCCGTGGGTGATCGACAAACGGCCGATCGTGGAACCAGAGATGGCTGAGCAACACGTTGATGAGCAACGCGAGCGCTGCGGAGAGAGCAGCCGAAACAGCGGCGAGCTTCGATCGCGCCGAGCCGCCCGGACGCGCGACGAACCAGATCCCTCCGGCCGCGAACACGAGAACGAAGATCGCCCAGGCGTTGAAGATCTGAGCGGCGTCCTGGGCGCCGTCGCGGTGACGGAGCGGGCCGTTGAGCGCATGAAACAGTGACCAGTCCATGACCGCTCACGGTAACGAATTGGTGACAACTATTTGAATGGCACGGTGACCGGGCCCGGCAGGCGTCGGTAGACGGCCACGAAGTCGCGATCGTCGGGGACGAGGTAGCGGGTCACGGCCTGCTGGCCGTTGGGCACGACCTTGGTCGGGTCGAGGCCGCCGTGGTGGCCGTACGTGATCAGGGTCGGCCACTCGGGATTGATGTCGAATTGCATTGCCTGTACCGCGCCTGCGTGTTGGAGGATCCGTGCCAGCGTGATCACCGTCTGGTCGTCGGCGGCGGCGTAGATGAGGTTGCCGCGACGGTCGATGCCCACGCCCGTTCGCCACACGCGGACAGCGTTCCCGAGCGTGTAGCCCCACTGCGAGCCTTCGTTCAATGCGGGGTTGAGCCGGCCGTTCTGGATGATCGGCGGCAGGCTCTGGCGGGCGAAGGCGACCTGGGGGCCGGCGTTCGGTCCGCCGCTCCAGGTCTTGATGGCGACGCGGCCGTTGCGGTAGCCGATCAGGGTGGCCAGACCGTCCTTGAGCGGCTCGTAGATGAGGCCGTTGATCGACGAGCCGTTGTGGCCGTCGGCGTACGTGAAGCCGCCGTTGAAGGTGGCGAGGAGGCGCCAGCGCTGGTTGGACGGAATCGACATCGGCCCGCGCACGGGCGCGTTCGGCGGCTCGTAGCGGCCGGGGTAGAAGGCGAGCGCCGTTCGCGTGTGGTCGAACCAGGCGACGTAGGCGACGATGCGCGGATAGGCGGGCTCGTCGCGGAAGGTGGTGACGAGGACCGGCGGGCGTCCGCCGACGAGCGGGCCTGTCCGCTTCCAGATCCCTTCGCCCGGCAGGGGGACCGAGAGAACCGGCTTGATCCGGGGTGGCCATGCCGCGGCGCGCGCGCGGGTGCGTCGCTCGGCGGCGGCCGCGCCCGGGGCCAGGCCGACCGCCGGCAGGCTCCTCAGCTGCGGGCCACCCTTCTTCGGCGCCTTCGCGCTGTAGTAGACGTGCTCGACTTCGTCGACGAGCCAGTTGCCATGGTGGTTTCTGATCCACTCGACACTGCGCACGCCCAGCGGCAGACTCGAAGGCTGGAGCATCGTCGCCGTGTACGAATAAAGGGCCGGCGACAACACGATGAGGGCGGCCACGCCCACCAGTACGTATCGCCGTCGCCGCCTACGCCGGCGTGCGGCCTCGTGCCGTTGGTGCCGGCGCGCTTCAAGCCCCGCCAGCTGCGCGGAGGCAGAAGTCGACTCGGGCGCGTCCGGCGGAGCGCTCACGCCGGAACCCACACCGGGCTGCCACCGCCTGTCCGTTCGCTCACGGTCTGAACCCTGATCGAACCGCATGATGAGACAATGAGGGCTGAGCCGCGATTCCCGCTATGGGTCGGCGGTGAGCCGGGCGAGCCCTGGGCGCTGCCCTGCTTCGAGGAGTGCAGCGAGCGGACGGCCCTTCAAGTAGTGGTCGAGGAACGCGGTCGTGGCGCGTTCGACGATTCCGAGCTGCGGTTGTTGATCCGTGTACGGCGGGAGGTGCGACGCTCCGAGCAGCCACAGCAGGAACTTCGGGCGCTGTGCGAGCCCGAAGTAGGCCGCGGTCGTGGCCGGCGCGTTGGTCGTGTCGGCCGTCCCCTGCATCGCGAGGAGTGGCGGGCCGTCCTCGGGGAACAGGCCCATCCCTGGAAGCGCTGAGCCCGAGAGAACGATCGCCGCGCGTATGCGCGGATCGCGGAAGCGGTGGTCGTAGGCGACGGCGAGCGCGGTTTCGGCGCCGTCGGAGTGGCCGGCGACGGCGATGCGCGACGGATCGATCTTTCCGCCGAGCACGTCCTTCGGTCGGCCGTTGAGGGCGAGCAGCCTCGAGATCACGAAGCTCATGTCCTGCGGCTGGTTGATGAGATCGGACTCGTTCGGACCGCCCGGTGCGTTCGCGTTCTCGAGCGGGAACACGGGTGCGGCGACGACATAGCCGGCCTGCGTCCATGCGCGCAGCAGACCGTCGTAGCTCGCCGGCGTGAGCGTGTACCCATGCGCGAACACGACGAGCGGATACGAGCCGCCCGCCGCCGGATAGCGGACAACGGTCTCGAGCGGTCGCGCCACATGTCGTCCGTCCGGCAGCCGGATCGTCCGCGACCTGTCGACGAACCGAAAGACGCGAATCCGGAATGCCTGCCCGCCCGCCGCCGCCGGCGAGGCAACCGGCGGCACAGGGCCAAGGCTGAGCAGGCAGGCGACGATCGCGCATGTCCACCAACGCACCCGGATCGGCCTCCTCACAACACCGTTCCCTGACTGACTCTTGTCGAAGCGCGGTCTACGCTACGCATCATGCTGACGAATCGCTCTTCCCCGCCTGTGACCGTGACTCCGGTGCTCATCTACCCCGATGTGCGAGCGGCGGTGGCGTGGCTCGAGTCGGCGTTCGGCTTCGCGGAACGGGTGCGGGTCGGCGACGCGCACCGCGCCCAGCTGCGCGTCGGAGCGGACGGCGCCGTCATCGTCGCCGACGTCTGCGGCGATCAGGTCGCACCAGGCTCAGGCATCGCCACCCACATCATCAAGGTGCGCGTGCCTGACGTCGATGCGGCGTTCGCTCGTGCCCGTGACTTCGGTGCGCGCGTCCTTCATGAGCCGACGACGCACGAGTACGGCGACCGCTCGTGCATGCTCGAGGACGTTGGCGGCCACCGCTGGGAGCTGGCGCAGACGGTGCGCGACGTCGAGCCTGAGGAATGGGGCGGCATCGCCGTCGCGCCGTGGTGAGAGCCGCTGGGCGGCGAGTCGTATTCCAGTCTCCCGACGATTCGCGTCGGTTCGATCGTCCTGCGCGTGGACGATCTCCAGCGCCAGACCGAGTTCTGGGAGGTTGCGCTCGCGCTCGACCACGTCCGTCGAGAGGACGACGGCGACGACTTCGTGGTACCCGATGACGAGGTTCGTCGTCGACGCCGGCGCCGTCCTCCACCTGGCGAGCGCGGAGGTCGAGGTCTCGGGCGCGCATGAGCTCCTTGCACCGACGCTCCTTCGTTCTCAAACGCTCTCGGCTCTGCACGAGGCCGTCGAGCGCGGCGAGATCCCGGCCGACGTCGCGCGCGACCGCCTCGCCCGCATCGGGCGGATGCCGATCAGGCTCCTCGGCGACGCCGTGCTCCGGCGCCGAGCCTGGGAGATCGCGGATCAGCTGGGATGGGCCTCGACGTACGACGCCGAATACGTTGCACTGACGCAGCTGCAGGCAGACGCGTTCGTAACCCTGGACGCGGAACTGGCGCGCAGCGTCGAGGGGATCGTCACGACCGCGTCGATCGACGCGCTGCGCTGATCCACGGATGAGCACCTTCAGCGCTTTACCGTCGGCGAGTTCGCGCACCACGGTCGCGCTCACCCACCAGGGCCGCACAGCGCTCGACACGTACACCGCGGCGCTGCGCGACCTGCTCGCAGGGCTCTGACGGTTCGGCCCGTCCCGCTTTCCTCCCACGTGCGGCTGCCGAGGCTGTCGATCCACTGCTGCAAGCCCGAGCCGAGCTTCACCGGGACCCGCGGCTCAGCGCGAGCCGTACGCTTTGCGTGATGAGGATGGCGGTCCTGCTCGCGGCAGTTGCGGCATCGCCGCCCGGGCTGCACTTCGTTCCCGCGTCCCCATCCTTGCTCGCACAGTGCCGCGCCACGGCACGTGTGGTCGGCTACGCGGTTCCCTGCCCGACGCGCGCCCCGGCCGGAATCGTGCGTGGCGCGGGGGCAGTTGAAGCGACGGGCTGCGGGATCGGGCTGGTGGAACCCGGTGGGCTCGGCGGCTGTTCGCGCGCATGGCGCGGCTGGGTGATCGGGTCGGGGAGCGCGGGCGACCAGCACCTCGTCGTCACTGCGTCACCGCACGCACTCTCGAGCTACGCGCATCTGGTGAACGGCCCGGCGTGGTACCCGGCCGCCCGGGTTCGGCTGCTCGGCTGGGTCTCCATCAACGGCTGGCACATGCGTTCGGTCTTCGTCCCGGCCGCGACAAACGACGGCAGCTCGTTCACGAACCATCTCGCGCTCATCTGGACGACGGGCGGCCACACCTACGGGATCGCCTTCTACAACAGGGACGGAATCGCAGCGACGCTTCACCTCGACGAAGCGCTTGCCCGCGCGATCGTGCTGACACGACCGTGAGGCATCCCACCGAAGTGACCCCAGTGCGTGGCGATGATGAGAAGCAGACCGCCGATCGCGAGCGCGACGCCCGCGACGATCGACCGGATGCTGCTCAGCTTGAACCATGCGATCTGCGCGGCCGCAAACCAGAGCCCGGCGAACAGCATGAGCAGAAACCCCACTTCCGCGAGGCGCACGCCCGTCTGATGCGCGAGACCAAGGACTGGGTTCATGCGCAGCATTGTGCTCGCGTCGCTACCCGGGTGTCCAGGGCGCAGGGCGATCGCTGGGCGGCGTGCAGGAACGCGCCTGACCGTTCGGTGCATTCGTGCTGTGACGGGCCAGGTGATGCTTCTCGACGGATCGCCGAGCGCTGTAGGCACTCGGGGTCGCCTGATGTCCCGTGTACGTGACGCCGGCGAGCCGGTGCGGCCTCAGCTCGTCGCGGCGGAGACGCGGCGCACGGTGACGCCCCACGCCTTGCCGGACGCGAACAGCTCGTCCGGGTTCACTTCGTTGAGCCAGCCGAGGAAGTGCGGCTTCGAGTCTTCCTCGGTGCACCCGTACACCGCGGGATAGATCACGGCCTTCGGCTGGTCGTGCTTCACGCGCGCCTTCTCGTCGGCCAGGCGTTCGGCCTCTTCGGCTGCGGGACCCTCCATGTAACCGCGCGGCATACCCCCAGGCTACTGACGCTACGCTCGGACTGTGCGGAATGCCCTCGCTGTCCGCGGGCTGACGAAGCGCTACGGCGCTGTCGAGGCGCTCAAAGGCGTCGATCTCGAGGTGGCCGAAGGGGAGCTCGTCGGCCTGCTCGGCCCGAACGGGGCCGGAAAGTCGACGCTTGTGAAGATTGCGGTCGGGCTCGTGCGCCCGAGCAGCGGCGAGGCCGAGGTGGCCGGCGCGCGCGCCGGCTCGCGGGACGCGCGTGCGTCGATCGGCTACCTCGCCGAGCTGTTCCGCTTCCCCGGCTGGTACACCGCGGACGAGGTGCTCGAGCTGCACCAGCGGCTCGCCGGCTCCGCGGGCGGGGCTGCAGAGCGGCGACGCCTGCTCGAGCTCGTCGCACTCGAGGACGCGTCGGCGCGCCGCGTCGACGGCATGTCGAAGGGGATGCAGCAGCGGCTCGGCGTCGCGCAGGCGCTCGTCGGCGAGCCGCGCGTACTGCTCCTCGACGAGCCGACGTCGGCGCTCGACCCCGTCGGCCGGCGCACCGTGCGCCTGCTGCTCGAGGAGCTCCGAGGGCGCGGCGTCTCCGTCCTGCTCAACTCGCACCTGCTCTCGGAGATCGAGCTCGTCTGCGACCGCGTCGCCATCCTCCTCGGCGGCGAGCTCGTTGCGGTCGGGACGCCCACGGAGCTCGCGCAGCCGCGCGGCGTCGAGCTCGAGACGGAGGAGGGCGTGCGCCTCGTCGAGAAAGCGACGCGCGAGGACGTGCCGCGGCTCGTCGCCGACGCCGTCGCGGCCGGCCGGCAGGTGTACGGCGTCCGCGTGCTCACCTCGACGCTCGAGGACGTGTATCTCGAGGCCGTGGGCGGGGAGACGGATTGAGCGCCGTCGCGGCGATCGTCGAGTACGGCTTCCGCGAGGCGGTGCGCCGGCGCGTGTTCGCGGTCGTCGTGCTGCTCACGGTCGTCTTCCTCTTCCTGTTCTGGCTCGCGAACCATTACGTGTTCAACCAGCTGTCGAGCATCTCGCCGCCGCGCGACGTGCACGTCGACACGCGCACGTTCGCGGGCGCGTTCCTCACCGGGCTCGCGATGTTCGCGACGCTCTTCCTCGGCGTCGTGCTCGCGGTGTTCCTCACGCTCGGCGTCGTCTCCGGCGACGCGGAGCGCGGCCTGCTCCAGCCGCTCGTCGTGCGGCCGGTCGGACGCTCGACGCTGCTGCTTGCCCGCTTCCTCGGCGCCGCGGGAGTGTGCGTCGCCTACGTCCTCTTCGTGTACTTCAGCGCGCTGCTGATCACCGGGCTGACGGGGAACTGGTGGCCCGACCGGATTCCGTGGCCCGGCTTCGAGCTGGCGGGAGGCGTCGTGATCGTGATCGCGCTCTCGCTACTCGGGTCGGTGGTGCTCTCGGCGACGGCGAACGGGATCGCCGTCTTCATGCTCTTCGGCGGCGGCCTCGTCGCCGGCCTGCTCGGCACGATCGGGCACGCGCTCAACTCGCACGCGATCGAGCACGCCTCCACGATCGCGGCGTGGGCGCTCCCGTTCGAGGCGCTCTACCAGGACGGGCTGCGGATGATCACCGAGAACGCGTCCGGGCTGACCGGGTTCCTGCTCCAGCTCGGCCCGTTCGGCGGGGCGTACGTGCACGGCTGGCCGATCCGCGTCTGGGCGCTCGTCTATCTCCTGATCGTCGGCGCGCTCGCGCTCGCCGGCTTCGCGCGCCGCAACCTCTAGGAGAGCGTTGCCGCAACGGCGATCTCGCCGGCGAGGCGTGCGTTCTGCGCGATCAGATCCTTGTTCGCGCGCTGCGTGCGGCCGCCGCTCTCGCGGTGGAGGTACGAGAGCACGAACGGCGTCACCGCCTGGCCGGATGCGCCTGCGTCGCGGGCCGCGTGCAGCGCCTCCTCGATCAGCGGCTCGACGTCGTCGAGCGGCTCGTCCGGTGGCCGGCCGAGCAGCAGCCCCGCGCCGTCGAGGCTCCAGTGGCCGCGCGCGATCTCCGCTGCCTCGGCGGCCGACTCCACCCGCGCCGACACCGGCGGTCCGCCCGCTGCGGCATAGAAGAGCGGCAGCGTGTCCGTGCGATAGCCGAGCACCGGCACGCCGAGCGACTCGAGCACCTCCGCCGTCGCCGGCACGTCGAGCAGCGACTTGACGCCCGCGCAGATCACGAGCGCCTGCGTGCGCGCAAGCTGCGCGAGATCCGCGGACACGTCCGGCGGATCGGGGAAGCCGCGGTGGACGCCGCCGAGCCCGCCCGTCGCCATCCAGCGGATCCCCGCCGCGCGCGCGACCGCGAGCGTGCCGCCGACCGTCGTCGCGCCCACGGCGCGCTGCGCGACGGCCGCGGCGAGGTCGCGCGGCCCGACCTTGCGCGCGTCCGCTCCGAAACGACCGAGCTCGTCCTCGGTCAGGCCGACGACGATCTCGCCGTCCAGCACCCCGACCGTCGCCGGCACGGCGCCGGTCGCACGCACCTGCCGCTCCGACTCGAGCCCGACCTCGACGCCCTCGCCGGGCGGAAAGCCGTGCGCGACGAGCGTCGTCTCGAGCACGACCACCGCCTTCGCCTCGCGCACCTCGGCCGTGATGCGAATCACGGCATCGACCCTACTGTCGCGATACATCGAGCCGCCGCGTCGAGCCCGCGCCGCGCAGCCTCCTCGAGCGAGCCGCCGAGCAGGAACCCCGCCGCGAGCGCATCGCCGGCGCCCGTCGTGTCGACGACGTCCGTCCCGACGGGCGCGAACTCGAGCCGCGTGTCCTCGGTGAGCACGGTGCAGCCGCGCGCTCCCCGCTTGAGCACGCCGGTCGGCGCCGCCAGGTACGCGCCGCCGAGGATCTCCCACTCCGCCTCCGTCGCGAACAGCACGTCCGGCGCGACCCGGTCGAGCAGCTCGCGGAAGCGCACGGGCCCGTAGGCGCGGATCTCCGTCCACGCCGCCACGTCCACGGAGACGCGGGCGCCGCGGGCGCGGGCCAGTTCCGCAGCGCGCAGCGCCGTGTCGCTGACCGGCTCACGCAGGAGCGCGTATCCGGAGATGTGCAGCACGTCGCAGTCGAGCCACGCCTCCTCCAGCTCCCCGGGCGCGAAGCTCGGCGCGACGCCGCGGTCGGACGCCATCGACCGGTCGCCGTCCGAGCCGACGATCGAGACGATCACGCCGGTCGCGCCCGCGCCCACCGGCCCCGCGAGCTCGACGCCGCGTCCCACGAGCTCGCGCGCGACGAGCTCGCCCGTCGCGTCGTCGCCGCGTTTCGCGATGCACCGCGCCTCGGCGCCGAGCGCAGCCGCCCACGCCGCGACGTTCGCTGCCTGGCCGCCCGCGCCCGTGCGCGTCTGCGCTCGCACGTCGTCGCCGGCCACGAGCGGCTCCGCCAGCCGGACGATTACGTCGAGCGTCACATCCCCGAGTGTCGCGATGCGCACAAATACAATCGTCCCATGGACGGAGACGACCGGCGCGGACGTGCGCGCTCCTTCCTCATCGGCGGCCTCGTCGGCGCCTCCGCGGCGATCGCCACCGCGCGCCGCCGCCGCGATGCGGTGCGCCGCCGCCGTGAGCGCCGGCTCCACCCCGCGGGCCTCGCCGCCTTCGAGGGAGCGCCCTGCTTCCAGGAGATGCTCGAGGAAGAGGAACAGGCCGAAGCCTGACCCGTTCCGGTTGACGGATTCTCGCCCAATGTGCAGAATCGCTGAACAGTAGGCCCGAGAGGGAGGACGGATGAATATCGCCTCGCGCGGAGCGACGATGGCGGTCGACTGGGAGCAGCGGGTGGATTTCGACCGGCTGCGCACCGCTCGTCTGGCGCGGGCGAAAGCTGCGCTGGCCGCGTCCGAGCTGGGCTGCCTGCTTCTGTTCGACCCGAACAACCTGCGCTATGTCACGAGCACGGCGATCGGGACGTGGGAGCGCGACAAGAACATCCGCTTCGCGCTCGTGTTCCGTGATGAGCCGCCGATCCTGTGGGACTTCGGCTCCGCGGCGCGCCATCACCAGCTGTACTGCCCGTGGTTCCCGGAGTCGAGCTGGCGCGCCTGGGTGCCGCCGATGCGCGGCGCGATGCCCGACCCCACGGGGGTGCCGGATGCGCTCGCGTCGATGATCGTCGAGGAGTTGCGCGAGCGCGGCCTCGAGCGCGACCCGGTCGGGATGGACGTGCCCGACATGACGACGCTGCTCGCCCTTCAGCGGCACGGTTTGGAGATCGCGGACTCACAGCCGGTGATGCTCGAGGCGAGGAAGATCAAGAGCGACGACGAGCTCGCGCTGCTCGACCAGGCGGCCGGCATCGTCGATGCGGCCTACGAGGAGATCTACCGGATCCTGCGCCCGGGCATTCGCGAGAACGAGGTCGTGGCTGCCGCGATGAAGGTGCTGTTCGAGCTCGGCTCAGAGCACGTCGAGGCGATTAACGCGATCTCCGGGGACCGCTGCAACCCGCACCCGCACACGTTCTCCGACCGGCTGCTACGCCCGGGGGACCAGGCGTTCTTCGACATCATCCACTCGTTCATGGGCTACCGGACGTGCTACTACCGCACCTTCGCCGTGGGCTACGCGACGCCGTCGCAGCTCGACGCGTACAAGCAGTGCCGCGAGTGGCTCGACAACGCGATCGAGCGCGTCCGCCCGGGTGTGACGACCGACCAGATCGCCGAGGTCTGGCCGACCGCGGAAGAGATCGGCATGAAGGACGAGCGCGCCGCCTTCGGCCTCCAGTTCGGACACGGCCTCGGTGTCGGCCTCTACGAGGCGCCGATGATCAGCCGCCTCCACTCGCTCGACGACCCGATCGAGCTCGAAGTCGGAATGGTGTTCGCACTCGAGACCTACTGCGCGGCCTCGGACGGCCGCTCCGCCGCCCGCATCGAAGAAGAAGTGATCGTCACCCCAACCGGGCCCCGGGTGATCACCCGCTTCCCCGCTGACGAGCTCCTCGTCACGGGCCGCAACTACGTACGCGGCGCAGACCTCGTCGACGGGCTCGCGCCCGCACTTTGACCCAGAGGAGGAGCCATGCCTGACCGGACGCTCATCAAGGGCGGGACCGTGATCACCGTCGATCCGAAGGTCGGCGACTTCTTCCCCTCCGGCGACGTGCTCGTCGAGGGCGGCAGGATCGTCGAGGTCGCCGCCACGATCGATGCGCCGGACGCCGAGGTGATCGACGCCACCGACTGCCTCGTCCTGCCCGGACTCGTCGACACGCACCGCCACACCTGGCAGGCGCTGTTCCGCAACATCGCCTCGGACTGGACGCTCGCGCACTATTTCACCGGCCTGCATGGGACGATGAGCGAGCTCTACCGGCCCGAGGACACGTACTCCGGGAACCTGATCGGCACGCTCGAGGCGCTCGACTCGGGGATCACGACGCTCCTCGACTGGTCGCACAACCTCAACTCGCCCGAGCACACCGACGCAGCGGTCGACGCGGTCGTCGAATCGGGCGCGCGCGTGATCTTCGGCCACGGCGGCGGCTTCCGCCACTGGGCGCCGGTCAGTGCCCTCGACCATCCCGGCGACGACGTGCGCCGGCTGCGCGAGGGACGGCTCTCGTCCGACGACGCGCTCGTCACGCTCTGCCTCGCGCCGCGCGGCAACCAGTTCGCCACGCTCGAGGTGACGGCGCGCGACTACGCGCTCGCCGCCGAGCTCGGCATCCGCATCAGCTGCCATGCCGGCGACGGCGAGTGGGGCAAGGGACGCCCGATCGCGCAGCTGAAAGAGCACGGCCTGCTCGGCTCGAACCAGACGTACGTCCACTGCAACTCGCTCGCCGACGACGAGCTGCGGATGATGGCCGACGCCGGCTGCACCGCCTCGTGCTCGCCCGACATCGAGCTTCAGATGGGCCACGGCTGGCCTGCCACCGGACGCCTGCTCGACGCGGGGATCCGGCCCAGCCTCTCGATCGACGTCTGCAGCTCGAACGGCGGCCACCTGTTCGGGACGATGCGCGCGACGATCGGCACCGAGCGCGGCTTCGACAACGCGGCGGCGCGCGATCGCGGCGAGGCCTCCGTGAGCGAGATGGAGCTCACGTGTCGTGACGTGCTCGAGTTCGCGACGATCGAGGGCGCGCGCGCGTGCGGCCTCGACTCGAAGATCGGCACGCTCACGCCGGGCAAGCGGGCGGACATCATCATCGTCCGCGCCGACTCGTTCGGGATGACGCCGCTGAACAACCCGATCGGCGCGTTCGTCTACAACGCGCACCCAGGTCTCGTCGACACGATCCTCGTCGAGGGCAAGGTCGTGAAGCGCGACGGCAAGCTGCTCGGCGTCGACCACGCGCGGGTGCGCAGGCTCGCGATCGAGTCGCGCGACGACATCCTCCGCCGTGCGGACGGCAAGGGCGGCGCCCGCCTCGGCGGCGACTGGATCCCGAAGGCGTACGAGGCGGTCGAGGCGGGCTAGCGTGTCCACGACGGACGCCGACACGCACGAGGACGCGCTCGACGCCGAGCTCGGCGCCTCCCTCTACCGCCGGATGCTGCTCATCCGCGGCTTCGAGGACGCCGTGCAGCGGCTGTTCCTGCACGGCGAGGTGTACGGGACGACGCACCTCTACTCGGGCCAGGAGGCGAACGCCGTCGGCTTCGCGAGCGTCCTGCGCGAGGGCGACCGTGTCGCGTGCACGTACCGGGGCCACGGCCACCTGCTCGCGATGGGCACGAGCCCGGAGGGCCTGCTCGCCGAGCTGCTCGGGCGCGCCACCGGCGTGAACGGCGGCCGCGCCGGCTCGATGAACGTCGTCGACCCGGATCACGGCGTGATGGGCTGCTACGGGATCGTCGGTGGCAGCATCGCCGCGGCGACCGGCGCAGCCCTCGCCCTGCGCGGGACCGGCTCGGTCGCGGTCGCGTACTTCGGCGACGGCACGACGAACCAGGCGTACTTCTTCGAGTGCCTCAACTTCGCGAAGGTGCTCGACCTACCGGTCGTCTTCGTCTGCGAGAACAACGGCTACGGCGAGTACACGCCGACCGAGGACGTGACGCCGGGCGGGATCGTGCCGCGCGCCGCCGTGTTCGAGCTGCCGACCACCGAGGTCGACGGCATGGATCTCTGGGCCGTACGGAGCGCCGCGGAGCAGATCGTCGCGCGCGTGCGCGCCGGCGGCGGCCCGGAGTTCGTCGAGTCGCGCACGTACCGCTTCGTCGGCCACTCCCGCAGCGACCCCGGCAAGTACCGGCCCGAGGGCGAGCTCGAGCAGTGGCGCGAGCGCGACCCGCTGCTCGTCGCCGCCGCCCGCCTGCGCGCCGCCGGTCTCACGGACGACCGGCTCGACGAGCTCGCCGCCGATGTGGACGCCGAGCTCGCCGCGATCGAGCAGTCCGCGCTCGCCGCGCCGTTTCCCGAGCCGTCGGCGTCGTCGCTTGCCGAGTTCAACGACGGCCGCGTGTCATAGTCCGCCGACGTCGTGGCTGAACGCGTACGCAAGACACCAGCGCCGGGGGCCCGCTCCGACGCCGACCGGCACGTCCGCCTGGGCGAGCGGCTCCGCGCGACGCGGACCGCACGCGGCCTGAGCCTGCGCGAGCTCGCCCGCCGGCTCGAGGTGTCGCCGAGCCTCGTCTCCCAGATCGAGACGGGAAAGATCCAGCCCTCCGTGCGCACCCTCTATGCGATCGTCAGCGAGCTCCGGGTCTCGATGGACGAGCTCTTCGGCGTGGGCGAGATCGAGCTGCTGCAGGCACTCCACGCAAGCCCCGCGCGGAGCGGCCCCGATGCTCCCTCCGGCGGCTCGGAGGGCCCGGTGCAGCGCGCCGGTTCGCGCCGCGTGATCGACCTGGAGGCGGGGGTGAGCTGGGAGCGGCTCACCACCCGCGACGAGCGCGAGGTCGAGTTCCTGTTCACCGTGTACCCACCGGGCGGCGAGTCGAGCCCCGCCGACGCCCTCGTGCGCCACACGGGCCGCGAGTTCGGGATCGTCCTCAACGGCCGCCTGAGCGTCACGATCGGCTTCGAGGACTACCAGCTCGGCCCGGGCGACTCGGTCTTCTTCGACTCGACCGTGCCGCACCGCCTGCACAACGACAGCGACGAGACGGTGCAGGCGGTCTGGGTCGTGCTCGGCCGCCAGGCCTGACACCGTTCCAGCCGTTCAGTCTCACTTGACATAACGGCCAGCGTTTCTTAACGTCGCGCTATTCGTCCCGCCGTCCTGGGAGGGAAGCGCAGCGTGGGTGCGATTCTGGATTGGCAGCTCGAGGGCAAGCCGGTGATCGTCACCGGAGCCAGCTCGGGGATCGGAGCGGCCACGGCCAAGGCGCTTGGCTCGGTGGGCGCGTCGGTCGTGCTCGTCGGGCGGGACAGCGGACGGCTCGCGCAGGCGGCAGCGGCCGTCGAGCAGGCGGGCGGCAAGACGCACACCGTCGAGGCCGAGCTGACCGACGTCGCCGCGGCGGAAGGCGTCGTCGACCAGGCGCTCGGCGCATTCGGAAGCCTGCACGGCATCGTGCACAGCGCCAGCGTCTTCGATCCGCGACCGCTCGCCGACACGACGTTCGAGAGCTTCGACGAGCAGTGGCGGGCGAACGTCGCCGCGCCGCTGTTCATGACGAAGGCGGCCGTGCCGCACCTCAAGCCGGGCAGCTCGGTCGTCCTCGTCGCCTCGACGACCGCCACCGTCGGCTTTCCCGGCTGCTCCGCCTACACGGCGACGAAGGGCGCAGTCATCTCGCTCGGCCGCGCGCTCGCCGTCGAGCTCGCACCCGCCGGGATCCGCATCAACACCGTCGTGCCGGGCTACGTCCGCACGCCGATGCTCCAGCCCCACCTCGACGCGAACGAGGGCTACGAGGACTGGATCGTCGCGAACACCCCGCAGGGGCGGATCGCGGGCCCCGAAGAGCTGGCCACCAACATCGTCTACATGCTCTCCGCTCTCTCGGAATACGTCCACGGAGCGACGCTCGTCGTCGATGGTGGCTGGGTCGCGCGCTAACCCGGTCGATCCCGCGTCTGCCGAGCCTTTGCCGGATCCCGGTGCACTGACGTGAACGTCCGCGTGCCGCGATTCTCCGCGATCTGGGTCGCGACCGCGCTCCTGTTCGCGGTCAGCCCGCTGCTCGCGTCGGGAAGCGTCGGCCGCAGCGCGCTGCTCTCGATGCTCCCGTTCGCGGCCATCCTCGCGATCGCGAGCATCGGTCAGACGCTCGTGATCCAGCAGCGCGGGCTCGACCTCTCGGTGCCGGGGATGATCACGCTGACGACGATCATCGTCACGACGTATCCGAACGGCAGCGCGGACAAGCTGCCGGCGGCGATCGGGCTCGTTGCGCTCGCCTGCGTCGCGTCGGGCCTCGTCAGCGGTATCGCGATCACCGTGCTCGGCGTGACGCCGCTCGTCGCCACGCTCGGCGTGAACGCGCTCCTGACAGGCGTCTACCTCGAGATCACGAACGGCGCGTCGTCGTCGTCGGCGACACCCGGCCTCGCGCGCTTCGCGCTCGCGAAGTCGCTCGGCATCCCGAACACCGTGATCATCGCGGTGATCGCCTGCGCGCTCACCGCGGTCGTCTTTCGCGTCGCCGTGGTCGGCCGCCGCTTCGTCTCGGTCGGGACGAGCCCGGCGGCGGCGCGTGCGGCCGGGCTGCGCGCGAAGACATACGAGTGCGCGACGTACGTGCTCGCGAGCCTCACGTACGGCGGCGCCGGCATCCTCGTCGCCGGCTACCTGCAGACACCCGGCATCGGCGCCGGCAACGACTACCTGCTGCCCACGATCGCGGCCGTCGTGCTCGGGGGCACGTCGCTCGCAGGCGGCTCCGGCAGCGTCGTCGCGACGATGATGGGCGCGCTCTTTCTCACGCAGCTCGAGCAGGTCGTGCTCGGCATGGGAGCTCCGGACTCCGTCCAGCTCGTGATCCAGGGCGCGATCATCGCGCTCGGGATGGCGCTGCGGCACCTGCCCTCGTCCGGGCTCCGGGCTGCATTCGCAAGCGTTCCACCACACCTTCGCTCGAGCTCGGCGGCACTGATGACCCCACGCCGCCCGGGCGGACCTACTCCGGGGTCGAGGAGGGACAAATGATCAGCAAGTCCGTCAGCGGGGCGCTCTCCAAGCCCCGCACGCGGCGCGGGCTCGTGGTCGCGGCAGTTCTTGCCGCGGTTGCGGTCGGCGCCGTCTCGGCCGGCGCGACAGGGAAGGTCGTCTGGCCGACGCCGGCGCAGGAGATCGCGTCGTCCGGGATCGTCAACGTGCCGTTCTGCGGCACGAAGCCGATCACGCTCGCCGTGCTCGACGGCTACGGCGTCAACGCCTGGTCGCAGCACTCGTACGCAGCCGTCCGTTCCGAGGCGGCGAAGTGCAAGAACGTCACCGTGACGGTCTCGGCCGGCGGCGGGGACCTGCAGAAGATGATCTCCGACATCAGCGGTGCCGTGGCGCAGGGTGCGAACGCGATCGTCGTCATTCCGGACGACGGTACGCCGGAGCTGCCCGCGATCAAGCAGGCGACGCAGGCCGGGGTCAAGGTCGTGCCGTGGGCGGCCAATCCCGGCGGCAAGAACGGCTCCGACTACGTCAGCTACGTCGACTGGCTTCCGTCCTACGCGGGCACGATCTGGGCCCAGTGGATGGCGGGCGTCCTGCACGGCAAGGGCAACATCATCTATCTCGGCGGCCCGGCCGGTAACCCCGTCGGCCTGGACGCGCTCGCGAACATGGTCAAGGTGTTCAAGAAGTATCCGGGCATCCATCTCCTGACGGGCAACACCGGCTTCGCCGTCACGAACTGGGATCCGGCAACCGCCCAGAAGGTCACCGCGGCGCTGCTTGCGAAGTACCCGGAGATCGACGGGATCATCACGAACTACGGCACGGACGCGCTCTCAGCAGCCCGCGCGTTCCAGGCGGCTGGACGCAAGCTCGTCCCGGTCGCGGGGGCCGACGCGAACGGCCTCTCCTGCCTCTACAAGAAGCAAGGCGTCCCGCTCGCGACGGTGTCGACCCGCAACTGGCTCGGCAGGATCGCGGCCCGCAAGGCGATCGCGGCCGCGGAAGGCCTGCCGAACAAGGAGCCGAGCCTGCTCAAGCTCGGGTTCTGGGAGGACACGGTGCACGGGAAGCCGTACAAGTGCGTCGCGGGAGCTCCGTCCGACTTCTATCCGTCGGACAAGATCACGCTCGCACAGCTCAAGAAGTACGGGAAGCCGTAAGGACAGCCGAATGTCGTCTGCCCGCGTCGTTCTCCGCCTCACCGACGTCGTCAAGACGTTCCCGGGCGTGGTCGCGCTCAAGGGCGTCTCGTTCGAGGTGCTCGAGGGTGAGGTACACGCCCTCGTCGGCGAGAACGGCGCGGGCAAGTCGACGCTGATGGCCGTCGCCGCCGGCTCGACCCTTCCGGATTCCGGAAAGGTCGAGATCGGCGGCACGGCGCTCGATCCGCCGTCGCCGGCGACGGCGCAGGCGCTGGGGCTGGCCGTCGTCTACCAGCACCTGTCGATCCTCGAGGACCTGACGGTCGCCGAGAACATGGTTTTCGCGACGCCCGAGGCGCTGCGGCCTCCGGTGTCGCACTGGAGCGCGTGGACGCGCGAGAAGCTCGCCGCGGTCGGTGCGCGCATCGATCCGGCGGCGCGCGTGACCGAGCTCAACGTCGCCGACCGCCAGCTGCTCGAGATCGCGAAGGCGCTTGCGCTCGAGTCGAAGGTGCTCGTGCTCGACGAGCCGACGGAGTCGCTGACGCGTCCCGAGGCGGAGCGCCTGTTCACGCAGATCCAGACGATCACGACCACGGGCACCGCCGTCGTCTACATCTCGCACCGTTTGCCCGAGGTGCACCGCGTCGCCGACCGCATCACCGTCCTGCGCGACGGCGAGGTGCGCGGGACGATGTCCGCGAGCGGCGCGTCCGAAGCCGAGGTGCTCCGACTGATCATCGGCCGCTCGGTCGACCAGGCCTTTCCCGCCAAGGCGCGCGCGAGCGAGGCGGAGCCGCTGCTGCGCGTGGACGGGCTGTCCGGCCCGCGTTTCAGCGACGTGACCTTCGAGGTGCGGCCCGGCGAGATCGTCGGCCTGGCCGGCGTCGAGGGCAACGGCCAGCGGGAGTTCCTGCGCGGGCTCGCCGGCCTGTTGCCGGTGCGCGGCGAGGTCACGCTCGCCGGCCGGAGCGTGTCGCTCGGCGATCCCGGGCGCGTCCAGCGCGCCGGCATCGTGCACCTGCCGGGCGACCGCCACGCGGAGGGGCTGTTCCTGCCGCTGAGCGTGCGCGAGAACGTCGCGCTGCTGGCGCTGTCGAAGGTCGCCCGGAACGGGATCGTGCGCCGCGGGCGCGAGACGCAGCTCGTCGCCGGCGAGGTGGAGCGGCTTAACGTGCGGACGCCGAGCGTCGAGACGCCGGTCTCGTCGCTCTCGGGCGGCAACCAGCAGAAGGTGCTGCTCGCGCGCTCGCTGCTCGCCGATCCGGAGGTGCTCGTCGCGGACGAGCCGACGCGCGGCGTCGATGCCGGCGCTCGCATCGAGATCTACCAGCTCTTCCGCGCGGCGGCGGAGGCCGGCAAGGCCGCGGTCGTGCTCTCGTCGGACGTCGTCGAGCTTCAGGGATTGTGCGACCGCGTGCTCGTGTTCTCGCGCGGGCAGATCGTCAGCTCGCTCGAGGGCGACGAGATCACCGAGGAGAACATCACCGGCGCCGCGATCACGGCGGCGACCGGACGGGAGGGCCTCGCCGCGCGTGCGCGGAGGCTGTTGCGCGTGCGGCGTTTCGCCGCGGGCGACTACCTGCCGACGCTCGTGCTCGCGGTGCTGATCCTCGCGCTCGGCGCGTATACGAGCATCGACCACAGCCGCTTCCTCAGCCGTTTCAACTTCGTCTCGATGCTGCTGCTCGCGAGCGCGGTCGTGCTGATGGCCCTCGGCCAGCTGATCGTCATGCTCACCGGCGCGATCGACCTGTCCGTCGGCCCGCTGAGCGGTCTCGTCATCGTCGTCTTCTCGTTCTTCGCCGGGCAGGGCCAGAGTGGAGGCATGCTGGCGCTCGGGATCCTGGCCGTGATCGGCGTCGCGCTGCTCGTGGGGCTCACCAACGCGGCGCTCGTGCGGGTCTTCCGGCTCGCCTCGGTGCTGGCGACGCTCGCGACGTACATCGCGATCCAGGGCGTCTCGCTGCTCCTGCGCTCGCAACCGGGCGGCTTCTACCGCTCCGGCGTCACGGGCACGCTCAGCACGGCCTGGGGCTGGGTGCCGCTCGCGTTCATCGCCGCGTGCCTGATCGCGGTCGTCTGCGAGCTCGCGCTGCGCTTCACGCGCGCCGGGCTGCAGATCCGCGCCGTCGGCTCGGACGAGACGCGGGCGCACCGCCTCGGCGCGCGCGTGAACACGACGCACGTCGCCGCGTATGTCCTCTGCTCGCTCTTCGCCGCGGCCGGCGGGATGATGGTGGCGGCGCAGGTCGGCGTCGGCGATCCGCGGATCGGCACGAACTACACGCTCACGAGTATCACCGCGGTCGTGCTCGGCGGCGCGAGCATCTTCGGCGGCCGCGGCTCCTTCATCGGGGCGCTGCTGGGCGCGGTGCTGCTCCAGGAGATCATCACGTCGACGTCGTTCCTGCAGATCGGCATCGCCTGGCAGTACTTCCTGCCGGGCATCCTCATTCTCGTCGGTGCAGGGGTGTACTCGCGCGCGCGCAAGGTCCGCGCGCCGGCGGTCAGCGCGGAGCCGGCATGAGCGCCCTCGTCGACATCGGCATGCCGCGTCTCTCCGACTCGATGGAGGAGGCGACCGTGCTCGCCTGGCTGAAGCAGCCGGGCGACGCGGTGGCGCGCGGCGAGGCGCTCGTCGAGGTCGAGACGGACAAGGCGACGGTCGTGTACGAGGCGGAGGCGGACGGCGTGCTCGAGGAGATCGTCGTCGCCGAGGGAGTGGCCGCCCCGCTCGGCGCGGTGATCGCACGGCTGCGCGTAGCCGGCGCCGCACCCGCGCCCGCGAAGGTCGCGCCCGCGGCGTCCCCTGCGAACGGCGACGCGCCCGCAGCGGCGACGGCACCGCGTCCGGCGCGGGAGGGCCGCGCCCGCGCGACGCCGATCGCCCGCCGCCTCGCCGCGCAGCTCGACGTGCAGCTCGACGCGCTCAGCGGCTCCGGCCCCGGCGGCCGTATCGTCGGCTCCGACGTCCGCTCGGCCGCACCCGCCGCCGCTCCCGGCGGGGGCCGCGGCACCGCCACCGAGGTGCCGCTCACGCCGACGCAGCGGACGATCGCGCAGCGGATGACGGAGTCGCGCGCGAGCATCCCCGACTTCACGCTCGAGGCCGAGATCCGCATGGACGAGGCGGCGAAGCTCCGCGAGCAGCTGCGCGCCGCCGGCCGCAAGCCCCTGCCCTCGACGAACGACCTCGTCGTCCGCGCGGTCGCGCTCGCCCTGCGCGAGTTTCCGGCGCTGAACGCGAGCTGGGACGACGGCCGCGTGCTGCGCTTCGGGCGCATCAACGTCGGCGTCGCCGTCGCAACCGACGACGCGCTGATCGTGCCGACCGTCTTCGACGCCGACCGCAAGAGCGTGTTCGAGATCGCCGCAGACGCGCGGAAGCTCGCCGAGCGCGCACGCGCGCGCACGCTCGGGGCCGACGAGCTCGCCGACGGCACGTTCACCGTCTCGAATCTCGGCATGTTCGGCATCCGCCGCTTCCAGGCCGTGATCAACCGTCCGCAGGCGGCGATTCTCGCCGTGGGCGAGGTCGCGGCCCGCCCGGTCGTCACCGCCGACGGCGGCATCGTCGCGCGCACGATGATGGAGGTCGCGCTCTCGTGCGACCATCGGATCGTCTACGGCGCCGAGGCCGCACGGTTCGTGCAGCGGCTGCGCGAGCTGCTCGAGCAGCCGGCGCTCTTGCTCGAAGGAGGAACGGGGTGACGCAGGTGGAGTTTCGCGAGGCGATCAGGGACGCGCTCGACGAGGAGCTTGCGCGCGACGAGCGCGTGATCTTCTTCGGCGAGGACGTCGCCGCCGCGGGCGGCGTGTTCGCGGTCACGTTGGGGCTGTTCGAGAAGTACGGCTCGACGCGCGTGTTCGACACGCCGATCTCCGAGCTGGCGATGACGGGCGCCGCGTACGGGTCCGCGATCACCGGCATGCGCCCGGTGCTCGAGATCATGTTCGGCGACTTCCTCGCGCTGTCGATGGACAGCCTGATCAACCAGGCGACGAAGTACTGGTTCCTCACGGGTGGCAAGCAGAGCGTCCCGCTCGTGATCCGCTCCGTCGTCGGCGCGGGCGGCCGCTTCGGCGCCATCCACTCGCAGATGCCGGTGTCGTGGCTGATGGGCATCCCCGGGCTGAAGATCGTCGCGCCGTCGACCCCGGAGGACGCAAAAGGCCTGCTCAAAGGGGCAATTCGCGATGAGAACCCCGTGCTTTTCTTCGAACACAAGCGGCTCTACTCGCTCAAGGGCGACGTGCGCGGCGACGAGGCGTTCGAGCTCGGACGCGCGCAGGTCGTGCGCGAGGGCGGCGACGTCACGCTCGTGAGCGCGATGAAGGGCGTGCACGACTGCCTCGCCGCGGCCGACCTGCTCGCCGAGCGGGGCGTGTCCGCGGAAGTGATCGACCTGCGCACGCTGCGGCCGATCGACCTCGACACCGTGCTCGCGTCCGTCGTCAAGACGAACCGCATCGCCGTCGTCGAGGAGGGCCCGCTCACCGGCGGCTGGGCGGGCGAGGTGCTCGCGCTCGTGACCGAGCAGGGCCTCGGCGACCTCGACGACGCGTGGCGGATCGCGACGCCGAACACGCCGATCCCGTACAGCCCGCCGCTCGAAGACGCTTTTCTTCCCGGACCGGAGCGCATCGTCGCCGAGGTGCTGGGCCGTCCATGACAACCGCGTAGGAGGATCCAGTGGCAGATCAGAAAGTCATCGCAGTCGTGGGCGCAACCGGTGCGCAGGGCGGCGGCCTCGTCCGCGCGATCGCGGCCGATCCCGGCGGCGGCTTCACCGCCCGCGCGATCACGCGCGACGCGGGCTCCGACGCGGCGAAGGCACTCGCCGCTCTCGGCGCGGAAGTCGTCCAGGCGGATCTCGAGGATCCGGCGAGCGTCGACGCTGCGTTCGCGGGCGCGTACGGCGCGTTCTGCGTCACGTTCTTCTGGGTGGACTTCTCGCCGGAGACGGAGATGCGCCACGCGCACACGATGGCGAACGCGGCGAAGACCGCCGGCGTGAAGCACGTCGTCTGGTCGACGCTTGAGGACACGCGCACGTTCATTCCGCTCTCGGACGACCGCATGCCGACGCTCCAGGGCAAGTACAAGGTGCCGCACTTCGACGGCAAGGAAGACGCGGACGCGGCATTCCGCGAGGCGGGTGTCCCGACGACGTTCCTGCGCACGGCGTTCTACTGGGAGAACCTCATCTACTTCGGGCTCGGCCCGAAGCGCGGCGAGGACGGCGCACTCTCGTTCACGTACCCGATGGGCAACAAGCGGCTGCCGGCGATCGGGGTCGAGGACATCGGCAAGATCGCCTACGGCGTCTTCAAGCGGCCCGACCTGATCGGCCAGACCGTGTCGGTCGCCGGCGAGCTGCTCACCGGCGCCCAGATGGCGGAGAAGCTCTCCAAGGCGCTCGGCGAGCCGGTCACGTACAACGACGTCGACCCCGACGTCTTCCGCAGCTTCGGCTTCCCGGGTGCGGACGAGATCGGGAACATGTTCCAGTTCAAGCGCGACTTCGAGGCCGAGTACGCCGGTGCGCGCGACAACGGCGTCGCCCGTTCGCTCGACCCGGAGCTCAAGGACTTCGACGCCTGGCTCGCCGAGAACGCGACGCGGATCCCGCTGGAGGGCTGAGATGGAGCCGACCGCATCCGTCGAGGCTCCGAAACCCGCCGGCGGCTTCGGCATGTCGGCACTGCTCGCCGGCCTGTTCCTGCTCGTCGGCACGATCGTGCTGCTCTGGTACGCGCCGGACTCGTACCAGCTGCTCAAGGCCCTGCATGTGATCGCGATCGTGATCTGGGTCGGCGGCGACGTGACGCTGACGACGCTCGGCATCGTGTTCGAACGCCGCCGCGACGGCGAGACGATGGCCGCGCTCGGGAAGATGGGCGCCTGGATCGGGACGCGGATCTACACGCCGGCGCTGTTCGTCGCGTTCGGCTTCGGCGTCGCGCTCGTGCAGAAGGGCCAGTTCGGGTGGAGCACCTTCTGGATCGACTTCGCGCTCGCCGGCTGGGCGATCGCGGCGACGGTCGGCGTCGGCTTCGTCGGCCCGGAGCTCGGCCGGATCGACGCGGCCGCGCAGAAGTTCGGGCCGGACTCGGCCGAGGTCGGCCGGCGGGTGAAGCGGCTGTTCACGATCTTCCGCTTCGATACCGCGCTCCTGATCCTGATCGTGATCGACATGACCGCCAAACCGTCGTTCTGAGCTGACGCGAGCGGAGTCACGCCCCGGCGGCTCTCGGGCCGCCGGGGCGTTGTTGCGCTTTCGACGCGCTACTTCGGGTCGGGCCCGGCCGATCCCGCGCAGGAAGTACAGCGTTCCTGCGACGAGATAGACGGCGAGCAGAATCTGGAGCCGGTGGGGCATCGGTGCCTCGCACCGCAGGCGTGCTCGCGGCGGTCGGGGGCGGTACACGTTGCTAGCCTCTTTGCCTCGTGCCCATTTACGAATACCGCTGCCCGAAGGGCCACGTCTTCGAGCGCTTCCAGTCGATGTCGGCCGCGTCTCCGGAGAAATGCGACGTCTGCGGCGCCGCGCCGATCGAAATCGTCCTCTCTCCGGTGGCGGTGCACTACAAGGGCAGCGGCTTCTACTCGACCGACTACGGCAAGGGGAAGGCGCCGAAGAAGGACGGGGACTCGGGCGGCGGGTCGGGCGACTCGGGCTCGGGCGATTCGTCCCCGAAGGTCGAGGCGAAGCCGGCGGCGGGCGAGAAGAAGGCCGCGTCGAGCGACTAGTTCCCGGGCGACCAGTTGTGCCAGAGGCCGAGGGAGATCTCCGGCAGGTTCAGGCCCCACATGCCGACGCGGCGGCATTGCATCGCAGCGCCGAAGCCACTATAGTGAACTTAATGGTTCACTATCCACCGACCGTCGACCTCGCGTTCGCAGCTCTCGCCGACCCGACCCGCCGCGCCGTCCTCGAACGGCTCGGTTCCGGCAGCGCGACGATCAGCGAGCTCGCCGAGCCCTTCGGCATGTCGCTGACCGGGTTGAAGAAGCACATCCGGCTGCTCGAGGAGGCGCAGCTCGTGACGACGGAGAAGGTCGGCCGTGTCCGCAGGTGCATGCTCGCGCCCTATGCCTTCGAGGGCATCAGCGCGTGGCTGAAGCGGCTCGACCGCTTCGCGCAGGTCGTCGAACGCACGAAAGGAGACCGATGAACACCACCATCGTCACCACCCCGAACGAGCTCGAGATCCGCGTCGAGCGGATCTTCGACGCGCCGCGCGCGCACGTCTTCTCCGTCTGGACCGACCCGAAGCTGATCCCGGAATGGTGGGGCGACGGTACGGTCGTCGAGGAGATGGACGTCCGTCCCGGCGGCACGTACCGCTTCCGCACCGCCTACGGCGTCGTCGAGGGCGAGTTCCGGGAGGTCGACGCGCCCGAGCGGCTCGTGCAGACGTTCCAGAACCACCTGCAGACGCTCGAGTTCGAGGATCTGGGCGACCGGACGAAGCTGACCCAGACGATGCGCTTCGCTACGACCGAGGAGCGCGACACGACGATGCAGTACGGCGTCGAGGAAGGAGCGAAGGGCGGCTTCGCGCGCGTCGACGCGCTGCTGCAGCGGCTACCGCTCGACGCGTGAGCCGCCGACGATGCCGGAGAGCATGACCGCCATGGACATCACGATTCACGGGACCTTCCTCCCGCATGACGACCCGGACGCATCCCTGGCCTTCTATCGCGACACCCTCGGCTTCGAGGTCCGCAACGACGTCGGGGACGGCGGGATGCGCTGGATCACGGTCGGCCCCGCCGGCCAGCCCGGCACGTCCATCGTCCTGGAGCCGCCGGCCGCCGACCCCTGCGTCACCGACGACGAGCGCCGCACCATCGTCGAGATGATGGCCAAGGGCAGCTACGCCCGCATCATCCTGGCCACCGCCGACCTCGACGGCGCCTTCGCGCGGCTGCAGGCCGGCGGCGCCGACGTCGTCCAGGAGCCGACCGAGCAGCCGTACGGCGTTCGCGACTGCGCCTTCCGCGATCCCGCGGGCAACCTGATCCGCATCAACGAGCTGCGCTGAGGAGATACGTCCTAGTTCCCGAGCGACTGGTTGCCGGTGACGCAGCCGGGTGCATATGCGCCGCCGCCGGGCGACGGCGGTTGCGGCGCCGCCAGCCCCAGCACCTCTTGCACGACCGCGAAGTTCTCCTCCGTGCCGATGATGTAGGAGCCGCCGCCGATGTCGGACGAGGTGCCCCCGAGCCGGCAGTGCAGCGTCGTGCCGACGCGGAACTTGACCCAGCCGAGCTGCATGAAGTCCCAGGTGGAGAGGTCGGTGGCGATCGGCGCGAGCAGGGTGCTGCCGTCGAGCGGCAGCTTGAAGAACGTGTGGATGCTCGCGAGCTTGCTCAGGGTCGCCTGCATCACGGCCTGCTGGTGCTCACCGCGGGTGATGTCCGAGTCGGCCGGGTTCAGCTGGTTCTCGCGCACGCGGGAGTAGATGAGCGCCTGGTGGCCGGTCATGTGCTGCACGCCCTTGTGGAAGCGCCAGCCCGGCCACTGCTGGCAGCGCGTCGCGGTCGAGTACGGGCAGTCGAAGCGGTTGGAGAGGATGTTCTCCGGCACGTTCACGTTGATGCCTCCGACCGCGTCGATCAGCTTCTCGAACGCGCCGAAGTCGACGACGACGACGTGGTTGATCGGTAGCTTCGGCCCGAGCAGCGCGTCGACGGTCTGGATCGCGAGCTTCGGCCCGCCGATCTGCATCGCGGCGTTGATCTTCTGGTCGCCGTAGCCGGGGATCGTCGCGCGCAGGTCGCGCGGAATCGAGACGTAGACGAGCCGGTGACGGCTCGGATCGGTGCGCAGCAGCATCATCGAGTCCGAGTGGTTGTCGGAGCTGCGCCCCGGCTGGCCGTTCGAGGAATGGTCGGTGCCGAGCAGGAGGATGTTCGTGGGCGAATCGAGGACGAGCCCGCTCTGCGCCACGAGCGCCGACGTCGTCCCGGCCGCCAGCCGGCCGTGCGCGGCGTTGACGCCTCGGCTGACGGAGACGTAGCCGGCGAGCCCCCACAGCACGAGGACCAGGATCAGCAGCGGGACGAGCACGAGCAGCAGGCGCTTCCACGTCCGGCGCCGCCGCTTCCGCGGCCTGCCATCGCCGCCGCGGGACGACTCCGTCTTCCCGCGGTCGCCGGAGAGCGGGACGTTGCCCTTGGCGCGACCTCCCCGGTAGACACGGTACGGCTTGTCTCCGGGGGCGGCCATCCGGCGGGTTACGGTACCCGCTGACGGTGAGAGCCACGCATGGGCATGCGATCGGGATCGACCTCGGCGGCACGAAGATCCTCGCCGGCGTGGTCACGCGCGACGGCGAGATCCTGCGCCGCCACGAACGGCCGACGCCGACCCACTCGCAGGCCGAGCTGCTCGAGGCGGTGGAGGCCGCGGTCGCCGAGCTGCTCGACGACGGCGTCGGCGCGATCGGCTTCGGCATTCCCGCGCCGATCGACCAGAACCGGGGCCGCGTCTTCGTTGCGACGAACATCCCGCTCACGAATTTCGCCCTGCGCGACTTCATGAACGAGCGCTTCGGCGTCCCGATCGGGCTCGACAACGACGCGAACGCGGCCGCGATCGGCGAGTGGCGCGCGGGCGCCGCGCGGGGCGCGACCGACGTCGTGATGCTCACGCTCGGAACCGGCGTCGGCGGCGGCGTGATCGCGAACGGCGCGCCGTTCCGCGGCGGCGGCGGGGCGGGAGTCGAGCTCGGCCATGTCGTCCTGATCGCCGACGGCCCACCGTGCCAGGGCACCTGCACCGGGCGCGGCCACCTCGAGGCGCTCGCGTCCGGCCACGCGGCGACGCTCGCCGCGCGGGAGGCGTTCGGCGCGGACGCGGACGCGCACGAGCTCCTACGGCTCGCCGACGCGGGCGACGCGCAGGCGCAGGAGATCCTCGAGCGCATCGGCGGCCTGCTCGGCTCCGGCCTCGTCTCGTTCGCGAACATCTTCAACCCGCAGCTGTTCGTGATCGGCGGCGGCTTCGGCGTCGCCGCCTGGGACCACCTGATGCCGGCGGCCGACCGCGTGCTCCGGCGCGAAGCGCTCGTTCCGGCGCGCGACGAGGTGAAGCTCGTGCGCGCCGAGCTGGGGACGGCGGCCGGGCTGATCGGCGCAGCGTTCGTCGCGTACGAGGCGCTCGACGCGGCGACGTAAGCGATGCCGCTCGCCGTCTGCGCCACGCCGATCGGCAACCTCGAGGACGTGACGCTGCGCGTGCTCGCCGAGCTCGCCGCCGCGGACGTCGTGCTCTGCGAGGACACGCGCCACACGCGCGGACTGCTCGACCGCCACGGGATCGAGGCGCGGCTGCTCTCGTACCACGAGCACAACGAGGCGGTGCGCACCGCCGAGCTGCTGCCGCGGCTCGCTGCGGGGGAGCGGATCGCGCTCGTCTCCGACGCGGGGCTGCCGGGCGTGTCCGATCCGGGCGCGCGGCTCGTCCGCGCGGCGCTCGACGCGGGCGTGCCCGTCACCGTGCTGCCGGGTGCGTCGGCGGTGGAGACTGCGCTCGTTGCGTCGGGCCTCGTCGGGGAGCGCTACCAGTTCCTCGGCTTCCTGCCGCGCAGCGAGCCGGCGCGGGCGGCGCTGTGGGAGGAGCTGCTCGCGTGGCCCTGGCCCGCGGTCGCGTTCGAGTCGCCGCACCGGCTCGCGGCGACGCTGCGCTCGCTCGCGGCCGTCGATCCCGACCGGCCGGCGGCGGTGTGCCGTGAGCTGACGAAGCGCTTCGAGGAGGTCGCGCGCGGCACGGCGGCCGAGCTGGCGGTGCGGTTCGAGGAGCAGCCGAAGGGTGAGGTGACGCTCGTGATCGGCGGGGCCGCGCCGGCCCAAGCGGACAGAGGCGAGGACGACGCGCTCGCCGCGGTGACCGAGCTCGTCGCCGCCGGGCTGCCGCGCAAGCAGGCGGCGGAGATCGTCTCGCGCCTCACCGGCGTCGCGCGCAACACGCTGTACCGCGGCACGCTGTAGTCAGATTGGACAACAGCCGATGCCGGTGCTAGCGTGCGCGTTTCGTTTTCAACTCTGACAACAAAGGCGGTGCCTCATGCGTCGGCTCGTTCCGGTCGTCCTCCTGCTCCTGCTCTGGGTGCCCGCCGCGGGGGCGTGGACGTGGCCCGTGAACGGGCCCGTGCTCCAGGGCTTCTCCTTCGACGCGGCGCATCCGTATGCCGGCGGCCAGCACCGCGGCATCGACATCGGCGCCGGCGGCGGCGCGTCCGTGCTCGCGCCGGCGTCCGGCGTCGTCAGCTTCGCCGGCAGCGTTCCGACGAGCGGCAGGTCGGTCACGATCGACACGACGGACGGACTCGCGGTCACGCTCACCCATCTCTGCTCGATCTCCGTTGCGAAGGGAGCCGCGGTGACCGAGGGCGCCGTCGTCGCCACGATCGGGCCGAGCGGCACGCCCGAGGTGCTGGGGCCGTACGTGCACCTCGGCGTGCGGAACGCCGCGAGCGACCAGGGCTATCTCGATCCGCTTCTGTTCCTGCCGCCGCTCGTGCCGGTGGTACCCGTCGAGGCTCCGGCTCCTGCACCCGCTCCGGTTGCCGCGCCGGCGGATTCGGCTCCGCCCGTCGCGCCGCCCGCGGCCGAGCCTGCGCCGGTGGTCGCGCCTGTTCCGGCGGCGGCCGCCGACCCGTCGTCGCCCGCGGTCGAGCCCGCGTCCGTGGATGCACCTCCTCCGGTGGACGCGGCGCCTGCGGCGGACACGGCGCCGATCGATCCGGCGCCCGCGTCGACTCCGGTGGACGTGACACCGCCGGCGACGCCCGTCGACGGGGTGCCCGGGGCGGCGCCTGTCGAGACGGCGCCCGTCGCGGCTCCCGCGTTGGCCGGGTCCGTCGACGCCGATCCGACCGGGGAGCTGCCGGTCGAGCAGCCGCCCGCTCCCGCTCCCGTCGAGCAGCCGCCTGCGCCGGCTGCCGCCACCGTGGCCGAGCCCGCCGTGCCGGCGCTGCCGGCGCTCGCACAGCCTCTCGCGCCCGCTCAGCCGGCGGCGCCCTCGCTCGTGGCCGTGCGGCCGTTCGCCCAGGCTGCACCGGCGTCGCCCGTGCTGCAGCGCAGCCGGCCGCCGGCGCACGGCGCGCCGTCCGTCGCGGCTCCGCGCAGCGCAGGCGCGCATTCGGCAACGCCGGCACGCGTCGTCGTGGCGGCCGACCTCCCGCGTTCCGATTCCGCGCCGGCGCAGCGCCGCCCGTCGTCGCACCGTGACGCCCCGGCCGCGTCCGCGCAGGCGTTGCACTCCCGCGTGCCGGTCGCTCCTCTCGCGGCCGCTCTTGTCGCGGCGCTCACGGTGGCCGCAGCAGTCGCGGTGCGCCGCCGCGTACCGACCCCCGGGCCGGCGCCGGCAGCCGACGTGCTCACGTTCCCTGCGACACGCGTCCGTGATCGCGAGCGTCTCGCGGCCTGAGCCGGAAGCGCACCCGTCCCTATCATGGACGGGTGCGCTTCTACCTCACCACGCCGATCTACTACGTCAACTCGACGCCGCACATCGGTCACGCCTACACGACCGCGATCGGCGACATGATCGTGCGCCACCACAAGCTCCGCGGCGAGGAGACGTTCTTCCTCACGGGGGTCGACGAGCACGCGACGAAGGTCTGGCGGGTCGCGCAGGAGCAGGGTCTCGACGCGCAGGAGTACGCCGACCAGATCGCCGTCCAGTGGCGGGAGTTGCCGGTCCGGCTGAACGCCGAGATCGACTTCTTCATCCGCACGAGCGACGAGGGCCACAAGCGCTTCGTCCGCGACTTCCTTCAGCGGATGTACGACAACGGCGACATCTACGAGGACGTGTACGCCGGGCTCTACTGCGTCGGCTGCGAGGCCTTCAAGACCGAGGCCGAGCTGACCCCGGACGGCCTCTGCCCCGACCATCTCGTGCCGCCGGAGTGGATCGAGGAGAAGAACTACTTCTTCCGCCTCTCCGCGTACCAGGACCGGCTGCTCGCGCTCTACGCGGAGCGGCCCGACTTCGTCCGCCCGGCCTTTCGCTTCAACGAGGCGCGCTCGTTCATCGAGGGCGGCCTCCAGGACTTCAGCATCTCGCGTGCCGGCCAGCCGTGGGGGATCCCGCTGCCCTGGGACGAGGGCCAGGTCGCCTACGTCTGGGCCGACGCGCTCGTCAACTACCTGAGCGCGCTTACGTACGCGCGTGAAGGGGAGGACCTCCGCGACACGTTCTGGCCTGTCGCCCACCATCTGCTCGCGAAGGACATCCTTCGCTTCCACTGCGTGTTCTGGCCGGCGATGCTGCTCTCCGCCGGCTACGAGCCGCCGCAGCAGCTGTTCGTGCACGGCTACCTGCTGCTGGACGACAAGAAGATCTCGAAGTCGTCCGGGAACATCATCGAGCCGCTCCAGCTGATCGACATCTACGGCGCCGACGCCGTCCGGTTCTGGATCGCGCGGGCGGTCTCGTTCGGCCAGGACGGCAGCGCGTCGGTGGACGGTGTGCGCGAGCGCTACGACACGGAGCTCGCCAACGACCTCGGCAACCTGCTCTCGCGCACGACCGCGATGATCTCGCAATACCGCGGCGGCACGATCAAGCGCGTGCAGTTCGAGCCGCCGGTCGACTTCGACGCGTTGCGCGAGGACGTCGCGGCGCGGTTCGACGTGTTCGACGTCACGGGTGCGCTCGAGGCAATCTGGCAGGCGGTTCGCCGGTTGAACCAGTACGTCGGCGCCGAAGCGCCGTGGCAGCTCGCGAAGGACGAGCAACACGCCGACCGCCTCGACGCGGTCCTCTACAACCTCGTCGACGGCCTGACCGCGCTCGCCGTCGCGTTGTCGCCGTTCCTGCCCGAAACGGCGCCGAAGATCCTCGCGGCGCTCTGCCAGCCGGCCGAGCTCACGTGGGATCGCGTCCGCAACGGCACGGCGATCGACGTCGACGGGATCGAGGCGGCGCCGCCGCTCTTCCCGCGCATCGAGCTGCCGACCGCCGCTGCGTGATCGACACGCATACGCACCTCGACGCGCTCGACGACGATCCCGCGCTCGTCGTCGCCCGCGCGCGCGGGGCAGGGGTCACGCGCATCCTCACCGTCGGCACGACGCCGGCCGGGTGCCGTCGCGCGCTCGAGCTCGCCGACCGGTACGACGGCGTCTTCGCCATCCTCGGCATCCATCCGCACGAGGCCGCCACCGCGACCGATGAGGACGTGGCCGAAGTGCGAGGGCTGCTCGAGCATCCGCGCGCGGTCGGGGTGGGCGAGACGGGCCTCGACTGGTTCCGCGACTACGCGCCGCACGACGCGCAGACGCACCTGTTCGAACGACTGCTCGCCGTCGCGGCGGACACGGGCAAGCCGGCGGTGATCCACACACGGGCGGCGGACGCCGACACCCTCGCCGCGCTCGCGACGTTCTCCGGACGGGTGGTGCTGCACTGCTTCTCGTCGCCGCACCTGCTGGAGGCGGCGCTCGAGCGAGGCTGGTACGTCTCGTTCGCCGGCAACGCGACGTTCCCGAAGGCCGTCGACCTGCGCCTCGCCGCGACGCAGGTGCCGGCCGACAGGATCCTCGCCGAGACCGACGCCCCATATCTCGCGCCGCAGCCGGTGCGCGGGGCGCGCAACGAGCCGGCGTTCGTGATGCACACGCTCGCTGCGCTCGCGCACGCGCGCGGCGAGGATCCGCGCGAGCTCGAGCGGCAGATCGAGCGCAACGCCGCCACCTGCTTCGGCCTGCCGTGAGCGTCTCACCGAAGAAGGCGCTCGGGCAGCACTTCCTCGTCGACGAGAACATTCTCGGCGTGATCGGCCGGCTCGCCGAGCTCCAGCCCGACGACGTCGTGCTCGAGATCGGCCCCGGCCTCGGCGTGCTCACGCGCTATCTGGCGGCTCGCGTCGCGCATGTCCATGCGGTCGAGCTCGACGCGTCGCTCGAGCCGTACCTGCGCGACGCGGGCGCGAACGTGACGCTCCACCTCGGCGACGCGCTCCGGCTCGATCTGTCCGCGCTCGCGCCCGGCGCGACGAAGCTCGTCGCGAACCTGCCGTACAACATCGCCACGCCCCTGCTCGTCGAGAGCCTGGACGGCCTGCCGGGCATCGGCCTCTGGTGCGTGATGCTGCAACGCGAGGTGGCCGACCGCCTCTTCGCCGTGCCTCGCACGAAGGCGTACGGCGCCGTCTCCGTGCTCGTGCAGCTCGTCTGCGAACGCACCGGTTTCCATCCGGTCGCGCGCACGGTCTTCCGGCCGCCGCCGAACGTCGAGTCGGCGCTCGTCGCCTTCCGCCGCGTCGCGCTGCCGCTGGACTACGCGCGCGTGAAGCAGGTCGTCGCGGCCGCGTTCGCGTACCGGCGCAAGACGCTTCCGAACTCGCTCGAGCTCGCCGGGCTCGCGAAGCGTGCAGAAGGCGCCGCAGCGCTCACCGCGATCGGGCGTGACGCGTCGACGCGCGCCGAGGCGCTCGCCCCGCCGGAGTTCCTCGCGCTCGTGGAGGCGCTCGCATGAACGCGACCGCGCATGCGAAGCTCAACCTCGCGCTCGTCGTCGGCCCGCTCCGCGACGACGGCAAGCACGAGCTGCTCACCGTCTACCAGCGGCTCACGCTCGCCGACCGGATCGAGCTCGACGCAGCGCCCGCCCTGCGCGTCGACGGCTTCGCGGAGGACACGCTCGTGCGCGCCGCGCTCGAGGCACTCGCCGCGCGCGCCGGCGTCGAGCCGGGCTGGCACGTGCGGATCGAGAAGCGCCTCCCGGTCGCCGCCGGCGTCGGCGGCGGCAGCTCCGACGCCGCCGCCGCGCTCCGCCTCGCCAACGACACACTCGCCGTGCCGCTCGCGCCCGCGCAGCTACGCGACCTCGCGGCGACGCTGGGCGCCGACGTTCCGTTCTTCCTCGCCGAGGGCCCCCAGCTCGGCTCGGGCGACGGCGGCACGCTCGCGCCGCTCGACCTACCGCAGGACTTCGCGGTGCTGCTCGTCGTGCCCGACGGCGCGCAGAAGTCGTCGACGCGCGACGTCTACGCCGCGTTCGACGCGCGCGGCGGCGCCGCCGGCTGGGAAGGGCGCCGCGACGCGCTGCTCGGCGCGCTCGACCGCGTACGCCGGCCGCGCGGCCTCGCTGCCCTGGCCCCGAACGACCTCGCCTCTTCGCCGCTCGCCGACGAGCTGCGGGCGCTCGGCGCCTTTCGCGCCGGCGTCACCGGCGCCGGCCCTGCCGTCTACGGGCTCTTCGACGACGAGGCCGCCGCGCAGGCCGCGGAGCGGGCGCTCGAGGGCGCCGGACGCGCTTGGCTGACGGCCCCAGCGTGGTAGGTTTGACCCGTGCTCAGCGACTCGCCGCACGCCATGCAGCACGGGTCGAGCGCTCCCGGACGCTGGCTCCAGACGCGCCGGATCCGGCTCGTCACGTGGATCGCCGCGGCCGAGGGACTCGTCGTCCTCATCTCGCACAACATCACCAAGTGGACGGTGATCGTCCTGGCGATCGTGGGCGTGGTCTCCTGGCTCGGCGGCCGCGAGAGCAGGTTCCACACCGTGCGCGAGGTGCTCTGGATCTTCGCCGCGTCGCAGCTGCTCGCCGTCGTCGTCGTGATCCTCGCCTGGATCGTGACGTGGGCGCTCATTCTCGCGATCGTCGTGCTCGCGATCGTCGGACTGGCCTATCTCTTCACCGACCGTCGGTAAGCTGCCTTCCCCTGATGGGGCGTGGCCAAGTGGTAAGGCAACGGGTTTTGGTCCCGTGATCCCAGGTTCGAATCCTGGCGCCCCAGCCATTTTCATCCCCTGACACATGGCGGACGATCTCGCAGCAGTTGTGATGGCCGGCGGCCTCGGCACGCGCATGAAGAGCGCGACGCCGAAGCATCTGCACACGCTGCTCGGCCGGCGGATGACGGACTGGGTCGTGCTCGCCGCGCGCGACGCAGGAGTAGAGCGCGTCGTCGTCGTCGCGTCGCCCGACAGCGCCACGTCGTTCGAGGACGTCGAGGTCGCCGTGCAGCAGCGTGCACTCGGCACGGGCGACGCGGTGAACAGCGCGCGCGAAACGCTCGCCGGCTTCGACGGCGACGTGCTCGTGCTCAACGGCGACGTGCCGGCGCTGACGCCCGAGCTGCTGCGCGTGCTCGTCGATACGCACCGGAGCGCAGGCGCCGCCGGCACCGTCCTCTCCTTCGAGCCGGCGGACACGCTGCGCTACGGCCGCATCGTGCGCGACGGCGGCGGCGGGCTCGCACGCATCGTCGAAGCCGGGGACGCATCGCCGGAAGAGCTCGCGCTCGGCGAGGTGAACTCCGGCATCTACGTGTTCCGCGCCGGGAAGCTCTGGCCGGCCCTCGAACGCCTTGAACCGCACAACGCGCAGGGCGAGCTCTATGTCACCGACACGATCGGGCTGCTCGTCGGAGACGGCGATCCCGTCGCCGTGCACGTCGCCCCGGACCCGTTCGAGGTCGAGGGGATCAACACGCGCGCCGAGCTCGCCGCGGTCACCGCGGTGCTACGCGACCGCGTCAACGAGGCGCACATGCTCGCCGGCGTGACGATCGTCGATCCCGCCACGACCTGGGTCGACGTCGACGTCGAGCTCGAGCCGGACGTCACGATCCACCCGTTCAGCGTCCTCCGCGGCCGGATCCGGGTCGCAGCAGGAGCCGAGATCGGCCCCTTCGCCTATCTGCGGCCCGGCACGGAGGTCGGCGAGGGCGCGAAGGTCGGGACGTTCGTGGAGCTCAAGAACACCCGGATCGGCGCCCGGGCGAAGGTGCCGCACCTCTCGTATCTCGGCGACGCAGACGTCGGCGAGGACTCGAACATCGCCGCCGGCAACGTCACGGCGAACTTCAAGCACGAGCCCGGCCGGCCGAAAGCCAGGACCCGGATCGGCCGCAACGTCAGAACCGGAGTCGACAATACGTTCAATGCTCCTGTCGACATTGGCGACGATGCTTGGATTGCGCCAGGTACGGTCATCACCGATGATGTTCCTCCGGGCTCGTTTGCCGGATTCGCCCCTCGCCAGACGACGAAGGAAGGGTGGGTCTACGACAAGCATGGAAAGCCGGACCGCTGAGCTGGCCCTACCGGGTCTGGAGAAGGCAATCGTGACGCAACCGAACCAGGGACACTGGATCGAGCGTGGAACGCAAAAGCGGCTGATGGTCTTCGCGGGCCGCTCGCATCCCGATCTCGCGTTCGAGATCGCGGAGAAGCTCGGCGTCGAGCTAGGCGACATCGAGGTCGACACGTTCGCGAACGGGGAGACGTACACGCGGTACATCGAATCGATCCGCGGCGCCGACGTCTTCCTCGTCCAGACGGGATGCCAGCCCGTCGATCGCCACCTGATGGAGCTGATGTTCATGATCCAGGCGGCGAAGCTCGCGTCGGCCAAGCGCATCACCGCGGTGATGCCGCTCTTCCCCTACGCGCGCCAGGATCGCAAGGCGAGGCCGCGCGAGCCGATCTCCGCGCGTCTCGTCGCCGACATGCTCCAGCTCGCGGGAGCGGACCGTGTGCTGACGATGGATCTGCACGCGGGACAGATTCAGGGCTTCTTCACAATCCCGGTCGACCACATGACGGCGCTGCCGCTCTTCGCACGCCACTTCCGCGATCTCGGCCTGACCGGGCCCGACATCGTCTCCGTCGCTCCCGACGAGGGACGCGCGAAGATGGCCGTCCGCTTCGCGGAGATGATCGAAGCCGAGTTCGCGATCATGCACAAGGCTCGTCCCGAGCGCGACCAGGTCGTGGTCACGGAGATCACGGGCCGTGTGCGCGACAAGATCGCGATCGTGGGCGACGACGTGATCATGACCGGCGGCACGCTGATCGCGAACGTCGAGGCGCTGCGCGCGAAGGGCGTGAAGGGCGTGTGGGTGTTCGCGACGCACGGCGTCTTCTGCGGCGGCGCGCTCGAGCGTTTTCAGAACGCGCCGATCGACGGGATCGTCGTCACCGACACCGTGCCGATCGACCTCGTCGAGAAGCCTCCGAACATGACGATTCTCCCGGTCGCGCAGCTGCTCGCCGAGACGATCATGAACGTCTTTGCCGACGATTCGGTGTCGGCGATCTTCGGCGGCGAGAACCAGCTCTTCTGAGCGTCCGCCGGAATCTCGCGCTCGCGTCGGCAACCGCGGTCGCTGCGCTCACGAGCGTGGGCAGCAGCCTCGGCGCGACGGGGCTGCCGCTCGCGCCGCTCTCCTCGCTCGGTCATCTGCTCGCGCCCGGCCCGCCCGGCTCGATCGGCCCCGAGGGCGTGCCGATTCCGAAGGCGGCGCAACTCGCGCCGGCCGACGCGCCGTTCCCCGGCTCCACCGTGGACGGGATCAAGTGCCAGGGCAGCGAGCAGGTGCTCTACCACATCCACGCGCACCTGACGATCTACGTCGACGGCAAGCCGCGCGCGGTTCCGTACGGGATCGGCATTGGGCCCCCGATCAAGGTGCAGCCCACAGCGCAGGGCGGGTTCGTCGTCGGCGGCACGTGCTTCGCGTGGCTGCACACGCACGCACGAGACGGGATCGTCCACATCGAGTCGCCGGTGCCGCGCGTGTACACCCTCGGCGAGTTCTTCGACGTCTGGAAGCAGCCGCTGTCGAGGCGGCAGGTCGGCCCCGCCCACGGCCGCGTCACCGCGCTCTACGACGGCAAGGTCTACACCGGCAACCCGCGCGGCATTCCACTGCTTCCCCACGCGCAGATCCAGCTCGAGGTCGGCAGGCCGCTCGTCGGCCAGCAGACGATCGCGCGCTGGTACGGCCTCTAGGTCTCGACGGGGGCGGTGCCGAAGCGCTCGCGCGCGTACGCGATCAACGCGGAGCACGCGATCGAGAGCATGCCGCCGACGAGGCCGAACATGATCTCGAAGTCGGCGACGTTCCAGACGTCGCGCGACATCGAGTACACGTGGATGAAGTCCGGTACGCCGCGCGACCAGAGGAGCTGCGAGAGGCCGTTCCCCATCACGCCGCCGACGAGGATGCCGACGCCGATCCAGCCGCCCCAGAGCCGGCCCAGGCCGCGCCGCTGCGACACGAACCCCGCCACCCCCGTGAAGACCACGGCGACGAGCGAGAGGGCGACCCGGCGCACGAAATCGGCCGGGTGCGTGTTGTTGTAGTAGACGAGGCCGAGCCCGCCGTGGCTCACGGCGAACGTCTTGCTCGCGAGATCGACGATCAGCGCAACGAGCAGCGCGGCTCCGCCGGCCGCGGCGGAGCGGTCGAGGCCGATCCGCGATAGGCGCAGGGAAAGCACGTACAGGGTGGGATCGGCTCTGGCCGGGCCGCCCTTGAGCGGCCGTGCTCACCCGTGGGCATACTGGGCGGGGTGAGGCTTGCCGGGGTCGCAGCCCTCGTCGCTGTGGCCGCTGCCTTCGCGGCGACCGGCGTCGCCGCGCCCACGCCGCCGGAGCTCGGGATCAAGGGCGACGCGAGCCGCTTCGACACGCTGACCGGACAGGACTCCCAGGTCAGGCACGTAATCGTCGGCTGGGGGCAGGGCGTGACGTGGGGCTCCCATTTCGTCGAGCTCTTCCAGCAGCTGGGCGGGATCCCGATGATCGGGCTCAGCACACGCGGGCGCGGCGGCGCCGAGGCGATCACGCCGCAGCAGATCGCGGAGGGCAACGGCGATGCGTATCTCGAGGCGCTCGGCGCCGCGATCAGCCGGTTCGGACAGGAGATCGTGATCCGGCCCTTCGGCGAGATGAACGGCTACTGGAGCGCGTATAGCGCGTACACGAGGGGCGGCGCCGTCAAGGCCGGCCATCAGACGAGCTGGTTCCGCAAGGCGTTCGCGCGCGTGTACCTGATCGTCCACGGCGGCCCGGCTGCGCCGATCGACGCGAGGCTGGCGAGGTTGAAGATGCCGCCGCTCGCAGGCGGCGATCTGCCCGCGAACCCCGTGCCGGCCACGCGCGTCGTCTGGAACCCGCAAGGCTTCGGCGATCCGGACATCCCGGGCAACTCGGCGCAGGCCTACTACCCGGGCGACGCATACGTCGATCTCGTCGGCGACGACCTGTACGACATCCGCGGCAAGGCGGAGTGGGCGGCGGCAGACGCGCTCTACAAGGCGCATCCGCACCGGCCGTTCTCGTTCCCGGAGTGGGGCCTGTGGGGGATCGACGACCCCGCGTTCGTGCGCAAGATGGGCGCCTTCGTCCGCACGCACCGCCGGACCGAGCTGCTCGCGTACTACGAAAGCGTCCCCGGCTCCGTCTTCGATCTCGCGACGAAGCCGGCAAGCCGGGCGGCGTATCGGAAGTACGTGACGTCTCTCGGGTAAGACTGCGACCTGGTCGCGACCAGGTCGCTTGCCGCTTTCAGACGAGCCTCACCCGGCCGCGCTGAGGCGGCGCTCGACGAGCCGCTCCGCCGCCGCTGCCGGCGTGATCCCCTCGCCGTCCGCGTCGCGGTACAGCTCGCGCAAGGTGTCGCCGATGCCGGCGAGGTTGCGCTCGAACTCGTCCTCGTCCCAGCCCAGCTCCTGGAGGCCGAGCAGCTGGAGCACACCGCCGGCGTTGATCACGTAGTCGGGCGCGTAGAGGACGCCCGCGTCGTGCAGGCGCTCCGCGTCCTCCGGCTCGGCCAGCTGGTTGTTCGCGGAGCCGGCGACGATGCGGCAGCGCAGGCGCGCGATCGAGTCCGCGCCGAGCACGCCGCCGACCGCGCACGGCGAGAAGACGTCGCACTCGGTGGCGAGCGCGTCGGCTGGTGGCAGAGCCGTCCCGCCGGTCTCGGCGGCGACCTCTGCGGCGAGACCCGCATCGAGGTCGGCGACGAGGACCGAGGCGCGCTCCTCCGCGAGCCCGCGGGCGAGGTCGCGTCCAACGGCGCCGACGCCCTGCACGAGCACGCTCCTGCCGGCGAGGTCCGGCGACCCGAAGGCGTGCTCGACGCTCGCGCGGATCCCGTGCAGGACGCCGCGGGCCGTGCCGCGGCCGCTGTTGCCTCCGCTGCCGGTCGCGCCGTACACCCAGGGGCAGCTCTCGGCGACGACGTCGAGGTCGGCGGGCGTGATGTTCATGTCCCCCGCTGTGCGGAAGGTGCCGCCGAGCGAGGAGACGAGCTCGGCGTAGCGGCTCAGGAGGCCACGCCGCGCCTCGCCCTCGGGCAGCTCCGGCACCGCGAGCACCGCCTTGCCGCCGCCGCGCGCCACGCCGGCGGCCGCCATCTTCTGCGTCATCGCCTGGGACAGCCTCATCGCGTCGGCGAGCCCCTCGCCGGGCGCGCCGTAGACGCGCAGCCGCGTGCCGCCGCCGGCCGGCCCGAGGACGGTCGAGTGGATGCAGACGAACATCCAGGCGCCGCTCGCGCGGTCGAAGCGGATCACCGCCTCCTCGCCGTCCCAGGCCCGGAGCAGCTCCTCGAACATGCCCGCAGTGTGCAGGCTGCGGGAGGGGTTGCGCTACAGTTGGCCGCCGAAATGGCTGGAGAGCGGACAAAGCTGATCGTCAGCGCGCGTGAGCTCACGGGCTCACGCAACGCGCGGCGCCTGCGCGCGCAGGGCCTGATTCCCGGCGTGCTCTACGGGCGCGGCGAGCCT
>DATCBP010000051.1:0-26783 GCA_036511815.1 Gaiellaceae bacterium
GCTGTCGCTCGTCCAGGCGGCGTCGGCGGGCGGCATCGGCGTGCTCGTGATCGGCGGCGGGAGGCTGCGGCCGGCCGAGCGTATCGGCGTCGGCGCCGCGCTCTCCGGTCTCGTGCTGCTCGCGCTGTCGGTCGGCCCGCACGCTGCCGGAGGCCGGGGGAACGCGACGGGAGTCGCCGTCTGGATGCTCGCCTCCGTCGCGGTGGCCGGGGGAGCGGCGCGGCTGCTGCCGTCCGGGGCGGGCCTCGGCACCGCCGCAGGCGTGCTCTATGCGGCCGGTGACATCGGCACGAAAGCCGCGGTCGTCGGGGGCGCGCGGCTGCTCTTCGTCCCGGCGCTGCTCGCCTGTCACGGGCTCGCGTTCGTGTCGATGCAGTTCGCGTTCCAGCGCGGCCGCCGGCTCTCGACCGCGGGTCTCGCCGTGCTCTGGATGAATGCACTGCCGATCCTGGCGGGCACCGTGCTGTTCGGCGAGGCGCTGCCCGGCGGCTGGCGGGGCGGCGCGCGCGTGGGCGCGTTCGCCCTCGTGCTCGCGGGCGCCGTGGCGCTCGGGCGCCGGGACCCGCGCGCCCTTCCGCCGGCCGAGGCTCAGCTAGGGTATTGACTGACGAGTCAATCGAGCGCAGAGGGACGGAAACGATGACGACGATCGAGCACGGGACCTCCACCGGCGTGTCGTTCGCGCTGACCGACGAGCAGAAGGCGCTGCGAGAGCTCGCGCGCGACTTCGCCGAAAAGGAGATCCGTCCGAAGGAGCGCGAGTACGACGAGAAGATGCAGCACCCCGCCGACGTGATCGCGAAGGCGCACGAGGTGGGGCTGATGAACCTCCACGTCCCGGAGGAGTACGGCGGCCTCGGCCTGCGGTCGTTCGACGGGATGCTCGTCGGCGAGGAGCTGTACTGGGGATGCAGCGGCATCGGCACGTCGGTGTCGGCGAACGGCCTCGGCTCGGGCCCGGTGCTCCTGTTCGGCAGCGACGAGCAGAAGGCGACGTGGCTGGCGCCGCTGATCGAGTCGCCGATCCTCTGCTCCTTCGGGCTGTCCGAGCCCGGCGCCGGCTCCGACGTCGCCTCGCTGCAGACGACGGCGGTTCGCGACGGCGACGACTACGTCCTCAACGGCTCGAAGACCTTCATCACGAACGCCGGCTACGCGGCCTGGACGGTCGTGTTCGCGAAGACCGATCCGCGTGGCGGCAGCAAGGGAATGTCGGCGTTCATCGTCCCGATGGACGCGCCCGGCGTGACGATCGAGCAGCACCTCGACAAGATGGGACAGCGCTCCACCGACACCTCCGCGTTCGCGCTCCAGGAGGTCCGCGTGCCGGGCGCGAACCGGATCGGGGAAGAGGGCGACGGCTTCAAGATCGCGATGGCGACGCTCGACTTCACGCGGCCCGGCACCGCTGCGGGCGCGGTCGGCGTCGCGCAGGCGGCGTACGAGCATGCGGTCGCGTATGCGAAGGAGCGCGTCACCTTCGGCATGCCCATCGCCATGCACCAGGGCGTGAACTTCATGATCGCCGACATGGCGACCGAGATCGAGGCCGCCCGCCTGCTGACGTGGCAGGCGTCGTGGATGCTCGATCAGGGCTTCGGCCGCAAGGCGACGCTCTACACCTCGTTCGCGAAGCGCTTCTCGGCCGACACTGCGATGAAGGTGACGACCGACGCGGTGCAGGTGTTCGGCGGGTACGGCTACATCAAGGAGTATCCGGTCGAGAAGCTCATGCGCGACGCGAAGCTGTTCCAGATCTACGAGGGCACCTCGCAGATCCAGCGGCTCGTGATCGCGAAGGAGATCTTCCTTCCGCGCGACGACTGACCTGTTCGGGGAGAGGTAGGGTCGGGTCATGGCGCTCGAGATCGATCTCTCCGGGCGGGTCGCATTCGTCACCGGTGGGTCGCGCGGCCTCGGCCGCGCCGACGCTCTGACGCTTGCGCGCGCCGGAGCGGACGTCGCCGTCGCCGACCTGCTCGTGGAGTCGCAGCTGTCGGAGGAGACCGATCGCTACGGCCCGCTCGCGACTGCGGCGCGCACGCAAGGGATGGTGCACACCGAGGAGACGGTGGACGAGATCCGCGCGATGGGGCGGCGTGCACTCGCCGTCCGCTGCGACGTCACGGAGCGTGCGGAGGTCGATGCCGCGTTCGCCCGTGCCGCGGAGGAGCTCGGCCCCGTCGACATTCTCGTCAACAACGCGGGCATGCTCGACCACGCACGCCAGTTCCACGAGCAGTCGCCGGAGCTCTGGGAGCGCGACCTGCGCGTCAACCTGACGGGAGCGTTCAACTGCGCCCAGGCGGCGTGGCCGCAGATGAAGGAGCGCGGCTGGGGCCGGATCGTGAACATGTCCTCGGTGGCGGGCACGCTCGGCGGCTTCGGCCAGGCGAGCTATTCGACGACGAAGTCCGGCCTGGTCGGGCTCACGAAGACGCTCGCGCTCGAGGGCGGGCGGCACGGAATCACCTGCAACGCGATCGTCCCGGGCGTGATCGGCACGGAGGCCTTCCAGATGGCGAATCCGGCGATGAACGAGCGGATCGTCAATCGCACCGTGCTGCGGCGAGCGGGTGACCCTCAGGACATCGCGAACGCGATCGCCTTCCTCTGCTCCGACCTCGCGTCATACATCACAGGGATCGAGCTGAACGTGAGCGGGGGCGTCGAGCTCTTCGTCTTCTGAGCCTCCGCGGCTCGACCCTTCAGAGTTACACGCGCGTGTAACTCGGGACCCGACCCCTCCCTCCTACCCGCCTACCTTCGATCCTAATTCGGAGGTTGTGTCGTGTCCGTCACACCTCGGTGACGGGCGCCTGCGGCCCGGCTACGATCGAGCCGTGCGCCGCGTGCTCATTCTCTTCGCGTTGTCTGTCATCGCGGCGGGGACGGCACTGGGGCTCGTGTTCGCAGGCTCGCCGACGAAGATCGCGGGTGGAGTCCGCATCGACGGCATCGACGTGGGCGGGCTCGAGGCCACGGACGCCCGGGCACTGCTCGAGCGCAAGGCCTCCGCGCTGGCCGACCGGCCGATCGCGTTCGTCGCCGGTGGGCGCAGCTTCTCGATCCGGCCGGGCGAGCTCGGCGTCGAGTCGGACTGGAAGTCGGCCGTGGACTCCGCGCAGCGCCAGGGCGACGGCTTCGGGCCGCTGCGCGGCTTCAAGCGCCTCGACGTCCGTTTCTTCGGGGCCGACGTCACGCCTCCGACCACCGTGCTGAACGGGTCGCTCCAGTACGAGCTCAACCGCATCGCGGCGAAGGTCGACCGGCAGCCGCGCGACGCCGCTCTCGTGCGCAACGGGCTGGACGTCGTCGTCGTACCCGCACGTGCCGGCCTCCGGCTCGACCGTGCGGCCGCCGCGCGGGAGATCGTCGAGCAGCTCGCCTCGCTCCAGCGCACGGGCGGCCCCGTTCCGCTGCCGCTGCGCACGACGCCGCCGCACGTGCGCGCGTCAGCCCTCGCCCCCGTCGCCGCGCAGGCCCGGGTCGTGCTCTCGGCGCCCGTCAGCCTCGCGCTCGGCGCCGCACGGTGGGTCGTGACGCCGCAGCGCCTCGCGGAGTTGCTCGAGCTACCGACGGGAGGCGCGGCCTCGCTGCAGATCGGCGGCAAGGCCGCCGACGCCTGGCTCAGGCAGCTCGGCAAGAAGGTCGCGACGCCGGCCCGCAACGCGACGTGGGCGGTCGACGGGCCGCACGTCCGGCTCGTCCCGGCGAAGGCCGGCGTACAGCTCGACGCGGTCAAGAGCGCCGACGCGGTGCTGCGCGCCGCGCTGCGGCGGCGCGTGCGCGTCGCGCGGCTCGCGCTCGAGGAGGCTCAGCCCGCCCGCACGACCGCGAAGGCGCGCGCAATGGGCGTGGAGGCGCTCGTGTCGTCGTACACGACCGTCTATGGCGGCATTCCAAACCGCATCCACAACGTGGAGCTCGTCGCCCATCTCGTCAACGACAAGCTGATCGCCCCGGGTGAGACGTTCTCGTTCAACAAGACGACGGGCGAGCGCAACGCCGCCAAGGGCTTCCTCGAGGCGCCGGTGATCGTGAACGGCGAGCTCACCACCGGGCTCGGCGGCGGCGTCTGCCAGGTGTCGACGACGGTATTCAACGCCGCCTTCGAGGCGGGCGTGCGGATCACCGACCGCACGAATCACGCGCTCTACATCAGCCACTATCCGCAGGGGCGCGACGCGACCGTCAACTATCCCGATGTCGACCTGAAATTCGTCAACGACACGACGCACTGGCTCCTGCTGCGCACGTTCGTGGGCTCGTCGTCGCTCACGGTCAGCCTGTACGGGACGCCGACAGGCCGCAAGGTGGTCAGCACGACGGCCCCGCTCGTCGTGCACGGGAAGACGCCGGTCAAGAAGACCGTCGACCATTCGCTCAAACCGGGCGAGCAGGTGATCGACGATCCAGGCGAGCCTGCGATGTCGACAAGCGTCACCCGGGACGTCTACGCCGCGGACGGCAAGCTGCTCTACCACGACGTGTGGTACTCGTCGTACCGCTCCTCGCCGGAGCTCCTCCGCGTCGGGCCGAAGGCGAAGCACAAGCAGGCGACGAAGACGGCGCCTGCTACGACGGCGCAGACGCCGCCGCCGACTCAGCCGACCGGATAGCGTCGACGAGCCAGGACGGAACGCGCGTCGGGCGGAACGTGGCCGCATCGACGCAGCCGTGGGCGGTCCAGCCCTCGGCCATGCGCACGCCGTCGTCGCGCACGATCGCGTACTCGTAGCGAAAGCGGGCGCCGCGAAGATCGAGACAGCGCGTGTACACCTCGAGCGCGTCGTCGAAGCGAGCCGGGACGAGATACCGGCAGAAGGACTCGAGCACGAGCGCCTCGATTCCGCTGTCACGCAGCGTCTGGTAGCCGCCCGCGTACGCGCGCAGGTATTCCACGCGCGCGACCTCGAACCACACGACGTAGGCCGAGTTGTGCGCGATCCCCTGTGCGTCGGTGTCCGCGAAGCGGACGCGTACCGGCGTCGAGAAGGTGAAGCCCTCCATCTCTCGGGCAACTCTACGATGGCGGCGTGACCGTCGAGCGCCTTGCCATGCTCGTCCGGGAGCGACAGCCCTGCGTCGTGCTGACCGGCGCGGGCGTCAGCACCGAGTCCGGCATCCCCGATTTCCGCTCGCCGACGGGGATCTGGGCGCAGTACGACCCGATGGAGTACGCGGCGATCGACGCGTTTCTCGCCGACCCGGTGAAGGTGTGGGACTTCTACGCGAGGCGGCTCGAGGTGCTGGGAGACGCGCGGCCGAACGACGGCCACCGCGCGCTCGCCGAGCTCGAGGAGCGCGGCTGGGTGAGCGAGGTGATCACGCAGAACATCGACCGGCTGCACGAGCGCGCCGGCTCGCGCGCGGTCACCGAGGTGCACGGCTCGATCCGCACCTCCAGCTGCCTCGACTGCGGCACGGTCGTTCCCTTCGACGAGGTGCTGCGGCTGCTCTCGGAGGCACCCGCGCCGCTCTGTCCACGCTGCGGCCGCGTCCTGAAGCCCGACGTCGTCATGTTCGGCGAGCTGCTCCCGGCCGGCGTGATGGAGCACGCGACCCGGCTGGCCGCGGCCGCGCGCCTGCTGATCGTCATCGGCTCGACGCTCGAGGTCTATCCGGTCGCCGGCCTCCCGCTCGAGACGCTCGCGGCCGGCGGCAGCCTGGCGATCGTGAACCGGGGCGCGACCCCCCTCGACGGGCGGGCCTCGGTGAAGATCGACGCCGGCGCGGGGGAGACGCTGCGCGCCCTCACGGTCGCGCTGCCCGAACACGCGTAGCGCCAGGTATCGTCCCGGCGACCGAGGAGGACGCAATGGCGCAAACGCGCAAGAAGGATCTACTGGGCCGGCTGGCCGACATCAGCGAGGACGCGATCCAGCGCCTGCACGATGCGCCGGGCGCCGATCGCATGCTCGGCACCCTCACCACGATGCGAGACCGGATCGACGAGCTGCAGAAGCGCGTGCGCGGCCAGGAGGCGCTCGAGCGCCGTCTCGCCGCGCTCGAGCGCAAGGTGGAGAAGCTCGCGAAGGGCGACTCGCCCGGAACGACCCGGCGCAGCACGAAGGCGGCGGCCAAGACCGCCGCGGAGAAGAAGCCCTCCTAGGAGGCGCGCCGCGCAGCCGCGACGAGCAGAACGGACACGAGCACGCCGCCGGCGATGTCCGAGGGCGTGTGCAGGGCATCGACCTCGAGCAGGACGAGCGAGGCGACGGCCCACGCTGCAGTCCACGGTCGCGCCGCCGGCCACGCCGCGGCCACCGCGGCCGCGACGACGATCGACCTGATCGTGTGGCCACTCGGATAGGAGGAGTCGAAGGCGACGACGTGCAGGCCGTGCCGGTAGAGCGCGGGCCGCGCGAGCGTCGACTTGCAGAGCTCCTCGACCGCGTTGCCGGCGACCCACGCTGCCGCCCAGGCCTTCGCGGCACCCTCGTGGGCGCGCCGGTGGAGCGCAACGCAGCAGGCGCCGGTGAGCAGGAGGGAGAGCACGATCGACGCCGGCGCCGTCACGAGGCCCGCGGCGACGTCGAGCGCCGAGCCGAAGTTCGTGTGCAGCATCGGCACGAGAGCGTCCGCCGGCGTCGGCTTCGTGCCGGCACGGTGGATGCCGGTCATCGCGTGGTCGATCGCCCACTGGTCGAGGCCCGTGAACGCGCCCGCAGCGACGAGCACGCTGAAGACTGCGAACGCGACGGCCGCGGCGAGCGGCAGGGCGAGACTACGCCGGGACACGCACGCGCAGCGCGCCCGGCACGACCTCGAAGCGCACCGGGGTCGTCCCGACCTGCTCGCCGTCGAGCTCGATCGGGAGATGCTCGGACGCGTCGACGGCGACCGTCCGCGTGCGCACGAGCTCGACCTTGGGATGCGCGAGATACGTCCCGCGATAGATCTTCGGGGCGGTTGTGACGAAGTCGCGCTTCGTGATGTCGCCGATCAGCACGACGTCGAACACGCCGTCGTCCGGCTGCGCCTGCGGCGCAAGCCACATCGCTCCGCCGTGGTACTGGCCGTTGGCGACGATCACGTCGTGCATGCGCCCCTCGCGCTGCTCGCCGCCGTCGAGCTCGACGCTGACGACGGTGTTCTGCCAGGCGAGGAACACGCGCACGAGGGCGTAGAAGAACGTCGCGCGCCCGCCCAGTGCCTTCGACATGCCGTTCGCGCGCTGCGCGACCGCAGCGCTCATGCCGACGCTCCCGACGTTCGCGAGATAGCGCTCCGCCACGGTCCCGTCCCACGTCCGATAGGTCACGCGTCCGACGTCGATCACACGCGTCTTGCCGTCGCGCGCGGTCGTGACGGCGTCCTCGAAGCGTGAGGGGATCTTGTACGTGCGCACGAAGTCCATCCCCGTGCCGAGCGGGATCGTCGCCAGCTCGGTCGACCGGCCTGCGCGCACCAACCCGTTCACGGCCTCGTTCAGCGTGCCGTCGCCGCCGACCGCGACGACGAGCTCCGCGCCGGCGCGCGACGCCTTTTCGGCGAGCTCGATCACGTGCCCTGGGTGTTCCGAGAACAGCGTCTCGCCGGCCAGCCCGAGACCCGCCGCACGGTGCGCCAGCTCGGGCCACCGCTTGCCCGTGGCGCCGTTGTCCGACGCAGGGTTGACGAGGAAGACGGTGCTAATCGGAGGTCACGGTGGCGAGGGCGACGCGCGTCATGCGGTCGACGGCCGCGCGGAGCTCCTCGTCGCTGATGCGCGTGAACTCACCCTCCAGGACGATGTCGCTCACCGTGAGCAGACAACCGGCCTGCACCTTGCGCAGCGCGCCGAGCGTGAACAGGATCGCCGCTTCCATCTCGACCGCGAGGATGCCGCGATCCGACCAGCGCTGGTACTGGCCGGTGTCCGGGTTGTAGAAGACGTCGCTCGAGACGACCGGGCCGACGTGCACTGGCTGTCCGAGCTCCTTCGCCGTATGAACGGCCTTGTGCACGAGCGCGAAGTCGGCGGTGGGGCAGTGCGGCTCGGGCACATATGTGCGCACGGTGCCGTCCTGCGGCACCGCCGTGAGCGCCACGATCATGTCCCCGAGCTGATGGTGCGGCTGGAGGCCGCCGCACGTGCCGACGCGCAGGAACTTCTTGCACCCGAGCATCACGAGCTCCTCGATCACGATCGCCGCGGAGGGACAGCCCATGCCGGTCGCCTGCACCGAGACCGGCATCCCTTCCCACGCGCCGCGGAAGCCGAGCATGCCGCGTTCCGCGTTTGTCTGGACGACGTCGTCGAGGTACGTGTCGGCGATGTACTTCGCGCGCAGCGGGTCGCCGGGAAGCAAGACCGCCTCGGCGTACTCGCCCGGCTCGGCACGGACGTGGATCGGCATCGCGCAACCCTACCCGAGCGACATCCGCCGGATGGGATGATGATCAGGGCCATGACGAACGTCCGCGCGGTGGCGCCCACCCTCGACCAGGTCCTCTCGTTCTGTGCCGCGGAACCGGTCGAGCGCGTCTTCCTCGAGGACATCGCGCGGCGCGGCCTGGGCCGCTTCTCGGCGCTCGAGCGCGACGGCCGCCTGACCGCGCTCTGCCACGTCGGCGCGAACATCGTGCCGTCGGGCGAAGGCTGCGCCTTCTTCGCGGACGCGGCCGTTCGCGGCCAGGCGCGCATGATCATCGGCGAGGAGCACGCGGTCGCCGAGCTGTGGGACGAGGCCCGCGGGCGGATGCCGGCGCCGCGCGACGATCGGCCCGGGCAGCCGGTCTACGTGCTCCGCGAGCCGCCCGGGCCCGGCGAGACGACGCTGCGCCCTGCCATTCTCGACGACCTCGAGCTCCTCGTCCCGGCCTGCGCGGAGGCGCATCGCGAGGAGATCGGGATCGACCCGCTCCGCCGCGATCCGGAGGGCTTTCGCTGGCGCACGCGCGCGCAGATCGAGGACGGCCGCTCGTGGCTCTGGCTCGAGGACGGCGTGATCCGGTTCAAGGCGGAGGCATCGGCATGGACGCCCTCCGCGGTCCAGCTCCAGCAGGTGTGGGTCGATCCGTCGGCGCGGAACCGCGGCTATGCGAAGCGCGCGCTCCGCGACCTCTGCCGCCTGCTGCTCGAACGCGTGCCGGAGGTCTGCCTCTTCGTGCGTCCCGAGAACGTGGCCGCGATCCGCGTCTACGACGGGATCGGCATGCGGCGGACGATCGCGTATCGCTCGCTCATCTTCTGAAGGTCGCCTCGAAAGTGATGGTGCCCGGTCAACCCGAACGGGTGATGATGGCCCGGGCCGCCGAACGCCGATGGAGAGAACGTTGCGGGCTCGGCGTCTTATTGCGGCGACGTTGGCGTGCGCAGCGCTCGTTCTGGGACTTTCCGTCCTTATGAGCAGCGGGCGCGCGCAGGGCTCCGCTACGCATACCTGTTCAGCGCCTGACAAGCAGTTCATCCAGACGGTGCGGTCGAACATGGACCAGCTCGCATACTGGTCGGACGAGCTCCAGAGCGACGCCGTCGACCCCGGTGTGGTCGTCCAGCAGGCGCGCTCCGAGGCGGCGCAGGTCGGCGCGACCGGCCCGACCGATCCCACGCTCTCCGTCACGAGAAACCTGATCCGCACGATGTTCGTCGAATACGCGCGCGCGGTCTACGCGAAGTACCACGACGGCGACGCGGGCGTGCACATGCGGCTGGCCTACACCCTCGCGAACTCGGTGCACGACCAGCTCGTCGGTGCCGAGACCCCTCTGGCGGTCAAGGGGTGCGACGTGGGCGAGCTCCTCTCGGCGTAGCCGTCACAATCGCCTCGTGGACACCGAGGCGCTGCGCGGTCTGGTCGAGGAGCACGTCCGCCGGCTGAGCCTGATCGAAGCCGGCGGCGAGGTGTGCTGCCTCGTCTCGGGGGGCGCCGACTCCACCTGTCTCTGGCACGTCCTGGGCCGCCTCGGCTACCGCGTCTCTGCGCTCCACGTGAACCACGGGCTCCGCGGCTCCGACTCGGAGCGCGACGCGCGCTTCTGCGCCGAGGTGCTCGGCGCGGAGGTGGTCGAGCTCGACGGGCGCGGTCTCACCGAGGCGGGGCTACGGGAGCAGCGCTACGGGGTCGCCCTTGACCGCCTGCGCGCGACGGGCCACACGGCCTCCGACCAGGTGGAGACGATCCTCTACCGGCTCGTGTCCCGCGGCAGCGCAACGGGCATCGACCCGCACCGCGCGGACGGCGTCGTCCGGCCCCTGCTCGCCGTCTGGCGTGCCGAGACGGAGGCATATTGCCGGGCGGAGGGGCTCGGCTTCCGGGTGGATGCGAGCAACGCGGAGACGAAGCGCGGGCTGATCCGTGACCGGATCCTCCCGCTGCTGCGCGAGCTGCACCCGGCCGCCGACGCCAACATCCTGCACGCGCTCGACGCGCGCGAGACGATGCCGCCCGCGCTCGCCGAGCTGCTCGCGTCGCCGGTCGGCTCGCGGCGGGTCGATCTGGGCGGCGGTCTCCAGGCGGTGCGCGAGTACGACCGACTCTGGCTCGAGCGCGGCCCCGTCGAGCTTGCCGGCGAGGTGCGCTGGGGCGAATGGTGCATCCACTCCGAGCTGGAAGGGCTTAAGGTACGCGGGTGGAGGCCCGGTGACAGGCTCGCCGGGCGACGCAAGAAGATCCAGGACGTGTTCGTCGACGCCAAGATCCCCCGTTCCGAGCGCGAGGCCTGGCCTCTCGTCGTCCGCGGCGACGAGGTCGTCGCCGTGCCGGGGATCGTCGAGGCGCCCGGGATCGTCGCCGTGAGGGAGGTGGAGCAGTGAGCGCTGCCGAGCTCGAGCGCGCCGTCACCGAGGTCCTGATCGACCCGAAGACGCTCCAGGCACGGATCGGCGAGCTCGGAGACGAGATCTCCGCCGACTACGAGGGGCGCGACTTGCTGCTCGTCGGCGTGCTCAAGGGCGCCGTCTTCTTCATGGCCGACCTGATGCGCAATCTCACCATCCCGTGCGAGATCGACTTCATGGCCATCTCGAGCTACGGCGACTCGACCGACTCCTCCGGGGTCGTCCGCATCCTCAAGGACCTCGACATCAACATCGAGGGCCGGGACGTCCTCGTCGTCGAGGACATCATCGACTCGGGGCTGACGCTCTCCTACCTGATCCGGAATCTCGAGGCGCGCGAGCCGGCGAGCCTCGAGGTCTGCGCCCTGCTCACGAAGCCGGACCGGCGGGAGATCGAGGTTCCGGTGCGGTACGTCGGATTCGAGATCCCGAACCGGTTCGTGATCGGCTACGGGCTGGATTTCGCGGAGCGATACCGGAATCTGCCCTATGTCGGCGTCCTCGACCCCTCGCTCCTCCTCGCAGGGGACTAGCCCAGAGCGGCGAAACCGCCCTGGGCTGGTACCCTGACGGCGAGGTCTGATGAACCGTTTCTTTCGCAGCGCGCTCTTTCCGCTGATCATCATTGCAGCGCTCGTCTGGCTTGCCCTGCAGACCCTCGGCAGCCACGGCGCGAAGCAGCAGAAGGAGACGTTCTCGCAGCTGCTCGCGACGGCGACGAACACGCCGGCGCAGATCCAGACCGTCACCTTCACGCCGACGAAGCAGCAGATCAGCGCCGTCATGGTGGGCGGCGCGAAGGTGACCGTCTACTACGCGAGCGACCAGGACGAGCACAGCTTCCAGCAGGTGCTCCAGAAGGCGGTCGCGAGCGGCAACGCGCCCGACCTGACATACGACTCGAAGGGAATCGGCTCGTCGCCGTGGTGGTCGATCCTCACGAGCGTCCTGCCGTTCGTCTTCATCTTCGGCTTCTGGATCTTCCTGATGAACCAGATGCAGGGCGGCGGCTCGAAGGTGATGAGCTTCGGCAAGTCGCGGGCGAAGCGGATGACGCCGGACTCGCCGAAGATCGGCTTCAAGGACGTCGCCGGCGTCGACGAGGCGGTGGAGGAGCTCCAGGAGATCAAGGAGTTCCTCGAGAACCCAAAGAAGTTCCAGGCGCTCGGCGCCCGCATTCCGAAGGGCGTGCTGCTCTACGGGCCGCCGGGCACCGGCAAGACGCTGCTCGCGCGCGCCGTCGCGGGCGAGGCGGGCGTGCCCTTCTTCTCCATCTCCGGCTCCGACTTCGTCGAGATGTTCGTCGGCGTGGGAGCGTCGCGCGTGCGCGACCTGTTCGAGCAGGCGAAGCAGGCTGCGCCGTGCATCATCTTCATGGACGAAATCGACGCCGTCGGCCGTCACCGCGGCGCCGGCCTCGGCGGCGGCCACGACGAGCGCGAGCAGACGCTCAACCAGCTGCTCGTCGAGATGGACGGCTTCGAGATGAAGGACAACATCATCCTGATCGCCGCCACGAACCGGCCGGACATCCTCGACCCGGCGCTGCTGCGTCCGGGCCGCTTCGACCGGCAGATCGTCGTCGACCGGCCCGACCGCGTCGGCCGCCAGAAGATCCTCGAGGTGCACACGAAGGGCAAGCCGCTCGCGCCGGAGATCGACCTCAGCACCCTCGCGGCCGGGACGCCGGGCTTCACCGGCGCCGACCTCGCCAACCTCGTGAACGAGGCGGCGCTGCTCGCAGCCCGCCGCGGCAAGAAGATCATCGAGCAGGACGAGCTCGAGGAAGGGATCATGCGCGTGATCGCCGGGCCCGAGAAGAAGGCCCGCCTGCTCAGCGAGCACGAGCGCAAGATCACGGCGTATCACGAGATGGGCCACGCGCTCGTCGGCCATTTCCTCGAGCACACCGACCCGGTGCACAAGATCACGATCGTGTCGCGCGGGCAGGCGCTCGGCCTGACGATCTCGCTGCCGACCGAGGATCGCTACCTGACGACGCGCACCGCGCTCATGCACCAGATGGCGATGACGCTCGGCGGCCGCGCCGCGGAGGAGATCGTCTTCCACGAGGTGACCACCGGCGCCGCGAACGATCTCGAGAAGGTCACGGCCACGTCGAAGGCGATGATCATGAAGTTCGGGATGAGCGAGAAGCTCGGCCCGCGTGTGCTCGGCCGCGGGCACGACCAGCCGTTCCTCGGCCGCGACTACGGGGCGGAGGCCGACTACTCGGAGGAGATCGCGCGCGAGATCGACGACGAGATCCGCCGCGTGATCGAGGAGGCGCACGAGCTCGCGCTCAGTGTTCTCCGCGAGCGGATGGAAGAGCTGCACCGCATCTCGCTGATCCTGATCGAGCGCGAGACGATCGACAGCGACCAGTTCGAGCGACTGCTCGCGGGCGAGGACGAGTCGACGGTGTTCGTCGACGAGACGCCCGCACTCGAGCTGCCTCCGCCGGTCGAGGAGCCCCGCCGCGAGCGCACGCGCCCGCGTCCGTTCCCCCTTCCCGGCGCGACGATGCAGCCCCCGCCCGACCCTGCGAAAAGCTGACGCTTTCCGCAGGGGGAGTGTGTTTGTGCTCCGCACTGACGCGCCTGCGGCCGCGTTAGCCCCGGCCTTCGGCGACCGCGTCGGGCGAGGGTATAAACCTTGCCCGTGATGGCGATCGAGGAGCGGTTCCCGCGGCCGTCGGTGATGGGGGTTGTGAACGTCACGCCCGACTCGTTCTCCGACGGGGGCGTCCACTACGACCCCGAGGTCGCCGCCGCCGCCGCGCGGCGCATGGTCGCCGAGGGGGCCGCGATCGTCGACGTCGGCGGCGAGTCGACGCGGCCCGGCTCGGAAGGAGTCGACGCCGGCGAGGAGCTGCGGCGCGTCGTACCCGTGCTCGAGCGGCTCGGCGGCGAGGTGCCCGTCTCGATCGACACCGCGAAGTCCGAGGTCGCGCGACGCGCGCTCGAGCTCGGCGCCGAGCTCGTCAACGACGTGACGGCGTTCCGCTCCGACCCTGCGCTCGCCGAGGTGGTCGCGAGCGCGAACGCCTACGTCTGCCTCATGCACATGCAGGGTGAGCCGCGCACGATGCAGGCGAATCCCCGCTACGACGACGTCGCGTCCGAGGTCGCCGCGTTCCTCGAGGAGCGGCTCGCGTTCGCCGTCGCACATGGAGTCGCCGAGGAGCGCATCTGCCTCGACCCCGGCATCGGCTTCGGCAAGACGGCGGCGCACAACTTCGAGCTGATCCGCCGGCTCGACGTGCTGCTCGCGCTCGGCCGTCCCGTGCTCGTCGGCTTCTCGCGCAAGAGCTCGCTCGGCCGCGTTCTCGGCGATTCGAGCGCGACGACGGGGCCCCTGGCCGCGAGCGTCGGAGCCGCCGTCGCCGCGTACGAGCGAGGGGCGACGATCCTGCGCGTGCACGACGTCCGCGAGCATGTCGAGGCGCTCGCCGTCGCACGCGCGGTCGCGGTCGGCCCGTGATCGTCGTCGAGGTGCGGAGCCTGCGCCTCTTCGGCCGCCACGGCGTCCATCCGCACGAACGCGAGCGGGGCCAGGACTTCCTGTTCGACGTCGACCTCGAGGTGGGCGAGCGCGGCGTCAGCGACCGGCTCGAGGACGCCGTGGACTACAGCGCCGTCGCCCGGGCGGTCGAGGAAGTCTCGGGCGCGCACACGTACAACCTGCTCGAGGCGCTCGCGACCGCCACGGCCGACGAGCTGCTCCGCCGCTTCGCCGCCGAACGCGTCCTCGTCCGCGTGACGAAGCCTGCAGTTCGCCCCGGCGGGCTCGAGGGCACCGTGAGCGTCAGCGTATCGAAGACTTCACGCTGAGCACGTACTGTGTCTCGATGCTCCGCCCCGTGAGCAGCACCTCGGCGTAGGCCGCGAAGCCCGTGTTCCCTGCGCGGACGAGCTGCCCTTTCAGATCGCGGCGCCGCGCGGCGAGAGACTCGTCGACGCTCGTCGTCTGCGGACCCCAGATCCGTGCCGCCGCGTTCCCTCCCGAGGAGACGGATACCCGCACCACGTGGTGCGCGGGCACCCAGATCCGGTAGATGTCGCCGGGATCCTCGCTCGCGTCGAGCGTGGCAGCGATCCGGTTCGACGGTCTCGCCGCAGTCGTGAGCGTGGGCTGTCCGGCCGGGAACAGGCGGCCCGGCTGCACCTCGTCGATGTCGTCGTTCGGCTCGTCCGGGTCGCGGGGCGGCGCGGGCGCGGCCAGTGCGTTCGGGATGTTCACGATCCCCCAGCCGGACTCGGGGTCGAAGCCCGGCGCGCCGATGTCGCGCGCGCTGCGCCGCATCAGCTCGAAGATCTGCGTCACGTCGAGCGTCGGTCGCATCGTCCATACCCATGCGGCCGCCGCGGAGACGATCGGCGCGGAGAAGCTCGTGCCGTCGAGTCCCGTCGAGTACCCGGCCGGATTGTGCGAGAGCGGCACCGCGGCGACGAGGCCGACGCCCGGCGCGGCGACGTCGACCCAGGGGCCTTCGCTCGAGAAGCTCGGCACGGTGTCGTTCTGGTCGCTCGCCGCCACCGTCAATACGTGCGCGTAGGCGGCAGGAAAGTCCGGATGGCCGTTCGCGCCGTCGTTGCCCGCCGACGCGACGACGAGGCAGCCGTTGCGGAACGCGTCGAGGATCGCCGCCCGGAGCTGCGTGCTCGGCTGAGTGCTGCCGAAGCTGAGATTGATCACGCCGGGACAGTGCTGCGCCGCGGTCTCGATGCCGGTGACCGTGGAGAGCGTCGAGATGGTCGACGCCGGGCTCGCGTCCCACACCTGGAGCGCGGCCTGTGGATAGACGCCGACGATCCCCACACCGTTCTCGGGCGCCGCCGCCACCGACGCGACCGCAGTGCCGTGCCACTCCTCGGGCCCGTCGACGCTCTGGCTGTTGAGGAACGTCGTGTTGGGGCGGTCCGAGAACTCCGGGTGCGTCGGGTCGACGCCGCTGTCGACGATTGTGATCGGGACGCCGGGCCCGGGCGGCGCCGCCTGGTCGGCGCCGATGTCGTGCAGCCACCACTCCTGACCCTGAAGGGGGTCGCCCGCCAGGCGGCCCGTGGCGGCAGCGGCAGGCCCGGATGCGCACAGCGCGGCGGCGACGGCGATGAGCAGTAAGCGGCGCACCGGCGACGCAGAGGCTAGCGGTACGCTCGCCGCGTGGAGCGCGCGTTTGTCGGGCTGGGCTCGAACCTCGGCGACCGCGAGCAGACGCTGCTCGCGGCGCTCGACGAGCTCGGCGCCGATCCCGCCGTCGAGGTCGTTGCGGTCTCGACCCTCGTCGACACCGAGCCGGTCGGCCTGACGGCGCAGCCGCGGTTCCTCAACGGCGTCGCCGTTCTCGAGACGACGCTGCCGGCCCGCGAGCTGCTCGAGCGGCTGCTCGAGCTCGAGCGCCGCTTCGGCCGCGTGCGCGAGGGCGTGCCGCCGCAGGGCCCGCGGACGCTCGATCTCGACCTGCTGCTTTACGGCGACGCCGAGCTCGACGAGCCGGGTCTCCGCGTCCCGCACCCGCGGCTGCACGAGCGCGGTTTCGTCCTGGTGCCGCTGGCGGAGGTGGCCCCGGGTCTCGAAGTACCTGGCCGGGGAAGGGTCGAGGCCCTCCTGGCACGGCTACACTGAGCCTTGCATGGCGCACCTCGACGACCTGGACGAGTACGAGGCAGAGCTCGAGCTTCGGCTGAAGAAGGAATACCAGGCCGTCTACGGCCTCTTCCGCTACTGCGTGCTCACTCCTGACGCGACGTACCTGTGCAACCGGCTCGAGAAGACCGTCGCGACGCTTCAGTCCTATCCGTTCATCGACCTCCGGCTCGAGGACGTCTGGGTCTGGGACAAGAACCGCCCCACGCGCATGATCCCGCGCACCGAGATCATCGTCGTCTCCGGAGACGTGACGATCGAGGAGCTGCGCGGCGAAGGCGACGAGCCGGCGCTCACGGCCGAAGCGCTCGCCGAGCGCATCGGCGAGTCGTCGCCTCGCGACGACGAGGTCTGAGCGCTCCAGTGCCCCTTCCAGTAATGCCGTCCAGCTTCTGGGTCGCGTTCCAGAAGCGGGCATGGGTTGCTGGAAGGGGCACTAGGTAGGCTCGCGCCGCGATGCTGCTCGCGGTGGACGTCGGCAATACGCAGACCGTCTTCGGGCTCTACGACGGAGACGAGCTCGGTCAGCGCTGGCGGATCGCCACCGAAGGCCAGCGGACCGGCGACGAGCTCGGCGCGCTGCTCGGCGACTTCCTCGACCTCGGCGCGCTCGACGGCATCTGCCTGTCCTCCACCGTGCCGCGCCTGATCACGGAGTACGAATATCTCGCCGAGCGCTGGGCGAAAGTGCCGCTGATCGTCGTCGGCCCCGGGATCAAGACCGGGATCGAGATCCAGCACGAGGCGCCCCGCGAGATCGGCCCCGACAGGATCGTGAATGCGGTCGCCGCGAAGGAGCGCTACGGCGCGCCGGCGATCGTCGTCGACTTCGGCACCTCGACGAACTTCGACGTCGTCTCGCCGGAGGGCGCCTACGTCGGCGGCGTGCTCGCGCCCGGCGTCGAGATCTCGATGGACGCACTGTTCGCGCGCGCGGCACGACTCGTGAAGATCGACTACGTCGAACCGGAGCACGTGATCGGCAAGACGACGGCCACGGCGCTCCAGTCGGGGCTGATCTACGGCTTCGCGGGTCAGGTGGACGGCATCGTCGACGCGATCCGCCGCGAGCTCGGCGTCGACGCCGTCGCGATCGGCACCGGCGGCCTCGTCGACCTGATCGCGCCGCACTCGCGCACGATCTCGAAGATCGATCCGTTCCTCACGCTCGAGGGGCTGCGGATCGTGTGGGAACGGAACGCCTAGCCGCCGCCGAAGATCGAGATCGGCATCCCCTCGAGCAGGACGTCGTCGTCGGGGTCGGGCAGCTCCGCCTCGAGCCCCGCGACGAGCTCCGCCGCGCCCGGCGCTGCAGCCAGGAGACGCGTCACAACCTCGTCTGTCGAGCGGAGTTGCACGAGCTCCTGCTTGAACGGCCGCGGGAAGCGCCCGTAGCCGAGGTACCAGCCGTAGAACTTCTTCAGGAAGCTCGACGCCCGCTGCTCGCCCAGCTCGCGCACCGTCTCGCGTACAAAGTGAATCAGCTCCGCGGCCACCTCCTCGCGCGACGGCTGCGCACCGTCGCCGACCACGATCTCGCGGATCGCCCATGGATTGCCCTGCGCGCCGCGCCCGACCATCACGGCGGCCGCGCCGGTCGCCGACAGCACCGCTTCGGCCTTTGCGCGCGAGGTGACGTCGCCGGACGCGATCACCGGCACGTCGACGAGCGCGACGAGCTCGGCGGTCAGGGAATGGTCCGCGTATCCGGTGTACATCTGCGTCGCGGAACGCGGATGCAGCGTCAGCGCGGCGGCCCCGGCCTCGACGAGCCCCGGCGCGAGCTCGAGGCACGCGCGCGAGCCGTTCTCGACGCCGCGCCGCATCTTCACCGTCACCGGCACCGCCACGGCCGACGAGACGGCCTCGGTGATCCGGCAGGCGAGCCCGGGATCGTCCAGCAGGTGGGCGCCCGCCCCCGTCTTCGTCACCTTGCGCACGGGGCAGCCGAAGTTCATGTCGACGACGTCGGCGCCGGCGGCTGCCACCATCCGCGCCGCCTCGGCCATCACCTGCGGCTCCGAGCCGAAGATCTGGATCGCAAGCGGGTGCTCGTCGGATGCCACCCGCAGATACCCGAGCGTGCGCTCGTTGCGGTGCTCGATTCCGGCGCAGGAGACCATCTCCGAGCAGACGAGCCCGGCCCCGTAGCGGCGGCCCTGGCGCCGGAAGGCCTGGACGCTGACGCCCGCCATCGGGGCGAGCACGACCCGCGTCGGCACCTCCACGTCGCGGATCCACCAGGATTCCCTCAGCTCCGGCTGCACAGACCGAACATGGTAGCCCTGCCCTGTTGACGGCGGTCCCGGCCCGAAGGTACCATCCGCCCCCGCCGACGGCCGTTCGCCGCCGGCCGTTTGCGTCTAGAGGTCATCCGGAAGGACCGGTTTGAAGGAAGTCATTCTCACTGCCGAGGGCTTCGAAAAGCTCAAGGAAGAGATCGAGTACCTGTCGATCGACCGCCGCCGCGACATCGCGGAGCGCATCCGCGTCGCGCGCGAGTTCGGCGACATCGCCGAGAACGCCGAGTACGACGCGGCGAAGAACGAGCAGGCCCATCTTGAGGCGCGCATCGCGTTGCTCGAGGAGCGGCTCGCGAACGCGCGCGTCGTCACGAAGAAGGAGATCAAGTCCGGCGAGGTGTCGATCGGGACGAAGGTGCGGCTACGCGACATGAGCGCGAACAAGACGGTCGAGTACCACATCGTCGGTTCGGCCGAGGCCGATCCCGCCGAGAACAAGCTCTCGAACGAGTCCCCGGTCGGCAAGGCGATCATGGGCCGCAAGAAGGGCGAGACCGTCGAAGTCGCCGCGCCACGCGGCAAGCTGAAGTTCAAGATCATGGACATCAAAGCCGCGTAGCGGCGTCTCGAGGGCTAAGCTCGAGGCCGGTGTTCGAGCGCTTCACGGAGCGGGCGAGGCAGGTCGTCGTCCTTGCGCAGGACGAAGCTCGCGCGTTGAAGCACGACTACATCGGCACCGAGCACCTGCTGCTCGGACTCCTGCGCGAGGAAGAAGGGATCGCGGCCCGTGTCCTTCGCGATCTCGGCGTCACGCTCGACGACGTGCGCGAGCGCGTGCTGGCGATCGTCGGCCCGGGCGAGGGCGGGACGGCCGGACAGATTCCGTTCACCCCTCGCGCGAAACAGGCGCTCGAGCTTGCCCTGCGAGAGTCGTTGAGCCTTGGTCACAACTACATCGGGACGGAGCACATCCTGCTGGGGCTCATGCGGGCAGACGCAGGAGTGGCCGCGCAGATCCTCGGCGCGCTGGAGATCGATTCCGAGAGGGCGCGCGCAGCGGTGATCCGCACGCTGGCAGGTACGGCGGTCGGCACCGCGTCCAGCGGGCTCACGGTACGCACCTGGCCCGAGGCGGAGGACATCCCGCACCGCCGGACGACTCGCCGCTGGTATTTCGCGCCGCCTGTCCTGCTCGTCGCCGGCTGGCTGCTGTTCGCGCTCGCGCTCGGCGCCGGGATTCTCGTCGGCTGGGCGATCTGGGGTTGATCGACCTCCACTCGCACGTCCTCCCGGGCATCGACGACGGGGCCGAGACGCTCGAGGGAAGCCTCGAGATCCTCCGCGCCGCCGCCGAGTCCGGGATCGCACAGATCGCGGCGACGCCGCACGTGCGCGACGACTATCCGACGACGCCGGAGACGATGGAGCGCGGCGTGGCTGACCTCAACGCAGCGGCGCGGGCCGCCGGTGTTGCCGTCGAGGTGCTGACCGGCGGCGAGCTCGACCGCGCGTTCGCGCAGAAGCTCGACGACGAGACGCTCCGCCGCTACGGGCTCGGCGGCAGCCTGGACGCGCTGCTCGTCGAGTTCCCGTACACCGGCTGGCCGCTCGAGCTCCGTGACCTCGTCTTCCGGCTTGGCGCGCGCGGCTTCCGGGTCGTGCTCGCCCATCCGGAGCGGAACGGCGAGGTGCAGCAGAGCCCCGGCCGCGTCAGGGAACTCGTCGACGCCGGTGTGCTCGTTCAGCTCACCGCAGCGTCGCTCGACGGGCGCGGGGGCCGGAAGGCGGCCGCGTGCGCGCGCACGCTGCTCGACGAGGAGCTCGCCCACCTGATCGCGACCGACGCACACGCGCCCGCGATCCGCGCCGTCGGAATGAACGCCGCCGTCGAGGCGGTCGGCGACGCCGACCTCGCGCGGTGGCTCACGCACGACGTGCCGTCGGCGCTCGTCACCGGCTCGCCCCTGCCGCCGCGTCCGCAGTGTCGAGCCCGCCGGCTGCGCCTGCACCGGCGCTCGCCCGACTAGACTCGCCTGCCATGACTGCGCCGAAGCGCTTTCCCGACCGCGACGAGATCGCCGCCGTCCGCGCCGAGGCGGAGCCGCTCGCGAACGACGAGGCCGCCCCGGCGATGCGGCGCCTCGCTGGCCGCGTGCTCGCGCGCCGCGACATGGGGAATCTCGTGTTCCTCGACCTCGTCGACCGCTCCGGCCGGATCCAGCTCCTCTGCGCCGTCGAGCGCACGGGCGAGGTCGACGTGCATCTCGGCGACATCGTCGGCGTGACGGGCTCGCCCGCGAAGTCGCGCCGCGGCGAGCCGTCGCTCCAGGTCGACTCGCTCGAGCTGCTCGCGAGGATCAGGACGCCGCTCCCGGACACGTTCCATGGCTTGACCGACGTCGAGGCGCGCTACCGCAAGCGCTACCTCGACCTGCTGATGAACGAGGAGTCGCGCCGCGAGGCGATGCTCAGGGCACGGATGGTGACCGCAATCCGCTCGTACCTCGACGGCGAGGGCTTCATCGAGGTCGAGACCCCGATCCTCCAGCCGCGCTACGGCGGTGGTTTCGCCGAGCCGTTCGTCACGCACTCGAACCTGCTCGACCAGGACCTGTATCTGCGGATCGCGGACGAGCTGTATCTGAAGCGGCTGATCGTCGGCGGCCTCGAGAAGGTCTACGAGCTCTCGAAGGACTTCCGCAACGAGAGCATTTCGTACAAGCACTCCCCCGAGTTCTCGCAGGTCGAGTGGTACGAGGCGTACGCCGACTACAAGGACACGATGGATCGTTGCGAGACGCTCGTGGAGCGCGTCGCGCGCGAGACGATCGGAAAGACGAAGACCACGTTCAGAGGACATGAGGTCGAGCTCGCCAGGCCGTGGCGTCGCGTGCGCTTCGCGGAGGCGCTCGAGGCGCGCGGTGTGTGGACGCGCGACGAGAACGAATTGCGCACGAAACTCGTCGCCGCCGGCGTCGACATCGGCAAGGATCAGTCCTGGTCGCAACTGGTCGACCACGCGTACGCGCATTTCGTCGAGCCCGACCTGATCCAGCCGACGATCGTGTACGACTGGCCGATCGAGCTGTCTCCGTTCGCCCGCACGACCGACGACGACGAGACGCTCGTCGAGCGGTTCGAGTGCGTCGTCGGCGGGATGGAGTTCGCAAACGCCTTCAGCGAGCTCAACGACAGCGAGGAGCAGGCGGAACGATTCGCTTCGCAGCAAGCGGAACGGGAGGCCGGCGACGCGGAGGCCGAGCCGGGCGACCCGGACTACATCGAGGCGCTCTCGTACGGCATGCCCCCGACCGGCGGCATCGGCATCGGCATCGACCGGCTCGCGATGGTGCTCCTCGGCAAGGACGCCATCCGCGACGTGATCTTGTTCCCGGCTCTGCGCCGGCAGCAGAGCTAGCTCTCGGACGCGGCGAGCGCGGATGCGGAGCGCGTCGCCTGCAGGACGTCCGCGAGGATCTCGTCGAGGCTCCGCGTCGGCGCCCAGCCGATCGCGCCCGTCACCTTCTCGATCGCCGGCTGCCGGTGGAGCATGTCCTCGATTCCCTGCCCGTACACCTCGTCGTACGGGACGTACACGATCTCCGAGTTCGAGCCGGTGAGGGCGAGCACACGTTGTGCGAGATCGCCGATCGTGACGCGCTCGGTCGAGCCGACGTTGTAGATCTCGCCGGACGTCTCCGGCACCGCCATCAGGCCGGCGAGCGCGCCGATCGTGTCCCCGACGTGGCAGAAGCAACGCGTCTGCGTGCCGTCGCCGTGGATCTCGAGCGGACGGCCCGCGAGCGCCGCCGAGACGAAGCGCGGGATCACCATGCCGTACTGGCCGCTCTGGCGCGGGCCCACCGTGTTGAACAGGCGGACGATCACGCAGTCGAGGCCGCGCTCCTGGTGGTACGCGAGCGCGAGGAACTCGTCGAGCGCCTTCGACTCGGCGTACGCCCACCGGCGCGCGGTCGTCGGCCCGTACATCCGCTTGCTCTCCTCGGACAGCGCCTCAGGCTCCTGCCGGTCGCCGTACACCTCGGACGTGGAGGCGACGAGCACCCGCTTGTCAAAGCGGTTGCAGTGGTCGAGCACGTTCTCGGTACCCTGGATGTTGGTCACGAGGGTGTGCACCGGCTCCTCGACGATCAGGCGGACGCCGACGGCAGCAGCCAGGTGGAAGACGACGTCGCAGCGGTGCACGAGCTCGTTCACGACCGATGACTTGAGCACCGAGTCGACGATCAGGTGGAAGTCCCGCCGCTCGCGGAGGTGGGCCACGTTGCGCTCCGAGCCGGTCGAGAGGTCGTCGAGCACGAACACCTCCCAGCCCTGGCCGAGCAGCAGCTCGGCGAGGTGCGAGCCGATGAAGCCGGCTCCGCCGGTGACCAGCGCGCTGCGTTGTGGGGCGGCTTCGCTCATGCTTGCGCGATCGTATCCGGCGCGTGTTAGAAAGCTGTCAGCGTCTGGAGCCGTCCCGGGCGAGTGAAGCAGTCCGAGTCCCATGCCGATAATGCCGGGGTGCGAAAGCTCGTATCGCGCTCGGTTCTCCCCTGGGTCATCGTCGTGACCCTCGCCGCGATCGGCGCGGCCGCAGCCGCGGGTTACGGCCTGACCGCGCCCAAGCGCTACAAGGCGACCGCGCTGCTCCTCGTCTCACCGGTTCCTTCGTCCGACACGACTTTCATCGGCATCGACGTGCTGCGCGACGTCGGCGGCAAGCGGACGGCGGCCGCGAGCGCCGCGGCGATGCTCTCGTCGCCGCAGGTCGTGAGCGCCGTGAAAGAGCAGCTCGGCCTCACCCGCTCGCCCGACGCGGTGCTCTCGGAGGTGCACCCGGCCGTCGTCGGCGCCAGCGACGTCGTCGCCGTCAACGCCGAGGACACGTCGGCGACCGGCGCCGCGCAGCTCGCGAACGCGTTCGCGACGACGCTCGTCTCGCAGCGGACGGCGAGCCTGCAGAGCCAGCTCGCGACGGCGATCAACCGCGACCAGCAGCTGCTCCAGGCGATGTCGTCGAGCGAGCGCGCGGGCGCCGCCGGCACGACGCTCCAGGAGCGCGTCACCGCGCTGCGCGGTTTCCAGGGTCAGGCCGACCCGACGGTCCGCGTGAGCGCGCAGGCGACCGCGCCGTCCTCGGCGTACTTCCCGAAGGTGCCGCGCCTCGTCGAGATCGGCGCTGCCGTCGGTCTCGCCGCCGGCCTCGTCGTGGCGATCCTCATCCTGCTCGGGCGCGCCCGCGGCCGGACTTCGGGCGAGGGCCCGATGTCCGATCGTCTCGTGCGCCGCCTCGAGCAGCAGGCCAACGACCGGATCGACATGCTCCTCGCGGAGCAGAAGCAGCTCCTGACCCGCGAGTCCGAGCTTGCCGCACGCGAGTGGGAGGTGGCGTCGCAGCTCGAGCAGGCGCGGACCGCGGCGCATCTCGAGCCCGTGCCCGTCGACGAGGACCGCGAGCGCCGGCTCGCCGCGCGCGAGGCGGAGATCGGGACGCAGGAGGAGGAGCACGCGGCGCGTCTGGCCGAGCTCGGCGCGGACGAGAAGGCGCACGCGGCCCGCGAGGCCCTGCTCGCCGAGCGCGAGGCGGAGCAGACGCTCGCGCAGAAAGCCGTTCCGGCAGCCGCGGAGGATCCGGGGCCGGAGCTCGCGCAGCGCGAGCACCAGCTCGAGGCGCGCGTCGCCGGAGTGGCGAAGCGCGAGGCGGAGCTGGCCCGGCGCTCAGGGACGGTGGCCACCCGCGAGCGCGAAGCGGCGGCACGCGCAAAGGAGCTCGAGCGGCGGACGGCCGAGCTCGAGGAATGGGCCTCCGAACTCAAGGCCCGCGAGGAGGCCGCCGCGGTCGAGCCGGAGCCGGAGCCCGAACCGGAGCCCGCGCCTGCGCCACGGCCGCTCGCCGCCGTCCCCGACCCCGCTCCGGAGGCCCCGGCGGAGGCTCCGCCGGGCGGCGTCGCGATGGCCGACGGCCGCTGGAACCTGTTCGCCCTCGAGCGCCTCGTCGAGGCACGCGGCGAGCAGTTCCCGGACCGCCGCGACGAGTGGTCGTCCTATCTCTTCTTCCTCCGCGAGTACGCGGAGCCGGACGGGACGGTGCCGGCGAGCTTCGACTGGCTGATCGAGGATACGTTCTCGGAACTCGTCGCGTGATGTTCAGTCCAGATCAGCCTTGCAAACCAGCGCTTTTTTGCCGATATGAGGCCGGAATGCAACAGGTCAGACGCTTCGTTGCGACAGGGTCGTCGGCTACCATGGCGATACCTTCGACCGGTTAGAGCGGTCAACCCGACCGCTCGCGGCGACCAGTGAAAGGGGGGTCGAGGGAACGTGTTCGAGCGGTTCACTGAACGGGCTCGCCAGGTGGTCGTCCTCGCGCAGGATGAGGCACGCGCGCTCAAGCACAACTACATCGGCACCGAGCACATCCTGCTCGGCCTCCTCCGCGAGGAGGAAGGTCTCGCTGCGCGCGTCCTCGAGTCGCTCGACATCACCGTCGAGGAAGTGCGCGCGCAGGTGGCGCGGATCGTCGGCCAGGGCGACGAGGTCACGACCGGCCAGATCCCGTTCACGCCGCGCGCGAAGAAGGTGCTCGAGCTCGCGCTGCGCGAGGCGCTCTCGCTCGGCCACAACTACATCGGCACCGAGCACATCCTGCTCGGGCTCGTACGCGAGAACGAAGGCGTCGCGGCGCGCATCCTGCTCGACTTCGATGCCGACGCCGAGAAGATTCGCAACGAGATCATCCGCATGCTGTCCGGCCCCGGCCGGCGGCAGGGCGCCGGCGCCGCCGGCCCGGCGGGGGAGAAGTCGAAGAACTCGAAGCTGCTCGACCAGTTCGGCCGCAACCTCACGAAACAGTCGACCGACGGCAAGCTCGACCCGGTGGTCGGCCGCCAGAACGAGATCGAGCGGCTGATGCAGATCCTCTCACGCCGCACGAAGAACAACCCGGTGCTGATCGGCGAGCCGGGCGTCGGCAAGACGGCCGTCGTCGAAGGCCTCGCTGCGCGCATCGCCACGAACCAGGTGCCCGAGCTGCTCAAGAACAAGCAGATCTACACGCTCGATCTCGCCGCGCTCGTCGCCGGCTCGAAGTACCGCGGCGAGTTCGAGGAGCGCCTGAAGAAGGTGATGAAGGAGATCATGCAGCGCGGCGACATCATTCTCTTCATCGACGAGCTCCATAACCTCGTCGGCGCGGGCGCCGCCGAAGGCGCGATCGACGCGGCCTCGATCCTCAAGCCTGCACTTGCGCGCGGCGAGCTCCAGACGATCGGCGCGACGACGCTCGACGAGTACCGCAAGTACCTCGAGCGCGACGCGGCCCTCGAGCGGCGCTTCCAGCAGGTGCGCGTCGAGGAGCCGTCCGTCGACGACACCGTGCAGATCCTGCGCGGCCTGCGCGACCGTTACGAGGCGCATCACCGCGTCAAGATCACCGACGAGGCGCTGCGCGCGGCCGCCGAGCTCGCCGACCGTTACATCCAGGACCGGCATCTGCCGGACAAGGCGATCGACCTGATCGACGAGGCCGCCTCGCGCATCCGCATCCGCTCGATGAACGCGCCCCCGCGCTACCGCGAGCTGGAAGAGGAGATCGAGCGGGTCCGCAAGGACAAGGAAGAGTCGATCGAGAACCAGGAGTTCGAGAAGGCCGCCTCCCTCCGCGACAAGGAGCGGAAGCTCACGCAGAAGAAGCGCGAGCTCGAGGAGCAGTGGCGGACGACCGAGAACGGCGAGGAGCAGCCCGAGGTCGGCGAGGAGGAAATCGCCGACATCGTCTCGATGTGGACGGGCATCCCCGTCTTCAAGCTCACCGAGGCCGAGTCGCAGAAGCTCATCCGCATGGAGGAGGAGCTGCACAAGCGCGTCGTCGGCCAGGAAGAGGCGATCATCGCCGTCTCGAAGTCGATCCGTCGCGCCCGCGCCGGCATCAAGGACCCGAAGCGCCCCACCGGCTCGTTCATCTTCCTCGGCCCGTCCGGCGTCGGCAAGACCGAGCTTGCGCGCACGCTCGCCGAGTTCCTGTTCGGCGACGAGGACGCGATGATCCAGGTCGACATGTCGGAGTACATGGAAAAGCATGCGGTCAGCCGGCTGGTTGGTTCGCCGCCCGGATATGTCGG
>DATCBP010000052.1:0-10788 GCA_036511815.1 Gaiellaceae bacterium
GGCCCCGCCAGGGCCGAAGGCGTCGCGGAGACGCGAGATGAGCACTAGCCGAATGTGAACGCGAAGCCCGAGACTCCGGGCGCCACCCGCACCGTGAGGCTGTGCAGCTGCTCCGCGGGCAGCGAGACGAGGTGGTAGAGCCGCTGGCTCGTGACAACGACGACGCCGTCCTTGACGTCGGTCCCGGCGAGGCGGTTGCCGATCGGCCGCCCGTCGAGAAGCACCTCGACCCGGCGCGGGCGGTCGCCGGCGGAGCCGAGAACGAGATAGACGTTCTTCGCGAGCACGGCGCCCTGTATCTCGGCGTACTTCACCGCGGTGGCGGAGACCGTCGAGATGCGCCAGGTCCCTCTGAACGCGAATCCCGACTGCGGCGGCGGCGCCCCGACGTGGCCGAAGTCGTGCAGCCCGGCCGTCGGATCTCGCGGCACCCAGCCGAAGGCGCGCGTCGAGCCGAGATACGTCTCGGGAGTCGTCGCCGGCGACGGCGTGACCACGGCCTTCGGCCGCGCGCGCGGGCCGAGCCGGCGCACGCCGTGCTCGGTGAGCAGCGTGCGGATGTCCTGCTCGGTCTGGGCGTAGTCGCCCTCGCCGATGCTTCGGTACCGCACGCGGCCGCGGGCGTCGACGAGGAACTCGGTCGGCCAGTTCTCGACGCCCCATGCGTTCCACGTCGAATAGCCGTTGTCCTGAACCACCGGATAGCGAATGCCGAGTCGCTTGATCGCCGCGGCGACGTTGCCGGCGTCGTGCTCAAAGGGGAACTCGGGCGTGTGGACGCCGACGATCGTCAGGCCTCGGCTGCCGTAGCGTGTATCCCACGCCCGGAGATACGGGAGTGTCCGCAAGCAGTTGATGCAGGTGTAGGTCCAGAAATCCACGAGCACCACGCGGCCGCGCAACGAGGCGAAGCTCAGCGGGCGGCCGTCGGGCGTGTTGAACCAACGCTGGTTCCCGACGAAACCCGGGGCAGGCCCGAGATTCTGGAGTCCCGGCAACGCGTTGGCGCTGCTTCCCGGCGTGAACCGTGAGGCGGCGACGGCCGCCTGCCTGCTGCGCAGCGACGCCAGGCGCGTCTCGACCGGCTGCGAGGCCTCGAGCCACGACGTCAACGTGGCATTCGGGACGTGTGCGGCGATGAACTCGTCGAACCGGACGTCGGCGCCCGCCGTCATGGCCGCGGCCGTCGCGATGAGGATCACCCCGAGCGCAGGCTGCACGAAGCGGGCGACCTCGAGGCGGCGAATGAGCGCGAACAGTCGCCGGCCGGCGATGCCGACCGCCAACAACGCCGACCCCGCGCCGAGGGCGTAGGCGGTGCCGATTGCGATCACGCTTCCCGAGGCCGCGCCCACCGAGACGACTGCCGCCAGGATCGGGCCCGCGCACGGCGTGTAGACGAGGCCGAGCGCAGCGCCGAGGGTCAGCCCGCCTACGAAGCCGTCTCCACCGAAGCCGCGGGGCCGGAACCCCGTCAGTCGCGAGATACCCGCCTCGAGGCGCGTCGCGAGCACGGGCACGAGCAGACACAGACCGAACGCGGCGAGCACCGCTTCGGCTACATGGCGGAGCGAATTGCTGCTCTTGTCGATGCCCCCGAGCAGCGTCGCGACGCCCGCGACGGTCAGCGCGAAGGTGACGGACAACCCGATCGCGACTCCGAGCGGCCGCCGCCTACCGCCGACGACCCCGGCCGACAGCAACGCCGGCAGGATCGGGAGCACACACGGACTGAGCGCGGTTCCGGCGCCGGCGACGAACGCGAAGACCGCTAGCAGCAGCACGGGCGGGAGCCTTCGACACGGGCCCGGGCGCGGCCGGCGACCTCGAGCCTACGGGGGTGGAGGCGTCGCCGCTGCAACCGCTGCACTCCGCGTGCCCGGAAACCCTCGCCGCCGGAGATCGGGTGCGCTGATGAGAGCAACGATCGCCAGCAGGCCGCCCGTGACCATCTCGGAAAGCTGGTCGGAGATGTTGATGATCACGAGCCCTTCCTGCAGCATGCTCAGCGCGATCACGCCGATGGCGATGCCGAGCAGGCTTCCCCGTCCGCCCTCCAGCCGCACGCCGCCGAGCACTGCGGCGGTGACGGCGAAGATCAGCGGCGAGAGATCCGCATTCGGCGTCGCCGCAGACGTGGAATAGCCGAGCAGCGCGCCGCTGAACGCGGTGCCGGCCGCGGACACGATGAAGATGCCGATCAGGGTCCTGTCGACCGAGACGCCCGCGACGCGGCTCGCCCGCCGGCCGCCGCCGACCGCGCGTACGACGACACCGACTCGCGTGTAACGCAGAACCGCCGCGACGACCACGAAGAGCACGACGATGATGAGGCTGTGGATCGAGAAGACCCTGAAGATGGGCTGATCGAGCCTCGCGCCGACGTCGTAGTTCGAGTACGCGATGCTCTTGTCGCCGGTGACGACGAAGAAGATGCCGAGCAGGATGATGTAGCCGCCGAGCGTGACGGGAACCGAGCTCATGCGGAACTTCGCGACGACCGCGCCCTGGATCCCTCCCGAGACGATGCCGACCGCGACGGCGGCGAGCACGCCCAGCCAGGGGTGGCCTACACCGGTGAGCACGGCGACCGCGCCCCCGAGGTAGTAGAGCGACGGCAGCGAGAGGTCGAACTCGCCGGCGATCATGCTGAGGGCGATGCCGAGCGTGATCCAGCCCAGCTCGCCGAAGTTCTGCATGATGTCGTAGCCGTTGAACCACGTGATCGGGCGGCCGGCGACATGCGCCATGGTGACGAAGACGATGATCATCACCACGATCACGGCCGCCGGCAGCTTGGCGCCCGTGTCGGCGCGGAAGTTGGCGACCATCCCCGAACGACGCGCCATCTACGCCGTCCTCGTTCCGCTGCGACCGGCGAACCGGACGAGCAGCACGGCGACGAAGACGAGCACGCCCTTGACGACGAGTTGCGCCCCTTCGTTGTAGCCGCGCTGAAGAGCCAGGTCGGTCACCGCCGCGATCACGATCGCGCCCAGCACCGTCCGCCCGATCGACCCACGTCCGCCGGTCACGGCGCTGCCGCCCACGAGCGCCGCCGCAATCGCGTCGTAGGTGCTGTTGCCGGCGAGGCTCGACTGGGCCTGGCCGGAGATCGCCGCCAGCATCAATCCCGCGACGCCGGCGCACAAGCCGGCCGCGACGAACGCCCCGATCGTGAGATTCGCGACCGGTAACCCGGCCGCCCTGGCCGCCCGCCGGTTGTCACCCATCATGTAGAGCTGCATGCCGAAGCGCGTGCGGGACATCACGATGGCGGCGACGAGGCCGACGAAGAGGAAGAGATAGGTGGAGACCGAGATTCCGCCCACGTTCTTGAGGATGAACATGAACTTCGTGTTCCCTTCCGGTGGGTAGATGTTCCTGTTCCCGCTGATCACCATCGCGCCTCCTTCGGTGAGGCTTCCGATCGCGATCGTCACAATGATCGGATTGGCGCGCCACCAGCCGATCATCGAGCCCTGGACGGCATTCAGCGCGACCGCGAGCGCGAGCGCGATCAGAATCGCCGCGCCGATGCCGTAGCGCAGCGCCGGCAGATAGATCATGGCCGTGGCGGCCGCTATCTGCGCGATGGAGAGCGAGAACAGGCTGCCGCTGATCATCACGAACGTCTCGCCGATGGCGAGCACGCCGACGATCGACGCGGAGAGCAGGATCGCCTTCCCGTTTGCGACGGTGAGGAAGCCGGGGGTGATCGCGCCGAAGACGAGCAGGATCGTCAGGCCGACGGTGACCGCGAGCACACCCGGGAGATAGGCGGGGCCGCCCCGCAGCAGGGGCCGGCGGTGCTCGGCCGCGTGCATCCCGGCGCCCGTCACGTCGTCGGCGGCGAGCGCCGGCGCGTCGCTCCTAGACGCCAACGCTCACCTCCGCAGGCCCGACGGTTCCGGTGGTCTCGGCGAGCAGGCTCTCCTCGGTCATCTCCGCCCGCGCGTGTACCGCGACCACCTCTCCCGCCTTGAGCGTGATGATCGTGTCCGCGAGCGCGAGCACCTCGTCGGACTCGCCTGACGAGAAGACGACCGACGTTCCTTCCGCGCACGCGTTCCTGATCAGATTGTGGATCTCGGCGCGTCCACCGACGTCCACGCCGCGGGTCGGCTCGTCGAGGAGCAGCAGCCGATTGCGGCTGGCGTCCAGCGTCCGGCCGATGAACACCTTCTGCTGGTTGCCGCCGCTGAGGTCGGCCGCGTCCGCGCTGAGGCGGGCTCCTCTGACGACGACGCGCTCGGCGAGCGACGCGGCGAGCCGGCGCGCCTTGCCGGTTCGAACGAAACCGAGCTTGCTCAGCAGCCGGAGGCGCGTCCCGACAAGGTTGGTCTCGATCGAGCGGCTCAGGAAGAGGCCTTCGGTCTGCCGGTCGTTGGAGACGAAGTAGATGCCGGCTGCGATCGCGTCCGCGGGCTTCCTCAGGCGCAGAGCCTTCCCGTCGCACGTGACGTCGACGAGGGCGTCCGGCTCGAGCCCGCCGAGCGAACGCAGGATCTCGGTCGCGCCCGAGCCGACCTGCCCCGCCAGACCCACCACCTCCCCCGGCTGGATGCGATAGGAGAACGACGTGAGCGCGGGCGGGAGCGAGACCCGCTCGATCACGATCTCGCGCTCGTGCCCGGCGTGCGTCGCGCGATTGGATCGGTGCGCAGCGTTCGCCGCGCCCTCGGCCATCGCCCGTGTGCCGTCCTCGCCGACGATCAGGCGTACGAGCTTCTGATGGTTGATCTCGGCGATCTCGTGCATCGCGACGAGCTGCCCGTCGCGGAGAACGGTGATCTTGTCGCAGAGGTCGAGCACCTCGTCGAGGCGATGGGAGACATAGAGCACGCTGTGGCCACGGCTCACGAGCTCGCGCAGCGCCGCGAACACGATCAGGCTGTCGCCCCTGCTCAGCGAGGCCGTGGGCTCGTCGAGGATGAGCAGCTGCGCGTTCCGGTCGAGGAGCCGTGCGATTTCGACGAGCTGGCGGAGCGGCATCGAAAGCGTCTCGAGACGGGTGTCGGGCCGGATGTCGCCGATGCCGACGCGCTCGAGGATCGCTGTCACGTTCGCGTCGGCTTTCCGCTTGCGGACGAAGAACGGCGTGTCCTGCGCGCCGAGGCGGACGTTCTCCGCAACGGTGAGTGCGGGTACGACGCTCAGCTCCTGGTCGACGACCGCGATGCCGGCAGCCTGAGCGTCCGCCGGACGCGCGAACCGCACCTCGCGTCCCTGGAAGGAGATCGCGCCTTGATCGGGTCGAACGAGCCCGGTCAGGATCTTCACGAGCGTGCTCTTCCCCGCGCCGTTCTGGCCGCACAGGCCGTGGATCTCGCCCGGCGCGATCGTGAGACTCACCCCGCGGAGCGCCTGCGTCGCGCCGAACGCCTTCCAGAGGTCGCGCGCCGCGAGCAACGGAACGTCACCCTCAGCGGGCGCCACTTGCCCTTCCGTCAGACCGTCGGACACACAACTCCTGACGTTGCGGCGCAGACATGTATGACTACGTATGCCATACGACCGGGCAACTTTACGCAGGACCTCGCGAGAAGGTCAATGAGACGGCATCCAGCGCCGGCGGCGCGAGAAACGGCTCGGCAACCGGCCTCCAGCGCTCCCGTCGGCGCCGGTTCCGCCTGCTTTCCAGGCGGTTTCCGCAGGAGGAAACGTCCCCAAGGCACCCGGGGCGACACGATAGTGAACGTGCGTTTCGCCCGACCAAAACCTTGACCCCCCTTCGCGAACTGTGTTAATCCCGCACCTACAGGGATGACTACGTATGCCATGGGGACGGATTGCTATTCCGGCGCTGCTCGTGAGCCGGGTCTCAGGGTCCGCGTACTACGTGAGCGACCGGCGGGTCGGGAAGGACGCTCTCGCTCGGGAATGGAGGACAAGGGATGACACGCAAGATCAGGGTGGTCGGTCTACTCGCCGCAGCCGGCCTCATCGTCGGGCTCGTCGCCGGCGGCGCATTCGGCCGGACGACCGGCACGGCCGCAGGCAAGTCCGTCTGCTTCGTGACCTACAGCAACTCGACACCGTGGGCCGCCGGTGTGAACAAGCAGTTCGACGCAGCAATGGCCAAGGCCGGCGTGAAGGTGCTGGCGACGCTGACGGACGCCGAGAACCTCGCGCTCGAGTCGCAGCACTTCAACCAGTGCATCGCTCTCCACCCGAACGTGATCGTGATCGGGGTCGACGATCCGAACGCGACGGTGGCGATGCTGCACCGTGCGAAGAGCGCCGGCATCGGCGTGATCGCCTACAACTCCCCGATGCCCGCGGCTGCCAAGGGCCTCTACGTGACCACCGATCTCGGCGACAACAAGATCCTGGGAACGTACGCCGGCCAGACGCTCGTCGCCGGTCTCCAGCATGCCGGCTACAAGAAGGCGAACATCATGCTCATCGAAGGCACCGCCTCGATGCAGATCGTGCAGCAGCGGAACACGGCCTTCGACGCGGTCCTGAAGAAGTACCCGCAGTACAAGGTCGTCGCGACCCAGGACTCCAACTGGGACATTCCGACCTCTGAGCGGGATGCCTCACAGATCTTCGCCCAGTACAAGTCGCGTGGCGGGATCCAGGGTGCCTACGGCACGGCGGACTACATGGCGATGGCGATCGTCTCCGCCGCGAACCAGGCCGGTCTCAAGACCGGCAACACGCCGGGCCACGTCGTCGTGGTCGGCAGCAACTGCACGTACGCGGGCGCCAAGGCGATGGTCTCCGGGGTGCTCTCGGGCGACGCCACGTATACGCCGACCGAGCAGGTTGCGTCGCTCGCGCCGACGGTGCTGGCCTACCTGTCGGGCAAGAAGCTGCCTGCGCTCGTCGCGTGGGAGTCGAAGAAGATCACGCCGGCGAACGCGAAGCAGCTGTTGCCGGCGTGCAACTACTAGGCCGAGCGATCGGCATCTGATCGACGGGGGGAGCGGGCGCTACGCCCGCTCCCCCGTCTCAGCCCTCGAGCAGCGGCCGCGCCCCCGGGAAGCCTCCGGCGGCGAACAGCTTGTCCCGCGATCGCTCGAGCGACGAGCGCGCAGCCTTCAGATCGACGCCGACGAGACGGCCGTGACGCTTGACCACCTTGCCGTCGACGAGCACCGTGTCGACATTTCCGCCGTGCGCGCCGCCGACGACGCCCCCGACCACGTCGCTCAACGGAGCCAGGCCGAGGTCCGAAGCTCGCAGCAGGACAATGTCCGCGCGCTTGCCGACCGTGAGCGAGCCCACGCGGTCGCCGAGCCAGCACGCCCTGGCGCCGTTGATCGTCACCGCCTCCAGCGCTTCGCGCGAGCTGAACCCGAGCTCGCCGGCCGATTCGACCTCGTGCGCGTCCGCGAACCGTCGCTCGGCGCGCAGGCAACGCTCGGTCAGCAGGGCCACGCGCGCCTCGTCGAACAAGTCCCCGGAGGTCGAGCAGACCGCATCTGCACCGAGCGCCGGAGCCAGGCCCGCGTCGCGGATGCGACCGGTCGGCGGAATGCCGATGGCGAGTGCGATCTCGGTCACCGGGCAGACGACGACGGCGGCGCCCGCGTCGGCCAGGCGAGCGAGCTCTTCGGCCGTCGTCGAGCAGCAATGCACGAACTGCATGTCGGGGCCTAGCAACGCCGCCTCGGCCAGGCGCCCGATCGACCGCCGCGGCGGTGCGCCTTCGTGCATTCCGACGTGCATGCTCATCGGCAGGCCGAGCTCCCGCGACGCAGCGATCTCGACGGCGCTGGCCTCCATCGGGTTCGCCTCGGGGCCCTGTAGGGCGAGTGCGAGCGTGACGCGGCCGTCGCAGTTGCTGAGGCCGTGATCGCGAAGGTGCGCAATCGCGCTCCAGTCGTCGTCGACCGCCGTGCTGCCGGAGTACTCGCTCAGCTTGCGCGTCATCGACGCGCCGAAGCCGAACACGGCGCGCATCGGCAACTCGCGGTGCGCGCGGACGGCCTCGTCGGCGTGCTCGGGCGAGTTGATGATGTGGCACCAGTCGAAGACCGTCGTGATGCCGTGGTCGAGCGCGTCGAGAATGGCGGCGCGCGTCGCGACGTAGACGTCATCAGGCGTGTAGTGCGCGGCCACCTTCGGCCAGAGCTCCGTGCGCAGATCCCGCAGGACCAGGTCCATGCCGACCCCGCGAACCGTCGCGTACCAGAGGTGCCGGTGCGAGTCGACGAGGCCCGGCATCACGACCATGCCGCTCGCGTCGATGACGTCGCAATCGGAGACGTCGAGCGCGGCGCCGATCGCGGCGATCGCCCCGTCCTCGACGAGCACGTCGGCCGACCGGATCTCCCCCACGGCCGGATCCATGCTCAGGACCGTGCCGCCCTTGATGAGCAGGCGCTCGCTCATCGCCGTCCTGCTGCTCGTTCGCACGCGCTGCCGGTCAGCTGAGCGCGACCTGAAGGCCGAGGAGCGCGGGCACGTACGTGCTTGCGGCCCACTCGAGGGTCTGCCCCTCGATCTTGCGGAGGTCCGGCACGCGCTCGATCAGACACTCGATCGCGACGCGGGCCTCGAGCCGCGCGAGCGGCGCGCCGAGGCAAAAGTGGATGCCGATCCCCAGCCCGAGATGGGAGCCGATGTTCGCCCGGTGAAGGTCGAAGCGGTCGGGCTCCTCGAAGACGGCGTCGTCCCGATTCGCGGAGCCCGCGTGGATGTAGACGACGGCCCCCTCCGGGATGGTGACGCCTGCGAGCGTCGTCGACCTCGTCGTCACGCGCCGCTGGCCGCGAACCGGACAACGAATGCGCAGCGTCTCCTCGACCACGTTGCCGACGAGCGAGGGATCCCGCTTCACGGCGTCCCACTGCTCGGGCTCCGAGAGCAGGAGATCGACGGCGTTGGCGATCAGCCCGTTCGTGGTGTCCGCGCCGGCGGCGATGAGCCCCGCCACGATGCAGATCACCTCCCAGTCTGTCAGCGACGGCGAGCCGTCCTCCGTGGTCGCGCGGATGAGATCCGAGGTCAGATCGTCCCGCGGATCGGCTCTTCGCTCCTCGACGAGCTCGCGGATGAAGCGATCGAACTCGATCGCCGACGCCCACAGCTCGGCGTTGCGCTCCTCGGAGAGGTGGCCGTTGCCGGCCATGATGAAGAAGTCGTCGTTCCACTTCTTGAGCTGCTGCGCCGTCTCGCTCGGGGCGCCCATGATCGGCGCGATCACGAGGCTCGGGATCTGGGACGAGTACACCCCGACCAGGTCGACCTCGACCTCGGAGGCGAACCCGTCGATCAGGCGGTTGGCGATCGCACGAATCTCGTTCTCCCGGGCATCCGCGTGCCGCCGCGTGAACGCCTTCTGCGCCAGCTTGCGCAGGCGTGTGTGCGTCGGCGGATCGTGGTCGTGCAGGGACCGCGACACCGGATGGCCGTCCGGCATGACGTGGGCGTACTCCTTCGGCCGCGGCGCAACGACTTCGTCGGCGCCGGAGTTCGAATACGTCGCGGTGTCCTTGATCACTGCGAGGACGTCCTCGTAGCGCGTGACGCACCACATGTTGTCCTCGGGGATGAAGAAGACAGGCGCCTCCTGCCGCGCGCGGCGCAGAACGGTGTACGGGTCGGCGAGCTGCTCAGGATCGAGCGGGCGGTACGAGGCGAAGACCGGGCAGGACGCCATCTCGAGATCGAGACTAGTGGCCGTGCATGCATGTGGCCAGAGTTTCGTTCCGGCTCGGTGACCGATGCGCTCGACGCATCGGCACGACGGTCTGACGTCGTCACGCGCCGGGGCGTAGACGCGTCCGCGTCCGGGATCGGCACGACGTCCACAGGGCCTTGCTCTTGACTGTCAAGGTGCTTGACTATCTCGCCGTGAGCTCGTACCCTGCGCGCATGCCGTCTCGAGCCGCTGCCGGGGAGGTCGTAATCCCCGCGCTGCTCCGGGCGGCACGCGGCGCGTACGGCGGCGCGATCCGTGTCCGCCTCGCGGCTTCGGGGTTCGACGACATGCCCCGCAACGGGTCGTACGTGCTCGGGGGCATGGCCAACCGCGGCGGGTCGGCAGGCGACCTGATCCGGGAGCTGGGCGTGACGAAGCAGGCAGCGAGCCAGCTGATCGACACGCTGACGCTCCGCGGCTACCTCGAGCGTCAGGTCAACGCCGACGACCGCCGGCGAATGACGATCGATCTCACCGAACGGGGCCGTGCCGCCGCCGGCGCGGTGCGCGCCGCCGTCGAAAGCGTCGACGCGGAGCTGGCCGGGCTGATCACGCCCGCCGAGCTGGCCGGACTCCGCGCCGGCCTCGTCGCGTTGACCGAGATCAGGGAGCGGATGGAAGAAGGGCTCTGAGCGGCCTCGGCTTCTCCTGATCAGCCGGCGGCGGCCGGCGCGAAGAACCGGCGCGGGTTGCCGACGAACATCTCGTCGATCTGCGCCTGCGTGACGCCGGCGGCGAGCAGCTGCGGCACGATGTTCCTCGAGATGTGGAGGTAGTCCGGCCTCTCGTCGGCGAACGGCGGGTTGCCGACCATGAAGTCGTAGAAGCACGCCGCGTCGTGGCCGAGATGCACCCGGTCGGTGTAGCCCTCGGCGGCGAGCGCGGCGAGCGCTTCGACCGCGCCCGGAATGACGACCGAATGATGCGCGCCGTGATCGTGGAAGGCACGGTCCATGGCCGCGACGCGCAGGGCAAGCGCCTCGGAACCCAGCCCCGGATGCCAAAGAGCAGCGATGGTGCGGGTGGTGCCGGCGCCGATCGCCGAGCCGGCACGAAAACGCCGCGTGACGGGATCGAGGCCGCCGGCATCGAGCAGAGCGGCGGCGCGCGCGGCATCGCTCTCGGCAACC
>DATCBP010000053.1:0-69275 GCA_036511815.1 Gaiellaceae bacterium
GCGCAGCTCACCGTCCGCCTGCCGCTCGGCGAGCTCGTGGAGGTCGACGCCACCGTCGTCGCGTCGCGGCGGCGCCAGCTCTACACGGGACGCGTGACCGTCGAAGGACGTGTCATGCTCGAACGGCAGTGGCGGAACTACTGATGCGGATCGTCGGCTACACCGACCGCTGGACCGTCGCGCCCGGAGAGACGATCCGTTTCATGGTGAGCGCCGAGGTTGAACGCTACTCCGCCTCGATCGTGCGGCTGCTGCACGGCGACCCCAAGCCGGGCGGACCAGGCGTGAAGCTCGAGCCGGTCGAGACACCGGTCACGGGCGAGTACGCCGGACGCGAGCAGCCGTACCGGCTCGGCTCGTATGCGATCGTCCCTCACGCACCACGGCTCGACGCCGAGCACGCGGTCGCGATCGACGCCTGGATCTTCCCGACCGCTCCCGGTCCGGGCGCGCAGGGGATCGTCACGCGCCGCCGCGAGGAGGACGCTGCTGGGTGGGGTCTCTTCCTCGAGCCGGAGGGCGACCTCTCGTTCCGCAACGGCGCGCACGTCGTTCGCACGGGGATCCCACTGCGCACCTTCTGCTGGTACCGCGTCTCCGGCAGCTACGACGCGCGCGCGGGGCTCGTGCGGCTCGAGCAGGCGCCCGCGCCCGAATACGGTCTGGAGCAGACCGGGGTCGTCATCGAGGGGCGCGCGCAACCGCTCTCGCGTACGGACGCGCCGCTTGTCTTTGCCGGGCACGTCGGGCCCGAGGGGCCGGTCGGCCGTTTCAACGGCAAGCTCGACGCGCCGCGGCTGCTCGTCGACGGCGCCGTCGCGGGCGAATGGGACTTCGCGGCGGAGCCGGGTGCGCACGGCATCCGCGACCGCTCCGGCAGCGGCCTCGACGGTGAGACAGTCAACATGCCGATGCGCGCGATGACGGGCCCACTCTGGCGCGGCGGAGAGATCGACTTCAAGGCAGCGCCCGCCGAATACGGCGCGATCTTCTTTCACGACGACGACCTCGAGGACGCCGGCTGGGAGGCGGACTTCGAGCTCACCGTCCCGCCGGACCTGCGCAGCGGCGTCTATGCGGCGCGCCTCGAAGCCGACGGTGCCGAGGAGTGGCTGCCGTTCTTCGTGCGTCCGCCGCGCGGCAGCGCCACCGCGAAAATCGCATTCCTCGTGCCTACGCTGAGCTATCTCGCGTACGCGAACGAGCACGCCGCCACCGGCAACCCCGTCGCGGTCACGGACTTCAACCTCTGGGATTACTTCCTGCCCGAGGACCATCTCGCGCAAGGCGTGCCGCTGCTCGGGCTCTACGACCGGCACCGCGACGGCACCGGCGTCTGCTACTCGTCGCGTCTGCGCCCGGTCGTGAACATGCGTCCGCACTATCATCTCGCCCTCGTCCGCTCGGCGCATCAGTTCCCCGCCGACCTGCACCTCGTAGACTGGCTCCACGAGAAGGGCTTCGAGGTCGACGTCGTCACGGACGAGGACCTCGTCGAGGAAGGTCGCGCGCTGCTCGACCGCTACCGCGTCGTTGTCACGGGCAGCCACCCGGAGTACTGGACCGGAGCCATGCTCGACGATCTCGAGACGTACCTCGGTGACGGCGGGCGCCTCATGTATCTGGGCGGCAACGGCTTCTACTGGGTGACGTCGATCGACCGGTCCCGCCCGCACGTGATCGAGGTGCGGCGCGGCCGCCGTGGCACCGGTACGTGGCGCGGCGAGCCGGGCGAGGACTTCCACTCGACGACCGGCGAGCCCGGCGGCCTGTGGCGCGACCGCGGGCGTCCGCCGCAGCGTCTCGTCGGCATCGGCATGGCGAGCCAGGGCTTCGACCGAGGCCTGCCCTATCTGCGCGAGCCCGGCTGCAGCGACCCGCGCGCCGCCTGGATCCTCGAGGGCACCGGCGAGGGTCCGATCGGCGACTACGGGCTCGTGATGGGCGGAGCCGCCGGCCTCGAGGTCGACCGCCTCGACTTCGCGCTCGGCACGCCGCCGCACGCGCTGATCGTCGCGACGGCGCGCGGCTTCTCCGACTCGTACCAGCACGTCGTCGAGGAGGTCGCGTCGAGTGACTCGCAACAGGGCGGCAGCGTGAGTCCCTACGTGCGCGGCGACATGGTGTTCTTCGAGACGCCCGGCGGCGGGGCCGTGTTCTCGACGGGCTCCATATCGTGGTGCGGCTCGCTGTCGCACAACGGATACGACAACGACGTCTCCCGCATCACGGAGAACGTGCTGCGTCGCTTCGCCGCGGAGACGCTCTAGCCTCCGGCCGACTCCGGCAGGCCGAGCACCTGGCCGCCGTCGGCGTGGATGACGTTACCCGTCGTCCACGCAGTCTCCGGTGCGGCGAAGGTCCAGACCCAGACGGCGACATCGTCGGGCGTGCCCATCCGGCTCAACGGGACGCGCCGGGCGAGGTCGGCGTAGGTGGCATCGACATCGTCGGAATAGGTGGCATGGATCGGCGTGTCGACGGGACCCGGCGCGATGCAATTGACGCGAATCCCGAACTCGGCGAGCTCGTACGCCCACGCGCGCGTGAGGTACTCGAGCGCCGCCTTCGTCGAGCCGTAGAGCATCGTGCCGGGTTTGACCATCGACCCGACCGACGAGCTCACGTTGACGACGGCCGCATCCTCGGACTCCCGCAGTGACGGCAGCGCCGCCTGGACGAGGAAGAACGGCCCCGCCACGTTGACCGCGTAGTGCCAGTCGAAGAGCTCACGCGTGAAGGAGTCCAGCGGCCCGTTGCGGATCACCGCCGCGTTGTTCACGACGACGTCGAGGCGGCCGAACGCGGCGAGCGTTTCGGCGACGATCCGCGCCGGCGCCTCCGGCTCGCCGACGTCGTGCGCGAGCGCGACCGCGCGGCCGCCCTCCGCCTCGATCGCCGTGCGCACCTCCTCGAGCGGCTCCCGGCGGCGCCCGACGAGCGCGACGTCCATGCCCTTCTCCGCAAGCAGCCTCGCCGCGGCGGCGCCGATGCCGGTGCCGCCGCCGGTGACGATCGCGACACGGCTCACGGAACGCCCTGCCCGTAGTACGCCTGCGGGCCGTGCTTGCGCTCGAAGTGCCGGTGGAGCAGCGCGTCCGCGACCGGCTCCGCCGAGCCGTCGAGGACGACGGTGTTGAAGGCGAGCCGCGCGACCTCCTCGAGCGCCGCCGCGTGCTCGACCGCCTCGGCCGCCGACGCGCCCCAGGCGAAGGCGCCGTGGGAGGCGACGAGCACCGCCGGGGTCTCGAGCGGGTCGAGCTCAGCGAAGGCCTCCGCGATCGCGGCTCCCGTCAGCCGCTCGTAGTCGTTGCCGCACTCGTGGTCCGCGAGCGCGCGCGTGCACGGCACGGGACCGTGGAAGTAATCCGCGTGCGTCGTGCCGAAGCACGGGATCGCGCGGCGCGCCTGCGCCCACGACGTCGCCCAGGTCGAGTGCGTGTGCGCGACGCCGCCGATCTCCGCGAACGCGCGGTAGAGCTCGAGATGCGTCGGCGTGTCGGACGAAGGCCGCAGGCCGTCGAGCTGCTCGCCGGTGTCGAGCCGGACGAGCGCGACGCCCTCGGCGCCGAGGTCCGCGTACGCGATGCCGCTCGGCTTGATCGCGACGACGCCGGCCTCCCGGTCGACCGCGCTCGCGTTCCCGAACGTCCCGTGCACGAGTCCCCGCGCCGCGAGCTCGACGTTCGCCGCGACGACCTGCCGCTTCAGCTCGTCGTGGTCATTCACTACGGATACACGTAGTCGGGCACGAGATCGATCGCATGCCCGGAGCCCGACTCGAGGATGATCTTCAGCGACGGCTCCGTGTCGAGGTAGAAGAACTCGATCGTCTCGCCGATCCGGCCGCCCATCAGCACGGGCGAGCCGATCGCCGCGAACCGCTTCTTCAGCTCGGTCGACTCGGCGAAGTCATGGAGCATCACGGCGACGTGGTGCAGGCCCTCGCCGTGCTCGTCGAGCCACTCCTTGTAGATGCTCGGGCCCTCGAGCGGCTGGAGCAGCTCGAAGCCCATGTCGCCGACGTGCGTCTCCGCGCCGAGCATCGTGTAGTCGACCTGCGCGCCGCGCACGACCGTCTCGTGCAATCGCGGAGGCTCGTGCCGGTAGACGCTCCACGGCCCCCAGCCGAGCAGCTTCGTGTACGTCTCCATCGTCTTCTGCAGGTCGTGGCAGACGACCGCGATCTGGGAGATCATCAGCGGCCGGCCGAGGATGCCCTCCAGGGCGGAGTCAGCGGTCTGCTTCTCGGTCACGTCGTCTCTCCTTCGCTGTCGAGTCGGATGAGCTCGTACGGCCCGAGCTCGAGGGTTCCCACGGCCGGGACGCCGCGCAACTCGACCGTCTGCGCATACGGCGTCAAGTTTGCCGCGAGCAGCGTCGTGCGGCCGCTCTGGCGGACGGCGAGTCCTGCGAGCTCGAGCGGACGCGTTGTCTCGCACGCAAGGATCTCTCCGCCGCGGAGCGCCGACACGTCGGCGAGCGCGCTGTACAGGGGGAACGGATCGTCACCGTCGACGACGCCGAGCGGGCCGGTCGTCTCGAAGTACGTGATCGCCGCGGCGCCCTGCTCCGAGAGGTGCTTGGCGCTTGCCGTCGTCCAGACCGCGGCGAACGGCGCCGCCTGGCGCGGATCGGGCGGATCCGGTTCCGCGTCCGCAACGGTTGCGTTGACGTTGTAGCGGCGCTTCAGCGTCACCGGTCCGACGAAGAGCGGCTTGCCGCCGGCGAAGGCCTTCGCCGCACGCACCTGCTCGCCCTGGGCCTCGGGCGTCTCGAGCACCGACACGTCGTCGAAGGCGTGCACCTGCGCGTTCAGCGACCAGAAGAGGCCGTCCATCGCCCCGGTCTGCGGTCGCGTCCGGTTCAGCTCGCAGAAGTACATGTCGGTGCCGCCCGCGATCGGGATGCCGTCGAGACCGAGCGCCTCGCGCACGAACGTCACGAGCCCGGGCGGCGTCGTCTCCTCCGGTGTCACCGTCTGCGCGCCTTCGGGCACGACGAGGACGCGCGCGACGTCGGCACCCGCGAGCGCGGTGCGTAGCGGGCCGAGGTCGTCGCCCTCGCGCGCGAAGAGCGCGAGCTCGAGCGCCGCGCCGAGCTCCGTGCACACCCGCACGGCGCGCGCGAGCTGGTCGCTCCAGGCGGAGTCGGCGACGTGCAGGTCGACGCGGAGGTGCGCGGGCGCGAGGGCCCGCAGCAGCGCAGCCTCCTCGTCGGACGGGTCGTCGGCCGCGAGCCCGAGCCCGATGGGGGGCACGTGCGCGCCCGTCGGGCCGCCGATCTCCAGCCGCGACGCGGGCCGCTCGGAGGGCGCCTCGGTGCGGCCGCCCGCGTACACCGTCACCTTCTGGGCCAGCGCCTGCCCTTGTTTCAACTCGCGCGGGAAGCCGAGCGCGAGCGGCGTGCAGTACGTCTTGAACGACGCGTCCGTCCAGTTGCGCTGGTCCTCCGTTTCGAACAGGTCGCCCTCGAAGTCGAAGACGGCCGTGGGGCCCTCCGCGAGATCGATCTCGAGCCGGCTCACCGAGGGGAAGAGCGGCACGTAGACGCCGTTCTCGAAGCGCTGCGGCGCGACGAGCAGCGGCAGCGTGCCGCCGACCGGCCCGTCCGGCGTCTCGCCGCGGAACGGCCGGCCTGCGCACTCGCGCCACGGCTGGAGGACGCAGAAGCCGGTTCGGTTGTACAGCATGTCGCGCTCGCCGCGGCCGTCCATCGCGAACGCAATGCGCCCGTCGGCGGTGCCGGAGATCGTCCCCTGCCACGAGAAGTCGGTGTCGTGGCTCGTGTGCCGCACGGAGAAGCGAGCCTCGAACGAGTCGTCGCGCTCGTCGAGCTCGAGCGCGGAGGCGACACCGGGAATCGTGTTCCAGTTGCGGTCGCGCACGGCCACGTAGATGCGCCGCACGAGCTCGAGCTCGCCGAGCTTGACGTAGCGCAGGTCGACGCCGTCGAGGACGGCGGTGAGCGGGCCGGCGTGGAGCGTCGTCACCGTCAGATCGCCGTCATCCCGCCGTCGGCCGACCACACGGCCCCGGTCGTGTACGGCGTCCGCTCGGACGCGAGGAACGCGATCACCTCGGCCACCTCCTCGGGCTCGCCGGCCCGTCGCAGCGGAATCGTCTCGAGCAACGCGGCGTGGTCGTCCGGCGTCACCCAGTCGGTCATCGGCGTGCGCGTGTAGCCGGGGACGACGCCGTTGACCCGGATCCCCTCCTGCGCGTAGTCGGCGGCGAGGACGCGCACGAGCCCGTAGACGCCTGCCTTGCTCGTCGAGTACGCGTCGTAGCCGGGCGCGCAGCCGAACAGCCCGGTCGGCGAGCAGACGAGCACGACCGTGCCGCCTCCGCTCTTCAGCAACACGCGGATCCCGTGCTTCGCGATCAGGAACATGCCGGTGAGGTTGATGTCGATCGTGCGGCGCCAGACCTCGAGCGAAAGCCGGTCGGCGCGGTCGTCCTCGCCTGCGAGCTGTACGCCCGCGCAGCCGATCACGGTGTCGAGGCCGCCCCACGCAGCGACCGCCTGCGCCACGGCCGCCTCGACCTGCGTCTCGTCCGTGAGGTCGGCGACGAGCACGAGCGCTTCGCCGCCGGCCGCCTCGACCTCGCCGGCGGTGCGCTCGGCCGCAGCGCGGTCGACGTCGAGCACGCCGACGCGCGCGCCCTCGCGTGCACAGACCTTCGCTGTCTCGCGACCGATGCCGTTGCCGGCGCCGGTGATCACGGCCCGCTTGCCGTCGAGGAGCTTCGTCATCGCGGCGAGGCTGCCACGACGTCGGGAAGCTGCACGCCGTCCCAGTGCTGCGCGGAGACGCTGATGTCGAGTCGCATCCGATCCGTGCGCAGCCACACTCTGTAGCAGTCGAGGGGCCGCTTGTCCGACGTCCACGAGACCGACTCGATATAGGCGAGCGCGTCGGCCGGATCGACCTCGAGCAACTCGGCGAGCCGCGGGCCGGCCGTGACCGCTTCAACGGTGCGGCGACCGCCGACGATCGGGATCCCCTGCTGCGCCAGGCGCTGATAGAGCGACTCGTCCGGATCGAGGCCGAGGACGAGCTCTGCGACCGACTCGGGCAGCCAGTTGGTGACGTAGAGCGCGACGAGCTGGTCGACTGCGCGGACGCGCTCGATCACGACGCCCTCGCTGCCGAGCGGAAGAGTCAGGGCGTCCGAGGCCCAGCGTGGAAGCGTCGCGCGCTCCGACCGGAGCACCCGCGAGGTGACGCGATGGCCGGTTCGCACGAACTCGTCGTGGAAGAAGCCCTCGGTCGTCTGGATCAGCCATGACCGCGGCGTTGAGCTCGAGACGAAGGTGCCGCGGCCCTTGCTGCGCGTGATCAGCCCCTCTTGCTCGAGTCTTCCGAGCGCCTGGCGGATCGTCGTCCGGGAAAGCACATAGCGCTCGCCCAGTTCGGGCTCCGACGGGATCTTGCTTCCGGGCTGCCACCTGCCGCTCGTGATCTCCTGCTCGAGCAGCTCCGCGAGCTGGAAGTAGAACGGGACAGGAGAATCCCGGTCGATCGTGATGTCGGGCAGCTCAGTCACGCGTGTGCCGCCTGCTTCTGCTCGACCTCGGCTGCCATCGCATCGGGAGTATGGCCAAGTTCGTGCAGGAGCTGTTGCTTCGCCGTGAAGACGATCTGCCCCTCCGGCCATGTGGGCTCCGTCCAGAACGCCCGTGGCTCGGGCTCGCGCCGCGGCAGCTCCCGGCCACCCAGGATCGTGAGCGTGTTGCGAAGCAGAACGGGAGAGAGGCGCATCTCACCCGCGATGTCGTAGAGCGGGAACTCCCCCTCGAGGAGCGAGAAGAGCCCGATGTCCGCGCGGGCGCCCGGCCGCAGCGTTCCCACGTCCCGTTCGAGGCCGATGATCTCCGCGGGGCGCGAGGTGGAGGCCCGAACGACGTCGGGCAGCGACATGCCGAGGGCGAGGAACTTCGTCATCGTCGTGGGCAAGTCGAACATCGGTCCGTGGATGCTCTGCTGGTGCACGTCGGTCGAGATCGTGTCCGGCTGAACCCCCTGAGCCAGCAGTGCCTCGGCGGTCTCGAACGAGAACGAGCCGGTGCCGTGACCGATGTCGAGGTGCACGCCGCGATCGAGCGCGCGTCGCGCCGACTCGAGGAGCCGACCCTCGCCGTCGATCATTTTCATCGTCAGCCCGGTGAACGCGTGCGTGCAGATGTCGCCCGGTCGCAGGAGGTCGAGCACCTCGTCCACCGAAGGCGGCGCCATCGCGATGTGCACCATCACCGGCAGCCCGCACTCGTCGCCCGCCTGGACGGCTCGCCGCAGCGACTCGACGCCGGTCGCGCCGACCGTGGGTGTGCCGATCCGCACCTTGACGCCGACCACGAGGTCGCGATGCCGATCGACGGCGCGACGAAACAGGCCGACATCGCAGTACTCGAGATTCGCCGTCTCGTAGTTCTCGCCGACAAGGCCGATGTTGGCGATGTTGAGGTATGTGGTGATCGTGACGGCCGCCTCGTCGACGATGTGGCGCCGGAACGCCTCGAGCGTGAGCGCGCCCGGCGTGCCGGCGTCGTTCCATGTCGTGACACCGGTTCGCGTCGCGATCGGGTCCGGGTCGACGCCCCAGAAGCTGAAGCCGTGGAAGGTGTGGGTGTGCAGGTCGACGAGCCCCGGCAGGACGAGGGCCCCGCGCGCGTCGATGACGCGGAATGCGGCGTCGGCATCGATGTGCTCGTCGACCGCGGCGATCCGGCCGCGGCTGATCGCGACGTCGAGCGGGCCGTGGTAGCCCGCGGACTGGTCGACGACCTCGCCGCCTTTGATCAACGCGTCGTAGAGCATGCTCGCACCCTCCTGTACGCGCTCCCCGTCGAGGCCTGGGCTCGATGCCCACGGCTCGCGCCTGCGCCGATTCCGGCGACCCTCGTTGCCGCCACCTTGTTGTACGGACAGGATGACGTTATTCTCCACCCGTTCCCACTGTCAAGGAGGCACGGGCTTCGCAACCGAGACAGAGGCTGCTTCGGGGTGGCGGCCGCTGGACCGGATGGAAAGCGGCCGACTGCCCGTTCATGATCGGCCCCGCTGGCGTTCGCTTCATCGACGATCCCGAAGGGCTCAGTGAAGATCCTCGCTGTCGGAGACTCCTACATGCCGTGCCGCTACTTCGAGCAGGCGCTCGGCGCGCTCCAACGAGCGCACGACGTCGCGTTCTTCCAGGTCGACGACGGGCAAACGTTCACGCCGGCCACCCCCTCGGAGCTGAGCCTGCGTGAGTTCCAGGGCTCGCCGTCCGAGCTGATGGCGCGCATGGACGGAGTCGAGGTGCTCGTCGTGCAGGGCGCCCCGGTGACGGACGCGGTGCTCGATGCCTCGCCGCAGCTCAGGCTCGTCTGCTGCGCGCGCGGCGGCCCGGTCAACGTCGACGTCGAGGCCGTCACGGCCCGCGGGCTGCCGCTCGTGAACACGCCGGGCAAGAACGCCGAGGCGGTCGCCGATCTGACGCTCGGGTTTCTCGTCCAGCTCGCGCGCGGGTTGCCGAAGGCGCAGCGCTTCCTCGAGGAGGGCAACCGGCTGAAGGACAACTGGGAAGGCGCGAAGTTCATCGGCAGCGATCTGCGGCGGCACACGCTCGGGCTCGTCGGCTACGGCCAGATCGGCCGACGCGTTGCGAGCCGTGCGCTCCCGTTCGGCCTGACGGTGCTCGTCTACGACCCGCACGTCGCGGTCGCGGACGACGCGGTCGAGCAGGTCGAGACGCTCGACCAGCTCCTTGTGCGGTCGGATTTCGTCTCGCTGCACGCGCGTACGACGCCCGACAACGCGAACATGATCGATGCGCACGCGCTCGCGATCATGAAGCCGGGCGCCTACCTCGTGAACACCGCGCGCGAGACGCTCGTCGACGAGGACGCGCTCGACGCAGCCCTCGCCTCCGGCAGACTCGCGGGCGCGGCGCTCGACGTCGTCCGGTCGACGCCCGCAGAGGGGCGCCACCGCCTGCTCCGGCACGAGAACGTCGTCCTGACGCCGCACGTCGGCGGCGCCACCCACGAGACGCTGCTCCAGGGCGCCGAGATGATCGCGGCAGAGATCCAACGCTTCGCCGCGGGCGAGCCGCTCCTCAACGTCGTCAACCGCTCGGCCGTCACGGCGTGAGCGGCGAGCTGCTGCTCGCGATCGACGCCGGCACCGGCAGCTGCCGCGCCGTCCTCTTCGCCCCGGACGGAGCCCAGGTGGCCATCGGCCAACGGGAGTACTCGCACCGCGAGCTGCCCGGCCACCCGGGCTCGCAGGTGTTCGAGACCGACGCGAACTGGCAGCTGATCTGCGCGTGCGTGCGCGATGCGCTCGCCGCGGCGGGCGCGGCCCCCGACGCCGTCAAGGCGGTCAGCGCGACGAGCATGCGCGAGGGCATGGTGCTCTACGACGCGCGCGGGCGCGAGATCTGGGCCTGCCCCAACGTCGACTCGCGTGCGGGTGACGAGGCGGGCGAGCTCGTGCGCTCCGGCGCCGCGCAGGAGATCTACGACCACGCGGGCGACTGGGTGGCGATCACCGCGCCGGCGCGCTTCCTCTGGATCGCGCGCCACGAGCCCGACGTGTTCTCCACGATCGCGCACATCGGCATGCTCGGCGACTGGATCCTCACGAAGCTGTCCGGCGAGTTCGTCACCGACCCTTCCCTCGGCTCGAGCTCGGGCATGTTCGAGCTCGCCGACCGCGACTGGTCGGACCGGGTGCTCGAGATCTGCGGGCTCGACCGGTCGCTGTTCCCGCCCGTCGTCGAGCCGGGAACGGTGATCGGCGCCGTGACCGCGGACGCGGCGGCGGCGACGGGCCTGCGTGCCGGTACGCCGGTCGTCGTCGGCGGCGCCGACACCCAGCTCGGCCTGCTCGGCATCGGCGTCACCCAGCCTGGCCGCTTCACCGTCGTCGGCGGCAGCTTCTGGCAGAGCACCGTCGTGCTCGACGAGCCGCTGATCGATCCGCAGGCGCGGCTACGCACGCTCTGCCACACCGTGCCGGAGCGCTGGATGATCGAGGGAATCGGCTTCTACTGCGGGATCGTCATGCGCTGGTTCCGCGACGCGTTCTGCGAGCTCGAGCAGGCGGAGGCCGAGCGGCTCCAGGTCGACGTGTACGAGCTGCTCGAGCGGAAGGCGGCGGCGCTGCCGCCCGGGTCGAACGGCGTCTTCGGGATCTTCTCGAACCTCATGCAGGCCAGCCGCTGGGTGCACGCCTCGCCGGCGTTCATCGGCTTCGACGTCGCCAACCCCTCGCGCGCCGGCCGCAGCGAGTGCTTCCGGTCGATCGAGGAGAGTGCTGCGTACGTCGCGCGCGGCCACCTCGCCATCGTCGAGGAGATCGCCGGCATCGCCGTCGAGGACGCCGTGCTCACGGGCGGCGCCGCGAAGGGGACGCTCTGGCCGCAGATCGTCGCCGACACGCTCGGCGTGCCCGTGCGCGTCCCCGCCGTGAAGGAGTCGACCGCGCTCGGCGCCGCAATCTACGCGGGCGTCGGCGCCGGGCTCTACGACGATGCGGTCGCCGCCGCCGAGCGGATCGTTCGCTTCGAGCGAACGGTCGAGCCGGACGCGGCAGCTGCCGCCCGGTACGCCGCCCTGTACGAGCAATGGCTCGAGCTGTACCGCCGCTCGCTCGAGCTCTCCGAAGCCGGTCTCGTGCGCCCTCTCTGGCGCGCGGCCGGCACGTAACGAAAGGACGCACAGCGATGCCCGAGGAAGATACGAGAGACGACAAGAGCTTCTACGAGGACATCCCCGCACCCGACCAGGGCTTCTTCCTCAAGGGCAGCGGCGCGTACGACTGGGGCATGAAGAACCGCCTCGCGCGCATCTTCCGTCCCGACTCCGCGCGCACGGTGATGCTCGCGATCGACCACGGCTATTTCCAGGGCCCGACGACGGGCCTCGAGCGCATCGACCTCAACATCGTCCCGATCGCGCAGTACGCCGACGCGCTGATGCTGACCCGCGGAATCCTGCGCTCGACCATCCCGGCCACGCACCAGGGCGGGGTCGTCATGCGCGCGAGCGGCGGGCCGAGCATCCTCAAGGACCTCTCCAACGAGCGCATCGCGCTCGACATGGAGGACGCGGCGCGGATGAACGTGCACGCGGTCGCCGTGCAGGTGTTCGTCGGCGGCGAGTACGAGACGCAGTCGGTCGAGAACATGACGAAGCTCGTCGACGCGGGCTACCGCTACGGCATTCCGGTGCTCGGCGTCACCGCCGTGGGCAAGGAGTTGACGCGCGACGCGCGCTATCTCGGGCTCGCGACGCGCATCTGCGCCGAGCTCGGCGCGCAGGTCGTGAAGACGTACTACGTTCCCGACGGTTTCGAGCGGGTCACCGCCGGCTGCCCGGTGCCGATCGTGATGGCCGGCGGCAAGAAGCTGCCGGAGCTCGAGGCGCTGGAGATGGCGTACCGCGCCGTGCAGGAGGGAGCTGCAGGCGTCGACATGGGCCGCAACATCTTCCAGTCCGAGTCGCCGGCGGCGATGATCCAGGCCGTCGGCAAGGTCGTGCACGACGGCGCGCAGCCCGCCGAGGCGCACGAGTTGTTCCGCGAGCTCGCGGCGGAGGCGGCGCACGCCTGATGCAGACGACTGCGCGTGAGCTGCTCGAGCAAGGCCCGCTGCTGAGCGTGGGCATCCTCACCGCGGACCTGTTGCGGCTCGGCGACGAGCTCGAGGCGCTTGACACGGCCGGCGTCCGGCTCGTGCACGTCGACGTGATGGACGGCGTCTTCTGCCCTCAGACAACGGTCGGGCCGCCGCTCGTGCAGGCGCTGCCCGAGCGGTTCGTCAGGGACGTGCACCTGATGATCGACGAGCCGCTCGACAAGGTGCGCACGTATGTCGACGCGGGCGCCGGCATCGTCACGGTCCATGTCGAGTCGACACGGCACCCGCATCGCGTGCTCCAGAGCCTCGCGGGAAGCGGCGTCGTCCGCGGCGCCGCGTTGAATCCCGGTACGTCCCTCTCCGTCGTCGAGCCGTTGCTGGACGAGCTCGAGCTGCTGCTCGTGCTCGCCGTCAACCCCGGCTGGAGCGGCCAGTCCTTCATCCCGTCGACGGAGCGCCGCCTCGCCGAGGCCCGCGCGCTCCTCGACGGACGCGAGATCGTGCTCGCCGTCGACGGCGGGATCACGAAGGGGAACGTCGAGCATGTGGCGTCGCTCGGCGTCGACCTGATCGTCACCGGCAGCGCTGTCTACGACGGCATCGCACCGGCCGACAACGCGCGCGCTCTGCTCGAGGCGGTCCGTCGGGCGCGCGATCCAGGCAGGCCGCAGGCTGCACCGACCCGTCCGGCAGCGGTTCCGGCCGGAGCGACCAAGGAGGAGTAATGGCGGAACAGCACATGGTTGCCGAGACCCAGCTGAAGGCAGGTGCGATCGGGCTCCCCGGCGTCCTCATGCAGGGCGTCACGTCGATCGCCCCGGCAATCGCGGGCATGTTCACGATCCCGTTCATCGTCTCGAACGCAGGGATCACCGCGCCGCTGGCCTATCTCGGCGCCTTCGTGATCGCGCTGATGCTCGGGTACGTGCTCGCGGAGTACTCGAAGTACATGACGTCCGCCGGCACGTACTACACGTTCGTGAGCAAGTCTCTCGGCGCCAGGGCGGGCTTCCTCGTCGCGTGGGTCTACCTGCTCTTCTACCCCGTCGTGGTGGCGCAGGTCGGCTCGTTCATGGGTTCGACGCTCCAGTCGACGCTGAAGGACGAGTACGGCTGGACGTTCAAGTGGTGGTGGTTCATGATCATCCTGATCGTCCTCGTCGGCGTCACCGCGTACCGCGGGATCGAGATCTCGACGGGCGTCGTCGTCGTCCTGGGCATCATCGAGACGTTGATCGTGCTCGCGCTCGCGATCTCCGGCTTCGCGGATCCGGGCAAGGGCGGCGTCAACCTGCACTGGCTCAATCCCGGCAACGCGCCGAGCGGGCACGCGCTGTTCCTCGGCATCGTGTTCGCGATCTTCGCGATCTCCGGCTGGGATGCGGCGGCGCCGATCGCCGAGGAGTCGGAGGACCCGAAGAAGACGCTGCCGCGCGGCGTGATGGGCTCGATCATCATCCTCGGCGTCTTCCTCGTCTTCGTCTCGTGGGGCCAGACGGCCGGCTGGGGCACGAACGACATGAAGGGCTTCGCCGGCTCCTCCGAGCTGCCCGCGTTCGTGCTCGGGCACAAGTTCTGGGGCGGTGCATGGGTGATCGTGCTGATCGCTCTGCTCAACTCGGCCGTCGCCGTCGCGATCGCGACGACGAACGCGGCCACGCGCTTCATCTACGGCATGGCGCGCTCCGGCGTCCTGCCGCGTCAGCTCACCTCGGTGCACCCGAAGTACAAGACCCCGACCGGGGCGATCGCCTTCCAGACGATCGTGAACATCGGCCTCGGGCTCGTCCTGCCGATCGCGGTCGGCGTGGCGAACGTCTACAACATCACGGGGACGTGGTTCACGTTCGCGCTCGCCCCGGTGTACGTGGCCGCGAACATCGGTCTGTTCGTGTACGTGCGCAAGAACCATCCGAACGACTTCAACTGGTTCAAGCACGCGTTCGTGCCGCTGGTCGGGTCGATCGCGCTCGGGTTCGTCGTCTACTACTCGCTGAGCCCGCTGCCTCCGTGGCCGATCAAGCTGGCGCCGCTCGTCGTCGTGCTCTGGTTCGCCGCGGGCGCGGTCATGCTCGTCGCGATGATCGCGAGCGGCAAGGAGTCGCTGCTCGCCCGTGCCGGCGAAGCGGCCACGGACCGGACCGAGACTCAGGCGGAGCATGAGGCCCGGTCGGAGTTCATCTAGCCGGAACACCTTCCCGCGGAGCGGCTCCTCGTGAGCCGCTTCGCGGGAAGGACGGCGATCGTCACCGGTGCGGCGCAGGGAATCGGCCGCGGCATCGTCGAACGCCTGCTCGAGGCGGGCGCCCTCGGCGTGGTCGGGTTCGACGTCAACGGGCCGAAGCTCGAGGCGACGGTCGCCGAGCTCGGCGACGACCGCGCGATCGCGTTCACCGGCGATGTGACGCAGACCGAGGACGTCGTCCGCTCGGTCGAGTTGTGCGTCGAGCGCTTCGGCCGGCTCGACCTGATGTGCGCGCACACCGGGATCGCCGAGCCGCGGCCGCTGCTCGAGACGACGGACGAGCACTGGCGCCGGCACATGGCGATCAACGTCGACGGCGCGTTCGCGTGCGTGCGCGAGGCCGCGCGCGCCATGGTGGCCCGCGCGGAAGGCGGCGCAATCGTCGTCACCGCGTCGATCAACGCGTGGCACGTCGAGGAGACGATGGCCGCGTACAACACGACGAAGGCGGCGTGCTACGCGCTCGCGCGCTCCGCCGCGATCGACCTCGCCCGCTACGGGATCCGCGTTAACGCCGTCGCCCCCGGCGTGGTCGACACCCCGATCGCGGAGCTCGTCGTCCACAACCCCGAGCTCGCGCCCCTCTACCTGAAGACGATCCCGCTCGGCCGCTTCGGGCAGCCGCGGGACATCGCGAACGCCGTGCTCTTCCTCGCCTCGGACGAGGCGTCGTACATAACCGGACAGATGCTCGTCGTCGACGGCGGCCAGACGCTCGGAATTCCGGGCGATCTCGAGACCGCCGCCGGCGCGACGAGCGAAGGAGGTTGACGTTGGCTGTCGTCCACGTGACACGCGAGCAATGGCTCGAGCGGTACCGCGACCAGATCGGCCGCGCGCGGGGGGAGGTGACGACGCCCGCGCTCATCCTCGACCTCGACAAGGCGAAGCGGAACATCGCCGTGATGGCCGAGAAGTTCCGCACGCTCCCGGCGGAGCTCCGCCCGCACATCAAGGTGCACAAGTCCGTCGAGCTCTCGCGGATGCAGGTCGAGGCGGGCGCGATCGGCGTCGCGTGCGCGACCGCGTGGGAGGCGATCGTGATGGCGGAGGGCGGAATCGAGGACGTGCTGATCGCGAACCAGCTCGTGCAGCGCGACAAGGTGGCCGAGGTCGCCGCGCTGGCCGCGGATCACCGGATCACGATCGCCGTCGACAACGCGGACAACGTCCGGCAGCTCTCGCAGGCGGCGGGCGAGGCCGGCTCGCAGCTCGAGCTGCTGATCGAGATCGACGTCGGCATGGGCCGCTGCGGCGTCCGCACGAAGGAGGAGGCGCTGCCGCTCGCGGAGCGGATCGCCGAGCTGCCGAACGTGACGCTGCGCGGCATGCAGGGCTACGAGGGCCATTGCATGCTCGAGCCCGACCCCGACAAGCGCGTCGCGGAAGCGCACACCGCGAACGAGAAGCTCGTCGAGGCGGTCGACTACCTCGCCGAGCATGGACATCCGTCGCAGGACGTCTCCGGCGGCGGCACCGGCACGTACTACATCACCGGTGCGCACCCGCGCATCACCGAGGTGCAGGCAGGCTCGTACGCGCTGATGGATTGCATGCACGGCAACCTCGTCCCCGGCGGCTTCGAGGTCGCGCTCACGGTGCTCGGAACGGTGATCTCGCTCCAGGGCAACACCGTCGTGCTCGACTGTGGGCGTAAGAGCGTCGGGATCGACTTCGTCACGCCGCCCCTCGTCGCGTACCCGGAGAGCGAGGTGCGCTTCTACGCCGAGGAGCACTGCCTCGTCGATTTCCCGGGACCGCCGCCGCTCGGGCTCGGCGACACCGCCGAGGCGATGAGCGGCTACGGGCCGACGACGGTGAACCTCTACGACGTCTTCCACGTCGTCGAGAACGACGTCGTCACGGACATCTGGCCGGTGTCGCCGCGCGGGCCCGGCCGCCCGTGAACACGTGAGGGCCACGAACAATCGCTCATTGTGTGAGAGCCTCTTTAGCCGCCGGCGCAGAACGCGTCGATCACGGCGACGAACGACTCGACCTCCCAGGCGGCCCTACCGACGAAGAGGCCGCCGACCTCCGGGCTGCCGGCGAACTCCGCCGCGTTGCGGGCATTGACGCTGCCGCCGTAGAGCACCGTCACCTGCCGAGCCGCGTCCGCGCCGTGGCTCTGGGCGACGACGCTGCGGATACGCGCGTGCATCGCGGCGACGTAGTTGGGGTCGGCGTCGGTGCCGCCCGCGCCGATCGCCCAGCCGGGCTCGTAGGCGACTAGCAGCTCGGAGATCCGCTCCGCGGGCACGCCGTCGAGCGCGGTCGTGACCTGGCGCGCGAGAACCTCCGCGGCCGTGCCGAGGTCGCGCTCCTGCTCGGTCTCGCCGATGCAGACGAGCGGTCGCAGCCCATGCGCGAGCGCGGCGAGCACCTTCCGGTTCACGGTGGCGTCGGTCTCCGCGAAGTGCGTTCGCCGCTCGAAGTGCCCGAGCTCGACGAGTCGCGCGCCGCAGTCGCGGAGCATCGGCGGCGAGATCTCGCCCGTGTACGCACCGTCGTCCGCCCAGTGCATGGTCTGCGCGCCGATCGTCAAGCGCGTGCCTGCCGCGACCCGGCATACGGCGGCGAGCGCGGTAAACGGAGGGATCACGAAGATCGTCGCATCGGTGTCTCGCGCGTCGAGCGCGCGCAGCAGGTCGCGCGTGTAGCGCTCCGCTTCCGCGACCGTCTTGTTCATCTTCCACGACGTGCCGAGCCACGGGGGCACTGCTACGGCGCGTGCGAGTACTTGCGCTCGACGTCGCCGATCTTCGCGACCTTCGGCGCGGAGCGGCCGCCCTGGAACTCGGCGGCGAGCCAGATGTCGAGCAGTTGCAGCGCGACGGCCGCGCCGAGGATCTGGCCACCGAAGGTGATCACCTGTGCGTCGTTGCTCGCGCGTGCACGCTCCGCCGTGTACGGATCGGAGACGCAGACGGCGCGCACGCCGGGCACCTTGTTCGCGACGATCGCCATCCCCGCGCCCGTGCCGCAGACGAGGACGGCGCGTCCGAATTCGCCGCGCTGCACGGCCCCGGCGACCTCGCCCGCCACGTCGGGATAGTCGACCGGCTCGGCGGCGTCGACGCCGAAGTCCGCGACGTCGTAGCCCCGCTCGGTCAGGTGGTCGCGCAGGCGGTTCTTGAGCTCGAGCCCGAGGTGGTCACAGCCGATGGCGATCCGCTCTCCGGGCATCCGTGCGAAGTGTGCCTGAGGTCTTCGCGCCGGATCGTCAGGCGCCGGCGCCCTGCCGCGCCGCCAGCTCGATCGCGACGTCGAGGATCATGTCCTCCTGGCCGCCGACCACGCGCCGGCGCGCAAGCTCGAGCAGGATGTCCGCCTCGCTGACGCCGTAGCGCGCCGATGCTCGTTGCGCATGGAGCAGGAACGAGCTGTAGACGCCCGCCCAGCCGAGGATGAGGCTCGAGCGGTCGATCGACGGCAGGCGGTCGGGGATCGGCGCGACCACGTCCTCCGCGGCGTTCGCGATCGCCATCACGTCGATTCCCGTCTCCCAGCCGAGCTTGTCGCAGACGGCCACGAACACCTCGGTGGCGCAGTTGCCGGCGCCGGCACCGAGCCCGCGCGTCGAGGCGTCGACGTGGCGAGCGCCCTCTTCGATTGCCTTGATGGTGTTGGCCACGCCGAGGCCGAGGTTGTTGTGCGCGTGGAAGCCGATGATCGTGTCCGGATGGAGCGCCTCGCGCAGCGCGGAGATCCGCTCGGCGACGGTCGACGGCATGAGGGCGCCGGCCGAGTCGGTGCAGTAGACGACCTGGGCGCCGGCGGCTTCGTGGATCTTCGCCTGCTCGGCCAGCTCCTTCGGTCCGACCATATGCGCCATCATCAGAAACCCGACCGCCTCGAATCCGAGCGCCCTCGCCCTGGCGATGTGCTGCTCGGCGATGTCCGCCTCCGTGCAATGCGTCGCGACGCGGGCGACCGTCGCCCCGATCGCCGCCGCCGCCTCGAGATCCGTGGCGACGCCGATCCCGGGGATGAGCAGGACGGCGAGCTTGCTGCCGCGCTCGCGCAGGATCGGGGCCGCGGCCTCGAGCAGCTCGCGCTCGTCGACGAGGCTGAAGCCGTACGTGAGCGAGGAGCCGCCGAGCCCGTCGCCGTGCGAGATCTCGACGACGGGGACGCCGGCATCCGCAAGCGCGGTCGTCACCGCGACGACATCGTCGACGGTGAACCGGTGCCGGACGGTGTGGGACCCGTCGCGGAGCGTGACGTCGGTGAGCCTGACCTTCACGGCGCCACCGGCTCTCGCTCGGCGGCGAGCTGCTCCCCGACGGCGACCGCGGCGGCGGTCATGATGTCGAGGTTGCCCGCGTAGGGCGGCAGGAAGTCGCCGGCGCCGGTCACCTCGAGGAAGACGGAGACCTTGAGCCGGCCGCCCTCGACCTCGTCGAACTCCGGTCCGGCAGCGATCCGGTAGCCGGGAACGTAGCCCTGCACGCGGGCCGCCATGCGCGCGATCGCGGCGGCCACGGCCTCTCGATCCGCGTCTCCGGGGACGATGCACATGACGGTGTTGCGCATGAGGATGGGGGGGTCGGCCGGGTTGAGGATGATGATCGCCTTGCCCCGTGCAGCCCCGCCGATCGTCTCGAGCGCAGACGCGGTCGTGCGGGTGAACTCGTCGATGTTCTGGCGCGTCCCCGGCCCCGCCGAGAGGCTCGCCACCGTCGAGACGATCTCCGCGTACTCGACCTCCGCTGCGCTGCTGACGGCGGCGACCATCGGCACGGTCGCCTGGCCGCCACAGGTGGTGAGGTTGAGATTGGACGCTCCGAAGGCGACGTCGATGCTGACGGCCGGGACGACGGGCGGACCGACCTTGGCGGGCGTCAGGTCGAGCGCCTTCAGGCCGGCGTCCGCGAACCGCGGGGCGTTCGCGCGGTGGGCGGCGGCGCTCGTCGCCTCGTAGACGAGGTCGGCGGGCGGGTCCAGGCCGAGCACCGCCTCGACCCCGTCCGTCGAGGTCGCCACGCCGTACGACCGGGCGCGCGCGAGACCCGGCGACTCGGGGTCGACGCCCGCGAACATCACGACGTCGAGCACGTCCGAGCGGCGCAGCTTCTCCAGCAGGTCGGTGCCGATGTTGCCCGTGCCGAGGATGGCGACTCGCATTGCTAGCGGGCCCTCCTGTGCTCGTCGGGTCTCATCCTGGTACACCTTCGCGCGCGGCGCTCGCAGCGGCGCGGCAGCCGGCGAGGAAGAGCTGTGCATCCGTCGCGTACGCGATCAGCGTCGCGCCTGCTTCGCGCCATTGCCGCGCCATCTCGCCGCTCCACACGTATACGCCGAGCGCCGTCGTCTCGGGCAAGAGGGCGCGCAGCTCGCGCCCGGCCTCGAGCACGCGGGGATCGTCGACCCGGCCGGTGATCCCGAGCGACTGCGAGAGGTCATAGGTGCCGACGAACAGCGCGTCGACGCCGGCGAGGTTCGCGATCGCTGCCGCCTGCGCGAGCGCCGCCCGGCCCTCGATCTGGAGGATCAGCGCGAGCCGGTCGTTCAGGATCTCGTAGCGATTCTCGGGCAGCGCGGAATAGCGAACCATCGGGCAGACTCCGCGACTGCCGATCGGCGCGTACTTCGACGCCTCGACGATCGCCTGCGCCTGCTCTGCCGACTCGACGCCGGGGAACATGATCCCGTCAGGCCACATGTCGGCGACGCGCGTGATCGCGCTGCGCGAGTGGTCGGAGACGCGTACGACCGACGCAAGCCCCGAGGCTCGACAGGCCGTGACGAGCTGTGCGACCTGGTCGAGCCCGAACGCCGAATGCTCCATGTCGACGATCAGGAGGTCGAATCCGCTCTGGGCGAGCGCCTCCGGCACGGCGGCCGCGGCGAGCTCGACGCCGAACGACCCGAGCAAGAGGTCGCGGCGCAGGAGCCGGTCGCGGAACGTCTCGTTCGTCGTTGCGGCCGCGACGCTCACGCTGTATCCATTTTCGAGTACGGCTAACAGAAGTTGGCTGTCCGTGCCGGGATCGTTAGTATACCTTCTGGCATTCGCGACTAACGTCGAGCACCGCTTAATACTGTGACAATCGGTGCGAGCGCCGCCGCTGCGGCACGCTCGACCCGCGAAAGGGGACAAGACTGTGAGCGCTGAGCAGAAGGCCTACCCCCGTGTCGGCTTCGACCACATGGGTATCGTCGTCTCGGACATCGACCGCTACGTCAAGTGGTATTCCGAGGCCTTCGATCTGACGAGCGACCTCGAGTTCGTGATGGGTCCCGAGAACAACATCCGCGGGATCGTGTTGATCAGCCCGGACGGCTGGCGGCTCGAGCTGTTCGAGTGCCCGGGATCCACTCCCTCGGTCCGCGAAGCCCACCCGATGGGACAGCACAAGACGCAGGGGATCACGCACCTCTGCCTTCAGGCCTCCGACATACAGCCCGTCTTCGACCGGCTCGTCGCGCTGGGCGCGGCCGTGCACATGGAGCCGCAGATCGTGGCCGGCTCGCTCGACACGACGACGCCCGTCGATCCGAACCTGCGCATCGCGTACCTGAGCGATCCCGAAGGCAACCTGATCGAGCTGCTCGAGCGCTGACCCGCGCCGATCAGTAGGCGAGCAGCACTCCGAGCACGTCCTCCGGATGCTCGTCGAGGAGGACGTACGCCTCCGGGGCGCGCTCGAGCGGCAGCTCGTTCGTGATCATCGGCGTCGTGTCCAGGTCGCGCAGGAGGTGCGTGGCGACGTCGAAGCGGCGCGCCATGTCCCAGCGCGCGTCGAGTCCCCAGCCGATCCGGCCGACCTGGCTGCCGAGGATCTTCTGACGGCGGATGTGGAACTGCGGCGCGAGCGTCAGCGAGACGTTCTTGTTCGCGTAGTACGAGAGCACGACGATCGTGCCTTCCATGCCCGTCTCCTCGATCGCCGTCTGCAGCGCTGCGGGAGCGCCGCTGGCCTCGATGTAGAGGTCGGCGCCGCGGCCCTTCGAGAGAGCGGCAAGCGCCTCGTGCAATTCGGCGGGGCCGATCGCAGCGTCTGCGTCCACCGCGGCCGCAGCCAGAGCACGTCGCTCCGCGACCGGATCGACGAGGATGAGCGTGCGAGCGGTGCGCCGCGCGAGGTGCGCACAGAACGTGCCGACGATTCCGAGCCCCGAGACGACGACGACGTCGCCGATGCGCGCCGGGGCGTCCAGGAAGCCGTTGAGCGCGACCGTGAGGAGGTTGGCGAACGTCGCCTTGCGCGGCTCGATGTCGGGCGGGAGCGGGAAGACGAACTCCGACGGGATGGTGAAGCGGTCCTGGTGCGGATGGAACGCGAACACCGTGTCGCCCACGGCGAAGGGGGCGCCGGCGCCGACGCGTTCGACCCGGCCGACGACCTGGTAGCCGTATTTGAGCGGGAACGGGAAGCTGCCGGCGCCCATCGGCAGCGCCGTCTCTTCCGCCGAGACCGCCAGGCCGCGGTAGAAGTTCAGCTCGGTGCCGGCGCTGACGAGGGAGAAGAGCCCGGCGACCTCGATCTCGTCCCGGCCCGGCGGCTTGACGGCCTCCTCGCGTAGCTCGGCGCGCCGCGGACCGGCGAACCAGACTGCCTGTGCCATTGCCCCGCCTCCCTCGTCGTCCTCTATGAAGTGTCACTACCGAGTCTATTCGAGTCTTGCAGTCTCGCTACAGTTCGAGGAAGATACTCGCTCGATGGGGGGCGCCTCGTGAACAGTCGTCTGCTCGGGGCCAGCGGGCTGCGCGTCTCGGAGCTGTGCCTGGGCGTCGGGACGTTCGGCGACCGGGAGTTCGGCGCCGATCCCGACGAGAGCGCACGGATCTTCCGGTCGTACCTCGACGCCGGCGGCAGGTTCTTCGACGTCGCGAACACGTATGCGGAGGGGCGATCCGAGGAGATCCTCGGTGCGCTGGCCAAGGGCATGCGCGACGAGCTCGTGATCGGAACGAAGTACACCGCAATGACGAGACCGGGAGACCTGAACTCGTGGGGGAACCACAGGAAGAGCCTGCGGCAGGCGCTCGACGCGAGCCTTGCGCGGCTCCAGACCGACTACGTCGACGTCCTCTGGGTCCATGCGTGGGACGGGCTGACGCCGCTCGACGAGATCGTGCGCGCGCTCGACGACGAGATCCGCCGGGGCAGGGTGCTCTACGCCGGGGTGTCGAACACGCCGGCGTGGGCGATTGCGCGCGCGCAGACCCTTGCTGAGGAACGAGGCCTGTCGCCGTTCGTGGCCCTGCAGACGGAGTACAACCTCGCGACGCGGACGGCCGAGCACGAGCTGCTCCCGATGACGAAGGCGCTGCATCTGAGCGTTCTCTCGTGGTCGCCCCTCGCGGGCGGTGTGCTCGCCGGCGGCTATCGCTCGCCGAACGACAGCAGCGGGACCCGCTGGCCGTACGACGAGGTGCCGACGCGACGGCTCGAGATCGCGGCGGCCGTCGCCGAGGTCGCCGCCGAGATCGGCCGGACGCCCGCCGAGGTGGCGCTCGCGTGGCTGCGGCAGCGGCCGATCCCGGTGATCCCGATCATCGGCGCCCGCAAGCTGTCCCAGCTCGAGCAGAATCTCGCCGTGCTCGACATCCGGCTGGCCCCGGACGAGCTGACGAAGCTCGACGCGCTCAGCGCGCCGCTGCCGATCATGCCGGGCGAGTTCATGGACACGCCCGCGGCGGCGAGGTTCTTCGACCAGGGGTCGCGGCGGTTCGTGATCGTCGAATGATCGCCGCCGGCGCGGCCACCGGGTTGCCTCGACGTGGGGCCGCTCGGTGAGCTTCGACCTCGCGTTCCACGGCGGGTCGGTCGTGACGAGCTCGGGACGCCGGCGCGCAAGCGTCTACGTTCGCGACGAGCGCATCGCCGTGGTCGGCGGCGAGACGCTGCCGGCTGCGCGCACCGTCGATGCGACCGGGCTGCTCGTGCTGCCCGGCATGATCGACACGCACGTCCATTTCATGGATCCCGGCGACGCGAGCCGCGAGGACTTCCCGACGGGAACGAGCGCCGCCGCGTGCGCCGGCGTCACGACGGTGGTCGAGCACACGCACTCCCGGCCGGTGCGGACTGTCGCAGAGCTCCAGGCCAAGCGCGCGCATCTCGCGCAGCGTGCGGTTGTCGACTACGGCCTTGCCGCCCACGCGTGGCCCGACCTGCTCGACGAAGCGGAGCCGCTGTGGCGCGCGGGAGCGACGTATCTGAAGGTGTTCACGTGCACGACGCACGGCGTCCCCGGGTTCGACGCCGCGCATCTCCTCGAGCTGTTCCGGCGCTCCGCCGCCGTGGGAGCGCGCTGTCTCGTCCACTGCGAGGACGAGTCGATCACCGGCTACTGGGAGGAGAGCCTGCGCGCGGCGGGACGCCGTGACCCGGCGATCGTGTGCGAGTGGCGAAACCGGGACGCCGAGGCGACGGCGACGCTCGTGACCGCGTTCCTCGCGCGGATCGCGGGAGCATCGGTCGTAATCGCGCACGCGAGCAATCCGGACATCCTGCGACTCGTCGAACGGGAGCGGGCGGCAGGCGCGGACGTCCTCGTGGAGAGCTGCCCGCAGTACCTGCTGCTCCGGGAGGACGAGCTGCTCGACTTCGGCCCGTTTCGAAAGTTCACGCCACCCGCCCGCGCGCGGAGTCAGGGCGACCTCGACCGGATGTGGGAGGCGCTCGCCACCAACCGGATCCACCACGTGTCGAGCGACCACGCCCCCTCGACGGCGGCGCAGAAGACGGCGGGGGAGATCTGGGACGTGCACTTCGGCCTTCCCGGCATCGACACGACGCTTCCGGTGCTGCTCGACGCTGCGCGCGCGGGCCTGATCGCCTACGAGCGCGTCGTGGAGGCCTACTCCGAGGCGCCCGCGCGGGCCTACGGGCTCTGGCCGCGCAAGGGCTCGCTCCGCGAAGGCGCGGATGCCGACGTCGTCCTCGTCGATCCGGAGCGGAGCTGGGCCGTGACGGACGACAGCGTGATCTCCCGCGCCGGATGGTCGCCGTTCTCGGGCCGCACCTTCGTGGGCGGCGCCGTCGCGACCTATGTGCGCGGCGCCCTCGTCGCCGCAGACGGCAAGGCGGTCGCGGAGCCCGGCACCGGGCGGTTCGTCGCGGGCGCGGGCGCGCGACCGCAAGCCGGCACGGTGAGAGAATGACGCGATGACGCCGGGCATCCGCACCGATCTCGCAACGTTCGCGCACGGCCAGTTCCGCGTCGACTACGAGCACCGCCCCGACCCCCACGAGCTGCGGCAGAAGCGGCTGGCGAAAGCGCGGGCCGAGATGAAGGGCGCAGGGCTCGATGCGCTGCTTCTCTGGAAGGACGAGAACGTCCGCTATCTGACGGGGCTGCGCGCCCAGCTGATCGCCGGCAAGACCGCGCTCCTCAACGGCTGCCTGCTGATCGGCGATGAGCCGCCGATCCTCCTGGCCTCCGGAGGCGAGATCCAACGCGTGCGCACGGTCATGCCGTGGATCGAGGAAGTGCACGCAGTGCCGATCATGGAGGCGCGCGGTCTCGTCCGCGGCGCCGTCGAGCACACGATCGCTCCGATTCTCGAACGGCACGAGGTGGCGCGGCTCGGCCTCGACGAGAGCGCGTTCTGTCAGGTCGAAGCCCTTCAGGCCCTGGCGCCGGCCGTCGGCCTCGCCGACGGCGACGCCGTCATGCAGCGCGCAAGGCTGATCAAGTTTCCGGAGGAGATCGCGCTGATCGAGGAAGCGTGTGCGATCGCGGAAGGCATGCTGGAAGTAGCGGTGCAGTCGATCCGGCCCGGCGTTCGCGAGACGGACGTCGTGGCCGAGGCGATGCACGAGCTGTACCGGCTCGGCGGCGAGCTCTCGCACGTGACGACTCCGTTCGTCGCCTCCGGCGAGCACATGGCCCCCCCCAACCGGATCGCCTCGGACAAGATCATCCGGAACGGCGACGTCGTCTTCATCGACATCGGCGCAATGTGGTCGGGGTACTTCGGCGACATCGGCAGGACGGTGATCTGCGGCACGCCGAATCGGCAGCAGCAGGAGGTCTTCACTGCCGTGTACGAGTCGCTTCAGGCTGCGACGACGGCGATGCGCGCCGGGAACACGAACGACGACGTCGCGCGCGCCGTCCGCGACACGGCGGCGGCGCGCGGCCTCGGGGCCGACAAGTTCATCAGCCTGTTCATCGGCCACGGCGTCGGCATCGGCGCGAACGAGCCGCCGTACATCGGCGAGGATCTTCCCGGTGCGGAGACCGTCGTGCTCGAGGCAGGGATGACGTTCGCCGTCGAGCCGCTCATCTGGATCCCTGGCGTGCGCGGAGGCGCGGGCGTCCGGCTCGAGGACACGATCGTCGTCACCGCCGACGGAGGCCGCTTGCTCTCGCGCGCCCCGTTCGACGAGCGGCTGCTGCTTTAGCGCTCCACCTCGACGACCCGTCCCTCCCGTGCCGACCGCGTCATCGCGTGGGTGAGCCACACGCTGCGAAGCCCGTCCATGCCGGACGGGTTCGGCTCGAGATCGTCGACGACCGCGCGCTGGAAGGAGGCAAGCGTACGGTCGTAGGCGTCGACGGTCGACGTCGTCGTCACGCGCTCCTCGCCGTCCACGAGGATCGCGAGCTCGCCGCGCTCGATCCACGGGCGTGTCACTCCCCGGCCGATGATCCGGCCTTCGCTGCCGTAGATCTGGATGTCCGGCTGGTAGCCGGGAATCGCCTGGTTGGCGTTGACGTATGCGAGCACGCCGCTCTCGAAGCGCAGCAGGGCGAGCGCGATCGTCTCGAGCTCGTCACGGCGGCCGACGTCGAGCAGCACGGCCACCTCGGCCACTTCCGAGTCGAGGAGGTAGCGCAGGAGGTCATACGCGTGCACGCCGAGGTTGTTGATCGTGCCGAGTCCGGCGAGACCGGAGTCGGTGCGCCAGTTCTGCATCGGCACCCGGCCCGCGCTTGCCTCGCACTGCACGATCTGGATGGCTCCGAGCGCGCCGCTCTGGATGACCTTGCGAACTTCGGCGAACACCTGGTGGTGGCGGGTCTGGAAGTTCACCCCCAGCTTCACGCCGGCATCGCGGCATGCGGCGACCGCTGCTTCGGCATCGGCAACGGACGTCGCGAGCGGCTTCTCGCACAGCACGTGCTTGCCGGCCGCCGCAGCCGTGCAAACCTGCTCGGCATGCAAGGCGTTCGGCGTCGACACGAACACGATGTCGACGGCCGGATCCTCGAGCAGCTCGTCGTACCTCGTCGTGGCCAGCCGCGCGCCGTGCCGTGCCGCGAACGCCTCCGCGCGACTCTGGTCGCGGCTGACGATGCCGACGAGCTCCCCGCCGTCGAGCTTCGCGAGCGCGGGGGCGATCACGTTGTTCGCGATCGCCGAGCCGCCGACTATGCCCCACCCGACCGCCATCCGCTACACGGCTGCGGGCGACGTCGCGAGGACGTCCTGCGCGATGGCGTGGAACTCGTCCGGGCTGAGCAGGCCCTTCTTCTCGAGCGAGGTCGCCTTGACCCGATCGAGGATCGCCGCCGTCTGCTCTGCGTCCGCAGGGCCGAGCCCGACCTTGTCGAGCCAGATCAGCACCGAGTCGAGACCGCTGCCCTTGCCGAGGACGATCTCCGGGCCGGTCTGCCCGACCAGCTCGGGCCGGAACGGGAAGGCCTCGAGCAGATTCTCCGAGCCGACGTTCTTCACCCAGCTCGTGATGATCCCCGACTCCACGTGGAAGATCCGGTCTCCGACGATCCCGCGGTTCGGCGGCACCGGGACACCGGCGAGCTCGCGGACGAGCTTCGACAGCCCGTAGAGCTTCGTCGTGTCGATGCCGCTCTCGACGCCGTACAGCGTCTTCAGCGCAAGCACGGTGTCCTCGAGCGGCACGTTGCCGGAGCGCTCGCCGATTCCGCTCACGGACACCTGGACCGTGCCGACGCCCTGCGAGACCGCGGTGACGGTGTTCGCGACGCCGAGACCGAAGTCCATGTGGAAGTGCGTCTCGAGCGGCTTCGAGATCCGCTCCTTCACCTTCCGGGTCATGAACGCCGCCGCCGGCGGCGACAGCACGCCGAACGTATCGACGAGGACGAGACCGTCCATGTGCCCGTCGCGCTCGATCGTCTCGATCAGGTCGAGGAACTCCGTGATCTCCGCCCGCGTCGAGTCGATCGGGAAGAAGATCACCTTCAGCCCGTGCTCGTGCGCGAAGCTCGTCGACTCGACCGTCGCTTCGATCGCCCGCTCGTACGGCCACTTGTAGGCCAGCTCGATGATGTGCCGGCTCGAAGGGATCTCCATCACGATTCCCTCGACGCCGGCCTCCAGGGCGGCTTCGACGTCCGAGACCATGCACCGCGAGAACGCGAAGATCCGCGACGGCAGGCCGGCGGCGGCGATTCGCTTCACCGCGGCCGCGTCGGACGGGGAGACCGCGGGAAGGCCGGCCTCGATCCGGTCGACGCCGGCCTCGGCGAGCGCCTCGGCGATGCGGACCTTCTCGTCCGCGGTGAACTCGACGCCCGCCTGCTGCTCGCCGTCGCGAAGCGTGACGTCGTGCACCTCGATCCGCGGCGGCAACGTGAAGGCCTCGGTCACCTCCGGCTGATAGTTCCACGAGCTGACGAAATAGTCGTCGGTCTTCCACGGTTCGTTCGACATCGGTCGTCCTTTCGCTAGATCATCACGCGTCCGCCGGCGACGTCGATTGTCACCCCGGTCAGCCACCCGGCGGCATCGGAGAGCAGGAACACCGTTGCGTTGGCGCTGTCCTCGGAGGCGCCGAGCCGCCCGAGCGGCGACAGCCCCTCCGTGAACGCGAGCGCCTCGGGCGTCATCGCGCGCTCGATCCGCTCGGTCAGCGTCGTGGCGGGCGCCACGCAATTCGCGCGCACCCCGTGCTTTCCGAGCTCGAGCGCGACGTGACGCGTGAACATCGCGATTCCCGCCTTCGAGGCCGCATACGCGGCCTGCGTCGGCTTGTCGAGGACACGGCCCGCGCAGGAGGACATCGTCACGATCGCGCCGCGACGCCGCTCGATCATTCCCGGCGCGAACGCGCGCACGGTGAGGAACGTCGAGGTGAGGTTCGCGTCGATCACCGTCCTCCACTCGTCGAGGCCCATCTCGCACACGGGTGTGAACGACTCGAATCCGCCCGCGAAGGCCGCCAGCAGGTCGACCGGGCCGAGGGCCTCCTCGACACGCTCGTGGACATCTTTCATCTCGGCCTCGCTCGTGCAATCGCCGCGCACGCCGACCGCGCCCGGGCCGAGCTCCGCGACGAGCTCGTCGATCGCCTCCTGCCCGCGGCCGTTCACGGCCACGCGCACGCCGTTCGCCACGAGCGCGCGGCAGGTCGCGGCGCCGATGCCCTTCGAGCCGCCGGTGACGAGGGCGGCCTTGCCCTCGAGGTCGGGATAGAGCGCTGCCGGGCGGCTCAATTGACCGCCGAGACCGCCGGCTCGCCGCGCAGTGCGCGCACCACCTCGTCGACCGCGCGTCGCTGGAGCTCGCGCTCGGACTCGACCGAGTAGAACGCCATGTGGGGCGTCAGGATCACCCGCGGGTGCGTGCGCAGTGGACTGTCCGCGGGCAGCGGCTCCTCCTCCGTCACGTCGAGGGCGAGCCCGGACAGCGTGCCGGCGTCGAGCGCCCGTACCGCGGCCGCGGCGTCGACGAGCCCGCCGCGCGACGTATTGATCACGAACGGCGCGCGCAGCATCGACCCGATCAGCTCCGCGCCGACGAGATGGCGTGTGTCTGCCGTCAGTGGCGCGTGCACCGAGACGAAGTCCGCCTCCGCCACGGCCTCTTCCGGAGAGGAGGCACGAGAGAGGCCGGGCATGTCGTCGTGCAGGAAGGGGTCGTACCCGACGACCTCGAGGCCGAACGCGCGCGCCCGGTCGAGTACCTGTCGCCCGATGCGGCCGACGCCGAGCAGCGCGAGGCGCTTTCCCGCCACGCGGTGAACGCGGCCGTGAGGTACCTGCCATCCGCCGGAGCGCACGCTGTCGATCGCGGGCAGCAGCTGCCGCGCGCACAGGAGCAGGAGAGCCATGGCGTGATCGGCCACCTCGTCGATGCAGTAGTCGGGGACGTTCGTGACGCGAATGCCCGCGCGCGTCGCTGCTGCGACGTCGATGTTGTCGACGCCGATGCCGTAGCGCGAGATGATCTTGCAGCCGCCACGGGCCGCTGCTTCCACTACTCGCTCGCCGACGGCGGCGTAGCAGACGAGGAGGGCATCTGCATGCTCCGCCGCCGCCGCGAGCGTCTGCTCGTCACTCGCCGAAGCGAGGACGAGCTCTCCACCAACCTCTGCAATCGCGGAACGCTCGATGTCGAGGTCGGTGAAAACGTGGTCGGAAACAACGACCCGCAAGGGTGTGACCTACGAGAGAGCCTCGTCGGAGAAGGGGTGCTTCGTGAAGATCACCGGCCCATCTTTCGTGACGAGCAGGTTCTCCTCGAGGCGCACCGTCTGCTCGAGGCCCGGATGGCCGGCGAAGGTCTCGGCGGCGAAGTACATGTTCTCCTGGAGCTCGACCGGGTAGTCGAGCGAGTAGGCGCGCGAGATCCACATGCCCTCGTAGAGCGACAGGCCGATCGAGTGCGCGAACTGCTGGAGCGTCACCGTGCCGAACTCGTCGTCTGCGTACTTGGGGAGTTTGGCCGCGACGTCGGCGGTGGTGTTGCCGGCCTTCATCTGGCCGATCGCCGCGTACATCGACTCGTAGCACTCCTTGTAGAGATCCTTCTCCTTGGGTGTCCAGCGGCCGCCGACCTTGAAGCAGCGGACGAAGTCGACGAAATAGCCGCCCGGCCCGACCGCGTTCTGGTCGATGATCACGAGGTCGCCCTCGCGGATCACCTTGTCCGTGTGCCAGCGGCGATACGGGCTCGTGTTGCCGCCTGAGGCCACGATGATGTCGTAGACGAAGTCGAAGCCGTGCGTGTAGAGATACTCGTTGACCTTCGCCGTGATCTCGCTCTCGCGCACGCCCGGCTTCAGCCACTCGTGCTCGATCTTCCACATAGCGGTGTCGCCGATCGCCGACGAGATCTTCAGGCACTCGAGCTCGTCCGGGGTCTTCACGACGCGTGCGCCCGACATGGCGGGCCACGCGCTCACCGTCTTCATCCCGGCGCGCTCGAACGCCGCGGCCGCCGACGGGTCGTAGATGTCCAGCCCGATCGGCTCCTTGTCGACCCCGTGCTCGCGGAGCACGTCGACGATCGACGCGGCCATCTTGTCCGCCATCATCTGCTCCGCCGTCTCTGACCACTTCCACGTGATCGCCGGCCGGATGCGCCCGCTCAGCCACGGCGCGTCGATCTTCGCGCATTCGAGGTCCGACCCTGCTGTCTCGAACAACACCGGATCGCCGTCTCGCGGCAACACGCAGTATCGGATGAAAATGTTGTTCTTCCAGTTACCCTGGAAGACGCTTGTGATGTAGCGGACATTCTCGCCGACGAAGCACACGAGGGCGCCGAGGTCCTGCTTCTCCATCTCCCGCCGGGCCCGTTCGAGGCGATCACGGCGCAACCGGTCGAAGTCGACCCTCGTCTGCCAGTCCGTGCCAGACGTGCTGAAGACGCGCCGCGGATCGTGTTCGTGCGGCTTCTGAAGGAACGAAAGGTCGAGATCCTTCCCCGTCTCGGTCAGCCGATGTCGTTCGCCGTGCGTCGTGGCCACGTGGTCCGCCTCCCCTGGGTTCGCTGCTGTGAACTTTTCAGCAACAGTCTAATTCTCTGTCAAGTTATACTTCAAGTTGTCCCGTGTATCCGCATTCTTACAAGCGAAACTTAACACTCTTGACGAGGCTGACGCGATCGGATCGGCAGCGGTGAGCGCTGTCTCGCGCGGAATGGGCGTCGGCGCGCGTTGAGGGCCATGGCCGTCGTCGACTACGGGCAGCCGCTCGTCGAGATCGACGTTCCCGAGCCCCGGCTGCGCCCGGGAACGGCGGTGATCGAGGTGCTGACGTGCGGCGTCTGCTTCAGCGACGTGAAGACCTCGCGCGGGCAGATGCCCTTCAGCTCCACCCTGAAGCTGCCCCACATTCCGGGCCACGAGATCTGCGGAAGGGTGCTGGAGACGGATCCGCCGGGCCTCTTCGAGCCCGGCCAGCTCGTGCTCGCCTACCACTACTGGCCGTGCGGCCGCTGTCGCCGCTGCACCGCCGGCGACGAGGTGCTCTGTTACGACCTCCAGGGCTGGCTCGGGTTCACGCATCCCGGCGGGTTCCAGGAGCGCCTGGTCGTTCCCGTCGAGCGGCTGCTGCGGCTGCCGCCCGGGATCGACCCGGTGAGCGCTGCGCCGATGACCTGCGCGCTCGGGACCGCCTACCGCGCGACGGTTACCCGCGGCGGCGTCCGCGCGGGCACGACGGTCGCCGTGGTCGGGCTCGGGGGTGTCGGCATCCACGCCCTCCAGGTCGCCGCCGCAGCAGGCGCGATGTCGGTCGGTCTCGACGTCACAGAGGCTTCGCTCGAGCTTGCCCGCGGCCTCGGACTCGACGCCGTCGATGCCCGCGCGTTCCGCCGCGACGAATCCGCATTCGCCTCGATCGCGGAGGAGGGCTTCGACACTGTCGTCGTCACCGCCGGCAGCCCGGCGGCGTACCGGCAGGCAGGCGAGCTCGTGCGCAGGGGCGGCCGGATCGTGGCCGTCGGCTACGCGCTCGAGACCGCGTTCGAGCTCGAGACGCCGCGGCTCGTGCTCGACGAGATCCAGGTACTCGGGTCGAGGTTCGCGACGCGCGGCGAGCTCCAGCAGGCGATCGAGCTCGTGCAGGCGGGGCTCGTCAAGCCGGTCGTCGGCGCGGTGCGGCAACTCGAGGACGTGAACGAGGCATTCGCCGATTTGACCGATGGCCGCGTCGCCGGCCGCACCGTCCTCCGGGTGGCCCACGATGCGTGAGGTCGCCCCGTACCGCGCGACCCGCAGTTGTCAACACGCGGCATGAGAACGCAATAGGCTGTGCCCACCGGAGGCTGACGCGTGACGCTCGACCCACACCAATCGCAGTCGTATGTCGAGGCCGCAGAACGCCAGTTCGCGACCGTTCGCGAACGCCTGATCGAGCGGCGCCGGGAGCTCGGGATGTCGATGTCCTCGCTCGCCCGCAACATCGGCGTCTCGCCGAGCATGATCAGCCAGATCGAGCGCGGCCAGAGCCTGCCCTCGGTCGAGACGCTGTTCGCGCTCGCGGCCGCCCTCGGGGCCACCGTCGACACGTTCTTCGCCGCCGGAGCGGCCGATGCCCCCGCGCCCCCCGCAGCGGAGGACGAGGGTCACACCGGTCTGTCCCACGGCGCCCAGGATGCTCCGAGCGGAGAGCCTGCCGGCGGGAACCGCTATCTCGTGCGGCGGGCCCAGCGGGCCGCGATCAACGTGCACGGCGGCGTCCGCTGGGAGCGCCTGACGCCGCAGTCGCTTCAGGACGTCGAGTTCCTCGAGCTGATCTACGAACCGGGCGCCGAGTCGAACGAGCGTCTCTACCGGCATCCCGGCTTCGAGATGGTCGTCGTGCTCGAGGGGCGCTTCGACATCTACGTCGGTTTCGAGCGGTACGAGCTCGGCCCGGGCGACAGCATGGCGTTCGCATCGTCGATTCCGCACCGCTACGTGAACCCGCTCTCGCAGCCGTCCCGCGCGGTGACGACGATCCTGCGCGATCCGGCGGCGCAAGGCGACGGCCGTGTCGCCGTCGACCTGCTCGCCGTCGAGCCGGAGTCGGCGCCGCTCGAGCACGATCCGTCCGGCGGCGTCGAGAAAGAGTCGCAGACGGGCAGCCCCGTCACGACGTCCGGCTGAGCTCGAGCGCTATGACGGTGCTCGTCGGCGAGGTCGAGGTCGTCCCGATCGTGGAGCTCGAAGCCGGGCCGCTGATCCAGCGGCTGATCACCGAGGCGACGCCGGCGCGCGTGCGGGAGATCGAGTGGCTCGTTCCGAGCTTCGCGGATCGCGACGGCAACTTGAGGGCCACCGTCCAGGGATTCCTCGTGCGCTCGAACGGGACGAACGTGCTCGTGGACACGGGTATCGGGGACGACAAGCCCCGTGCCGAGATCCCCGAGTGGTCGCAGCTGCGCACCGGCTTCCTCGAGCGGCTGCGCGCGACCGGCGTCGAGCCCTCGGATATCTCCACGGTCGTCTGCACGCACATCCACATCGACCACGTGGGTTGGAACACGTCGCTTCGAGACGGGCGCTGGGTGCCGACCTTCCCTTCCGCGACCTACGTCTTCGTGCGAGAGGAATACGAGTGGTGGACGGCCGACGCGCAGCGCGGGAGCCCCGACAGCCGCGCCGCATTCGAAGACTCTGTCCGGCCGATCGTCGAGGCCGGCCTGGCCGAGCTGGTCGACGGAAAGCACCGGCTCGACTCGAGCCTACGGCTGGTGCCGACCCCTGGGCATACGGCGAACCACGTGAGCGTGGCGATCGAGTCGGCCGGCGAACGCGGGCTGATCACAGGCGACGTCCTCCATCACCCGTGCCAGCTGGCGTTCCCGCATTGGTCGACGAGCGCCGACGAGGATCCCGACGGCGCCGCGACGACGCGCGCCCGCGTGCTCGGAGAAGCGGCCGACGCTGGGACGCTGCTGATCGGCTCGCATTTCACGGAGACGCCGGCCGGACTCCTGATCCGGGAGGACGGCGGCTTCAGGCTCGACGTCTAGTGCGAAGCCTCCCAGGCGGCCAGCAGCCCCTCGCGTCCGCGACGCGCCTGCTCGACCCAGGGGAGCTTCCAGACCGAGTCCGGGTAGTCCTGGCCCCAGCGGCCGTCGTCGGAGAAGACCTCGAGGTCGAACCAGCCGTCGAACCCGCCTGCCCGTAGCGCGGTGAAGATCGCCGGCAGGTCGACGATCCCGTCGCCCGGCAGCACCCGGTCGTTCCAGCTGCGCGTGGGGTCGCGGTAGTCGTTCAGGTGCACGACGTTGATGCGCGATGCGTACTGCTGCGTCAGCTCGAGGATCCGGTCGGACGAGTCCCAGACGTGCCAGATGTCGTAGCAGAGTGGGACGTCCGGCCTGCCCGCCTCTGCGAGGAACTCGACCGCCGCTTCGAGCCCGAAGATGAACGAGTAGTTCTGCGGATCGGAGTAGCGGAAGGTCTCGAAGCTGAGCGGGAGGCCGACCTCGTCGGTCGCGGCGGCCATCCTGCGCACGCCGTCGGCCGCAAGGTCGCGCGCCTCGTCGAGCGAGAACGAGCCCTGCGGGCCGGTCAGGCAGAGGATCGAGGTCGGCTCGAGGACGGCGAGCTTGCGCACGCCCTCGCACATCAGCTCGATGCGCTCCTCCACGTCGTCGGGCCCGTTGATCGTCGGCCCCGGCAGGAAGGACATGACCGCGGGGATGCACGCGGCTGCCTGGAGTCCGGCGGCGCGCAACGCGGCCGCAACCTCCTTCGGATCGGTGTCCCCGATCTTCGCCTCGTCGACGCTCAACCCGGTGGCACCGGACTGGCGCGCGATCTCGATGTCCTCGGCGAGGGTCGTATCCGGGAATGCAAGCTCGCAGAGCGCGTATTTCGGAGTCGCGGTCACCGGTCGGCCTTCCTCTCAGTTCGCGGGCTTCACGCCGGCTGTGGCACCGGCGACTTTGAAGGGAGGTTTACAGATTTCCCACCGTCCGTGTCGAGCACCAGCCGAAATACGACCATTATCCCGAGATCTCGCGGACGGGGTGGAAGTCGGGCTTGAAGCCTCGGCGCGCGCCCTGTAGGTTCGTTCAGGTCTGCCTGCCCGCACCGAAACCCGCCCGCTGCAGTTGAAGCTCGTCGTGGGCTCCACACGGCCGCAGCGGAACGCCGACCGGGTGCTGCCGTGGCTCGTCGAGCGGGCCGGGGCGAGGGACGAGTTCGACCTCGAGGTGCTCGATCTCCGCGACTGGCCGCTGCCGATGTTCGCAGAGCTTTCCTCGCTCAACGGCGAACGGCCGGAGCCGGGCTACTCGAGCCCGGTGGTCGAGCGATGGAACCGGACGATCGCGGACGGCGACGGCTATCTCTTCCTGACGCCGGAGTACAACCACAGCTTCCCGGGCGTCCTGAAGAACGCGATCGAGAGCGTGTTCGAGAGCTGGGCCTTCCGGAACAAGCCGGCGGCGTTCGTCGCGTACAGCCGCGGCCTCGCCGCCGGGATCAGAGCAGTCGAGCAGCTCTCCCTCGTCGCGATCGACGCCGAGCTCGTGCCGCTGCGCAACACGGTCCTGATCGCGAGGGTCGAGTCGGCGTTCGCTCCGAACGGCGAGCCGGGCGATCCGGGAACCGAGCGGAGCCTGCAGCTGCTGCTGGACGATCTCGCCTGGTGGTCGGCCGCCCTCCGCGACGCGCGCGACCGGGGTGAGGTTCCGCCCGCGCACCTGCGGACGTGAGCGGAGGGCGGCCTACTCGGGCAGCGTCGTCGCGTCGCCTGCGATCGCGGCTTCCGGACTCGTAGGCTTCCGGCCGCCCGCCCTGGGGTCGTAGCCCTCGAGCCTGGCCAGCCAGCCCCACACCTCTCTCGCGCGGACCTTCCGCGAGCTCACGATCACTGCAGCGACGATGATCGTGCCCTGTGCCATCAACTGCTGCGGCGCGCCGAGACCGACGAGGATCAACGCGTTGTTCAGCGTCGCAATGAGCAGGGAGCCCACGACGGCGCCGACGACGCTGCCCTTGCCGCCCGTCAGCACCGTGCCGCCGATGATCACGGCGGCAACGACGTTGAGCAGGTCCGACCCTCCGGTCGTGAACTCTGCGGCGGCAAACTGGCCGTCGTAGAGGAGGCCCGCAAGCGCGCCGGCGATGCCGCTGACCATGAGGACGCCGATCTTGATCCGCCCGGTACTGATGCCGGAGAACCGAGCCGCGTTGCGGTTAGCGCCGGTCGCGAGCACCTTCCGCCCCAGAGCCGTCCACGACAGCACGACGGCGCCGATGATCAAGGCGATCAGCGACCAGATGTCCAGGACGGGAATCGGGCCGATGCTGCCGAGTCCGAACCAGTTGAGGAAGCGCGCGTTGCTGATCGGGATCGTGTTCGTGTTCGTGATCCACTGAGCGACGCCTTGCATGATCCCGAGCATGCCGAGCGTGACGACGAACGACGGGATCGCAAAGCCGACGGTGACGACGCCGTTGATGAGCCCGACTCCTGCACCGAACGCTACCGCCGTGACGGCCGCGAGCATGAAGCCGAGGTGCCACGACATGAGAACGGCGGCGATGAGCGCTGAGACCGGCACGATCGAGGCGATCGACAGGTCGATCTCTCCGCTCGAGATCACGAACACGGTCGCGACGGCCATGACGGTGATCGTCGCCGAGACACGAACGATGTTCAGAAGGTTCGTGACGCCGAGAAAGTTGTCGTGGCGAAGGATCACGCCGAAGATCAAGACGGTGACGAGCATCGCGCCGATGAGAATCCCCGCGTTGTCGCCCGTGTAGGTGCGCCAGGCGACCCGTCCGATCGATCGTGCTACAGGAGTCCAGAGAGCCGTGCGGCCGTCCCGACTCGACTCGGTCCCACCTTGGCTGCTGCTGTCCACGCTCATCTCGCCTCCCTCGCCGCGGACGCGAGCTCCAGATACTGGGCGCGCTGCATTCTCGCAATGATCACGTCTTCGTTGAACTCGGCCTCGCCGCGCTCGATCGACACCTCGACCACCCCGTCTCGCAAGACGATAACCCGATCGACCACCTCGAGCAGCTCCCTCAGATCGGAGGTCACCCAGAGCACCGCCGTTCCGCGTTCGGCCAGCGCGCGCACATGCTGGATGATCTCGCGTGCCGCACCGATGTCGACGCCGAACGTGGGCTCGTCCAGGAGCAGCAGCTCCGCGCCCGCGGCAAGAGCCTTCCCCAGGACGACCTTCTGCTGGTTGCCGCCGGAGAGCTCGCCGACGATCTGGTCGATGCTGCGTGCCCGGATGTCCAGGCGCGACATCATGTCTTGCGTCACCACTCTGCCCTTGGACATCTCGAGGACGCGCAGTTTGTTGACGAAGCGTTTCAGGATCGACAGGACGATGTTCTCGGCGATCGGCTTCGTGAGGACGAGCCCGTGCACGCCGCGGTCCTCGGGCGTGAGGTAGACGTTGTGCGCGATCGCCGCGCGCGGTGAGCGAGGCTTGTGCGGGGCGCCGCCGAGAGCGACCTCTCCACCCGTCGGCCGGATGTCGCCGAACAGCGTCTTCAGGAGCGTCGAGCGGCCGCTGCCGGCGAGACCCGCGACCCCGAGGATCTCGCCCGGCGCCACGCTGAACGAGACGTCGAGGAGTTTGTCGCCGACCTGGAGGTGGCTCACATCCAGGGCCGGTTGCTTCTCGGCCCCGGCGCCGCCGCTGTCAGCACGCTTCGACGCCACCGTCGACGCGACCGACGCCCGGCCGAGCATCGCCTCGATCAGCTCGGCCATGTTCGTCTGGCTCGTCGGCGTCGACAGGACGACGGAGCCCTCGCGCAGGCACGTGACCTCGTCGCTGACGGCGAAGACCTCCGCCAGATGATGGGTGATCAGGACGATCCCCGTTCCCCTCGCGGCCACCGTTCGCATCACGTCGAAGAGCCGGGTGATCTCCTCTCTGCCCAGCGGAGCCGTCGGCTCGTCGAGAATCAACACCTCGTCGCCGAGCCGCAGTGCTTTTGCGATCTCCAGCAGCTCCTGCTCGATCGTGCTCATCTCCGACACGCTCTTTCGCAAGAGCGCTCTCGAGATCCCGAGTTGATCGAGGAGCTCTCGCGCCTCATCGGCCTCGGAGCCTCGCTTCACGAGCCGGAGCCGGTTCTTCTGCTCGGCGTTGAGGAAGAGGTTGTCGAGTCCGTTCAGCGTTGTGATGAGGCTGCGTTCCTGGAGGACCATCCCGAGGCCCAGCTCGCGTGCGGCCGCCGGACGGGAGTACACGAGGTTCTTGCCCCGGATGCGTACGTCACCCTGTGTCGGTTCGTAGGCGCCGAGGGCGATCTTCATCAGCGTGGACTTGCCCGCGCCGTTATGGCCGACGATCGCGTGGATCGTCCCGGGCCGCACGCAGAAGTCCACGTCCTGGAGGACCCAGACCTCACCGAAGCGCATGCCGATCTGCCGCATGTCGAGCGCGGGTTCGCGCGGGGCCGGTTCGCTAGTCAAGCACTCTCCGATAACGGCGATTCGTCGATGGTGTCTCCGAGCACACTCAACGCATCCGTGGGACGAAGCGCTTCGGCCGGTCGGCTTGCGTTACTCCTGCCGGCCGAAGCGCTTCTGCATCGCTTCCCGTGCTGGGCTACTTCTTGCAGGAGCTCCCGCACGGCATGTCGGGCCCGTGCATGAAGTTCCACGAGTCGAGAACGTTCGCCGACGTGGAGGGCCACACCGGCACGACGACGTACGGATGGATCTTCGCGCCGATCTCCGAAAGCGCAGCCGAGAGAGCCATCGATCTGCCCCCGTCGTACATGTCCTCGCCCATGTCGATCGAGATCGTTCCATTGTGGACGAGCTGGGAGGCACCTTCGGTCGAGAGATCCATCGTCGCGATGTGGACCTTGCCCTGCATGCCCGCGGCCTTGACCGCCGCAGCCTCGCCGATCGCCGCGTTGTCTTCCCACGGCGCGAAGAGGAGGTTGACGGTCGGGTGAGCCTTGAGGAACGCGAGGGTGAACGCGAGCGAGCCGTTCGGGTCGGTGTAGCCGGAGGCCGGGTTCGTCGGGCTCGGCTTGCCGTTCGTGATGATGTGGATGTTCGGGAACTTCTTCAACTCGTCGAGCATTCCCTGCTCACGGTTGAGGATCGCGAGCGCGTTGTTGACCCAGTGGATGTAACCGAAGTTCGCTCCGTTCGGATACGCCTTGTGGATCGCGTCCGCGAGCTCTGTTCCGAGGTGGTAGAAGTCGTAGCCGACGACGGCCTTCAGCGGCTGTCCGGAGCCGGTGTTCAACGTCTTCGCTCCGAGACCCCAGGTGGCGACGGTCACCCCCTGGCTGATCGCGGGCTGCATGATCGCCCCGAACTGCTCAGGGCTGACCGGGCCGCCGGTGAGGATGATGTTGGGATGGAGCGGCAGAACCGCGGCCAGGTTGCCCGGAAACGCCGATGTGCTGAGGTTCCAGTTCGTGATGCGCAGGAGCTTGATGCCGAGCGCCTTGAAGACGTCGGTGATCCCCCAGCGGATTGCCTGGTTGAAGGGAACGCCCGCCCAGTCCATGTAGACGCCGGTCAGGTGCTTTGCGCAGATCGCCTTCTGCTGAGCGGGGGTAACGGTCAGCGCCGTGTACCACACCGGACGGAAGGACTGCTTCGTACCGAGCGACGCAGACGTGCTCGGCAGCGCCGACAGCGCCGGCTTGGCCACCGCGCGATCGATGCTCGCGGGAATCGGTCGTGGGTTGAGAACGGCCGCGTTGTAAGCCGGACATCCGGCCGCACGAGTGGCAGCGGCTCCGCTGTTGCCGGCAGCGGCGGTCATGGCGCTTGCGCTACTCGCGACAGCCGCAGCCGTCACGACCGCGAAGGCCGTCGTGACCAGAACTGCCCGTCGGGTTCGACGTAGATACCTCATCGTACCTCCCTACCCCCCTTCGTAACTGCCCGGGAAAACGCTCGAATCGCCGCTCGCACATGGCAACCTGGTAAGCGACACTACGCTGCCCTTGTTAGCCAGGCTAAAGGCTGTTAGCGATACTAAAGCAGCCTGCAAACGGGGTCAAGAGGGCGTCCGCACCGCGCCGGTGCAGGCCGTTTCCGTCTCTTGACCCGCTCTCCGGCGCTGTGGTATGCATCGCCCCCGCCGGCCGCCGGCACGGCGCTTCGCAGTTCCACTAACGTGACCCTCCTGACTGCTGTGTCCTCGACGAGATGAATACGACGGCGAACAGCCCGCGGTCCGCCCGCGGCTTGTGGTTCACCGCCGCCCGGCATGCCGAGCTCCGCGACGAGGAGATTCGCGAGCCGACCGGCAACGAGGTCTGCGTCCGGGCGGTCGTCTCCCTCGTCAGCGCGGGCACCGAGATCCTCATCTACCGCGGCGAGGGCCCGGACGACGACGACCTTGGCATCGAGACCTGTGAGGGAAGCTTCTCGTTTCCGATCAAGTACGCGTACCAGGTGATCGGCGAGGTCGTCGCCGCGGGAGAGACCGCGCGCTACGCGCCCGGCGACCTCGTCTTCGCCCGCCACCCGCACCAGGACTTCTTCACGATGCGGAGCGACAACTGGCTGATGGCGAAGGTGCCGGACGGGATCGAGCCGGACCGGGCCGCGTTCGTGAACCTGCTCGAGGTCGCCCTCAACTGCCATCTCGACGTGCCGATCCGCTTCGGAGACTGCGTCGTCGTCTACGGCCAGGGTGTCGTCGGCAGCCTCGCCGCGCAGCTCGCGCGGCGGGCGGCGGGCACGCTCATCGTCGTCGACCCGATCCCATCCCGGCGCGAGACGGCACTCGCCTGGGGAGCCGACGCTGCCGTCGATCCCTCGGAGCTCAAGGCCGCGGTCGAGGAGTTGAGCGACGGGCGCGGCGTCGACGTCAGCATCGAGGCGAGCGGGGCCGGGGCCGCCCTCCAGAGCGCGATCGACACGACGGGGCAGGAGGGGACGATCGCCGTGATGTCGTTCTTCGGCACGCGTGTCGTGCCGCTCAGGCTGTCGCCGGAGTTCCACTACGGGCGGCAGCGAATCATCAGCTCCCAGGTGAGCAGCCTCGGCTCGGGCCTGCAGCCGCGCTGGTCGTTCGAGCGCCGCACGGCCGTGTCGTTCGGGCTGCTCGCCACACCCTGGCTCGTGACCCCGGTCTCGCACAGGCTCCCGTTCGGCCGCGCGCCGGAGGCCTACCAGCTCCTCGACACGAAGCCCGACGAGGCGATGGGGATCCTGCTCGTCTATCCCGCGTGAGCGGCGTCGCCCGCCGGAGCGTGGGGAGCGGTGGGCTCGCGGCCGGGGCGGTCGGGCTCGGCTGCATGGGCATGACCGGGCTCTACGGCCCGACGGACGAGCAGGAGTCGATCGCGACGATCCACCGCGCTCTCGAGCTCGGCGTCGACCTGCTCGACACGTCCGATGCCTACGGGCCGTTCACGAACGAGGAGCTCGTCGGGCGCGCACTCGCCGGCCGCAGGTCCGAGGCGCTCGTCGCGACGAAGTTCGGACTGCGGATCGGAACCGACGGAAGCATGGAGGTCAGCGGCACGCCCGACTATGTTCGCGCGGCGGTGGAGGCGTCGCTCCGACGCCTTGGCGTGGACACGATCGACCTGCTGTACCAGCACCGGTTGGACCGGACCGTGCCGATCGAGGAGACCGTGGGCGCGATGGCCGGGCTCGTGCACGAGGGGAACGTGCGCTACCTCGGCCTGTCCGAGGTCTCGGCGGCGACGATCCGCCGTGCGCATGCCGTCCATCCGATCAGCGCCTACCAGGGGGAATACTCGCTCTGGACGCGAGAGGTCGAGGCGGAGGTGCTGCCGACCCTGCGCGAGCTCGGGATCGGGTTCGTCGCGTACAGCCCGCTCGGCCGCGGCTTCCTCACCGGCCGCTTCCGCGGCCCCGACGACTTCGGCGAGGGCGACTCGCGGCGCGGCAGGTATCCCCGTTTCGCCGCCGGGAACTTCGAGCGCAACCTCGAGCTCGTCGACCGCGTCGCGGCCCTCGCCGCCGAGAAAGACGCCACCCCGAGCCAGCTCGCGATCGCGTGGGTGCTGGCTCAGGGCGACGACGTCGTCCCCATCCCGGGAACGAAGCGGGTCCGCTACGTCGAGGAGAACGCCGCGGCGACGCGGATCGAGCTGACGCCGGCCGATCTCCATGTCCTCGCCGGCGCCGCTGACGACGTCGCGGGCGACCGGTACGGCGAGGAGCACATCCGGCTCCTCGAGCGGTAGTCACTCCCAGACGGCGAAGATCCGCACGGGCGAGCCGGTGGCGCCGACGAGCCGGAGCGGCACGACGATCACGCCGAAGCCGTCGTGGCGCGGGATCTTCTCGATGTTGGCGACGATCTCGGTGTGATTCACGAGGTATTCCGCGTGTGCGGTGTGGTTCGGGTAGGCCGAATCGGCCGGGTTGTCGGTGGAGACCGCGTCCGTGAGGACGTTGACGACGCCCGCGTCGAGGATGAAGCGCGAGGCCTCGGCGTCGAGACCCGGGTACTGCGAGACGTAGCCCAGTGCGTCCTGCGCGTCCCATAGCTTCGCGGCGCCGGTGTAGTAGAGCAGCGTCCCGCCCTGCGGCAGCTGCGCGATGCCGGCGTCGTCCAGCGCCCGCTCAACGCGGTCGCGGGTGATGTGCGTGCGCGGCGCGACGTCGGAGACGTCGATCCAGGCACCGTCCGTGAAGCAGTGCTCGATCGCGAACGTGTCGATCGAGAGGTCGGGGCGGTCGGGATTGAAGTGGTAGATCGCGTCCATGTGCGTGGAGTCGTGGTCGCAGAACGAGATCCCCTTCACCGCGTAGCCCCGGAACGGCGAGTCGCCGATCCGCAGCTTCGACTCCGCATGCGTCAGGTGATCCCACATCGCCACCTTCATGTGGCCCGGATAGACCGGGATGTCGGGCGAGATCTCGCGCGTGAGGTCGAGCACCTGCAGCCTGCGGCCGAGCAGGGTGATCTCGGTGCGTTCCGTGTACGGGGTCGGCTCGGGCATGGCGCTAGTACATCACCAGCCCTGCAGCGACGTTCATGTCCTCGCCGGTGATGCCCGCGCCGCTGTCGGAGGCGAGAAAGACGCAGGCGTCCGCGACCTCGTCTGCCTTGACGAGCCGCTTCAGCGCCGCCGCGTCCGTGAGCTGCCGGCGCGCTTCGTCGACGGTGACGCCGAGAACGCGCGCCTGCTGCTCGATCACGCCGTCGATGCGCGGGCCTTCGACGGCGCCGGGGCACACGCTGTTCACGCGGATTCCGTGCGGGCCGAGCTCGAGCGCAAGCGTTCTGACAAGCCCGATCACCCCCATCTTTGCCGCGGCGTAGGGAGTGCGGCCGGCGAGCGGCCGCTTGCCGGTGACGGAGGAGATGGCGATCAGGCTTCCCGAGCCCCGTTCGAGCATCGACGGGATGAAGCGGCGGAAGGTGAGGTATACGCCGGTGAGGTCGACGTCGATGCATTCGGCCCATTCCGCAGGCTCGATCTCGTGCAGAGGCTTTGTCGGGCCGGCGATCCCGGAGCACGCGACGACGATCGTCGGGCTGCCGAGCTGCTCGAGCACGGCGTCGCCGAATGCCTCCACCGATGCTGCATCGGACACGTCGCAGGGCTCCGCGAGGCAGTCGACCCCGATCGCGTCGAGCTCGCCGACGACGCCGCGCAGGGCGGCTTCGTCGCGACCGCCGATTGCGACCGCGGCTCCGCCACGCGCGAACGCGAGTGCGATCGCGCGGCCGAGACCGCGGTTGCCGCCGGTGACGACTGCGAGTTCGCGCTCGTTGGATCGAAGGGCGTTCATCGGAGGGCCGTGATGTTACGGCGTGCTGTGCGCGGTCGCAACGGCGTCGCCGTCTGTGCCGGGAACGACATGGCCTGTTTGCGAATCCTCGGGTAGGAAGAGCGCGACGAGCAGGCCGATCGCCGGTGCGACGGCCGCGGCGATCAACGCGGTGCGCAGGTTGACCGCATCCGCAACCGCGCCGAGTGCGACGGCGGCGACCCCGCCCAGTCCGCTGGCAAGGCCGACGGACATGCCGGACGCGAACGCGATCCGGCTCGGCAGGTACTCCTGGCTGAGCACGATCGTGACCGCGAACGTGCTGATGATCACCGCGCCGGCGCCGCACACCGCGATTGCCCCCACGGTGCCGCCGACGAGGACGTAGACCAGGATCAGGCCCGGCGTGAGCAGCGAGCTCGCGAGGATCACGAGCCGCCGCCCCAGGCGGTCCGCGAGCGGGCCGGCGGAAAGCGTGCCGAACACTCCCGCGAGGAGCACGAGCGAGAGCAGTGTGTTGCCGTACGACTTCGAGTGGCCGCGGGCCACTTCGAGGAGCGGTACGAAGGTGAAGAGGCCGTAGTAGGCGACGCTGCGCAGCCCGATGAAGACGAGCAGCAGCCTGAACGCATCGGGCCGGTCGACCGCGCGGGCGAGGTCGGCGTGGCTCGTGCGCCGCTGCCGCACGTCGGCGAGGCGCCCGTATTCGCGGCGCAAGAGCACGGCGATCGCCGCACCCGGGAGGGCGAGGAAGAGGCCGCCGTGCAGTCCGAGCCCTGCGATTGCAACGCTCGTGACGACCGGGCCGAGGGCGAAGCCGAGGTTTCCGCCCGTCGCGAAGAGCGCCATCCCGCTTGCACGCCGGCCGCCGCTCGCATGCCGTGCAACCTTCATGGCTTCGGGATGGAACGCGCCGACGCCCAGGCCGGAGATGCCGACGAGCACGAGTAGCACCGCGTAGTTGGGTGCGATCGAAGCGGTTGCGATCCCGGCCGCGGCGAGCGCGACGCCGGCAGGCATCATCCAGATCGCGCGGTGTCGATCGGACCAGTGGCCGAAGAACGGCTGCGCGAGCGACGAGGTGACCGTCCCCATGAGCACGACCGCGGCGGTCATCGTGTACGAGAGGTGCAGCACGGGCTTCAGGAAGACGAGCACCGCAGGCAGCGCGCCCTGCGCGAAGTCGGCTGCCAGATGGCCGAGCGACACGTCGGTCATCGCGCGCCGTTCGATGGTCGTCGTCACGACGCTCTCATCACGAACGACGGTCGTGCTATTCGTCGCTCTCGCCGGCCGGGCTGTGCACGACGATCACCGGGACATGGGCGAGCGCCGAGATCTCGTGCGACACGCTGCCGAGAATCGCCTGGGCCACAGCTCCCCGGCCATGCGTGCCGACGACGATCGCGTCCGCGCCGCGCGCCATCGCCACGCCCACGATCGCGGCGGCAACGTGGCGGACTCCGTGTTCGCCGAGCAACTCGACCTCCGCCTGCACACCCTGTTCCGTCGCACGCCGTACCGCCTCGCCGAGGATGTCGTCGACGGACGCGACCCGGTCGTCCGAATCCCCGGCCATTGGATTCTCGGTGAAGAGCCGTCCGGCGATCGAAGGATCGGTATGCACGAAGACGAGGCTGTGGCCTGCGCCGCGCGCGAACTGGATTCCGACGTCGACCGCGAGCTCTGCGGGCGGTGATCCGTCTGTCGCTACCAGCACCGTGCCCATCGTCGCCGTACCTCCGAACGTCGAATCCCTCGAAGAGCATACGTCGCAACGAAACGTAACAACACAGAAGTGCGTTGCGACATGGCGATTTGACCGCCGTCCACGACGCTGCGTATCGTTGCGCGTCATCCGCGAGTCGCGTTGCGCTACGAATCGCATCGCGTGAAGGAGGGGGACATGCCCTTTGCCGAGAACGTGCAACTCGTCGGTTACGACGATCTGGACGGCCGGTCAGGATTCAAGCTGGCAATGCACGAGGTCGACGAACGCTTCTACCTCTACGTCGCTGCGTTGTGGGAGCCGGGTCTGAGCATCGTCGAGGTGACGGACCCTGCGAACCCGCGCTTCGTGCGCTGGCTGCCGGGGCCGGCCGGCACGTCGACGGTGCAGGTGCAGGTGGCGGACGGGCTCATGGTCACGAACATGGAGCCGATCATCCCGGGCTGGGGCGACGTGAGCCCCACGTTCGAAGAAGGCATCGCGATCTGGGATCTCGCCGATCCCGAGGATCCACAGATTCTCGGCAAGTGGGCAACCGGCGTGGGCGGGACGCACCGAAACTTCTACGCAGGCGGCAGGTACGTGCATGCAGCCGCGAAGCTTCCGGGATTCGCCGGGCACGTCTATGCGGTCGTCGACATCGACGATCCCGAGCATCCCGAGCTCGTCGGGCGCTGGTGGTGGCCGGGACAGCACGAGGAGGGCGGCGAGAGCTGGTCGGAGGACGACGCGGCGAAGATCACGTCGGGGCGGCCGCTCGAGCTGGGAATGCACACGCCTCCGCTCTCGCTCCACGCCGGGCCGTACGTCGAGGGAGACCGGGCGTACTGCGCCTGGATGCGCGCCGGGTTCGTGATTCTCGACGTCTCCACTCCCGCTCAGCCCGAGCTCATCTCCAAGCTTCCGGTCTATCCGCCGCTCGGCAGCAGCATTGCGATGCACACCGCAGTGCCGTTGCCCGAGCGGCAGCTGGTCGTGATCAACAGCGAGGCCCTGAACGACCGCTGCCGCGAGCCGGTCAACTTCGCGGGCATCGTCGACGTGAGCGACGAGCGCGACCCCGTGTTGATCTCGCTCTTTCCCACGCCGGTCGCACCGGAGGGCTACACCGCGCCGAGCTTCTGCAGCAAGGGGGGAAGGTTCGGGCCGCACAACCAGCACCAGCCGCAGCGGCAACCCTGCCTCCAACCGGTCGGCGATTACATCTATCTGACCTACTTCAACGCCGGGCTTCAGGTGTTCGACATCTCCGACCCGTATACGCCGCGAATCGCCGGCTACTACATCGCCGACGATCCGAAGACGCGGCGGGGGCGTCTGCCGGTCGACCTCGTCACGCAGTTCGAGGACGTGCTCGTCGATCGGCGGGGCAACGTCTACGTGACCGACAAGAACGACGGCGTCAGCATTCTCCGCTTCCAGGCGGCCTGAGCGTTGGCCGAGCATCTCAAGCGGTCGCTGCCGTCCGAGGTGGAAGCCTCGGACGGCGTGCGCAGCACCGTCACCGAGATGCTGTCGCGCATCGAGCGCGAGGGGCTGGACGCCGTACGGCACTACTCGCGGACGCTCGACGGGTGGGATCCGCCGTCGTTCCGCGTCCAGCAGGACGAGGTCGAGGCCGCGGCGACGCTCGTCGACGCGGAGTTGCGCGACCACATCGCGACGGCACAGGCGCAGGTGCGCCTGTTCGCCGAGAGCCAGCGCGGCACCCTCCGGGAGCTCGAGCTCGAGCCGCAGCCGGGCGTCGTTCTCGGGCATCGACATATTCCGATCGACGCCGTCGGCGCCTACGTCCCCAGCGGCCGGTATCCGATGCTCGCGTCCGCGTTCATGACGGTGCTCGTCGCGAAGGTCGCCGGGGTTCCGCGAGTCGTCGGCTGTGCGCCGCCATGGCAAGGACAGGGCATCCATCCGGCCGTTCTTCACTCGATCGCCACCTCGGGGGCGGACGAGATCTACTGCGTCGGCGGCGTCCAGGCGCTCGCCATGCTCGCGTTCGGCGTCGGCGGCGTCGCGCCGATCGACATGCTCGTCGGTGCAGGGAACGCCTACGTCGCGGAGGCAAAGCGGCAGCTGTTCGGACGCGTCGGCATCGACCTCATCGCGGGACCGACGGAGATTCTCGTGATCGCGGACGAGACCTCGGACGCGCAGCTCGTCGCCGCAGACCTCCTCGGGCAGGCCGAGCATGGGCCGACGTCGCCCGCAATCCTGATCAGCGTCTCGCGACAGCTCGCGCTCGACGTGATCGCGCAGGTGGACGACATGCTCGAGGCGCTGCCCGATACCGCCGTCGCAGCAACGGCCTGGCGCGACCACGGCGAGGTGATCGTCGTCGAGAGCGACGCCGAGGCGATCGAGCTCGCCAACGTCTTCGCGCCGGAGCATCTCGAAGTCCAGGTCGAGGCGTCCGTGCTCGACACCTACTTCGACGGGCTCCGCAACTACGGGTCGCTCTTCCTCGGAGAGGAGGCGACCGTCGTATACGGCGACAAGGCGATCGGCACGAACCACGTGCTGCCGACGAAGCGGGCGGCCCGCTACACCGGCGGCCTCTGGGTAGGCAAGTTCCTGAAGACGGTCACGTACCAGCGCGTGACGGCGGAAGGCAGCGCGCGGGTGGCGCCGGTCGCGGCCGCCATCTCGGAGGCGGAGCTGTTCGCGGGGCACGCGCTGACCGCGCGCATGCGGCTCGAGCGCGCGGCGCAGCACGTCGATGGCTGAGCTCGCCGGGAAGGTCTCGGTGGTCACGGGCGCGGGACGCGGCTTCGGCCGGGCGGTCGCGATCTCCCTCGCCGCCGCCGGCAGCAACGTCGTCCTCGCCAGCCGCAGCTCGAGCGAGCTCGACGAGACGGTCGAGACGATCCGTCGCGAGACCGGGAACGAGTCCCTCGCGGTGGCCACGGACGTCAGTCGCTCGGCTGATGTGGACCGACTTAGGGCGGCGGCGGAGAACGCATTCGGCCCGGTAGACATCCTCGTGAATGCCGCCGCAGTCTTCGGCCCCGTCGCGCCAATTGCGACGACAAATCCGGAGGAATGGCTTCAGACACTTCTGATCAACACCGCCGGCTCGTTGTTCACGTGCAGCGCGTTCGCAGGCGGGATGATCGGCAACGGTTGGGGACGGATCGTCAACGTCTCGGCGAGCGCCTGCTTCATGGCGCCGGACATCAACACGAGCGCATACGTGACGTCGAAGGTCGCCCTCAACCAGATGACCCGCCACCTGGCGGCCGAGTTGGAAGGCACCGGCGTCACCGCAAACGCGATGCATCCGGGCGTATTCAAATCGGAGATGTGGCGCGACATTCGAGACAAGGCGCGCGCGATTCCGGGCGAGAAGAGGCTGAACGCGTGGGCGAATGGCGTCGAGGAATCCGGCGGAGAACCTTTCGAAAAAGGAGTGACCGTCGTCAATCGCCTGATCCACGACGTTCCGCCGCCCAACGGCCGATTCTTCTGGCCCGACGATTCATACGATCCGCCGCTCCCGACGTGGTGAAAGGCGCTCGTCTCGCGGGGCATCGCCCGCAGGTGCGTCTGGCAAGATGCAGCCATGGCTAAGTATCTGCACACCATGGTCCGGATCACCGATCCGGACGCGAGCCGCGCCTTCTACGAGGCGCTCGGGCTCGAGTTTCGCCGCGAGATGGACATCGTCCGCAACGGCGAGAAAGAGGCGACGAACTACTTCTTCGGCGTCGCCGGCCAGGACGAGGAGCTCGAGCTGACGTTCAACCACGACGGGCGCACGTACGAGCTCGGCACCGCGTACGGGCACGTCGCCTACGCGGTCGACGACCTCGCGGAGACGCTCGCGCGGCTCGGGGAGCAAGGGATCGAGGCGGAGCGCGAGCCCTACCGGGTTCGCGAGGGCGGTTCGCTCATCTGCTTCGTGCGCGACCCGGACGGCTACCGCATCGAGCTGATCGACCGCTCCGGCGCCTGACGGTCCCGCGCGAACGCAGCGATTCGCGCACCGCCCGTTGACTTACGGCGAACCCTGTCCTACGGTGCGTCCGCGCTCGCCCGGGCGCGTACTGCGGAGGGGGGTTCGTGGGGATTCGTGCCGCCGTTGTCTTGGGGTGCTCCGTCGTCGCTGCGCTTGCGCTTGCGGATGTCGCATGGGCGGGCGGCGGCCGGTACGTGATCGACGGGGGAACGCCGACCGAGCAGGCGCAGGTGCACGCGGCCCTCGACGCCAGCGGCTTCGACTGGGACATCGTGCCGACCCAGGTGACGATCCACATCGTGCGCGGCATTTCGAGCTCGTATTCGACGCGCGGACAGATCTGGCTCGACGCGAACGTCCTCGACGCCGGCGTGTTCTCGTGGGGCGTCGTGCAGATGGAGTACGGCCAGCAGGTGCAATTTGCGCTGCTCGACGAGGCGGAGCGCGCGCGGCTCACGGCACAGCTCGGCGCCAGCCAGTGGTGCTACGAGAACCCGTCGCTTCCTCGCGGTGACAACGGCTGCGAGCGCTTTTCTGCGACGCTCGCATGGGCGTACTGGCCCGCCGCCCAGAACTCGATGCGGCCCACCGGCCCCGGCGACTGGTCGGCCTCGATGAACGCGACCGACTTCCGGTCGCTGCTCGCGCGCCTCATCGGCGCGCCTGACCCGATCGGCACGCCGTCGATCCGCAATCTCGCGGATCGGCCGGCGGCACGCGCACCCGTGTATCCGCACGGGCACTGACCGGTCAGGCGAAGCCGTAGCGCAGGAACAGGTGGTCGCCGTCGCGGCGCAGCGACAGGAGCGTCGCCGGCGTCTGCTCGCCCGGCAGCAGCTCGACGCCCTCGACGAGTCCGGGGCGGTGCGCACCGCCGCGTCCGGCGAGCAGCGGCGAGATCGTGAGGAACAACTCGTCGACGAGCGACGCCGCGAGCAGAGCGGCGAATACCGTCGGCCCCGCTTCCGACAGGATCACCGAGTGGCCGCGCGCGCGTAACGCGGCGACGGCGCGGCTCAGGTCGACGCGGTCGCCGTCGTTGACCGCGACGACCTCCGTCGCGGCCGGCACCGCGGTGCGGAGCTCCGCTGCATGGCGCTCCGTCGTGAGCACGAGCGCGCCGTCGGCGAGGAGCGGGTGCGCCGGGTCGAGCGAGCCGCCGGCTGTGAGGATCGCAACTGCGGGTCGCTCGCCGCCTCCGCGCCGTCTGCGCAGCTCGGCGAACGCGTCCGCGCCGGGCGGGTACACGCGATCGGCGCGCCATGTGCCCTGCGGCGACGCGAGGAGGGTTCGTGCGCCGATGAGCACGACGTCGGCGCACGAGCGCAGGAGACCCATCACGAAGCGGTCGCCCTCGCTGCCGCCTGCGACGAGCGCGTTCGACCGTTCGAGCTCCGGGATCGCCACGACGCCGTCGATCGTCTGCACGAAGTTCGCGACGAGGCGGGGCTCCCAGAAGCCGAGTGGGCCGCCGTACAGGATCGACAACTCCGCCGGCAGCTCCCAGTCGGGCAGGCCCGGCTGCTCGTCGAGGAGCTCGAGCGGCGTCAGCGGCCGTGCACCTGGTCGAGGAACTCGCGGCGGAGGTCGGCGTCCCGGTCGTAGACGCCGCGCCAGAAAGTGGTCGCCGTCCGCGATCCTTCCTCGGCGACGCCGCGCATCTGCGTGCACAGGTGCGTCGCCTCGAGATACACCGCGACGCCCTGCGGCTCGACGAGGGTGAGCAGCGCGTCCGCGATCTGCTCGCCCACGCGTTCCTGCACCGTGAAGCGCCGCGCGTAGAGGCGGACGAGCCGCGTCAGCTTGGAGATGCCGAGGATCTCCGACCCGGCGACGTACGCGACGTACGCGACGCCGTGGAACGGCAGTGCGTGATGCTCGCAGAGCGCGAAGAACGAGATCGGCCCTTCGACGATCTGGCTGTGCGAGCCCTCGAGATGAGCCGGCCGCTCGGAGGGAAACGCCGTCCGCAGCTTCGCGTCGCCGTCATAGCCCGCGGTCGCGTCGAACATCGCCTGCAAGAACCGGCGCGGCGTGTCGCGCGTGCCCGGCGTGTTCAGCTCCATGCCGAGCGCGGACATGATCTCCCCGATCGAGTGCTCGAAGCGCTGCCAGTCGGCCGCAGAGATCTGCCGCGGGTCCGCGTCCTCCCAGCGTGTGGCCAGCTCCACGACGTTTCTCACAAGGCCTCCTCCTGTAAGGCGCCGAAGCTGCGCAACAGCAGCTCGCGGCGCAGTGCAAGCACGGTGACGAAGACGAGCTCCGCGGCGACGAGCCAGATGAACGCGAGCGGATGCCCGAGCGCGAGGCAGACGCCGAACGCTGCGAGCTGCGTCGACATGCCGAGGTTCGCGAGCGCGAAGACGGTGGCGCGGTCGTGATACGCGAGCCGCGCTTCGGGGAGCACGTCGCGAAGCCGCCACGCGACGAAGCGCTCGACGAGCCGGTCCTGCGGCGCATACACGAGCGCGTAGACGCGCCGGACGAACGCGGTCGCGCGGCCCGTGCGGGCGAGAGCCGCGGAGCCCGCAGCGGGATCCCGCTCGAGGCGGTAGAGGCGCTCGGCGTTGAAGTTCACGCTCAGCACCGCCGTCAGCGCGAGGAACGTGAGGAACGCGGCGACGCCGTGCCCGGTCTCCCAGCCGAGCGCCGCGAGCAGCGCGGCGTCCACGAGCAGGTCGACCTCCGAGTCGAGGTAGCGCCCGAACTCGGTGACCCGGCCGGAGAGGCGCGCGAGCTGGCCGTCAGCGTTGTCGAGCACCGTCTTCAGCTGCACGAGGAGTGCGGCGACGACGAGGTGTCCGCGTGCGAGCTCGACGGCTCCGCCGATCCCCGCCGCGCCGGACGCGCAGACGACGAGCGGCGGTGGTATGCGCAGCGGGAGCAGGGCGAGCACGACCGGATGTGCGAGCGGGCGGAAGATCCACTCGCACACGAGGTCGGTCCCGTGCCGCGCCTTGCGCGAGCGCCGCAAGGCGCTAGACAAGCATCGCCTCGTCGATCGGCTGCGCCGCGCGGATCAGATCCCGCGCCGCATCGACCTTGTCCCACGTGTTCCAGAGCAGGAACCCGCGCGGGCGCCTCGACTCGTCGACGTACGCGACGATGCCCTTGCGGTTCGGCTCCTCCCAGCGCGCGATCGTCGCGAGCCTGGCGTCGACCTCGCCGACCGCCTCGTAGCCGAGATCGAACATGTCGGAGTAGAAGAACGGCAGATGGTCGTACGGGATTTCCCGGCCGGTCATGTTCGCGCCGACGACCGCGCCGTGCGTGTTCGCGTGATCCTCGTGCTCGACGCGGAACCGGCGGCCGAGCGCCGGCGCGGGGAAGTTGGCGACGTCGCCGGCTGCGAAGATGTGGTCGCGCCCTCCGACGCGGCCGTACTCGTCGACGACGATCCCATTGTCGACCGGGAGGCCGCCCGCGCTCGCAAGGTCGGTTTGCGGCACGATGCCGAGTCCGGCGATCACCCCGTCCGCCTCGAGGACGCGGCCCGAGCCCGTGTGGACTCCCGCCGCATCGACGCCGGCGACGGTCTCGCCGCTGAACACCTCGACGCCCTTGTCGCGGTAGTACCCCGTGACGAACGTCGACAGCTCGTCCGGGAGGAGCCGCGACGCGATCCCGGACTCGGGGAAGACCATCGTCACGCGGCAGCCGGCGCCGGTCAGCGCCGCGGCGATCTCGGAGCCGATGAAGCCGCCGCCGATCACGACGAAGCGCGCGCCTTCGACCGCCTGGGCGCGGACGCGGCGGTAGTCGGCGAGCGTGCGGTAGTAGACGACTCCTTCCGCGCCCTCGATCGTGCGGGGCGCGCCGCCCGTGGCGAGCAGGAGCTTCTCCCAGGCGTATTCGCCGCCCTCGTCGTCCGTCGCGCGCCGCGTCTCGAGGTCGAGCGCGACGATGCGCCGGCCGAGCGTCAGGTCGACGCCGCGATCCGCCGTGCCGAGCCAGATCTTCGCCTCGTCGCCGCCGCTCCAGAGGCCCTTCGTCAGGGGCGGCCGCTTGTACGGGGCGTCCGGCTCGGCGCCGACGAGCGCGATCGGGCCGTCCGGGTCATGCTCGCGGATCCCCTTCACGGCGGCGGCGCCGGTCATGCCGCCGCCGACGATCAGATAGCGCGTGGAGTGCATGTCGCCTCGTTTTCGGGGGTCGGAGGGTGTGAGTTCAGCCTATCCGCCATACTTCGGCGGTGGACGGCTGGACGGATGTGGACGGGGCCCTCGAGCGGACGTTCGAGCTGGGGTCGTTTCCCGAGGCGATCGCCTTCGTCAACCGGGTCGCCGAGCTCGCGCAGGCGGAGGACCACCACCCGGACATCGCCGTCTCGTACAAGAAGGTGACCCTTCGCTGGACGACCCATTCGGCCGGCGGGATCACCGAGCGCGACCGGGAGCTCGCCGGCCGCTCGGACGCGCTCGTCTAGCTCGTCGTGAGAACCGCGACGAGCGCGTCGACGACCAGCGGGTCGAACTGCGAGCCGGCGCACGCCCGCAGCTCGTCGACCGCGTGCGCGAACGGCAGCGCCCTGCGGTACGAGCGGTCGGTGGTCATCGCGCTCCACGCGTCGCACGCGCAGACGATCCGGGCGGCGAGCGGGATCTCGTCGCCGGCGAGCCCGTCCGGGTAGCCGGCGCCGTCCCAGCGCTCGTGGCAGGAGCGGACGACGTGTCCGACCTCGCCGAGCAGGCCGCCGACCGTCTCCAGCATCTGCTCGCCGACGATCGTGTGCGTGTTCATCAGCGCGCGCTCGCCGTCGTCGAGCGGCCCGGGCTTGTTGATGATCTCGGCGGGGATCTTCACCTTGCCGACGTCGTGGAGCAGCGCGGCCAGCTCCGCCTGACGGCGCTGGCGCGCATCGAGGCCGAGCTGGTCGGAGACCGCGAGCACGAGGTCGACGACGTCGCGGCTATGGCTGCCGGTGTACTCGTCGTCCGCCTCGATCACGTCGCCGAGCAGCATCGCGGTGCCGCGGTACGCCGCCGAGAGCTCGAGCGCGTGGTCGATCCGCACCTGGCGGTCGCGCGAGAAGACCTTGAGCAGCGCGACGAGCGGCAGCACGAGGAGCACGCCCCACGAACGGCCGACGGTGGCGATCGCAACCACGAGTCCGATCGGGGCGAGCGTCGCGTCCACGAGCATCGTCAAACGCATCGAGCGCAGGTGCTCGAGCAGCGTGATCCCGTAGCCCACACGAGACCAGATGGCGCTGGGGACGGTGTCGACACCGAGCTGTGCGGCGAGCGCCGCGAGGTAGAGGGGCGCATCGTTCCAGGCCGGCGCTCGCGCGCCTGCAAGCGAGAGAACGAGGACAGGGCCGAGCGAGTACGACGCGTTGAACACGAGGATGGGCAGGTGGCTCAGTGCAAGCCGGCCCGTGACGAGATTCCGCGCCTGCCCGAGCACCATCCCGGCCGCGATCAGCAGCGGGACGCTGCGCAGGGGCAGCGTGAAGAGCATCGGCACGAAGATGAGCTCGGTCGGCAATGCGAAGACGTTGCTGACCTCGAACTCGACGCGCGAGCCGATCGCGTAGGCGACCACCGCCAGCGCAGCTGCCGCCGGCGAGAACGGCCTGCCGGCCGGCAGGAAGACCGCAGCGCTCACCGCGGCTGCGAGAAACAGCCCCGCGAGCGTCAGGGCGAGCCGGCCGCGACCGCCCCGAACGCGCTGCCGCGCCCGCGAACGCGCGCGCGAGACGAGTTCGGCGCCGACGTCGTCGGCGCCCACCGGTAAGGCAGCCGCAGGAGCTTCGATCGTGGACACGCCCCCGAGGATCGGCATCCGGTGGCGAGGGATTGACCCCGGGTCGGCGATAACCCCTCGGTCGAGGGAACTCCGTACCTCCGAAGGGTGATTGTCCGTGCACGATCCCTGATCAGAGTGATGTGGGAAGTCTTCTGCGGTCTAGTCGTGGGGTGAAGAAGCTGTGGCGAACCGACTCCGAATGATTCTTCCTGTGGCGCTCGCGGTCGCGGCCTTCGCCGTTCCGGCGGCGAGCGCGCGGCCCACGCTGCTCGGTCTCGGCCTCGGCGGCGGCAATTGCGGCTCGAGCGGCTCGCAGGTCTTCGCCGCATGGGCCGACTCGGCGAACTACTTCCTCGCCCCGAACGGCGGGTTCGAGAGCGGCGCCAGCGGCTGGTCGCTGAGCGGCGGCGCCTCGGTCGTCTCGGGCAACGAGCCGTTCCTGGCCACCGGCTCGCACTCGCTGTCGCTTCCGAGCGGCAGCGCTGCGACGACCCCGGTGCTCTGCATCGGGTCGAACGAGCCGTACGTGCGGCTGTTCGGCTCCGACGCGGGCGGCGTCGACGGCGGCCTGCACGTTCGGGTCACGTGGTACGGCCTCCTGAACGCGGTACTCGGCGTCACGGACTTCACCACCTACGGCCCCGGTTCCGGCTGGGCGCCGCTGTCGAAGCTCAACTCGGGCGGCGGCGGCAACCTGCTGATCCCGCTGCTCGGCTCGACGTCGGCACGCATCCAGTTCGTCCCGCTCGGCGCCGGCAGCAGCTGGCAGATCGACGATCTCTACGTCGATCCGTGCGCGAGCCGCGGCTAGCTCTCGTCTGACATCCGCCGGGAAGGCGGCACGTTCGCGTGACGCCCTCCCGGCTACCTTCTCGGGCATGGCGACGACGTCGACACCGTGGGGACGAGCGGAGCTCGTGGAGGAGCTGACGCTGCGTCAGCAGGTGGGCGAGCGGCGGTTCGCGTCGATCGTGCAGCTGCTCGAGACCGCGCGCGGCGAGCGGCTCGTCCGCTTCGCCTACTCGACCGGCGGCACCGCACGGCGCGGCCCGGTGACGCTCCGCGCGCGAGACATTGCACGGCTGCGCGCCGCGCTCGGCCAGCACCCGGCGCTCGCGGACGCTCTCGGCTTCTAGCTACCGCAGCGCGAGCGCGCGGTCTCGGGCGGCTTCGACGAGGCCGGCGAGGATGAGCGCCCCGTCGGCCGAGCCGAGCAGCGGATCGACCGCGTGCTCCGGGTGCGGCATCAGGCCCATCACGTTGCCGCGCTCGTTGCAGACGCCGGCGACGGCGTCGACGGAGCCGTTCACCGGCTCGGCGTAGCGCAGAACGATCTGGCGGTTCGCCTCGAGCTCGGCGGCGAGCTCCGGCGGCGCGAACCAGCGGCCGTCGCCGTGCTTCACCGGGATCACGAGCTCCTGTCCCTGCGTGCAGCGTGTGGTGAACGGGAGATCGTCCCGCTCGACGGTCACGCGCACGTCTCGGCAGATGAAGTGGAGCGACTCGTTGCGCAGCAGCACCCCGGGCAGCAGCCCGGCTTCGCACAGCACCTGGAAGCCGTTGCAGATCCCGAGCACGAGGCCGCCGGCCTCGGCGAAGTCGCGCACCGCCGCCGTCGCCGGCGAGAAGCGCGCGATCGCGCCGCAGCGCAGATAGTCGCCGTACGAGAAGCCGCCCGGCAGCACGACCGCGTCGAGCTCGGGCAACTCCGCCTCGCCGTGCCAGACGGGGACCGCCTCTGCGTCGAGCGCCGCGAGCGCCCACAGCGCGTCCCGGTCGTCGTTCGACCCCGGGTACATCACGACGCCGACTCTGGGCTGCGGGTTAGCCATGCAGCTCGATCTCGTACGACTCGATCAGCGGGTTCGCGAGCAGCTGCTCGCACATCTGCTCCACCTGCGTCCGCGCCTCCGCCTCGTCGGCGGCGTCGACCTCGAGGTCGACGACCTTGCCCACGCGGGCGCCGGAGACCGCGAAGCCCAGGTGCTCGAGCGCGCTCTCGACCGCTTCGCCCTGCGGGTCGAGGATTCCGCTCTTCGGCCGCACGAGCACCGTCGCCTTCACCGCAGCACCGTCGCCGGCGCGTCGAGATAGTCCTGGAACGAGGTTCCGGTCAGCCGCTCGAACGCTTCGATGTACTTCGCGCGCGTGCTCGCGACCACGTCGTCGGGAAGCTCGGGGCCGGGAGCCGTCTTGTCCCAGCCCGTCGTCTCGCAGTAGTCGCGTACCGGCTGCTTGTCGAAGCTGTCCTGTGGCCGACCGGGCTCGTACCGGTCGGCGGGCCAGAAGCGCGACGAGTCGGGAGTGAGCGCCTCGTCGCCGAGCACGAGCGTGCCGTCCGGGGCGAGGCCGAGCTCGAACTTCGTGTCGGCGATGATGATCCCGCGCTCGAGCGCGTGTGCCGCGGCCGCCGAGTAGAGCGAGAGCGAGACCTCTTCCACCTCGCGCAGCCGGTCGGCGCCGACGAGCTCCGCCGCCTGCCCGAGGTCGATGTTCTCGTCGTGGCCGGACTGCGCCTTCGTCGCCGGCGTGAAGATCGGCGCCGGCAGCCGGTCGGACTCGCGCAGCTCCTCCGGGAGCGCGTGGCCCGAGGTCGCGCCGCTCGCCCGATAGTCCTTCCAGCCCGAGCCGGCGAGGTACCCGCGCACGACGCACTCGATCGGCAGCATCTCGAGGCGGCGGCACTCCATCGAGCGGCCGTCGTCGCGGATCGCAAGCATGTGGTTCGGGACGATCTCGCGCAGCAGCGTGAACCAGAAACCGGAGAGGCCGGTCAGCACGCGCCCCTTGTCCGGGATCTCGGTCGGCAGGATCACGTCGAAGGTGGAGATGCGGTCGCTCGCGACGAGCAGCAGCCGCTCGTCGTCGAGTGCGTAGATCTCCCGCACCTTTCCGGATGCAACGTGTGTGGCCTCAGGCATGAACCGGTTCCTCCTTGCCGGCGAGGGTGTGCAGACGGGCGAAGACGGTGTCGACGTGGCGCGTGTACGCGCCGAGGTCGAAGACGGCGTCGAGATCGACGAGGCCGGCGATCTCGGCGTCGGCGCGGACGAGACCGCGGAAGTCGAGTTCCTCATCCCACGCGCGCATCGCGCTGCGCTGCACGAGCCGGTACGCCTCGTCGCGCCCGAGCCCGGCTTCGACGAGCGCGAGCAGGACGCGCTGGCTGAAGAAGAGGAAGTGGCTCGCCTCGAGGTTTCGCCTCATCCGTTCCGCCCGAACGACGAGTCCCTCCATCAGCCAGGTGAAGCGGTCGAGCATGTAGTCGACGGCGAGAAACGCGTCCGGGATGACGACGCGCTCGGCGGACGAGTGCGAGATGTCCCGCTCGTGCCACAACGCGACGTTCTCGAAGCCGACGAGCGCCGCGGCGCGGACGACGCGCGCGAGCCCGCAGATGCGCTCGGCGACAACCGGGTTGCGCTTGTGCGGCATCGCCGACGACCCCTTCTGGCCGCGGCCGAACGGCTCCTGCACCTCGGCCACCTCGGTGCGCGCAAGGTGCCGGATCTCGAGTGCGAACGTGTCGAGCGAAGAAGCGAGCACGGCGAGCGCGGCGAGCAGTTCCGCGTGGCGGTCGCGCTGGAGGATCTGCGTCGAGGTTGGCGCCGCCTCGAGGCCGAGTCGCTCGCAGGCGATCCGCTCGAGCTCGGGGTCCGTTGCCGCGTATGTGCCGACGGCACCGGAGAGCTTGCCGACGCGCATGCCCTCGAGCGCGCGTGCTACGCGGCGGCGGCCGCGGTCGAGCTCGAACGCCCAGCCGGCAAGTTTGAGGCCGAACGTCGTCGGCTCGGCGTGCACGCCGTGCGTGCGTCCCATCTGCAGCGTCGCGCGGTGTTCCTCGGCGCGCGCCGTGACGACGGCGAGGGCGTGGTCGATCCCCGCGACGATGAGCGCTCCTGCCTCGCGCACCTGGAGCGACAGCGCCGTGTCGACGACGTCGGAGGAGGTGAGCCCGTAGTGGAACCAGCGGCCTTCCTCGCCGAGCTTCTCGGCGACGGCGTCGACGAACGCCGCGGTGTCGTGGTGGAGCGTCGCCTCGAGCTCGGCGACGCGCTCCGCCGACGGCGCGGTCGCCTGCTCGAGCAGCGCCCTCGCCGCGTCGGCCGGAACGACGCCGAGCTCGGCCCACGCCGCGGTCGCCGCGAGCTCAACCTCGAGCCAGGAGGCGAGCTTGCCCTCATCCGACCAGATCTTGGCCATGGCCGGGCGCGAGTAGCGGGCGATCACTCAGACCAGTCTAGTGGTCCGACCGGCGACGTTCGCCGGACGACGCTACCGGTCAAACCACCGATCGCGCCGAGGTCGGCGGCGCCGGTCCCGGATCAGCGTCCGAGAATGCGCAGCGCCAGCACCGCGGCGTTGCGCGCGTTGTCGACGCCGACGGCGGCGACAGGTATGCCGGGCGGCATCTGCGTGATCGCGAGCAGGGCGTCGAGCCCGTCGAGCAGGCTCAGCTTCGAGCGCAGCGGCACGCCGATCACCGGCAGGTCGGTGTACGAGGCGACAACGCCCGGCAGCGCCGCCGAGAGGCCCGCGCCGCAGATGATGACGCGTAGGCCGCGCTCGCGCGCCGTCTTCGCGTACTCGGCGACGTCGCCCGGCGCCCGGTGTGCCGAGCGCACCTCGAACTCGTAGCCGACGCCGCGCTCGTCGAGCTCGTCGAACGCCGCCTGCATGCGCTCGCGGTCGGACTCCGAGCCGACGAGGATGCCGATCAGCGTCTCAGTCATGGGCGGCGATGTCGCGGCGATAGCGCATTCCGGCGAAATCTATGTGCGCGACGGCCGCGTATGCGGCGGCACGCGCCTCCGCGACCGAGTCGCCGCGCCCCGTGACGCCGAGAATGCGCCCGCCGTTGGTGACGAGCCGGCCGTCGTAAAGGGCCGTGCCGGCGTGGAAGACGAGCGCGCCACCGGCTTCCGCATCCTCGATCCCGGCGATCGGCGTCCCCGAGTCGCTGCGCTCCGGGTAGTCGCGCCCGGCGAGGACGACCGTGACGGCGGCCTGCCCGGACGCGGTCAGCGCGACGCCCCGGAGATTGCCGCCTGCGGCCCGCGCGAGCGCGTCGAGCAGATCCCCGTCGAGCGTCGGCAGCAGCGATTGCGTCTCGGGGTCGCCGAAGCGGCAGTTGAACTCGAGTGTGCGCGGCCCGTCCGCGGTCAGCATCAGACCGGCGAAGAGCACGCCGGTGAACGGCGCGCCGCGCCGTGCCAGCTCCGCGAGCACGGGCCGGTGCACGACGTCGACGAGCTGCTCGACTTCCGCGGCCGAGAGCCGAGGCACGGGCGAGAACGAGCCCATGCCTCCCGTGTTCGCGCCCTCGTCGCCGTCGCCGATCCGCTTGAAGTCCTGCGCGGCGGGTAACGGCAGCGCCGTCCTCCCGTCGCAGAGCGCGAACACCGAGGCCTCCTCGCCCTCGAGCAGCTCTTCGACGTGGAACGGCTGGCCGAGCGTTTCGGCCGCCTCGAGCCCCGCCGTCAGCTCCGCACCGGTGCGGCACACCCACACGCCCTTCCCGGCGGCGAGGCCGTCGGCCTTGACGACGCACGGCGGCCGGGCGATCGACAGCGTGCGCGCGGTCGGCACGCCTGCCGCGTCCATGATCTCCCGCGCGAAGCTCTTCGAGCCCTCGATCCGCGCCGCCGCCGCGTTCGGCCCGAAGACGGCGATTCCGCGCCGCCGGAGTCCGTCCGCCAGCCCCATCACGAGCGGCGCCTCGGGACCGACGACGACGAGGTCGATGCCGAGCTCGGTGGCGAGAGGCAGGAGCGCGGCGGGATCATCTGCGCGCGCCGGATGGCAGCGCGCGAGCGAGGCGATGCCGGGGTTTCCCGGCGCCGCATGGAGCTCCGTCAGCCCGCCGCTGCGCGCGAGCGCCCACGCCAGCGCATGCTCGCGACCGCCCGACCCGACCACGAGCACCCTCACCCGGCGATCGTATGCGAGTGCGCGGACAGGCGCGGCGCCTCGCGCCGTGCGAAGCGCTACGTCTGGATGAGCGGTTCCAGGCCGCGCGGGGTGAGCACGCGCTCGCGGTCGGCGCCCGTGCCGATCAGCGTGACCTCGACCTCGAGCAGGCGCTCGACGAACTCGACGTAGCGGCGCGCCGCATCGGGCAGGTCGGCGAGCGTCTGGCACGCGTCGAGCGGCTCCTGCCAGCCGGGAAGCAGCTCGTACACGGGCTGTGCCGCGTGGAAGTCGCTCTGATGGGCCGGGAAGTCCTCGCTCTCGGAGCCGTCGCGTAGCCGGTAGCGCACGCACACCGGCAGCTGGGCGAAGTTCGAGAGGACGTCGAGCTTCGTGAGCGCGAGCTGGTCCATGCCGTTCACGCGGACGGCGTAGCGGAGCGCGACGAGGTCGAGCCAGCCGCAGCGGCGGCTGCGTCCCGTCACGGTGCCGTACTCGTGGCCGATCTCCCGCACGCGGTCGTGGTCAGGCCCTTCGATCTCGGTCGGGAACGGCCCCTCGCCGACGCGCGTCACGTAGGCCTTCGCCACGCCCAGCACGCGATCGATGCGGTTCGCGCCGACGCCGACGCCGGTCGCGGCATAGGCGGCGACGGGATTCGACGAGGTCACGAACGGATACGTGCCGTGGTCGAGATCGAGCAGCGTCGCCTGCGCGCCTTCGAACAGAACCATCCGTCCCGCGCGGAGCGCGTTGTCGACGTAGAGCGACGCATCCGTGACGTACGGGCGCAGACGCTGCGCATAGCGCTCGTACTGCGCGGCCACCGTCTCGAGATCGAACGGGGCGACCTCGTACACGCGCTCGAGCCAGAGGTTCTTCTCCGCGAGCGCGACCTCGATCTTCTGGCGCAGGATCTTCGGGTCGAGGATGTCCTGGACGCGGATCCCCAGCCGCATCGCCTTGTCGGCGTAGCACGGCCCGATCCCGCGCTTCGTCGTCCCGATCGCGAGCTTGCCGAGCCGACGCTCGCTCGCGGTGTCGATCGCGACGTGCCAGGGCATGATCAGGTGCGCGTTGCCCGACACGTACACCTCGTCGGTGGAGTGGCCGCGCTGCTCGAACTCGTCGAGCTCGGCGATCAGCACCTCGGGGTCGACGACGCAGCCGTTGCCGATCACGCACGGCTTGCCGCGCACGATCCCGCTCGGCAGGGCGCGGATCTTGTACGTCTCCTCGCCGACCACGATCGTGTGCCCGGCGTTCGGGCCGCCCTGGTAGCGGCACACGACGTCCGAATGCTGCGCGAGCAGGTCGACGATCTTGCCCTTGCCCTCATCGCCCCACTGCGCGCCGACGATGACGGTCGAAGGCACCGCCGAAGTGTGCCCGAAGGGGCGGGGGCGGGGCTTTAGGTCGAGGCGCCGCCGGCGAAGAGCGTGTAGAGGCCCCAGACGGCGAGCCCCGACGCGACCGCGGCCGCCGCGACCGCCAGGGCGCCGCGGCGGAAGCGGGGGAAGACGAGGAAGACGAGCAGCTGCGAGGCGAACAGCGCGCCGAGCGACGGCTTGAGCAGGTCGTCGTAGAAGCGGCCGGGGTCGACGAGCGAGATCGCGTCGAGAGCGAGAAACGGGACTGCGATCCACGCGAGCGTCGTCCGCAGGGGTGGCCCGTGCAGCCAGTGCAGGAGCCGGCCGAGCGCGAGGTACTCGGCGACGATCAGCGCGAGCGTGCCGCCGGCCGTGAGCAGTCCGACCGCGACTGCGAGGCCGCGGCCGCCGTACGCCTGCGCGATCGCGGCGCCGGGCACGGCGGCAGCGCGCAGCGAGTGGGGCACTGACGCCAGCGGGATCGCTGCGAACAGGAACGCGGCGCCGACGGCCGCGACGGCGATCGCGATGCCGCGCCGCACCGTGCGGCTGCCGCCGCGCACCTCCGCGCCGAAGTAGAGCGGCAGGCTCGCGCAGACGAAGAGCAGCGCCGTGCCGCCGGTCGCGCGGCCGGTGTCGTTCAGACTCGGGTGCGAGGCGAAGTGCGCGTTGACGTGCGAGAACTCGACGCCGCCGAGCACGAGCAGGCCGGCGAGCTCCGCGGCGGCGAGCACGCCGAGCCCGGCGAGCACCCAGCGCACCGGCGCGAGCGCCACCGCGACGATCACCACCGGCACGAGCAGCTCGAGCGGCGCCCGGTACGCGTGGACGCCCGGGAAGACCGGCGGCAGCAGGTCGTAGACGACGAAGGTGACCGTGAACGGCAGATAGAGGAAGTAGGAGAGCGCCCAGATCCAGCCGTGGGCGATTGCGGCGCGCCGCCCGGCCGCAGCCTCGACGAACGCGCTCAGCCCGCCGGACGTCGCAAGCCGCTGCGAGAACGACAGCCAGATCCACAGCGGAACGGCGAAGACGGCGAGCGCGAGCACGACGACGAGCCCTGTGGAGTCCACGCCGTCGCCCGTCGTTCCGGGCAGCAGCGTCAGCAGCGCGATCGGGCCGCCGATGGAGGCGGCGGCGAGTCCGACGAAAAGCAGAGCCGGGAGCGGATGGGGAGCCGCTCCCGGATCCAGGGGCTTAGAGCCTCTTAGCCCCAGGCGGCGCCAGCCGGGGTCCCGGTGGTGGTCGTCGTCCCGCCGGTGGCACCGCCTGAGCTCGTCGCGCCTGTGAGCTTGACCGACGCCTTCATCCCCAGTGAGGCGTGGCCGGGCAGCGGACACCAGAGCGACAGCGTGCCGCCGGTGAGCTTGACGGTGATCGCGCGGGTCTTGCCGGGATTGATCGTCGGCACGTGCGCGGTGCCCTTGATCCCCGCACCGCTGAGATCGAGCTGGTGCGCGATCTTGCCGGCGTTGTGAACGGAGAACGTGTACGTGCCGGCGGAAAACTTCTTTGTGGAGAGGGCGATGTGGTACTCGCGCTCGGTCACGGTCACCTTCGTGCCGCGCGCGCTCGCGTGACCGTGGATCGCCGCCACCGCGGCGCCCGCGAGCGCGAGCACGCCTGCGCAACCTGCCGCAACGATCGCGATCCTCTGTCGGTTCCTTCGCATTGCACTCCTCCCAGCGTCGAACTCGCAGCCTGCAGGAGACTACGACTCGGTTCGCGGATCGGATTGTGCCGTACCGCCTACGCGGCCGCCGTAGCCCGTCGTTCGGCCCGCTCGACGCGGACGGAATGCCCGCGCCGGCAGAGGAACGCGCCGTGTTCCAGGTCGAGCTCGAGCCGCCCCGCGAACGTCGAGCCGGACCAGCCGGCTCCGGGGTCGAGCTCGAGACAGAGCTCGCACACGGCCGTGAAGGACGTCGCCCGCGAGGCGATCGTCACCACTTGCCCTCCTCCCACCATCTCGAACCCTCCTCGACCCCCGTCTGTACGACCCCTTAGCCGGCTGCCAGGTCTGCGAACTTTGCGTAGCGCTTGAGGAACGACAGCTTCACGGAGTCCGTGGGTCCGTTGCGGTGCTTCGCGAGGATCACCTCGGCGAGCCCCTGCTGGTCGGACTCCTCGTTGTAGTACTCGTCGCGGTAGATGAAGGCGACGAGGTCCGCGTCCTGTTCAATACTGTTGTGAACACATATCGATCCTGCGACAAAATTGGAAAGCGTGTCAATCGTCAGGTCGAACACGTCCTCCTCGCCGGCCGGCTCGATCGAAACGACTCGATCCCAGAAGAGATCGCTGCTCGCGAGGTTCCGTAGCTCGTCCGACTCGACGATCTCGAGGGTTGAACCGCAATACGCGTCGCCGACTCTCGCATGGAGTTGCCGAGTCGGGACTCCGGCGGCGGCCATGGCTGGGCGGACGATCGCGTGCCACGCCTCCTTCGGCAACCCATCGCGATTCGTATTGGCGTGTAGCGACGCCAAGCGCTGCTCGATGGCGGTTGCGGCAAGCTCGCGCGGGAGGGCGATTCGCATCTCCGGGGCGAGGTCGTCGAGGCGACGCCAGCCGTCGAAGGCGAGGAACTTGTGGTTCCCCGTCGCGCGGATCGTCCGGCCCAATCTCGTCGTGAGCCGGTAGACGGGCTTGCGGCCCGTGCTGAACGCGTTCACGATCGGGCGCGGCTCGAGGCGCCACGTCTCGGTGTTCAGGGCGAGGACGCGGGCGCCCTCGCAGCCGATCAAGTTGCGGATGGGGCGGTGCTCGCCGGTGTCGGGGAGATACACCGGCGTGTCCCCGGTGAGGCAGCCGCTTTCTCTCAGGTCGGAGAGGATCGGGCGCTTGTCCGTGCGCTGCTCCACCGCGCGGGACAGCTGCGACAGCGCGACGATCGGCACCTCGAGGTCGCGCGCGAGGATCTTCAGGTTGCGCGACATCTCGGACACTTCCTGGACGCGCCCGTCCGAGTCGCGGCGATGCGCGGGCGTCAGCAGCTGGAGGTAGTCGACGATGATCAGCCCGAGGTTCGGGTGGCGCGCCTTGAGGCGCCGCGCCTTCGAGCGGATCTCCATCATGTTCAGGAGGCCGGTGTCGTCGACGTAGATCGGCGCCTTCGCGAGCTTGTCGCACGCGGCGGTGAGGCGCGGCCAGTCGTCCGGCGCGAGCTTCCCGTTGCGCAGCCGCTGCGACTCCACCTTCGCCTCGCTGCACATCAGCCGCTGCGTCACCTCCGCCTTCGACATCTCGAGCGTGAACAGGCCGACGGGGATGCCCTGCCGGACGCCGAGGTTCGCGGCCATGCAGAGCGCGAGCGCGGACTTCCCCATCGACGGGCGTGCCGCGACGATGATCAGGTTCCCCGGCTGGAAGCCGGAGGTGAGCCGGTCGAGATCGCGGTAGCCGGACGGCGTGCCGGTGACATCGACGCCGGCCTCGTAGAGCGCGGTGATCCGCTCGAAGCTCTCCTTCAGCAGCTCGTCGATGTGCGTGAACTCGCCCGTGACCCGCTGCTGCGAGAGGTCGAAGAGGATCTGCTCGGCCTGGTCGACGAGGTCGCCGGTCTCGCCGGGTCGCTCCCAGCCGAGCCGGGCGATCTCGCCGCCTGCCTGGATCAGTCCGCGCAGCGTCGCCGTCTCGTGGACGATCCGCGCGTAGTGCGCGGCGTTCGCCGACGCGGGGACCAGCGCGGCGAGCTCGTGCAGCCGGACGCGCCCGCCCACGTCCTCCAGCTCGCTGCGCTCCTCGAGCTGGTCGGTGAGCGTGATCGCGTCGACCGGCTCGCCCTTCGCGTAGAGCGCGAGCGCGGCGCGGTAGATCTTCGCGTGCGACTCGCGGTAGAAGTCGCCGGCGTCGAGGATCTCGCTGACCGCCCCGATCGCGCCCGGCGAGAGCATCATCGCGCCCAGGACCGACTCCTCCGCCTCGAGATTCTGCGGCGGCACGGGTGCACTCGACGCCACGGGAGCAAGCTGCGCCATCGCAGTCGATTCCAGCACGCGCACCGGTCGCCTGCCAGGTGTCGAAGGGTCTGTTGTGAACATGTCTTTTCCCGCCATTTGCAGGGGAATCGCCCATACTTGCAGGGGCGTCGGACAGCGCCGCTGTGGAGAGTTCCCACGCTCAGTGCGGGAAGTTCGTGTGGAGATCCACAGGCGGTGGACGGCCTGTGGAAGAACGGAGACGAAACGGCCCGGCGAACGGGCCGCCGCGACGGCTAGTTCGTCTCGTACTCCGGCGGGCCCGCGTCGGCCGCCTCGGCCGCGGTCACCTTCGCCACCTCGGGCTCGTCCGGAACGTCCTCGTACTCGACCTCGGCCGCCTTCGGCGGCGCGGCCGCCTCCTGCGCCGCGAGCTCCTCGGCTGCCATCGTCTCGAGCTCCTCGTCGGACGGCAGCTCCCCGCCTTCCGGAACGACGAGCGTCTTCAGCTCGACGCGCACGCCCTGGAAGACGTCGATCGGCACGTCGTAGCGGCCGATCCGCTTGATGTTGTCGATGTCGATCTTGCGCCGGTCGACGCGGATCTTGCGCGTGCGCCAGATCTCGTCGGCGATGTCCGTCGGCGTGACCGAGCCGAAGAGCGAGCCCGTCGGGCCGGCCTTGACCTCGAAGCGGAGCACCGTCTTCGCGAGCGCCTCCGAGATCGACTGCGCCTGGTCGGTCGTCTTCGCCTCGTGCAGCGCCCGCCCGGCCTCCCGCTTGCGCAGCTCCGCCACCCGTGCCTGGGTCGCCTCCTCGGCGAGCCGGCGCGGGAGCAGGAAGTTGCGCGCGTACCCGCGCGCGACCGAGACGACGTCGCCGCGCAGGCCGACCTTCTCGACGTCCTTCAGCAGGATCACGTCCATCAGCGGTCCCCGCGGTCCCCGCGGTCACCCCGGTCGCGGCGGCCGCCGCCGCTGCGCTCCTCCTGGCCCTCCGCGACGTACGGCAGGAGCGCCATCTCACGGGCCCGCTTCACGGCCTGCGCGACCTGCACCTGGTGGCGCCGGCACGCGCCGGTGATGCGGCGGCTGCGGATCTTCCCCTTCTCGGAGATGTAGCGCCGCAGCGCGTTCACGTTCTTGTAGTCGATCTCCGCAACCTTGTCCTTGCAGAAGTAGCAATTGCGGCGCTTGATCGCGCCGGCGGGACCGCCGGGGCGCTTCCGCGGGGACTGGGTTCTCTCTCTCGCCACGTCGTCTCCTAGAAGGGGATGTCGTCGTCGGCCGTTGCCGGGAAGTCGGCGCTCTCCGAGCCTGCGCCCGCAGGCACGAACTGGTTCCCGCCACCACCGCCGCCGGCGCCGGCCTCGCCGGCCTCGCCGCGCCCGCCGAGGAATTGGACGGAGTCGGCGATGATCTCGACCGCCTGGCGCTTCTGGCCGTCCTGCGCCTCCCATTCGCGCCAGTCGAGGCGGCCGTCGATGCCGACGGGGCGTCCCTTCGCGAGGTACTGGGCGCAACTCTCCGCCTGGTTGCCCCAGACGGTGACGTCGAAGTAATTGGGCTTGTCGCCCCACGTCCCCGTGGCCGCGTCCTTCTGCCGGCTGTTGACGGCGATGCGGAGCTTGCAGACCGGGTTGCCGCTGGGCGTGTGCCGAAGCTCGGGATCCTTCGTGAGGTTCCCGACGAGCACGACGCGGTTGATGTTCGCCATTGAGCTCCTCCTACTCTTCTTCGTCCGAACTGGTGTTCGCGTCAGGGTACTCCGGCTCGGGGACGACGGCGGCGACCGGCGCCGCCTCCGGCTCGGCGACGACGGCGACCGGCGGGGCCGGCGTGTCGTCGCGCGGCGCCCTCGTGGAGGAGCCTTCGATGTGGTGCGTCGCGAGGTGGCGCATGACGAGGTCGTCGATCTTGAGCACGCGCACGATCTCGTCGAGGGTCGGGGGGCCGCACTGGAAGACGACGAGGTGGTAGACGCCCTCCTGTTTCTTCTCGATCTCGAAGGCGAGGCGGCGCCGGCCCCAAGCGTCGTGGCTGCGCCACGTGCCGCCGGAGGTCTCGACGAGCTCGCGGATGCGCACGATCAGGTCGTCCTGTCGCTGCTCGGCGAGCTCGGGGTCAAGCATGAGCAAAATCTCGTACGTCGTCACAAGCCCCGATACCTCCTTCCCACGGTCTTAGTCGGCCCCGACTGCGGGCGCCGCTCGGGACGGAACGGCGCGATGACGGGGCAGGAAGCGGGGGCCACTGTAGCATCGCCGTATGCGTCGCCTGTACGCGTGGCTGGCAGGTGCGGCGGGAGGGCTCGCCGCCTACCGCGCGCTCAAGGGGGGGCGCTCCAGGCCGGAGCCCTCGGCGGAGCCGGGGCTCGACCCGCGCGCCGACGAGCTACGCGCACGGCTCGCGGAGGCGCGCGACGGGGACGAGCCGCCGGTC
>DATCBP010000054.1:0-4417 GCA_036511815.1 Gaiellaceae bacterium
CGCCGATCGACCCGCTCTCGGAGCAGCAGCTCGCCGCGCTCGCCCGGAACTGCGCAGAGTTCGAGGTGCCGCTCTACGCGACCGGCAGCGGGCGCGAAGGGATCGTCCATGTGATCGGGCCGGAGCTCGGCCTGACGCAGCCGGGGATGACGATCGTCTGCGGCGACTCGCACACGTCGACCCACGGGGCCGTCGGCGCGCTCGCGTTCGGCATCGGCACCTCCGAGGTCGAGCACGTCCTCGCCACGCAGACGCTCTCGCAGCGCAGGCCCCACTCGCTGCGGGTGCGCTTCGAGGGCGAACCGGCGCCCGGCGTGACGGCGAAGGATCTCGTCCTCGCCGCGATCGGCCGCCTCGGCATCGACGGCGGCGTCGGACACGTGATCGAGTACGCCGGCCCGGCGATCGAGCAGCTCTCGATGGAGGGCCGCCTGACGATCTGCAACATGTCGATCGAGGCCGGCGCCCGCGCGGGGATGATCGCGCCCGACGAGACGACGTTCGCGTATCTCGAAGGCCGTCCCGGCGCACCGCACGGCTCCGCGTGGGAAGCCGCGCTCGACCGCTGGCGCGGCCTGCCGACGGATCGCGACGCGACGTTCGACCGCGAGGTGACGATCGACGCGGGCGCGGTGCACTCGCAGGTGACCTGGGGCACGAACCCGGGGATGGTCGTCGCGATCGACGGGGCGGTGCCGGATCCCGGCGCGCTCGACGACGCGAACGACCGGGAGGCCGCCGAGCGCGCGCTCGTCTACATGGGGCTCGAGCCGGGGACGCCGATCCGCGAGATCACGGTCGACCGCGTCTTCATCGGCTCGTGCACGAATTCGAGGATCGAGGACCTGCGCGCCGCCGCCGCGGTAGTGCGTGGAAGGCACGTGCACCCATCCGTACGTGCCATGGTCGTCCCGGGCTCAGCGCAGGTGAAGAGGCAGGCCGAAGCAGAGGGCCTCGACCGAGTCTTCACGACCGCGGGCTTCGAATGGCGGCGCGCAGGTTGCTCGATGTGCCTCGGCATGAATCCCGACATCCTCGCGCCGGGCGAGCGGTGCGCGTCCACCTCGAACCGCAACTTCGAGGGCCGGCAGGGCGCCGGTGGACGCACGCATCTCGTCAGCCCGACGGTCGCCGCGGCGACGGCGCTCGCCGGACATTTCGCCGCGCCGGGTGAGGCATGAAGGCGTTCCGCACCGTCACGTCGCGCGCAGCGGTGCTCGACCGCCCCGACGTCGACACCGACCAGATCATCCCGAAGCAGTTCCTCAAGCGCATCGAGCGCACCGGCTTCGGGGAGTTCCTCTTCTTCGACTGGCGCAAGGACCCGGCCTTCGAGCTGAACCAGCCCGAGGCGCAGGGAACGCGGATCCTGCTCGCCGGCCGCAACTTCGGCTGCGGCTCGTCCCGCGAGCACGCGCCGTGGTCGCTCCAGGACTACGGCTTCGACGCCGTCGTCGCGCCGTCGTTCGGCGACATCTTCCGCCAGAACTCGCTCAAGATCGGGCTGCTGCCCGTCGAGCTGCCGACGGAGCAGGTGCACGAGCTGATGGCCCGCGCGCACGCCGGCGAGGAGCTGACGGTCGACCTCGAGGCGCGCACCGCCGGCGGCTTCCCGTTCGAGCTCGACGACTTCCAGCGCGAGTGCCTGCTCGAAGGCCTCGACGAGATCGCGCTCACGCTGCGCGAGGACGACGCGATCGACGCGTACGAGGCGTCGCACGCGGCGCCGATCTCGACTCTGAACCCGTGAGAAGTGCTACGCACTTATCACGGATCTAGGCTCTGCTCCGCAGAGAGGTCGCGGGCAGAGCCCGCGACCTCTTGGGCTGACGCCGAGCCACTGGTTCGGTAGCGCGCGCGGTGGTGGCTTCGCCATCCCCACGCGCGAGAATGCGGCCTCCACGAACGCGGCTGCGCCCGCGTTCGCTCCGGCCCTCAAGGTCGAGCTGAGGCAAACGTCCTACGTCCTGGATCACTCGGCGCGACAGCGCCTCACTCGAGAGCGGGCCGCGGTTGCCGCGCTTGACACTGCGCGAGGACAACGCGATCGACGCGTGCGAAGCCTCGCACGCAGCGCCGATCTCGATGTGACGGTGTAAGCGACTGCGACCAGGTCGCAGACCTGGCCATTTGCCTTAGCGACTCGCGCGGCGCTCAACAACTCGCCGAGCGAACGCCACCGCCGCACCAAGCAGGACGAACGGCATTCCAGAGGCGACGATGCCCACGTTATGGACAGCGATGCCGAACCCGATCAGAACGAGCGCGACAGTTCCGAAGAACGCCGGGAAGTACCAGCGGCGAATGCGTCGCCGAGCGGGGACGGCTCCCGCCGGTTGAGATTCCGGTCGAAGATCGCGGGCCACAGCCCGCTCGCGACCAAGAGCGTACAAAGCGCGGCTGTGCCGAGCCCGAACAGAAACGCGATCGAGACGTTGTTTCTGTCCGCGCTGAAGTAGTCCACGACGGTCCCGCCGACGAACCCCGTCGACGCCGTGAAGACCAGCGTTATCACCGGCCTCGTCCATGCCTCGTCGACGTCTGTTAGCCAGCTCGCCATCGCATCCCTCGTATCGACGCGCCCGGCTCAGCGCGTGAACGCGCCGGCGCGTGACCTTGCGAGGCATGTCGCTACAATACGGCTTGCCGATGTAGCTACACTAGTGGTATGGAGGTTGGCATCCGTGAGCTTCGGGCCGATCTGAGCCGTTGGGTACGGCGCGTCGGCGCGGGCGAGGAGATCGTCGTGACGGACCGAGGCAAGGCGGTGGCTCGCCTGGTGCCGGTCGACGGCGAACGAAAGATCGACCGCTTGATCAGGGAAGGACTCGTCATACCGGCGCCGCGTCCCTGGCGCGGGAAGCTGCCCAAGCCGATCGAGGGCGCCGGGCCGGTCAGCGACCTCGTGATCGAGGATCGCGGCTGATCGCCTACGTCGAAACCTCGGCATTCGTAAAGCTGCTCGTTCCGGAGGCGGGGGCCGCTGACGTGGCCGAAGCGTGGCTCGGCGCTGATCGCCGCGTCTCATCGCTTCTCCTGTATCCCGAAGCGCGCGCTGCGATCGGACGTGCGCGCCGCCTCGACCGTCTGACAGCGCAGCAGCTCGGAATTGCACACCGCCGTGTCGACATGCTCTGGGCCGCAGTCGACCACGTCGCAATTACGGAAACGCTCGCCAGGCGAGCAGGGGAGCTCGCCGAACGCCACGACCTACGGGCCTACGACGCGGTTCATCTCGCGGCGCTCGAGGACGTCGGCGACCTGGAGACGGTGTTCGTCTCGGCCGACGAAGAACTCCTCGACGCGGCCGGCTCGATCGGCTTCGCCACACTGCGCCCGACGCGCTGAGCCCTGCTAGCTGTCGCCGTCCTGAGCCAGCACCTCGTGCTTCATCAGGTCGAGCAGCTCGTGGTAGAGGCGCGACAGCCCCTCGCTCGAGAGCGGGCCGCGGTTGCCGCGCTGCAGGTACTGGAGCATCCACTCCTCGCGGGCGAGGTCGACGAAGCCGATGCCGTGCTCGTCCTTGTAGCGCTTCAGCTGCGCGACGAGCTTCAGGCGCTTGTTCACGAGGTCGACGAGCTTCGCGTCGAGATCGGAGATCTCGCGCCGGACGCGGGCGACGTGCGGATCGTCAACGGTGCTCATCTCGGCTCCTCTGCTGCTTCGTAGACGCCGACGACGCGCTGCGAGCGCGTCATCGTCCCAAGTTCGGCGAGCGCCGCGCGCACCGCCGTGTCGAGTGGATGCCCGGCGACGACCGCGTCGAAGCGGTAGCTCCACGGTGTGGCCGGGATCGGGCGCGAGACGAGCCGCACGAGGTCGAGGCCCGCCTGCGCAAACGGCGCGATCGCGTGGAAGAGCGCGCCCGGCCGGTGATCCGTCACGAACGTGAACGCGGTGCGCGCCTCGCTCCTGCGCCCGCCGACCCACGTGTACGGCGCGATCGAGACGAAGCGCGTGAACGCCGGGCCGTCGCCGACGTCCTCCTCGAGCACGACGAGGCCGTACATCGCCGCCGCGCCCGCCCCTGCGATCGCGGCCACCGTCGGGTCGCCACCCTCCGCCGCCTCGCGGGCTGCCTCCGCGGTGGTCGCCGCCGGCATCGCCGTCGCTTGCGGCAGCCGCTTGAGCAGGGCGCGGCACTGCTCGAGGGCCGTCGGATGCGAGCGGATGATGCGGATCTCGTCGAGCGGAATCGCCGCCGACGCCGCGAGCACATGATGGATCGGCAGCACGGTCTCCGCGATGATCGACAACGCGTGGTCGTTGAGCAGGTCGTGTGTCTCGGCGACCGCGCCCGCGAGCGAGCTCTCGATCGGCAGCACGCCGTGGGCTGCGTCGGCGGCCACGACCGCGTCGGCGACGGCGTGGAAGCCGCCGACCGGCACGAGCGTCTCGCGCGGGAACAGCACGGCGG
>DATCBP010000055.1:0-3466 GCA_036511815.1 Gaiellaceae bacterium
CAGAGCCATCAGCTTGGGCAGGCCGCACTGGTGCAGCTGCAGCTGCGGGCCGACCACGATGACGCTGCGGCCGGAGTAGTCGACGCGCTTGCCGAGCAGGTTCTGGCGGAACCGGCCCTGCTTGCCCTTGAGCATGTCCGAGAGCGACTTGAGCGGCCGGTTGCCCGGGCCCGTCACCGCGCGGCCACGGCGGCCGTTGTCGAAGAGTGCGTCGACGGCCTCCTGCAGCATGCGCTTCTCGTTGTTGACGATGATCTCCGGCGCGCCGAGATCGAGCAGCCGCTTGAGGCGGTTGTTCCGGTTGATCACGCGGCGGTAGAGATCGTTCAGGTCCGACGTGGCGAAGCGGCCACCGTCGAGCTGCACCATCGGGCGCAGCTCCGGCGGGATGACCGGGACGGCCTCGAGGATCATCCACTCGGGCTTGTTCTCCGAGGTGACGAACGCCGAGACGACCTTCAGGCGCTTGATCGCGCGCTGGAGCTTCTGGCCCTTGCCGGTGCGGATCTGCTCGCGCAGGATCGCGGCCTCGGCGTTCAGGTCGAGGTCCTTGAGCAGGTCGCGGATCGCTTCCGCTCCCATGCCGCCGCGGAAGTAGACGCCGAATCCGTACGGCGACCCGAAGCGGTCCTTGAGCTCGCGGAAGATCTGCTCGTCGTTGACGATGAGCTTCGGCTCGAGCTCGCGGAACAGCGTCCACGTCTGCTCGAGGCGGCGCACGGAGTCGACCGCGGCCTCGCGGGCGTCCTCGCGGCGAGACTCGATGTCGAGGTACATCTCGCGCACCTTCAGCGCCCACTGGATGATCGCGTCCAGGTCCTCCTTCTGGATGCGGCCGTCCGTGCGCAGGCACAGGTCGTTCGTCAGCTCGCGGATGTCGCTGTCGGGCTCAGCCGAGTCGAGCACGTCGGCCAGCAGGCCCTTGCCGAGGTCGCGCGCCTTCTCGAGGTTCTTCGCGTCGACGCCCGACGCGATGCCGGCGTCCTCCTCGTTCAGCTCCTCGCCTGCGAGCAAGCCGTCGACGATGCGATGGAGGTGCTTCGTGATCGCGCCCTTCTTCGCACCCGTCGCCTTCTCGAGCTGCTTCTCGAGCGGCGCGATCGCGGCGAGGATCTGCTCCGCCGCCGTCGACACCTGCTCGAGCTCGCGCGGCGCCAGCCGGCGATCGTCGCGGATCGCAGCGTTGCGGACGAGCTCGCGGATCTTCTTCGAGTCCTCGGTCGTGATCTGCCCGACGAGCTCGACGAAGAGGCCGCCGACGAGGCCGCGCACGTCCTCGAGCGTCGGCAGCGCCTGCTCCTCGGCCCAGTTCGACAGGCCGCGGCCCCAGAAGTCGTCGTCCTCGTCGAAGTTCCGCTCACGGCCCTTCGCGAAGTAATCGCGGCGGCGTGCGAGCCGGTCCTCGAGCGCGGCGAGCGCTTCGTCGCGGTCGACGTAGATCCGCTCGGACTCCGCTTTCACCTGGTCCTCGAGCGCGTTCACGTCGGCCGCGCGCTTCTCGACGTCGACCGCAGTGACGATCGACGCTGCGAAGTACAGGACCTTCTCGAGCTCGCGCGGGGCGATGTCGAGCAGGTAGCCGATGCGGCTCGGGACGCCCTTGAAGAACCAGATGTGCGAGACCGGCGCGGCGAGGTCGATGTGACCCATGCGCTCGCGGCGCACCTTCTGCCGCGTCACCTCGACGCCGCAGCGCTCGCAGATGATGCCCTTGTAGCGGACGCGCTTGTACTTCCCGCAGTAGCACTCCCAGTCGCGTGTCGGGCCGAAGATGCGCTCGCAGAACAGGCCGTCGCGCTCGGGCTTGAGCGTGCGGTAGTTGATCGTCTCCGGCTTCGTCACCTCACCGGAAGACCAGTCGCGGATCTGCTTGCTCGAGGCAAGTCCGATCCGAATCGCATCGAAATCGTTGATGTCGATCACGTGTCTCCTCAGCCCCTCAATCAGTCTTCGAGTTCAAGGTCAACGAGGTCGACGTCGCCCACCACGGGGCCGACCTCTTCTTCGTCATCGTCCGCGACGGTCTCTTCCGCCGGCACCTCGGCTTCGACGAGGTCGCCGAGCGCCCCGTCGACCGGCAGCGCGAGCTCGCCCTCTTCGACAGGTTCCGCACCTTCCTCGGCCTCCGCCTCGCCGGCCGGGCGGCCGACGGCGCGGAGCGAGCCGGGCGACAGGTCGATGCCGAGCTCCTCGGCGGCGCGCAAGAGCTCGTCCTCCTCCTCGCGCACCTCGACCTCGCGGCCCTCGTCCGAGAGCACCTGCACGTCGAGCCCGAGCGACTGCATCTCCTTCAGCAGCACCTTGAAGGACTCGGGGATCGACGGCTCGGCGATGTTCTCGCCCTTGACGATCGCCTCGTAGGCCTTCACGCGCCCGACCGTGTCGTCGGACTTGATCGTGAGCATCTCCTGGAGCGTGTACGCGGCGCCGTACGCCTCGAGCGCCCAGACCTCCATCTCGCCGAAGCGCTGGCCGCCGAACTGCGCCTTGCCGCCCAGCGGCTGCTGGGTTACCAGCGAGTACGGGCCCGTGCTCCGCGCGTGGATCTTGTCGTCCACGAGATGGAGCAGCTTCAGGATGTACATGTATCCGACAGTGATCTTCTGCTCGAAGGGATCGCCGGTGCGGCCGTTGTACAGCTGCACCTTGCCGGAGCACATCCGGCCGAGCGGGCGCTTCCGGTCGACGACGAACTGGATCGGCGAGTCCGGGTTCTGCTCCACCCACTTCATCAGGGACTCGTCGACGTCCGCCGGCGTCGCGCCGTCGAACACCGGCGTCGCCACCGGGGTCGGATCCGGGGCGGCGATGATCTGCCGCCGGTGCTTCCAGTCGATCTCGCCGTTCTTGTGCCCTTCCTCCGAGAAGACGCCGTGCGCGGCCGCCCAGCCGAGGTGCGTCTCGAGCACCTGGCCGATGTTCATCCGGCTCGGCACGCCGAGCGGGTTCAGCACCACGTCGACGGGGCGCCCGTCCGGCAGGAACGGCATGTCCTCTTCCGGGACGATCTTCGAGATGACACCCTTGTTGCCGTGGCGGCCGGCGAGCTTGTCGCCTTCCGCGATCTTGCGCTTCTTCGCGACGTAGACGCGGACGAGCTCGTTCACGCCGGGGCTCAGGTCGTCGCCCGACTCGCGGGCGAACGTCTTGACGTCGATGACGACGCCGCCTTCGCCGTGCGGGACCTTGAGCGAGGTGTCGCGGACTTCGCGCGCCTTCTCCTTGAAGATCGCGCGGATCAGCTTCTCCTCGGCCGTCAGCTCGGTCTCGCCCTTGGGCGTCACCTTGCCGACGAGCAGATCGCCGGAGCCGACTTCGGCGCCGACGCGGACGACACCGCGGTCGTCGAGGTTGCGCAGCGACTCCTCCGAACGGTTCGGAATGTCACGCGTGATCTCCTCGTCGCCGAGCTTCTTCGCGCGAGCGTCGATCTCGTACTCGTGAATGTGGATCGACGTGAGCACTT
>DATCBP010000056.1:0-42372 GCA_036511815.1 Gaiellaceae bacterium
CGCCAACCGACGGCTATGCGGACAGGTCCTCGCGTTAGCGTGCAACTTCATCCGGATCACCCTCCTTGGAGCTGGTTGCTTGGCAGCTCCAGCCTCCAAGGAGACCCGGATGGAACAACGCTCTCAGGAACTACAGCTAGGGGACGAACGCGTACACGGAGCGCGTCCCGCCGCCGGCGATCACGATCCGGCCTCCGACCGTGGTGGCGGTCGGATCGGAGAGGTCGACCGGCAGGGTCGCGACCGTCGCGACCGTTCCCGACGACGGGTCGATGCGCAGCACATGCGTGCCGCCGACGAGGTAGAGGCGCCCGCCGAGCGCGGCGAGCGCGGCGTGGTCCTCCGGTGCGGGAAGCGTCGCGATCTGGTTCGCGGTGCCACCCGCGAGGTCGACGGCGTAGACCGCCGCCGTCGCCCCGCTCGGCGTGAGACCGCCGGCGACGTAGATCGTCGAGCCGATCGCGGCGACACCCGCGTAGCGGGTGCCGGCCGGCAGCCGGGCGACCGTCGTCGTCTTGCCGCCGCCGCGATAGCGGAGCACCGCGGACGCGAACTTCGAGCCGGTGTAGCCGCCGACGAGATATGCCTTCCCGCCGACCGTCACCGCGCCGAGATCGGACAGGGGCTCGTCCATGTGTCCGGCGACCGAGACCGCACCGGCGGTCGGGCCGGTGCGGAACACGGTGTCGACGGATGCCGCCTGGCCGCCCCCGAAGAGGTAGACCGCACCGCGCACGAGTGCGGCCGCCGCGTCATGCGTCGGCACCGGCAGCCGGCCCGCCGCCCGCAGGTGCTCCGGTGTCCCGAGCAGCACCTGATCGGTCGAGGCGCTACCGGTCTCGCCGCCGAGCACCATCAGCGTGCCGCCTGGCAGCGCAACCGCCGAGGCCTTCGAGAGCGTCTGCGGCAACGAGCCGATCCTCTTCACGGTTCCCTGCCGCGCCGGTGCGGCCTTCGTCGCCGGAGCCGCGCTCGTTCCCCGCGCGAGCGCCGGCAGCAGGTCGAGGCCGTCCGGCTTGTTCAGGTAGCCGGGCGCGCTGCCGGGCTGGTTCAGATGCCCGTACGACCAGACGACTCGCTTCGTGGTCGGGTCTATCACGATCACGCGATGGTTCCAGTCGTCCGTCAGCGCGATCAGCCCGTTCGGCCAGCGCACCGCGAGCGAGGGCCGGTCGAGCGCCCAGTAGCCGGTCGGCGCGTACGTCCACACCACCTTGCCCTGGGGCGTGATCTCGTCGACGCGCCCGGGCGTGTTGAAGCCGGCGACGAGGACGTTCCCGTCCGGGAGGAGCTGTGCGTCCGACGGATACGTGGTCGGTGTGCGAATCGTCCAGATCAGCTTCCCGGTCGCGCTGAACTTGTCGACCCAGCCGCCGATCTCGGTCACGAGCACACCGCCGCCTGGAAGCGGCGTGTCGCCGTTTGGCGACGACAGGGTCTGCGGCGGATTGTGCGTGCAGTCGCCGGCGTGTCCGATCTCACGTACGACCTTGTGCGCCCGGTTGATGAAGAGCACACGGCAGTTCTGGATGTCCGCGACCATGAAGAGCCCGTTCGGAAGCAGGTAGGCGTCGTCCGGGTTGGAGAGATAGCCGAAGGCGCCGCCGCGCACGTTGGCGTGACCGAACGACCACACGATGCGGTGCGTCCTGACGTCGACCTCGGCGAGCTCCTGGTTGTACTCCTCGTTCGTCGAGATCGCCGTGTAGCCGGGGGTGAAGAACGCGTCGTCGGGGTCGTGGAACGACTGGCCGGGCTGGACGTCGCCCGGGCGCGGGAACTGCCAGACGATCCTGTTCGTGCGCGGGTTGACGATGATGATCCGGTTGTTGTCGCGGTCGGCGATCATCACGTAGCCCGGAACGAGGCCGGGCGCCAGTGCAGGGAACCCGAGCCGCTGGGCGGGCGTCGGCGCCGCGGACGCGCTCGTGCCTGCCAGCGCGAGGGCAAGTGCGACGAGCCCCACGGCCCTCCGAGCGAGTGCGGCCACGGGTCGAGTCTCTGCCTGGCCTATGAGAGGACGATGTCAGTTCGGTTAACCGCGCGTGTGCTTGAAGAGACGCCGTCCGCATGGCATCGTCGGGTGATGCGCCGCGCAGCCGTCGCGCTCGCCGCCCTGGCGGGCCTTGCCGCCGTTCCGGCGGCTTCCGCCTGGACGACGCTCGCGGGCGGCGTCGAGAACGGTGTGATCCCGGCGACGCTCGTGACCCAGGCCGGGACGGAGCTCGTCTCGTTCGAGTCGCCCACCGGCGGCACCATCTCGGTGTCGCGCGGCGGCGACGCGCCGAAGGTCGTCGTCGCGGCCGACCCGATCGCCGGCCGGACGGAGCTCGTGCAGCAGCCGAGCGGCGCGATCCAGCTCTACTTCCCGAACGCACAGGGGGTCGCCCGGCTCACCTCGACCGACGACGGCAACTCGTGGACCGGGCCGATCCAGACGCTGTCGCGCGACGTCGGCGGCGTCGACGGCGCCACGGTCGCGACCGACGGCACGCCGCTGTTCTCCCAGGACGGCACGGGCTTCGTGAACGTCTACCGCGGCCTGAACGGCGAGCAGGTGCAGAACGTCTACGCGCCCTGCTGTGGCTACGCGGAGTCGCTCGCCGTCGATTCGACAGGGCTCGTCCAGGTGGCCTTCTACTCGAACGCCGGCGCGAACGGCGCCTTCGTCTACGAGCCGCTGGGCGCCGATCTCACGCCGACCGGCTCGACGCCGCTCGTCCCGGTCGCACGGGACGGCGATCGCGTACCGCTCGTGGCCGACAAGCTCGGCAACACGTTCCTCGCCTGGGCCCCCGGCTATCCGACCGCGACCGCCTTCTCCGTCGTCCCGTTCCGGGGCGGCCAGCCGGCCGGCGACGGCGTCACCTTCCATTCCTCCTTCGGCGGCGGCGATCCGCACATGGCGCTCTCGGTCGACTCGACCGACCGGCTCTGGGCGGTCTGGACCGGCCAGGGCGCCGTCCACGTCGCCCGCTCGCGCACGCACGGGATGGACTTCGGCGCCGAGGTGAGCGCGCCCGTGCCCGGCACCGCGTACGAGGTCTCCGCGGTCGGTCTGCCCGGCTCGCCGGGCGCCGTGGACGTGATCGTGAACACCGGCTCGAACCTGATCGAGGAGCTGCTCCAGCCGGGCCTGTCGTTGCGCGTGTTCAAGACGACGGCGAAGACCGGCAAGAAGAAGGTCGTCACCTGGTGGGCGCAGGCGCTCGACGACGGCTCCGGCGTCGCCGCCGCGACATTCAGCGCCCACGGCCACACGGTGCATGCGAACGCCGCGGGCAAGGCTAAGCTGACGCGCCTCCCGAAAGGCTCTGCGAAAGCTGCGGCCCCCGGCTACGCCGGCGCCGCTTTCAGAGTCCCTTAGCGGGCTACCATGAGGTTCGTGGCGGTCACGAGCCCGAAGAAGCTCGACGCTCGCGCCCTGCGCGCGGACTTCCCGATCTTCGAGCAGGAGATCCACGGGAAGCCGCTCGCGTATCTCGACTCGGCGAACAGCTCGCAGAAGCCGCGCCAGGTGCTCGATGCGATGACGACGTTCTACGAGACGTCGTATGCGAACGTGCACCGGGCGGTGCACGTGCTCGGCGAGCGCGCGACCGCCGGTCTCGAGGGCGCACGCGAAAAGGTGCGCGCGCTGCTGAACGCGCCCGACGTGCGGGAGATCATCTTCGTCCGCAACGCGACCGAGGCGCTCAACCTCGTCGCGTACTCGTGGGCCGGCAACAACCTCGGGCCCGGCGACGCGGTCGTCGTCACCGAGCTCGAGCACCACTCGAACTTCGTTCCCTGGCAATACATCGCGCGCCGCAACGGCGCCGAGTTCGTGATGCTGCCGCTCGACGAGCGCGACGAGGTCGACTACTCCGGTCTCGACGCGATCGCGCGGGACTTCACCGTGAAGATCGTCGCGACGAATCTCGTCTCGAACTCGCTCGGCACCATCTCCGAGCTCGGGCCGCTCGTCCGCTGGGCGCACGAGCAGGGTGCCATCTTCGTCTGCGACGCAGCGCAGGCGGCGCCGCACATGCACGTCGACGTGCAGGCGCTCGACTGCGACTTCCTCGCCATCTCCGGGCACAAGATGTGCGGGCCGAGCGGCATCGGCGTCCTCTGGGGCCGCGCGGAGCTGCTCCGCTCGATGGAGCCGTTCCTGCTCGGCGGGCACATGATCAGCTCCGTGCGCTTCGAGAAGACGACCTGGGGTGAGCTACCGCACAAGTTCGAGGCCGGCACGTCGCCGATCGCCGAAGCGGTCGGGCTCGGCGCAGCCGTCGACTATCTCGAGGCCGCCGGCCTCGACGCGATCGAGGCATACGAGCACGAGCTCGTCGCGTACGCGCTCGGGCGGCTCGGTGAGATCCCGGGGATCACGCTCTACGGGCCGGCGGCGGAACGCCGGGCGGGCGTCGTTTCGTTCAACCTGGAAGGAATCCATCCGCACGACGTGGCGCAGATCCTCGACCGCCAGGGCGTCGCCATCCGCGCCGGCCACCACTGCTGCCAGCCGTTGATGCGCAAGCTCGGCGTCGCGGCCACGAACCGCGCGAGCTTCTACCTCTACACGCTCCCGGAGGAGATCGATCAGCTCGCCGAAGGGCTGTACACCGTGCGTAAGGTGTTCGCATGAGCGAGGAGTTCGATCAGATGTATCGCGAGGTGATTCTCGACCACTACAAGAATCCGCGCGGTCACGGCGTGATGGAGCACTCCGACGCGACGGCCGAGGGGCAGAACCCGCTCTGCGGCGACGAGGTGTCGATCTACGTCGCGTTCGGCGAGGACGGCGAGACGATCGACGAGGTGAAGTTCTCCGGTCGTGGCTGCGCGATCTCGCAGGCGGCGACGTCGATGCTCACCGAGATGGTGCAAGGCAGGACGGCGGGCGAGGTGGCGACGATCGACAAGGACGAGCTGCTCGCCGAGATCGGGATTCCGCTCACGCCGGTGCGCCTCAAGTGCGCGCTGCTCGGCCTGACGACGCTGAAGGTGGCGCTGCACAAGGCGAAGGGCACGCCGCTGCCCGCCGGGCTCGCCGGGTTCGACGAGCTCGAGCTGACGTAGTGCCACTCCAGTGATGCCGTCTGGCTTCTGGGGCGCGAGCACCAAGCGATGCAAGGACGCAGGGAGCGCTCGTCGTGGTGACGACGGGCGCACCCGAGGACGCGGCAGCGCGCAGGGTGATCGCGTTCCAGAAGCGGACATGCATTGCCGGAAGGGGCACTAGCGTGGAGATCGACGTCGCGGCGGCGGACGAGCTGCCGCCGGGAACGATGAAGCTCGTCCCGGCAGGGCCGGGCCGCTACGTCGGCGTCTACAACTGCGCGGGCACGCTCTACGCGATCGAGGACCGGTGCTCACACGACGACGGGCCGCTCTGCGAGGGCGACTGGGATCTCGAGACGTGCACCGTCGTCTGCCCGCGCCACGGCTCCGCGTTCGAGCTGGCGACGGGGCAGCCGCGCTCGCTGCCCGCATACCTGCCGGTGGAGACGTTCCCGGTGCACGTCGTCGACGGGATGATCCGTGTCGACCTCGACGGCTGAGCCGGTCCGCTGCTGGCCGACGGTCGACCCGCTCTACGTCGCCTACCACGACGCGGAATGGGGCCGGCCCGTTCGCGACGAGCGCGGGCTGTACGAGCGGTTCTGCCTCGAGGGCTTCCAGTCCGGCCTCTCGTGGTTGACGATTCTCCGCAAGCGCGAGAACTTCAGGCGCGCGTTCGCGGAGTTCGACCCCGACGCCGTCGCGCGTTTCGGCCCGCGCGACGTCGAGCGTCTCCTCGGCGACGCGGGCATCGTCCGCCACCGCGGCAAGATCGAAGCGACGATCGCGAACGCGCGCGGCGTGCTGGCGCTCCGCGACGCCGGAACGCCGCTGCCCGAGCTCGTGCGGTCGTACCGGCCCACGCGTCACGCGGCTGCCCGGACGCACGCGGACTGGCTCGCACAGACGCCGGAGTCGAAGGATCTGTCGCGACGGCTGAAGCAGGTCGGCTTCCGTTTCGTCGGGCCGACGACGGTCTGGGCCGCGATGCAGGCGTGCGGCGTCGTCAACGACCATCTTCTCGGCTGCTGGGTGCGCGACGCGGTCGACGACGAGATCCGTACCCTGGCGCAGTAATGCTCGACGACCGCATCCGCGCCGTGCTCGCGCGGCTCGAGCAGGAGGACGCCGATGAGCGGCGGCTCGGCCTGCCCCCCTCGGAGCGCTCGCGCCAGGTGGCGGCGACGACCGGCCGCTTCCTGTTCGCGCTCGTCGCCCCGCAGACCGACTGCAACGTGCTCGAGATCGGCGGCTCGCGCGGCTACTCGACGATCTGGCTCGCGGCCGGCGTCCGGCGCTTCGGCGGCCGCGTGCTCTCGCTCGAGCAGGATCCGCGCAAGATCGAGGCCTGGCGGCGGAACATCGCCGAGGCCGGGCTCGAGGAGACGGCCGAGCTCGTCGAGGGCGACGCGTTCGAGTCGCTCGCGCGGATCGACGACGTGTTCGACGTCGTCTTCCTCGACGCGGAGAAGCGCGACTACGAGGCGCTGTTCGCGCTCGCGCTCGCGAGGGTCGAGCCGGGCGCGGTCGTCGTGGCCGACAACGTCCTCTCCGATCTCGAGACGCTGGCGGCGTATTCGGCCGCCCGCCAGGCCGATCCGGCGCTCGAAAGCCTCACCCTCCCGCTCGACCGGGGCCTCGAGCTCACGGTCGTCTTGCGCTGACGGGCGGACACGGTATGGTCTCGTTACCGCGGAAAGGAGGTGGTCCGAGAGTGAATTCAGATAGTTCGGGCAGTGGAGGTACCAGCGGGTAGAGGTGTGTCCCCGGGACCCACGGGGAATCGCCTAGCCAGCGTAGGGGACGACGCGTCTCGCGCCGCCCGGCAGTACCTAGCCGGAGCAGGAGCGCCTCTACCGAATACGACGCTGGTAGCCGGATCGGGGCCTGCGCAAGCGGGCCCCGTTCTTTTGCTCAGGCGGCTGCGAGCGCAGGTGCGGCTTCCGCCGCGAGCACCTCGACCACGAGCGCCAGCCGGTCGCGCAGCGGCTCGTCGAGCAGGCGCCCGTCCGCGTCGAACGTCTCGTGCGCGCGTGCGAGCGGCAGCTCGTCACCGACGACGCGGGCGCCGGCGTTGCCGAGGATCTTGCGCAGGTCGGCCTGCGCCCAGAGGGCGCCGAACTGGCCCGTGCTCGCTCCGATGACCGCCACGGCCTTGTTCGTCAGCGGCGCCTCGAGGCGGGGCCGCGAGCCCCAGTCGACGGCGTTCTTGAGCCCGCCGGGGACGGAGCCGTTGTATTCGGGGGTGGCGAACAGGATCGCGTCGGCGGCGCCCCAGTCCGCACGCAGCCTGCGCACGGACTCGGGCAGCTCGCCGGCATCCAGATCCTGGTCGTAGTGCGGCAGGTCGCCGATGCCTTCCCAGAGCTCGACCTCCACGCCCGCGGGCGCCGCAGCCGCGGCGGCCCGCAGGAGCTGCGTGTTGTGCGAGCCGGCGCGGAGGCTGCCGGAAACGGCCAGGATCTTCATCGTCAGCCGTCCTGCCGGACGAGCGCGAGCTCGGCGATCAGCTTGACGTCGTTGGCGAGATAGTCGCCGCCGCTCTGGTTCGGCGCGTTCCAGCTGACGCCGTACTGCGTGCGGTCGACCGCGGTCTCGAGCCGGAGGCCGAGGCGCTCGCGGCCCATCGGGTCGGTCACCGGCGAGCCGGAGATCGTGCCCGTGAGCTCGACCGGCTGCGTGACGCCCTTGATCGTGAGCTCGCCCGCACCCTCGACACGGTTGTCGCCGAGCCGGTGGAGCTCGGTCGCGCGGAACGCGATCTCGGGGTACCGCTCGGCGTCGAAGAAGTCGGGCGCCTGGAGATGGGTGTTGAGGTTTTCGTCCTTCACATCGACGCTGGCGACCGTGGCGGTGCCGTCGAGCGTGGGCTCCTCGCCGCCCGTCAGCGACGCGGTGAAGTCGTCGAAGCTGCCGCGGAACGTGTTGACGCCCGCGTAGGTGACCTCGAACGCGACGTTCGAGTGGACGGGATCGGCGCTCCAGCTTCCGGCCGGAGCAAACTGCGTGGTGCTGTTCTCGAGTACGGCCATGTGAGATCTTTCCCTTTCGTCTCTTGCTGCTATATACTTGACCTAGCAACGATCTTACCGGAGGACGGTTGAGTAGTCAAGTATTGAGAGCGCAAGTAGCTGTGGAGCCCGGCCTGGAGGCCTGGATCCGCTTCCTGCGCGCGCACGCGTCCCTCACCCGGCAGCTCTCGGCAAGCCTCGAGCGCGAGCACGGGTTGACGCTCAACGACTACGACGTGCTCGTCCAGCTCGCCTACGCGCCCGATCGGCGGTTGCGCCGGGTCGACCTGGCCCGCAGCGTGCTCCTCAGCGCCTCAGGGATCACCCGGCTGCTCGACGGGCTCGAGCGTGCCGGCTGGGTCGCGAAGGCCACGTGCGCGAGCGACGCGCGGGTCACCTACGCCGTGCTCACGCAGGAGGGCCTCGCGAAGCACCGCGAGGTGCGGACGTCCCACCTCGCCGACGTCGAGTCGCTCTTCGGCTCGCGCTTCAGCGAGGCGGAGCGGAACGCCCTCTCGGCGCTGCTCCTGCGCCTGCTCGAGCCGGGCGAGGACGAATTGCGCGCGTGCGCCTCGGAGCCCGAGTGAGCCACGCCTTCTCGTCGATCGACGAGCTCGGCGAAGGGCCCGGCTTCCGCAAGGTGCGCACGGCGCTCGGCGTCACCGCCTTCGGCGTGAACGCCGTCGTCTACCCGCCCCACTTCGACGGGTTCCTGCACTACCACGATCTCCAGGACGAGCTCTATTTCGTCCACCGCGGCCGTGTCACCGTCGAGGTCGAGGGCGAGACGCGCGAGCTCGGCGAGGGCGGTCTCTTCCACGCCGGCGCGGCGACGCCGCGGCGCGTGTCGAACCCGTTCGACGAGGAGGCCGTGCTCTACATCGTCGGCGGCAAGGGCGGCTACGTCGAGCGGGACGGCCACCTTGTCGATCCGGCCGACGCCGCACGCCGCGCCTCCTTCGGCAAGAGCTAGAAGACCGCGACCGCGCGGATCTCGCCGCCGCGGCCGAGGTGCTCGAGCGCCTCGGGGACCTCGTCGAGCGTGATCGTCCGCGAGACGAAGCGCGCGAGTTCGAGCTTGCCGTCGAGCGCCGCCTGCGCGAGGAACGGGAAGTCCTGCTGCGGGATCGTGTCGCCGCCGTGCGTGACGGCGATCGCGATCTTCGGGCCGAACAGATCCGCGTCGAGGTCGATGTCGAGCGTCGACCCGGGCTGCGGCACGCCGACGAGCGTCGCCGTCCCCGCGTAGGCGCACATGCGCACGGCCTGCGCGAGCCCGGCCGCCGCGCCGATCGCGGAGAAGGCAAAGTCCACGCCCTTCCCGCCCGTCAGCTCGCGCACGAGCGCGACCGGATCCTCCCGGCCGTCGACCGCGTCGGTGGCGCCAAGCTCGAGCGCGACCGCGAGCTTCTCCGCGACGACGTCGACCGCGACGATGCGCCCGGCGCCGGCCAGCCGCGCTCCCTGAACGACGGCGAGGCCGACGCCGCCACAGCCGATCACGGCGACGGACGACCCTGCGCGCACCGGCGTCGTCCAGAGCGCCGCGCCCGCACCGGTCGAGAAGCCGCACGCGAGCAGGCACGCCTGCTCGACCGGCAGCTCCTCCGTCACCCTCACCGCACACGCCTCATGCACGATCGCCCGGTCGGCGAACGTCCCGCAGCGAAGCATCGGCGTGAGCAGGGCGCCGTCGGCGGCGCGGTGCGCCCGCCGCTTCGCCCGCAGCTGCGACGAGCAGCGGCGCGGATCGCCGCGCACGCAGGACGGACACGCACCGCAGGGCGCACGCCACGCAATCACGACCCGGTCGCCGGGAGCGACGCCCGTCACCTCCGCGCCGACCTCCTCGACGATGCCGGCGCCCTCGTGCCCGAGCAGGATCGGAAACGGCATGCCCCAACCGTCTGTCTCGACGACGTGCACGTCGCTGTGACAGAGCCCGCACGCCTCGACCCGCACCTGCACCTCGTTCGCACCCGGCGGGTCGAGGCGGATCTCCTCGACGGCGGGCCGGACGCCCGGCCCGGCGTAGACGACGCCGCGGGTCAGGAGGCGGCCCGCCGCAGCTGCTCGTCGAGCGGAACGAGCGGCAGCCGGAACACCTCGGCCGCGCTCGGGTCGGTGACGACGTTGTCGCCGAGCGCGAGCATCGTCAGCTGGTCGCGCGTGACAGGCGCCCCCGGCAGCCGCTCGGTCAGCCCGGCCTGGAGCCGCATCAGCCCGAGCGGCACGTGAACGGACGGCCGCCGGCTCCCGAGCACCCGTTTCAGGCGCCGCCAGAACTCATTCCACGTCGGCGCGTCCGGCCCGCCGAGCTCGAAGATGCGCCCGGCCGCCTCGGGCAGCTCGAGCGCGGCGACGTACGTCGCGGCGAGATCCTCCACCCAGATCGGCTGGAGCCGCTGCGTCCCCGGCCCGACGATCGGCGTCACCGGCGCGTAGCGTGCGAGCCGAACGAAGGTCGGCAGCACGCCGCCGTCCCGCCCGAACACGAAGCTCGGCCGCAGCACGACGCGTTCGAGTCCGGACGCCTCGAGCGCGGCCTCCATCTGCCACTTCGCGGCGAAGTACGGCACCGCCGCGCGCGAGCGCTCGTCGAGGCCGAGCGCACTCGTCAGCACGAAACGGCGCACGCCCGCCTCCTTCGCGGCCGCGACGACGTTGCGCGTCCCCTCGACCATCACGCGCTCGAAGTCGGCCCGCGAGCCCTTGATGATCGAGACGAGATGCACGACCGCGTCCACTCCCGCGCACGCGGCGCGCAGGGAGGCCGGGTCGGTGACGTCACCCTCGACGAGCTCGGCGCCCCACGCCGCCAGATGCGGCGCGCGACTCCGGTCGCGCACGAGCGCCCGCACCGGCAGCTCGCGCACGCGCAGCGCGTGGACCACGTGCGGACCGATGAAACCGGTGCCGCCCGTGACGAGGACGGTCATTCCGCGGGCTCGAAGTTCTTGAAGTAGCGGCTCGGCGTCGGCCCCTTCTGGCCCTTGTACTTCGAGCCGAGCGCGGACGCGCCGTACGGCGTCGTCGCCGGCTCGGTCATCTGCATGAAGGAGATCTGCCCGATCTTCATGCCCGGGTAGATCGTGATCGGGAGGTTGGCGACGTTCGACAGTTCGAGCGTGACGTGGCCGTCCCAGCCCGGATCGATGAAGCCGGCGGTCGAATGGATGAGCAGGCCGAGCCGCCCCAGACTCGACTTCCCCTCCAGCCGGGCGACGAGGTCGTCCGGCAGGCGGATCCGCTCGAGCGTCGAGCCGAGCACGAACTCGCCCGGGTGGAGGATGAACGGATTGCCGTCGTCCACCTCGACGAGCTCGGTCAGCTCGGCCTGCTCGACCTTCACGTCGATGAACGGGTAGCGGTTGTTGTGGAAGACGCGGAAGAGCCGGTCGACGCGGACGTCGACGCTCGAGGGCTGGAGGAGGGCCACGTCGTACGGGTCGATCTCCATCCGCCCCTCGGCCAGAAAGCGGGAGATCGTCGCGTCGGAGAGGACCACAGGGCGATTCTATGGGCCGGAAGGCTGCGGATTGCGCGGGTTTTGCCTACCATCCTGGATCCCATGCAGGTCGCGGAGAAGATTGCGAGCGCCGAGCGCCGGGAGCTCCGGCGGCGACAGATCCGTCGCCGGCGGCTGACCGCCGTCGGCGTGCTCGCCGTGCTGGGCGCGGCGGCGATCTTCGGGATCGTTCGGCTCGCGGTCAGCTCCGCCTCCGCAGTCGTGCTCACGCCGGTCGCCTCGGCGGCGCCGGCGAGCCCGTTCCGGGCTCCGCTGCCGGAGGAGATCCGCGGCGTCCACGTGACGATGGACCTCGCGAGCGTCCCCGGCCGGGTCGCGAAGTACCTCGCGCTGAAGCGCGCCGGGCTCAACACGATCGAGCTCGACGTGAAGGACGAGAGCGGCACCGTCGGCTTCGTCCAGGGCGCGCCCGCGATCGCGATTCACGACGGTGCGGCCCGCCCGTTCTACGACCCGGCCACGGTCGCCCGCGAAGCGCGCAAGGCCGGCATCTACCTGATCGGCCGCGTCGTCACCTTCGAGGACCCGATCACGTCCGCCGCCCATCCGAACCTCGCCGTCCACACGAGCACCGGCTCGCTCTGGCACACGAACGGCGGGCTCGGCTGGCTGAACCCGTACTCGCGCGCCGCCTGGAAGTACGACGTCGACGTGGGCGTCGCCGCCGCGAAGGCGGGCTTCGACGAGATCCAGTTCGACTACGTCCGCTTCCCGAGCGACGGCGACCTCTCGCTCATCCGCTACCCGGGCACGCACCCGCAGCCGATGCGTCAAACGATCGTCGCGTTCCTCCGCTACGCCGCGTCGCGGCTGCACCCGCTCGGCGTCCGCGTCTCGGCCGACGTGTTCGGGCTCGCGGCGACGCACGACCTCGGCATCGGGCAGTACCCGGCGGAGATCGGGAAGGTCGTCGACACGATCTACCCGATGACGTATCCGTCGCACTACACCGCCGGCGAGTTCAATCTCCCCGACCCGAACGCGGCACCGGCGGCGACGGTCGCGGACTCCCTCAACGACTTCCGCGCGAAGCTCGCCGGCGACCAGGCGACGCTCGTGCCGTGGCTCCAGGACTTCTCGCTCGGACGCACGTACTCGCCCGCCGACGTCGCGGCGCAGATCGGCGCCGCGCGCAGCTTCCACACGGGCGGCTTCATGCTCTGGAACGCCGGCGGGATCTACACGACCACCGAGCTGAAGGCCGGCCCGCCGCCGCCGCTGCCTGCGCTCGCCGCGCCGACGCTCTAGTCCTGCATCGCGTCTATACAGCCATGCAGTCGGCTATCGTGAGCCGATGGCCCTGACGCGCGCGATCAACCTCCGAACCGCGATCCCGGGTCCCCGCTCCCGGGAGATCATCACGCGCAAGGAGCAGGTCGTGGCCGATCCGCTCTCGCTCTACCTGCCCATCGTCGCCGCGGAGGGTCGTGGCGCGATCCTGACCGACGTCGACGGCAACACGTTCGTCGACTTCGCCGGCGGCGTCGGCTGCCTCAACGTCGGTCATGCACATCCGCGGGTCGTCGAGGCCGTGCAAGAGCAAGCGGCGCGCTTCCTGCACACCGACTTCACCATCATCCCGTATGAGGTGTACGTGACGCTCGCCGAGCGACTGCTCGCGTTTGCGCCGTTCGACGGCCCGGCAAAGGCGGCGTTCTTCAACGCCGGCACGGAGGCGGTCGAGAACGCGGTCAAGTTCGCGCGCGCGTATACGGGACGGCCGGCGGTGATCGGCTTCGAGGGTGCGTTCCACGGCCGCACGCTGCTCTCGCTCACGCTCACGTCGAAGACGCACCCGTACAAGGCAGGGCTGGGCCCCTTCGCGCCCGAGGTCTACCGGGTGCCGTTCCCGAACGCGTACCGGGGGATCAGCAGCACACAGGCGCTGACCGCGCTCGAGCGCGCGTTCGCAACCCAGGTTGCAGCCGAGACCGTCGCCGCCATCGTGCTCGAGCCCGTGCAGGGCGAAGGCGGCTTCGTCGTCGCGCCGCCGGAGTTCGTCCGCGGCCTGCGGGCGCTGTGCGACGAGCACGGGATCGTGCTCGTCGTCGACGAGGTGCAGACGGGGTTCGGGCGGACGGGGAAGATGTTCGCGATCGAGCACTACGGCGTCGAGCCCGACCTGATCACCGTTGCGAAGTCGATCGCCGCCGGGCTCCCGCTCTCCGGGGTGCTCGGCAAGGCGGCGATCATGGACGCGCCCGCCGACGGCGCCGTCGGAGGCACGTACGTCGGCAATCCCGTCGCACTGGCCGCAGCGCTCGCGGTGCTCGACGTCTTCGAGGATGAAGGGCTCGTCGAGCGGGCACAGCTCATCGGCGAGACGATCCGCGCTCGGATGCTCGCCTGGCAGGAGCAGTACGCGCAGATCGGCGACGTGCGCGGGCTCGGAGCAATGCTTGCGATCGAGCTCGTCGAGGATCGCGAGTCGAAGCAGCCGGCGCCGGAGCTCGCCACCGCGGTGACCGGGGAGGCGGCCGAGCGCGGTTTGCTTCTCCTCAAAGCGGGTACCTATTCGAACTGCATCCGCGTGCTCTGCCCACTTGTGATCACCGACGCCGAACTGGACGAGGGCCTCGGCGCCTGGGAAGACGCGCTCGACGCAGTCCTCGCGTAACCGCCGCGAAGGCACGCACATGATCGGCGAGGTCTTTGCAGGGCGCTACGACATCGACGAGGTCGTCGGCGCGGGTGGGATGTCCACCGTCTACAAGGCGCACGACCGGCTCCTCGAGCGCGCCGTGGCGCTGAAGGTCCTGCATCCCCAGTACGAGCAGGACGCCGAGCACGCCCACCGCTTCCAGTACGAGGCACGCGCGGTCGCGCAGCTGTCGCACCCGAACATCGTCACGGTCATCGACCGCGGCGAGGCGGACGGCCGGCACTTCATCGTCTTCGAGTACGTCGAGGGCGAGAACCTGAAGCAGCTCGCCGGCCGGCTCGGGCCGCTACCGGTGCGGGACGCCGTCGGGCTCGCCCTCCAGGTGGCCGCCGGGCTCGCCTTCGCGCACGACCACGGCATCGTGCACCGCGATGTGAAGCCGCAGAACGTGCTCGTCACCGCAGGCGGCGACGCGAAGGTGACCGACTTCGGAATCGCGCGGTCGCTCCACGGCGACCTCGGCGTGACGCTGACCGGCACCGTGCTTGGAACGACGAGCTATCTCTCGCCGGAGCAGGCGAGCGGGAAGCCGGCGACGGCGACGGCCGACGTCTACTCGCTCGGAGTCGTGCTCTTCGAGCTGCTCACGGGCGACGTGCCGTTCCCGGGCGACAACTTCGTCACGGTCGCGGTGCGGCTCCTGAACGAGCCGCCGCCGAGCGTGCGTGCGCGGCGGCCCGACGTGCCTGTCCGGCTCGCGGCGGCCGTCGACCGGGCGCTCGCCAAGGATCCGGCCTCCCGCTTCGAGTCGATGGCGGCCTTCGCCGCCGAGCTGCGCGGCTGCCTCGACGAGCCCGGCCGCGCTGTCGATGCGCCCACCCTGATCGCGCGCCCGACGCGGCCCCGGAGCACGAGGCGCCTGCCGGCGCTGCTCGTGCTGCTCGGCGCCGCCGCGGCGCTGGCGGCCGTGGGCTTCTTCCTCGTCGGCGGCCCGAAGGGCACGCCACACGCGGGCGCAACCGCCGGCGGGCCGGTCTCGCTGCGCGGCATCACCGCCTACGACCCACCGCCGGGCGACGGGCACGAGCAGGACGCCGAGGCGCCGCTCGCCACCGACGGCAACCCGGCGACCTACTGGGAGACGGAGATCTACGACACGCCGGCGTTCGGAGGCTTGAAGTCGGGCGTCGGCCTGGTGCTCGACGCGGGCAAAGCCGTTGCGCTCGGCACGCTGAGCGTGACGAGCGACACGCCGGGCTACACGGCGATCGTCCGGGCCGGCGACGCGCCGGGCGGACCGTTCAGCGACGACTCCTCTTCGCAGACGGTCGGCGCTCAGACGACGTTAGCCCTCGACGGCCATACGGCCCGTTACTACGTCCTCTGGATCACGAGCCTCGGCACGTACCACTCCGTGCACGTCAACGAGGTGAAGGGGCACTAGTAGAGAAGCTGCCGCTTGCGCTCGGCCCGCTCGAGCGCGAGTCCGATCAGACGGTCGAGCAGCTCGGCGTAGGGAATGCCCGACGCCTCGAACAGCTTCGCGTACACGCTCGTGGAGGTGAATCCGGGGATCGTGTTCAGCTCGTTCACGATCACCTCGTTGTCCCCCTTGCGCACGAAGAAGTCGACGCGCGCCATCCCTTCGCACTCGCTCGCGACGAACGACTCGACGGCGCGCCGCTGCACGAGCTCGATCGTCTCCGGCGGCAGCCGCGGCGGGATCACGAGCTGCATCCCGTCCTCGTCGTACTTCGACGCGAAGTCGTACCACTCGTGCTCGAGGGTGTCGATGCTGCCGGGCAGCGACGCGACCGGCGGCGGCAGCCGGTTGCCGAGCACGCCGCACTCGACCTCGACGCCGCGCACGAACTCCTCGACGAGCACCTTCTCGTCGTGGCGGCGGGCGAGCGCGACGGCGGGACCGAGCTCCGACTCGTCGTGCACCTTCGAGATGCCGACCGACGAGCCGAGCCGGGCAGGCTTCACGAACACCGGATAGCCGAACGGGTTCTCCACCGGATCGCCGAGCCGGATCGTGTGATGGCCGGCGACCGGAATGCCGCTGTCGCGCAACACCTTCTTGAACAGGTCCTTGTCCATCGCGAGCGCGGAGGCGGCGACGCCGGCGCCGACGTACGGAATGCCGGCGAGCTCGAGCAGCCCCTGTACCGTCCCGTCCTCGCCGAAGGGCCCGTGCAGGATCGGCAGCACGACGTCGGCGGCGGCGAGCGCCGCCAGCGTCCCGCCCTCGACCGGAACGGGCAGCGTCTCCGCGGGACCAGTCCCGGTGCCAGGCACCAGGACGTGTCCGGAAAAGCCCGCGCCGAGCGCCCAGCGGCCGTCGCGGCCGATCGTCACGCTCACGACGTCGTACCGCTCCGGGTCGAGCGCCTCGAGCACCGAGCGGGCGGAGGCGAGCGAGATCTCGTGCTCGCTCGAGCGGCCGCCGGCGAGCACGGCGACGCGGAGGCGCCGGCTCACGGAGTCGGCGGCCCGGGGGTGGTCGAGGTGGTCGAGGTGGTCGCCGTCGTCGTCGTGGTCTCGATCCGGCCGACGGTCAGCCTGATCACCGAGTTCGGGGCCGCCTGCGTACCGCCCTGCGGCTCCTCGTCGAGCACGACTCCGTCCTGGCTCGGGTCGGTCACGCTCTGGTAGATGATGCGGGGACGGAAGCCCGCCGTGTCCAGCTCGTTCGTCGCGGAGCTGACGTCCTCGTTCGTCACGTCGGGCACGGGGATCGTCGCCGGACCCTTCGACACCGTGAGGCTGACGGCGGAGCCCTTGCCCGCCGTCTGACCGGACTTCGGGGTCTGATCGATCACCGTGCCCTGCGGCTGCGGGGAGTCGACGAACGTCGTGACGGCGTGGAAGCCGAGCGCGTTGAGCGCGGAGACGGCGGCCTCGATCGTGTCGCCGATCACCCGTGGCACCGCGACCGGCGTCGGGCCCTTCGCGACGTTGATCCGCACCTTCGCGCCCTCGGCGAGCTTCGTGCCGGCCTTCGGATCCTGCGCGGTGACGATGCCGGCCTTCGCGCCGCCCGGCACCTCGTGCACGTCCGGCTTCAGGTGGAGCTTCGCGAGCGTCGCGGCCGCGTCGTTCGACGCCATCCCCTCGAGCGGCGGCACCGCCACCTTCGGCCGGCCGCTCGACACCCAGATCGTCACCGGGCTCCCCTTCGCCTGGCGCGTCCCCTGCGTCGGCACCTGCCGGTAGACGAGCCCCGCCGCGGTCGTGCGGCTCGCGTGGTGGTTGACGAGCGGGCTGAAGCCGTCGGTCTTGATCGCGTCGCGCGCCGCCTGCTCCTGCATGTCGACGTAGAACCGCACCGCCACCGGCGCGGTGGACGACAGCTTGTTCGAGATCTGGTGATAGAGGAACCAGCCGCCGATCCCGGCGGCGGCAGCGAACAGCAGCGCCGCGAGCCACGGCCAGATCGGCCGCCGGTGGATCGGCTCCTCGAAGTCGTAGTAGATCGGAGGAGGCAGCGGCGGGATCGCGGCGGCCTGGTGCTGCGGCGGCGTGATCATCGTCGCCGCCGTCGCCGCGTACGGGCCGATCGGCCCGCGCATGATCTGCGTCGCACCCTCCTCCGTCTCGGGGGACACGCCCGCGCCGCGGGCGACGCGCTCGAGGTCGGCGTCCATCTCCTCGGCGCTCTGGTAGCGGTCCTCCGGATCCTTCGCGAGCGCGCGCATGACGACGAGGTCGAGGTCGTGCGAGAGCTCGGGCCGCTTCGTCGACGGCGGCTCCGGCATCTGCGACAGGTGCTTCATCGCAATCTCGACCGGCGTGTCGCCGTTGAAGGGCAGCACACCCGTCAGCAGCTCGTAGAGGACGATCCCGAGCGAGTACAGGTCGGAGCGCTGGTCGACGGCGGTTCCGCGCGCCTGCTCGGGAGAGAGGTACTGCGCGGTACCGACGATCGAGCCGGCCTCCGTCATCTGGCTCGCCCCCGCACGCGCGATGCCGAAGTCCGTCACCTTCACGCGGCCGTCGGAGTCGACGAGCACGTTGTGCGGCTTGATGTCGCGGTGGACGATCCCTTTCATGTGCGCGAAGCGCAGTGCCTTGAGGATCTGCCGCGCGTACTCGATCGCGACGTTGACCGGCGCCGGTCCGTTGCCGACGATCAGCTCCTTGAGGGAGCGCCCGTCGAGATACTCCATCGCGATGTAGTACGTCCCCTCGGCCTCGCCGCGGTCGTAGATCGAGACGATGTTCTCCTGCGAGAGCGCCGCGGCGTTCTTCGCCTCGCGGCGGAACCGCTCCACAAACTGCTCGTCGTTCGCGTGCCGGTCGTTGAGGATCTTGATCGCGACGCGGCGCCCGAGCTCCTGGTCCTCGGCGAGGTAGACGTTCGCCATGCCGCCGGCACCGAGCTTGCGGAGAACCTGGTAGCGCCCGTCGAAGAGCGTGCCGATGAGCGTGTCGGATACGGCCACGGGGTCCCTAGAGGGTACTGGCAGCCTCAGCCACCGAGGAGCTTCTCCAGCACGAGCTTGGCGATGGGAGCGGCCACGCCGCCGCCGAATCCGTTCAGCTGCTTCTCGAGCACGACGGCGACGGCGAACTTGGGATCGTTGGCCGGCGCGAAGCAGACGAACCAGGCCGTGTAGACGTGGTTGACGTTCGTCTCGGCGGTGCCGGTCTTCCCGGCGACCTCGACGCCGGGGATCTGGGCTGCCATGCCCGTTCCCGCCTGGACGACCGATATCATCATCTGCGTCAGCTCGGCTGCGGTCTCGGGCTTGATCGCGCGGCCGAGCGTGTCCGGCTTCGTCTCCCGCACGGTGGAGCCGTTCGGGCCGACGATCCTCTGGACGAGATACGGACGCGGCACGATGCCGCCGTTCGCGATCGTCGACGCGACAAGCAGCATCTGGAGCGGTGTCACCGCGAGATGCTCCTGGCCAAACGCGAGCCGCCCGGGATCGACGGCCGTGTCGGGATGCTTCGGATACTCGAGCTTGCCGTTGTAGTAGAGGCCGCTCGGCGCGCGTTCGTTCGCCGGCGTCTCGAGCGGCGGCGTCGAGTAGAAGCCGAACTTCTTCGCGTATTCGAGGATCGTCGCCGCGCCGATCTTCTTGCCGACGTTGCAGAAGACGGAGTTGATCGAGTGCTGGAAGCCCTCCGCGAGCGTGACGTGCCCGTACGACTCCGGGCCGTTCTGGTCCGGGTTGCTCGCGTTGTCGACGTGCTTGCCGTACTCCGTGCAGTAGCCCGGGTCCTCGAAGGTCGACGTCGGCGTGAACGCCCCGCTGTCGAGCGCGGCCGCGGCGGTGACCATCTTGAACGTCGACCCCGGCGTGAAGAGCCCCGCGGTCGCGTTGTTGAGGAGCGCCGAGCCGTCTCCGCATTCGCCCTTGATCTTGAGGATCTTCGCGTAGCCGCCGTTCTTGTCGACGAGGTTCGGGTCGTACGTCGGCGACGACGCCATCACCGACACGGCGCCCGTCTTGACGTTCATCGCCACGACTGCGCCGCAACGGCCGCCGAGCTGCTGGAGCGCGAGCGCCTGCGCGGCCGGATTCAACGTCAGCACGACGTTGTTGCCGTGTACCGTCGCGCCGCCGAGCGTGTCGAGCTCGCGCCGGATGGCGTTGCTCAGATCGGTGTTCGCGCCGGTGAGGTAGTCGTTGAGCGACTCCTCGAGCCCGGTCTGCGTCCGCGCCGAGGTCGAGTAGCCGACGGTCTGCGCGGCGAGACCCTTGGTCGGATACCGCCGGAAGTAGAGCGTCTGCCCGTTCACCCGCTGCCTGCGGTTCGCTGCCAGCACCGTCTTGCCGTTGTTCCCGAGGATCAGGCCGCGCGCCACCTTGAACTGCGCGACGAGCTCGACCGAGTTGTCCTGCCTGTTCTGGAGCCCGGCCGCCGCCCACGTCTGCCAGTACGTCGTCGCGACGATCAGAGAAACGAGCAGCAGGACGGCGACGAGCGCGAGCTTGCTGAGCTGCTTGTTCACGAGCGCTGAATCGCCCGGTTCGAGCGGTCGGAGACGAGCATCAGCCCGGCCAGCAAGAGGAAGTTCGAGACGATGCTCGAGCCGCCGTAGGAGACGAACGGCAGGGTGATGCCCGTCAGCGGGATCACGCGCAGGATGCCGCCGACGATGACGAACGTCTGGAGCGCGAAGCCGAACGTGAGCCCGGCTGCGAGCAGCTTCGAGAATCCGTCACCCGCGAGCAGTGCGACGCGGAAGCCGCGCAGCACGAACATCATGTAGACGAGCAGGATCGCTGCCGCCCCGGCGAGCCCGAGCTCCTGCGCGAGCGCCGAGTAGATGAAGTCGGTGTTGAGGGCCGGGATCAGCTGATGCCCCTGCGCGTTCGTGAACGTGCCCGCGCCGAGGCCGGTGCCGCCGTAGCCGCCGTGCGCGATCGAGTAGAGCGACTGCACCTCCTGGTAGCTCGTGCATTCCTGGCGCAGCGTCTGCGTTCCGGAGAGCGGGCAGAACACATTGTGCGTCGTCCACGGGTGCAGCCAGTTCGTCACGCGGTCGCGCACGTGCGGCGTGCCCTCGTAGACGGCAGCCGAGCCGGCGAGAAAGAGCCCGAGTGCGACGACGACGAAGCTCAGCCGCGCCGTCGCCGCGTAGAGCAGGGCGAGGAAGATCCCGTAGTAGAGGAGTGCGCTGCCGAGGTCGTCGGTGACGAAGAGGAGGAGCATCGCGGCTCCCCAGATCACGAGCAGCGGCCCCCAGTCCTTGAGCCGCCCCTGGGCGAGCACCTCGCGCTTCTCGCGGAGGTACGCGGCGAGGAACACGATCAGCGAGATCTTCCCGAGCTCGCCCGGCTGGATCTGGAGCGGGCCCGCGTGCACCCAGAGGCGCGCGCCGTTGATCGTCTCCCCGATCCCGGGCAGCAGCGGCATGAACAGCAGAGCGACGGCGGCGAGCCCGAACAGGTACTTGTAGTTCTCGAGCACGCGGTAGTCCCGCCGGAACGCGACGAGCGTCACCGCGAATGCACCGACGCCGATCACGATCCACAAGCCCTGCTTGAAGGCGTTCGACGGGCCGAGCCGGTAGATCTCCGTCAGCCCGATCGCCGTCAGCAGGCCGCTGATCGGCAGCAGGTACGGGTCGGCGAGCGGCACGGTGAAGCGCGCGACGAGATGCGCCGCAAGGTAGAGCGCGAAGAAGAAGCCGGCGTATCCGAGCGACCCCGCCGAGACCTGGGACTCGCGCGCGATGTAGACGCTCGCGAAGCCGACACCGGTGAGGATCCCGACAACGACGAGGTACAGCAGCTCGCGGTTTCGGTTCGTCAGCGTCAGTGCACGCGCCCCCAGCGGTGCTTGCGCTCGGGCGGATCCTGCTGGGCCGGCAGCACCGCGGTGTCGAGCGCCGGCATCGTCAGCGTGTCGGCGCCGTCCTCGGCGATCTCGAACAGGACGACGGTGATGTTGTCCTCGCCGCCGCCGCGGTTCGCTGCGTTGAGCAGCGACTTCGCGGTCGCCTTCAGATCCTCGCGGTTGTGCTGCACGAGCGCGAGGATCTCGTCGCCGTCGATCATCGAGCTGAGCCCGTCCGAGCAGAGGAGGAACAGGTCGCCGGGACTCGTGTCGACCGTGAACGCGTCGACGTCGACATCGGGATCGGTGCCGAGCGCGCGCGTGATCACGGAGCGCTGCGGATGCGTCTCGGCCTCCTCGCGGGAGAGCTTCCCGCTCTTCACGAGCTCGTTCACGAGCGAGTGGTCCTCGGTCACCTGCTCGAGCCGGCCGTCGCGTACGCGGTAGGCGCGCGAGTCGCCGACGTGGCCGAACGTCACGTCGCCGTCCTCGACGAGCGCAACCGTCATCGTCGTGCCCATGCCGGACACGGTCGGATCGGCGGCAGCGCGGTCGTACACGCGCCGGTTCGCCTCCTGGATCAGCGCGGTGAGGCGTTCGGGCCCGGCCAGCCCGCCCGGGTCGACCTCCTCGACCGCCGCGGCGGCGAGCTTCGACGCGACCTCGCCGGCCTGGGCGCCGCCCATGCCGTCCGCGACGCAGAACAGCGGCGGCGCGACGACGTAGGAGTCCTCGTTGCGGCGCCGCGTGCGGCCGGTGTCCGTCGCCCCTGCGTACTTGCCGAGCGTCATGCCTCGAACCTCAGGTCGGTCTCGCCGACGCGGACGACATCGCCGGGTTCGAGGCGGCGCGCCCGGTCGAGTCGTTCCCCGTTCACGAACGTCCCGTTCGTCGAACCGAGGTCGAGCACCCAGACACCGTCGTCGCGCGGCTCGATCCGAACGTGCTGCGCCGAGGCGAACTCGTCGCCTTCGAGCGCGACGTCGTTCTGGCCGCCGCGGCCTATCGTCACCTCGGCCGACTCGAGCTCGAACTCGGAGCCCGGGTCGAGGATCGAGCTCTGCTCCACGATCAGGCGCCGCGCAGGCGCCGCGACCGCCGCTGCGGGCGGCACGCCGGCGAGCGGCGCGCCGGCGAGCCCGGGTCGGAACGAGAAGCTCGGCTGCGCGAGGCGCAACCCTTGCCCGGCCGTGCGCACGATCCGCCAGATGAACGTGTACAGCAGGACGAGAAACGCGATCTTGAGTGCGAGGAGGACCTCCTCGAGCGTCGTCGAGGCGACGATCATGCCGGCTCCGTCGAGAACGTCACGGCCGTCGAGCCTACGACGAACGTGTCGCCGGGCTCGAGCTTCACGCGCTTGACCTGCTTGCCGTTCACCTCGATGCCGTTCGTCGAGTCCAGGTCGACGACCCAGTAGCTCGCCCCCTCCCGTCGCAGCTCGGCGTGGTGACGCGACACGTTTGCGTCCTCGATCTGCACGTCGCAGTCGCGCGAGCGGCCGAGCACCGCGCTCGACGTCTCCACCCGCCGGCTCTGACCGTCCCAGGACAGCACCGCGACCTCGTGTCCGACGTCGGGCTCGTCGGGTGCCGCGTCGTCCTCCGCCTCCGGGTCCGGCGTGTAGATCATCGTCGCGCCGGCCTCGACCGGCGGCCCGTGCTCCGGCTCGGCGAGCTGCGCACCGCGCGGCTGCGCCATGCGCGAGGAGATGCCGAACTCGCCGAGGGCGAGGTCGTCGTCCGTCTCCAGCAGCACGTGCACCGGTGTGAGGAGCGCGTAGCGCTCGCGCGTCGCGTGGTCGGACAGGTATTCCTCGAGCTCGCCGAGCAGCGAGTTCTCGTAGCCGGCGAACTGCTCGCGGTCGGCGGTGGAGAGGAAGACCGAGTACTCGTTCGGGGCGTACACCCGCGAGACGGAGACGGTCCGGTGGTCGTCCATCTCCTTCGCGAGCTTGCGCGCGATCTCGACCGGCTGCACGTTCGTTCGGAATGCCCGCCCGAACAGGCCTTCGAACATCGCCTCGATCTTCTGTTCGATCGCCCTGAGCACCATGGCTGTCGCTGACATTACCCCGGCCGGAGCCCGGCGGGTTGCTACCCCCGTGCGGCGCGGACGGCCACGGCTGCCGCCGTGAGCCACGCGGCGGCGATCAGCGGTACCGCGCGCACCGACGGCACCGTCAACACCGTGAGCGCGACCATGGCCGCGCCGAGGATCGCGGCGCCCCAGCGTCCGCGGGCTTGCGCAAAAGGCAGCACGAGGGCGACCGCGGCGAAGATGCCGGCCTCGACGAGCAGCGCGGGGTGCGCCCCTGCGGCGCGCGCGAGCGTGCCGACGACGGCGAGCGGATCGCCGCTCCCGGCGACGCCGAGCCCGAGCGGGGGGCGGGCGCCGGTGAAGGGAAGCGGCGCGTGCCGCACGCCGGCGACGAGCCCGGCGACGAGCACCGCCACGGCGGCCTGCGCCGCCCGGCGCGGACCGGCGCGCAGGACGGAGGTCGCAAGCGGGACGAGGCCGAGCGCGGCGAGGGGCGCGAGCACGGGGCCGAGCGCGAACAGCAGGCCGCCTCGCGGCTCGCGCCAGCAGAGGACGAGCCAGGCGACGGCGAGGCCGGCGTAGAGCACGGCAAGACCGAGCGAGACGTTGCCGAGCGGGAGCACGGGCACCGCCAGCGCCACCGCCAGACCGAGCCGCGCCCGCAGCGCGGTCACGCCCGCCGCGCCGAGCGCGAGCGCGATCGACCAGCCGTGGGGGTAGAACGGCAACTCCGCCGCCGTCCAGCCGGCAAACGCTCCGGCGAGCACGGCGGCCCCGAAACGGCTCGCCTGCGCCGGAAGGGCAAGGCCGCCGGCGCGCGAGCGCGGCTTCCGCCGCGGCGCCGCGGCGCCGCGCAGCGAGCGGGAGAGCTCGGCCGCGGACGGCCGCCTGGCCGGATTGAGCGAGAGGGAGCGGTCGACGAGCTCGAGCAGCGGCTTGGGCAGGTCTGGCCGCAGCGCGGCGAGCGACGGCGCGCCCTCCTCGATCGCACGAGCGGTGTCGAGCAGCGACGACTGCCAGAACGGGTGGCGGCCGGCCAGCGACTCCCAGAGGATCACGCCGACGGCCCAGACGTCGGACGCCTCGCCCGCGTTCTCGCCGCCGAGCCGCTCCGGCGCGATATAGGCGAGCGTGCCGGGCACGTCGCCCTGCGCGGTGAGCGTCTCCTCGTCCGCCATCCGGGCGAGCCCGAAGTCGAGCAGGCGCACCGAGACGCGCTCGCCGTCCGCGAGCAGGACGTTCGACGGCTTCACGTCGCGGTGGAGGATGCCGGCCGCGTGCGCGTGCGCCAGTCCGTCGCAGATCTGCGCGCAGGCCTCGATCGCCGCCCGGTCGTCGAGCTCGCCGGCGCGCAGCGCCTCCCTGAACGTGCGGCCCGGCACGAACTCGTAGGCGATATAGACGTGGCGCGAATCCCGCGCGAAGCCGTAGGCACGAAGGCAGCTGGGATGGCGCAGGCGGGCCGCTGCGGCCGCCTCGCGCTCGGCCCGGGCCGCAGCCTTGCCCTCGCGGGCGACGATCTTGAGGGCGACGTCGAGGCCCGTCTGCTCGTCCCGGGCCAGCCAGACCGACCCCGAGCCGCCGCTGCCCAGGGGCCGGAGCGGGCGGTACCGATTGAGGACGAGCCCGCTCCCCTCGAGCGCAACTGCAGCGTTTGCCATGGGTCTCGACAGGTTTCGGGCCGAAGGGTTATTTCCTCTCTGGGCGAGCGCCGGGATACAGTCTTGCCGGACTGGTAGAGGCATGAGCACCTTTGACGACGACGACATCGAGTTCGACTTCTTCGACGAGCCGGAAACCGTCGAGGCGACACGGCGCGGCCGCAGACGGCCCAAGCCCGAGCTGCCCGGCGGGCGCGGCGGCGGCGACGGCCCGCGGCGGCCACCGATGCGCGCCCCCACCGGCGTCGTACCGCTCGCCCGACTCGTCGGGCTGATCGCGATCGCGATCGTCATCGTGGTCGCGCTCGTCTTCTGGGTCGGCGCGTGCCAGGGCAAGAGCAAGCACACCGAGTACGCGACGTACGTGAGCAAGGTGCACACGCTCGCGCAGAGCTCGAGCAGGCTCGGCAACGAGTTCGCGGTCAAGCTCCTCTCCGCCGGGTTGAAGCAGACCGACCTCGAGGCCAGCCTCCAGACGTATGCACAGCAGGAGCAGCAGGCGTATGACGAGGCGCAGCAGATCCGCGCGCCGGGACCGCTGCGCTCGATCCACCAGCGTCTCGTCGACGCGATCGAGCTGCGCGCGAAGGGGCTCGCCGGTCTCGGCGACGCGCTCGCGCAGGGGTCGTCCGCGAAGAAGACCGTGGCGGAGACGACGGCGGAGACGACCGCGTTGACGGCGCAGGCGCAGCTGCTCACCGCGAGCGACGTCGTGTGGGATCAGCTCTACCGGCTGCCGGCGACGCAGGAGATGAAGGCGCAGAACGTGACGGGCGTCGTCATCCCCGAGTCGCATTTCGTCTCGAACCCCGATCTCGTCAGCGCGCGCTCGTTCGGGCTGCTGCTCCAGCGTCTCGGCGGCGCCTCCACGGGGGGCACGCCGAGCGGGAAGCACGGGGACGGCCTCGTCTCGGTCGTGGCGAATCCCGGCAGCGTCAGCCTCTCGCCCTCGTCGGCGACGACCGTGAAGGTCTCGGCCGGCCTCACGTTCGTCGCGACGGTCCAGGACTCGGGCGACTTCCAGGAGGTCAACGTCCCGGTGACGCTGACGATCACGATCGGCAAGAAGACGATCCTGCGGCGGCAGGAGATCTCGCTGATCCAGGCGGCGCAGACGGCGGCCGTGACCTTCGGGAACTTCTCGCTGCCGGCCGACGCCTTCGGCGCGCGGGCGACGGTGACGGTCAACGTCGGCGCCGTCGCAGGCGAGATCAACCTCGCGAACAACAAGGCCAGCTACACCGTCTTCTTCACGCTGTCCTAGTGCTCGCGTCGATGCACTTCAGCGCCTCGGTCGCCGCGTGGATCGCGATCGGCGCCGCTGCTGCCGCTGCGGTAGCGCTCCTCCTCGCGCTCGGCTACTACCTCTCGCTGCGGCGTGTCCGGCGCGCGCAGCTCGTCCTGCTCGGCGGCGGCAAGTCCGACCTCGTCGACTTCGCCGTCTCGCTCCAGGGGCGGATCGACGACCTGCACGGCGCGGTGGACGAGATCGCCGCGGCGCTCGCCCGTGTCGACCGCCGCGTGGACGACACGGTCTCGAAGACGGCGATCGTCCGCTACGACGCCCTCGACAACAGCGGCGGCCACCAGTCCGCGTCGGTGGCCCTGCTCGACTCGGCCCGCTCGGGAGTCGTGCTCAGCGCCATCCAGGGCCGCGAGTACGCCCGGATCTACGTGAAAGAGCTCGACCGCGGCCATGCCTCCGTGGCGCTCTCCCCGGAGGAGCTGGAGGCCGTCGAGCGCGCCATGTCGAGCTAGTGCCCCTTCCAGTAATGCCACTGCTAGTTTTCGGGTGGTGCAGCAGGTTCTCGTCCTCAATGCGAGCTACGAGCCCTTGAACGTATGCACGCTGCGGCGCGCGCACGTGCTCGTCTACAAGGGCAAGGCGGAGGTCATCGAGCGCCTGGACCAGCCGCTCCGCTCGGCCGGCGGCAGCTTCATCTGGCCGCACGTGATCCGGCTCCTCCACTACGTCCGCGTTCCCCGCGCCATCCAGCGCAAGATCTCGCGCCGCGCCCTCTTCGCCCGCGACGGTTGGCGCTGCTCCTACTGCGGCACCTCGAGCGGCCGCCTCACACTCGACCACATCGTCCCCCGCTCGAAGGGCGGCGAGTCGATCTGGGAGAACGTCGTCACCGCCTGCGCGCCCTGCAACTTGCGCAAGGGCGACCGCACGATCGAGCAAGCGGGCCTGATCCTGCGCACGACGCCGCGCCCGCCGCAGCCGGTGCTCTTCATCAAGCTCGCGGCGCCGCGCATCCCGCACCGCTGGCGGCCGTATCTCGGCGACCTCGGCACCGTCACCGCGGCCGCGTAGAGGTCCAAGCGGCCTCGTCGTCTCGCTCGACCGGCAGCCCGCGCAGCGACCAGTCGCTCCACGAGCCCGGGTAGAGCTTTCCCTCTCGGCCGGCGACGTACGCGCGATGGAGGGTGACGCACGCCGTCACCCCGGAGCCGCAGTAGGCGACGAGCTCCCCCGGCGGCAGCTCCGGCAGCGGCTCGGCCCACGGCGCGTTCAAGGCGCCCGGAATGCGGCCGGCGGGGTTGTCGACCGCGTTCGGCTCGCCGCGCCAGCGGTTGGCGGTGCGCGCGTCGACGAGCACGAGTGTCCGGTCGGCCAAGCGGCGCTCGAGCTCCTCCGCGGAGACGGTGTCGTCGACGCGCTCGCGCGGCAGGAACTCGGCCGGCTCGATCGGCTCGCTGCCGGCGCGGAGCGGGCCGCCCCACGCGCCGATCCCGCCGATGAGCACGGCGCAGTCGTCGTGCCCGAAGTGGCGTAGGAGCCACCAGAGCCGCTCGGCGCCGCCCATCGTCCCGTACGCGACGACGTGGACGCCCGGGCCGATGCCGGCGCGCGACGCGACGCGGGCGAAGCCCTCGGCGGACGGCAGCGGATGCCGTCCCTGGCCGGCCGCCGACAGGTCCGCGAGCTCCGCGTCGACGTCGACGAACGCGGCGCCGGGAATGTGTCCCGCGAGGTACAGCTCGCGCCCCCGCTGCGGCGAGCCGAGCTCCCAGCGGCAGTCGACGAACTGGTAGCGCACGCGCGCCGAGCCTAGTACAGCGCGCTGCGGCGCGGCGCCTGTCTCCACTCGCGCTCGCCGCACCGCCGATGTACACTTCGACCGCGTGCCGCCACGATAGGCGGCCGAAGGCGCTGAGGCCTGAGAACTCCTTTGGGAGTTCCGGGCCTTTTTTGTTGGAGATTTCGACAACAGGAGGATGAGGGTGTGGCGAAGTACAAGCTCGAATACATCTGGCTCGACGGCTACAAGCCCGTCCCGAACCTCCGCGGCAAGACCCGGGTAGAGGCGTTCGACGGCACTCCGACCCTCGAGGAGCTTCCGATGTGGGGCTTCGACGGCAGCTCGACGCGTCAGGCGGAAGGCCACGACTCGGATCGCCTGCTCAAGCCCGTCGCCGCGTACCCCGACCCGACGATGAACAACGCCGTGCTCGTGATGTGCGAGGTGCTCCTGCCCGACGGCACGCCGCACCCGAGCAACAGCCGCGCGACGATCCCCGACGATCCCGGCACGTGGTTCGGCTTCGAACAGGAGTACTTCCTCTACCGCGACGGCGTCCCGCTGGGATTCCCGCAGGCAGGCTTCCCCGAGCCGCAGGGCGAGTACTACACGGGCGTCGGGTACCGGAACGTCGGCGACGTCGCCCGCGAGATCGTCCAGACCCATCTCGACCTCTGCCTCGCCGCCGGCATCAACCACGAGGGCATCAACGCCGAGGTGGCCAAGGGCCAGTGGGAGTTCCAGATCTTCGGGAAGGGATCGAAGAAGGCTGCGGACGACCTGTGGATCGCCCGCTACCTCCTCCTGCGTCTCGGCGAGGCGTACCGCGTCGACGTCAACTTCCATCCGAAGCCGCTCGGCATGGAGTACGACTGGAACGGCTCCGGGATGCACACGAACTTCTCGACGGAGCACATGCGCGAGGTCGGCGGCAAGGAGTACTTCCAGACGCTGATGGCGGCGTTCTCGGAGACCCGCGAGGCGCACATCGCGGTCTACGGCCCCGACAACCACATGCGGCTGACCGGTCTGCACGAAACGGCGGCGATCGACGAGTTCACGTTCGGCCTCGCCAACCGCGGTGCATCGATCCGGATCCCGCACAGCTTCATGAACAACGACTACAAGGGGTATCTCGAGGACAGGCGCCCGAATGCGGCGGGCGACCCGTACAAGATCGCCGGCCGTATCCTCCAGACGATCCAGCTGGTTCCGACGGACGGAGCGGCGATGGAGCTCGTAGCGGAAGCGGCCGCGGTCTAGGCGTCACGCTGGTCCATCCGGGCCTCCCTGGAGGCCCGGATGGACTCTCGCGCTAACGCGGCGTGCTGCTGCGCCGCTCGAGGAAGAGAACGTCGCGCCAGACGCCGTCCAGCTCGCCGAGCCGGTCGCGCGTGCCGACGATCCGGAACCCGCAGCCGAGGTGGAGCGCGACGCTGGCCGCGTTCTCCGGGAAGACGCCGGTCTCGATCGTCCAGAAGCCGTCCGCCTCCGCGCGCTCGATCAGCGCTCCGAGCAGCGTGCGCCCGACGCCGCGACCGCGGGCGCCCGCGGCGACATAGATGCTGTCCTCGCCGACGCCGCGGTAGCAGCGACGGCCGGAGACAGGCGTGAGCGTCGCCCAGCCGACGACCTTTCCCCGCTCCTCGGCGACGAGCCGCAGCCCGGCGTGCGACGCGTCCCATGCCTCCCATGACGGCACCTGCGTCTCGAAGGTCGCGTTCCCCGTGGCGATCCCCGCTGCGTAGATCGCGGCAACCTGGGGCCAGTCGCCGGCCCTCAGCTCGCGGACGGTCGGTGCGCCGCTCACGTACTCCGGTGCGGAATCCAGACTGCGGCGACGACGCCGAGGCCGACGAGGACGCTGCCCCCGAACCAGCGCTCGAAGCGGGCGATCCCGGCCGAGCCGCGCAGCCGGTCTGCGACGGTGCCGGCAGCGAGCGCGTACACGCTGTCGCTGAGGAAGCCGAGGCAGGCGAAGCTGAGCCCGAGCACGAGCACCTGCAGCCAGACGTGGCGGGCGTGCGGATCGACGAACTGCGGGATGAACGCGAAGATGAAGACGATCGTCTTCGGATTGGTCACGTTGACGACAACCCCCTGCGTGTACGCGCGGCGGCGGGTGCGCGGCGCGGGCTCCTGCTCTGCCGGCTCGGCGCCGCGGGCGAGCAGCCGGCGCAGCCCGAGAAAGACGAGATACGCGGCGCCGAGGAACCTGACCGCGTCGAAGGCGACGGTCGAGGCGATGACCAGCGAGGACAGCCCCGCGGTCGCGAGCGAGATGAGCACGACCGTGCCGGTCGTGATCCCGGCCACCGAGGCGATTCCGCCGGTGCGGCCCATCTCGATGCTGCGGGTGACCACGTAGAGCACCGCCGGGCCGGGCACGATCAGCAGCGCCATCCCGGTGGCGAGGAAGACCGTGTATGTGCCCAGGGAGGGCATCAGGCGGGAACGTACAGCGCCGCCATCTCCCCCGCCGTCCTGGCAACCCGCTCGCGCAGCTCCGTAGGCGCGAGCACCTCCACGTCGCCGCCGAATCGGAGCAGCTCGCGGTGAGCCTCGCCGAGGTCGCGGAAACCCACGGTGACGCTGCCGTCCGGCTCGAGCCGCCGGTCGCCGGGCAGGAAGCGCTGCACTGCCTCCGAGGCCCTGACGCGCACCTCGACCGGCGCGAGGTTCTGCTCGAAGGCGCGCGACCAGCCCTCCCAGAACGGCTCCAGCTCGAAGCCGTCGGGGCGCTCGAAGCCCTCGGGAAGGGCGCGCGCCGAGACCACACGGGAGACGCGGTACACGCGCATGCCGACCGAGCGCCGCGCGACGAGATACCAGGCGCCGCCCTTGAGCACGAGCCCGAGCGGGTCGACGGTGCGCTGCACCGTCGTGCCGCGCTCCCGGTAGCGCAGCTTGACGCGGCAGCCCTGCCAGACGGCCGAGGCGAGCGTCGGCAGCTGCGGCACGCGGTCGCCGGCGCGGAACCAGCCGGGCGCGTCGAGGTGGAAGAGCCGCGTGGCGCGGGTGGCGCGCTCCTGGAGCTCCGCCGGTAGCGCCGCGAGCACCTTGAGCCGCGCCGCCGCGAGCTCGCCGCCGAGCCCGAGCTCGGCTGCGGGCCCGGGAATGCCCGCCGAGAAGAGCGCCTCGGCCTCGTCCGCGGTCAGCCCGGTCAGCCGCGTGCGATAGCCGCCCGCGAGCCGGTAGCCGCCGGCGGGCCCGCGGACGGCGTCGACGGGGACGCCGGCGGCCGCGAGCGACTCGACGTCGCGGTGGACGGTGCGAACCGACACCTCGAGCCGGTCCGCGAGCTCGGCCGCGGTCAGCTGGCCGCGGGTCTGGAGCAGGAGCAGCAGCGAGACGAGCCTCGTTGCCCGCATCCGTCCAAACATGACAGAAGATGGCCTGTTTGTCTGCAAGAGTTGCCGCCATGGCCGACGCGAACATCTGGGGCGACGAGTGGGGCGAGCAGCCCGAGGACTGGTCGGGCGGCGGAGGCCGCTCGAAGCGGCTCCCGCGCGGGCCGGGCCTGGGCGCGACCGTGTACGAGCTCGACCCGGGCAACTTCATCGTCTACCACTTCCATCACGCCTCCGAGGAGCTGCTCGTCGTGCTGCGCGGCCGACCGACGCTGCGGACACCGGCGGGCGAGCGGCAGCTCGAGGAGGGCGAGGCCGTGCACTTCCCTGTCGGCCCGGACGGGACGCACGGGCTCCGGAACGAGACGGACGAGCCGGTGCGCTACATCGTCGCGTCCGACCTGCACCCGCTCGAGGTGGCCGAGTACCCGGACCTGCGGCAGATCACGGCCCAGTCGCGCAACGCCTCGCTCACGGGCGAGCGGCTGTGGCTGATTCACGACGTCGAGGGGGAGCCGAGATGAGCGAGCGAGAGGAAGGCGGTACTGTCGTGGAGTTGCTGCTGCGCGAGCCGGAGATCGTCGCGTGGCTCGACGATCGCCGCGCACCGGAGACGGACGAGACACCGGAGGACGACGGGCCGCCGCAGGCGGCGTGAAACGGCCGCGCAGGCGGAGATTTGACGTTGTTCGGTTCAGCGCTTATCGTTGTCGCCGTCATGAGACTCCCGAACGTGATGAACAGGAAGGCGCGCACTCCGGGCGGCCGTTAGGTCCGCCCGCCGCCACTCGCGCGCACTCCCTCTCGTTCTCCGTTCCCTTTTCGTTTCACAAGGAGCTTCATGTCGACCTCTGCTTCACCCATAGCTGGAAGCACGTCCATCCGCGGCGACGTCCCCGCGGTCGAGGTGCACGACCTGACGAAGGTCTTCCGCCGGCGTGACAAGCGTGCGGGGCGGTTCGTGCGCCGCAAGCGCATGCCGGCCCTGAAGAACGTCTCGTTCACGATCGAGCGGGGCGAGTGCGTGGCGATCCTCGGCCAGAACGGCTCGGGCAAGTCGACGCTCGTCCGGCTGCTCTCGACGCTGCTGCTCGACGACGGCGGCGAAGCACGCATCTTCGGCTACGACGCGTTCCGCGAGACACGGGCGATCCGCCGGCTCGTCAACCGTGTCTCCGTCGAGGCGAGCTTCTTCAAGAAGATGTCCGCGCGCGAGAACCTCTCGTATGCGGCCCGCTTCTACGGCATGCCGCCGTCGGTCACGCGGAGGGAGATCCCCGCCATCCTCGAGAAGGTCGGCTTCCCCTCCGACCGGCAGGGCGAGCCGATGGAGAACCTCTCGCGCGGCATGCAGCAGAAGGTGGCGCTCGCACGGGCGCTGCTGACCTCGCCCGTCCTGCTCCTGCTCGACGAGCCGACGACCGGGCTCGACCCGCGCTCCAAGCTCGAGGTGCAGGAGTTCATCAAGGACGTCCGTGCGAGCCACGACGCGACGATCCTGCTCTGCACGCACGACATGGCCGAGGCGGAGAGCCTCGCCGACCGCGTCGGCCTGCTCGACCGCGGAGAGCTGCTGTTCCTCGAGCCGGTCGCAGACGTGAAGCGCCGCTACGGCGTCGAGACGCTCGAGCAGGCGTTCTTCGCCGCAACGGGCCGCGTGTTCGAGGCGGAGCACAACGACGAGGACGACGAGTACAGGGAGGTGTTCGCGTGACCGCCGCCGCCGCAGCACTGCGCCGCGAGCTGATCGGACTCGGCGGCATCGTCGAGCGCAACATCTATCTCACGAAGCGCTACTTCCTGTGGGACGTCGCGTTCATGGTCTGGACGATCGCGAACACGCTCACGATCGTGTTCATCGCCCGGGCCGTGCACGTCTCGCCCGCGCGGGAGAACGTGCTCGCCACCCAGCTGCTCGTCGGAGCGGTGATCTGGGCCTTCCTCGGGATCATCTTCGAGTTCCTCACGGAGACGGTCGCGTGGGAGCGCTGGGAGGGGACGATCGAGTACACGTTCATGGCCCCGCTCTCGCGGTCGATGCACCTCGGCGGCATGGGCGTGTTCGCGGTGCTCTACGGAATGATCCGCGCGACGATTCTCTTCTTCGTCGTCGCCGCGTTCATCGGGATCCACATGCCGGACGCGAACTACGGCGCCGCTCTCGCGCTCCTGACGATCGCGTCGATCTCGTTCATCGGCGTCGGGATGATGACGTCCGTGCTGCCGCTCATCTCGCCGGAGAAGGGCGCGCAGCTCGGCTTCGTCGCGCAAGGGCTGATGCTCGTCGTCTCGGGCGTCTACTACCCCGTGACCGTGATGCCGCACTGGATGCAGTGGGTCGCGAAGGTCTCGCCTGCAACGTACGCGCTCCGCGGCATCCGCGCCTCGATCGTGCACGGCGCCGGCGTCGCCTGGGCCGACGTCTGGCCGCTGCTCGTGATCGCCGTCGCGGCGATCCCGCTCGGCCTGGCCATCTTCAACCGCGGCGAGCGCTACGCGAAGCAGCACGGGAAGCTGAAGCGGTCGGGATGAGGGTCACCTTCAAGAAGGTCTCGTCCCGGAGCTACGCCGTCTACGTGGAGCGCGACAACGCGCCGGCGCTGTGGATCGACTCGGCGCCTGGCTTCGACGTGTACCTCCCGCACGATTTGCTGCACTTCGTCGCCGAAGCCGAGTGGGGACTCGACGGCGCCGTCTTCGGCGACCTCGCGGCCGGCGGCAACGCGCGGATCTTCGTCCCGGTCGACAAGGAGCTCGTGCCGAAGATGTGGCGCGAACAGCGGAAGAAGAAGCGGAAGCTTCCCGACGGACGTCGGTCGGAACAGCTCGCCAGCGTCCTCGAGCACGCGTGGGCGATACGCCGTCGAAACGCGAGGCTCCCCGAGCACCGGCGCGACCGGCTCGCGGAACTGCGGCTGGACGAGCGACAGCTCGAACGCGTGCTGACGTCACTCGACGAGCTCGCAGAGCGCTGGCACAGTCTTGCCGTCGGAGAGGCGATCACGCTCGACTGGCCGCGCCCCGAGCACCGACGGCACGGGCGAAGACGTGGCTGATCCGATGATGTTCCGCACCGAGTCGAGCATCGTGCTCCCGATCGAGGCGGAGCTCCGGGAGCTGCGCGCGGCACGCGATGAGCCGAACGACCGGATCCGCGAACTCGTGCGAAAGCAGCTCGTCTACGCCGCGAGAGAACAGCTGCTCGACGTCGACCTAGCTGCCTAGCCGCTCCAGGCAGGCGCGCAACCCCTCGCGCCAGTGCGGCAGGCGCGGCGCATCCGTGCGCTCGCTCTGCAGCACCGAGTACGCCGGGCGCGGCGCGCGGCGTCCGAGCTCTGCGCTCGTGATCCGGCGCACGCGGCAGTCGAGGCCCGCGTCCTCGAAGATCGCCTCCGCGAACTCGGCCCACGTGCACTCGCCGTCGGCGGCGAGGTGCCATAGGCCGCGCGGCCGCTCGACGAGCTCGGCCACCGCAGCGGCCAGATGCCCGACGTAGGTCGGCGCGCCGCGCTGGTCGTCGACCACCGACACCTCGTCGCGCTCGGCGCCGAGCTCGAGCATCGTTCGTAGGAAGTTGCGGCTCGTCCATCCGAACAGCCACGACGAGCGGACGACCCACGCATCCTCGCCGGCCGCGGCCTCGCCGTGCAGCTTCGTGCGGCCGTAGACGGAGAGCGGATTCGGCGGGTCCGACTCGACGTACGGCTCGCGCTTGCGCCCGTCGAACACGTAGTCGCTCGAGAAGACGACGAGCGGCGCACCGAGCTCGGCGGCGTGCTGCGTGCCGCCGACGTTGACGGCGGCCGCTTCCTGCGGGTCCAGCTCGGCGCCGTCCACGTCCGTCCAGGCGGCCGCGTGCAAGAGGAGGTCGACCGGGTCGAGGTCGGCAGGCGGCGGCAGCGTGACGTCCCAGGCGTCACGCGTCAGCGCGAGCGCACCGGGGAACGTCTCGCAGAGCGCCGAGCCGAGCTGCCCGGCGGCGCCGGTTACGGCGACGCGTCGCGTGGCGACAGGATCGGCGATGACGTGCTCCAGAGATGGCGGACGCGCTCGTCGTCCCAGGGGATGCCGTGCTCGTCCGGGTTCGCCGCCTCGTACTCCTCGGTGACGAGGTACGCGAACAGGCAGTCCGACAGCGCCTCGTAGCCGTGCGCGTGGATGCCCGGGACGTAGATCGCGACGGGGTTCTCGTCGCCGATGTCGAGCGTGAAGACCTCGCCGGACTCCCGGTCGAGGACGACGACCCGCACCATGCCGGCGAGGCAGACGAACACGTCGTCCTGGCCGCGCTCGTGGTAGTGCAGACCGCGGATCACGCCTCGGCGCGAGCGCGAGAGATTCACCTGCCGGATCGGCTTCGGAAGGTCGCCCGCCCGGACGAGCTCCGTGAACCAGCCGCGCTCGTCCGAATGCAGGACGAGCGGGAACGTCCGGATGTTCACGCGCGCCGCGCCCGCGCGCGCACGAAGTCGTTGACCGCGTAGTACGCGTCGATCGACTCGCCCGCGTCGCCCCAGAAGCCCTCGACGACGTCGGCTTCCATCGAGCCCTGGTCGACGTACCAGTTGTTGACGTCGGTGATCTCGAGCTCGCCGCGACCGGACGGCGTCAACGTCGGCAGCACGTCCCAGACCTGCGCGTCGTAGAAGTAGACCCCGGTGACGGCGAAGCGGGACGGCGGCGACTCCGGCTTCTCGACGATCCCGACGACCCGGGCGTCCTCGAGCGACGCCACCCCGAGGTGGCGCAGGTGCTCGTCCTCCTCGACGTGCGAGAGGACGATCCGCGCCCCTGCGGACTGCGCGGCGAAGTTCTCGACGGTGGGCCGGAGCGAGTTCTCGAAGATGTTGTCGGCGAGCATGACGCAGACCTTGTCGCCGCCCACGAACCGCGCGGCGAGGCCGAGCGCGTCGGCGATCCCGCCGGCCTCTTCCTGGTAGGCGTACGCGAGCCGGTCGATGCCGTACTCGTGCCCGTTGCCGAGCAGGCGGAAGAACTCACCGGCGTGGGTGCCCCCGGTGACGAGCATCAGCTCGTCGATGCCCGCCAGCACGAGCGCCTCGACCGCGTACGTGACCATCGGCCGGTCGTAGAGCGGCAGCAGGTGCTTGTTCGTGATCCGCGTGAGCGGATGCAGCCTCGTCCCCGAGCCGCCCGCGAGAATCACGCCTTTCATCGCAGGCGATGCTAACGGTCGAGAAACCGTTCGCCGCCGCCGAGAGAGACGGGAGGAAGGGCGAGCCCCCCTCGACGGCGTGCCGCGAACGGCTGCTAATGAACCGGAAGCACGAGGAAGACGACGGTGAGGGCGGCCGTCAACGCCACGATCAGGCGCATGTCTGTGTCCCCGTCTCCATGGCAGTGACGATAGAGGGCGAACGTCAAGGAGAGGTATCGCCGGTGCAAGGAAACGGTTAGGTTTGCGGCGATGCTCACGAGGCCCCGGCGCTCGTGCTTGACCGTGCCGGCGTCGAGCCTGCACATGCTCGAGAAGGCGGCGGGACTGCCGGCCGACGAGGTCGTGGTCGACCTCGAGGACGGCGTCGCTCTCGACGCGAAGGACGAGGCCAGGCGGCAACTCGGGCACGCGCGGGCCCGGGGAACGCTCGCGATCCGGGTCAACGGCCGCACGACCCCGTGGTGGCGGGACGACCTCGCGGCCGTCGCGGCCGTCCGGCCTGACGTCGTCGTCCTGCCGAAGGCCGAATCGGTCGAAGACGTCCTCGCCGTGGCGGAGTTGCTGCCGGAGGGCATCGGGCTCGAGGTGCAGATCGAGACGGCGCGAGGGTTGGTCGAGGTGGAGCGCATCGCTGCCGCCGGCGGACCGTTGGAAGCGCTCGTGTTCGGTCCCGGCGACTTCGCCGCCTCGCTCGGCGTGCCCGTGCTCACGATCGGCGCCGGCTCGTGGGATTACGCGCTCGCGCGGATCGCCGTCGCCGCCCGCGCGTTCGGCCTCCAGGTGGTCGACGGCCCGTTCGCCGACCTGCGCGACCTCGACGGCCTGCGCGCCTCGGCGCGGCTCGCGCTCGCCCACGGCTGCGACGGCAAGTGGGTCGTCCATCCCGAGCAGATCGCGCCGGTGAACGAGGTGTTCACGCCCTCACCGGAGGAGCTCGAGCACGCGCGGCGGATCCTCGCCGCCGGCGACGGCGCCGTGCTCGTCGACGGCGCGATGGTCGATCCCGCCTCGAAGCGCCTGGCCGCAGCGGTGCTCGCCCGGGCTAGCGCCTAGTGCGCGCGGCCTTGCGCCGCTTCACGAGCGGCAGGTTGCGGACGGCCGCGAACCATGCGTAGAGAAGGAACGCGAACACGCCGAGCGCGATCCGGACGATGCGCCTGATCATCCGCTGACCCTACTCCGCGACGAGCTTGAAGCTCGCGAACAGCAGCCCGCATGCGCCGTCGGGATCGCCCGAACCGGCCGAAGCCTGGCAGAGCAGCTCGACTTCGCGTTTCCCCCGAAGAACGAAGCCGATCCGCTCGTCGTACGGCGCCCCCGTCGCCGGCCGGCCCGTGAAGCGGTACGCGCGGATCCGCGTCCCGGCCACGGTCGTGGTCGCGCTCGCGGTGACCGTGCCGCGCGACTGGGCCGCAAGCTTGGCGGCGACCCCGTCGAGCTCCTTCGCCGCGCGCGCGAACCCGGCCGGCGAATACGGCTTGAGCAGCGTAAAGGCCGTCGCGGAGACGACCGCGGCCTCCCTTCTGGCGTCGACCGTCCTCGACGAGCGGTGCACCGTCCAGCCGGCGGGGACGGAAAACTGGAACCCCGGCCCCCGCACGACATGTGCGGCTACCCTGGAGTTCTTCGCTGAAGATCCACCGCACGAGGCGGCCAGAAGAGGGACAATCAGCAGGAAGGCTGCCCGCCTCCAGAACCCGGCGAGGGCCACGATCGGCCCCGCCGGCAAACGAAAGGAACCGCCGATAATGACCAAGACCACAGACAAGGTCACGGACGCGGCCGGCAATGTCAAACCGTACGTCGAGCGCGCGCTCACCGATCCCGAGCTGCGCGACAACGTCCGCAGCGCGTATCAGTCGGCCCGTTCGCTCTACGACGAGCTGATCGGAAACCGCGGCGTCACCGGCATCGCTTCCCGCGTCGCAACCGACAAGGATATCCAGGGCGAGCTGCGCTCGGCCGTCTCCGAGCTGCGCCAGGCAGCGGACCGCGTCCAGGGCAAGACCGAGCGGCCGGCCCGCAAGTCCGGGCTGTTGTTCGTCCTGCTCGGGCTCGCGATCCTGTTCAACCCGCTGACCGGCCCGCAGACCCGCAAGTGGTTGACCGACCGCCTGTTCGGCGGCGGCGGCGACGACTTCACGTACCAGGGCGGGAACGGCTCCGCCGGCAAGTCCTAGCCGGTCGGCGAACCGACCACCGGCAGCGCGGCAGGCGGCTGCGATCGCGGCAGCAGCCGCCCGCCCGCACCCTTCACCGGCGGCGCCAGCGCGCGCCGTAGCGACTGGGGCGACAGCCCGCTCGCGCTCGAGATGTCGCTGCTCTCGAGCAGGATCGCGCCCGCCTTGCGGACGTGCTTCGGCGCGGGGCCGAACGCGGTGCCCGCCGCCGCCTCGAGCCGCACCTGGACGAGGTGGCGCCAGCCGTCGAGATACGACGTCGGGTCGACCGCGCCGTCGTACCCGCGGCCGAGCAGCCCCAGCGGATGGACCTCGAAATGGAGATGGAATGCGGTGCCCTCTGCGTCGCCCGTGTCTCCGACGAAGCCAAGCACGTCGCCGGCGTTCACGATCTCACCGTCGACGGCCACCGGCGAGTACGCGGAGAGGTGCGCGTAGTAGAACTCGTTCCCGTGGTCGTCCTGGAGCCAGAGGCGCCAGCCGCCCACCCGGTTCCAGCCGACCGAGAACACGCGCCCGTGTGCGACGGCGAGCACCGGCGTCCCGAGCGGCGCGAAGATGTCGTCGCCGTGATGCCAGCCGCCTGACACATCGGCCCGAAACGCGCCGAAGGTGTCGACGAACGACGCGGTGCCGGAGACGGGGAAGACGTAGCCGGTCTCGCCGAGCCTCGGCGTCACCGCCGGCGGCTTCGAGAGCACCGGCGGCAGGCCGGTCTCGACGGGCTCGGGCGGATCCGACGGGGCGAGCGGCAGCGGGTCGCCGCGCGCGGCCTGGGCATTCGCCTCCGCGTAGCCGATCTGGAGCTCGCTCCCGGCGGGGAGGCCGCCGTGGCGGGCGGTGAGGAAGACGTCGAGCGCCGCGACGAAGCCGTGATACCCAGGCCCCGGCCGCTCGGTGCGCGCGCCCGTCTGCTCGAGCGCGATCGCGTACCCCCAGCGGCCGAGCGGAACCTCCCGGTTCGCGGCCGCGGCCACCCGCCGCCCCAGCACGACGAGACCGGTGATCCGGGCAGCCCGCGCGCCGCCCGACGCGGCAGCGGGGCTCGCAAGAGCCTCCGTGCCGCCGGTGACGCTCGATGCGCGCACCTCGCCGCGAAAGAGCGAGAGCGACGTCAGCCGCGACGACGCAGTGGCCGCCGCGCGTGCACCGGTTGTCACCGACACGCGCGCCGCGGCCGAGCGCGCCCGCACGATCGAGCCGTCCGCCGGGTACGCGTACCCGGCGCGGGAGGCGGCGCTCGCCCCGGCGGGGGCGGACACCATGCTCGTCCCTTCGGCCGACCGGCCCGGAACGACGATCCGGATCGCCCACGCGCGCGCCGTCGCGCCGACGGACGGAGCCGCGCTGCCGGCGCCGGCACTTGCCGCGAGCGCGAGCAGGCACGTCGCGGCGAGCGCCGTGCCGAGCCTCATGTGCGGCGCGCCCGCCATGCGATCTGCGCCGCCGTGAGGATCATCACCACCGCGAAGAGCTTGCGCAGCGTCGACTGCGGCAGCGACTCTGCCACCTGCGCGCCGCCGACCGTCGCCCCGATCGACGCGACGCCGATCACGAGCGCGCTGCGCCAGCGCACGTTCCCGTGGTGCTGCTGCCGCCAGACGCCGACGATCACCGTGGGGATGATCGCGAGTAGCGACGACGCCTCCGCGTGCAGCTGCGTCAGCCCGAGCGCCGTCAGCGTCGGCACGAACAGGATCCCGCCGCCGACTCCGAACAGCCCGGAGAGGGCGCCGGCGCCGACGCCGAGCAATGCTGCCAACGCATACGTCATTGGAGCAGCAACCGAATCGCGATCGCGACGAGCAGCCCTGCGAAGAGAAACGACAGCGTGCGCACGGGGAGCCTCTGCTGGAGCGCGGTTCCGCCGAGCGCGCCGGCCGCCGCCGGAAAGCCGACGAGCGCCGCGTAGACGGGCCGCACCTCGCCGTGTGCCACGTAGACGATCACGCCCGCGGTGGCGGTGATCCCGATCGCGGCGAGCGACGTCGCGGCTGCGGGACGCAGCTGCCAGCCCGCGACGAGCAGCAGCAGCGGCACGATCACGATCCCTCCACCGACCCCGAACAGCGCGCTGAAGAACCCCGCCACGAGACCGATCAGGACCAGGCGCACCCGCCTATGCTAAGCGCCGTGGCCGCGACCGCCGACGCGCTACTCGAGCGCCTTGCGTCGGCGCCCGGCGACGCGGCGCTCTTCCTCGACTTCGACGGCGTGCTCGCCCCGATCGTCGCGCGGCCCGATGACGCCCGCCTGCCGCCGGAAACGCGCGTGGAGCTCGAGCGCCTCGCCGGACGCTACGCGCTCGTGAGCGTCGTCTCGGGGCGCGCGAGCGACGATCTGCGTGCGCGCGTTGACATTCCGGGCATCGTGCTCGTCGGCTCCCACGGGCTCGAGCTGCATCCCGAGGCGGAGAACTGGCGGCGCCGGATCGCGGACTTCGCCGCGGAGGCGCCGTGGCCCGCGGAGCACACCGAGCTGAAGGGCCTCACGGTCGCGTTCCACTACCGGCTCGAAGCGGACGAGGGCGCGGCGGTGAGCGCGCTCGAGGGACTCGCGGGACGCGCCCGGGAGTTGGGCCTCAATGCGCGCTTCGGGCGAAAGGTGCTCGAGGTGCTGCCGCCCGTCGGCGCGAACAAGGGAACGGCGGTGCGGAGCCTCCTCGACGAGATCGGCTTGGCGCGGGCGCTCGTCGCAGGCGACGACGCGACGGATCTCGACTCGTTCCGCGCGCTCGACGAGCTCGAGTGCTCCGTGCGGGTCGCGCTCGTCTCCGACGAGTCGCCTGCGGCCCTCGCCGAGCATGCGGACATCGTCCTCACAGGCACCGGCGCGTTTCTCCAGCTGCTGCGACGGCTCTAGTGGTTTGACCGGTGGCGTCGCCGGGTTCCCTCGGCTCCGCGAACCTTGCCGGTCAGACCACTAGGATCGGCTCGTGTCGACCGTGGACGAGCTGCTCGCGCAGGCGGAGGCGCTCGACGCCGAGGCCGTGGCCGCGCACTCGGCGGCGCGGCCGAGCGACGCGCTGAGGCGGCGCGCGGCCGAGCTGAGGATCGAGGCGCTCGGGCCGCGGCCGTACCCGGTTCTCATCTGCTCGTCCTGCTTCCGGCTGACCGGCTGGCTCGGCGCGGACGGCGTCTGCGCGCCTGACATCCGGCATCGCCTGCACGCCACCGGTCTCGTGCCGGCGCTGCCCGCGGAGCCCGGGCCGCTGTTGCGACGAGTGCGGCAGACCCTCGGGGTCGGCAGCAAGCGCGACCGCCTGCGCGCGTGGCTCGCGCGCGTCGAGCCGGGCGACACCGGGCCGCCCGCTCCCGAGGAGAACTGGGAGCTCGAAGTGCCGCTCAAGCACGACGAGCCCGCACCCGAAGGGCCCGACCTGCTCGTCACGTTCGACGCCGCGAGCGTGCGCTTCGAGTACGGCGACTGGCGGCCCTGCGACGCGACCC
>DATCBP010000057.1:0-4908 GCA_036511815.1 Gaiellaceae bacterium
CGCCAACCGACGGCTATGCGGACAGGTCCTCGCGTTAGCGTGCAACTTCATCCGGATCACCCTCCTTGGAGCTGGTTGCTTGGCAGCTCCAGCCTCCAAGGAGACCCGGATGGAACAACGCTCTCAGGAACTACAGCTAGATCGCGAGCGGTGCTTCGAGGTGGAGGCTCGCCGGCGCGTACTCGACGCTCTCGCCGGGACCGAAGCACACGAGCACCGTCTCGTCGTCCCGGCTGTAGAAGCCGATCACCCGTCCGACCCGGCCGTCCCGGAGCGACACACGATCGCCGACGGCGATGCCGTGCGCCCAGGCGCGGCCGACAGCCGGCGGCTCGAAGATCGTCGTCCCGGACGCGGAGGTGCTGAACGTTGTCACAGGTCAAGCCTGGATCGCGGCGGGCGGCGCATCATCCGTAGTTTCCGCGGTCAGGCCCGCGGAAACTACGCGGAAACCGGCAGCGTGCACCTGGCGCCGGGTACGGAGACGCACGAGACGGTGACGATCGCCGTGCCGGCAAGGGCCTCGGCTCGCTCACCGCCGGGCGCTCGGCGGCCGGGGAGCCGTTCGTCGTCGCGACTGACTCCGGGCCTCGTAGGATCGCCCGGTGGCGCCCGGCGACGTGCAGTCGGCTTTCGCGCAGGCGGCGGCCGCAGACGGGATCGCGCTCGGGCCTCGGTCGTTCGACTGGCTGTGCGAGCAGGGTCACGTCGGGCTCGAACGCGTGGCGAAGTCGCGGCGCGACCCGGCGCTCGTCGCGCCGGTGACGGCCGCGCTCGAGCCCCTCGCTGCCATCTACGCGCGTCTCAACGGCGACGTCTCCGTCCTGCATGCGGCGCGCGAAAATCTGCTGCTTCCGGTCGAGCTCGTGCACGGGCCGACCGGGACATTGCTCGCGGCCGACGAGGCGCCGCATTTCACCTCGTTCCGCCTCGCCGCTCTCGAGCTCTATCCGGACGACGCCGCCGTGGGCTTCGACCTCGACGAGCACAAGGAGCTGTGCCGCGCCTGGTGCGCGAGCACCGACGGGCTCGCGCGCGGACTCGCCGCGAAGGGCTTCGGCTTCGGCGGCGTCCAGCGGGAGCGCGCGTACCACGACGCGCTCCTCGACCTCGCCGCTCCGGCCATGGGTCACCCGCCCGTCGTGCGGATCGCGGCCGTCGACGGCGACGGCGGTGCGGCGTACCTGCGCCACCGCACGTCGCTGCTCGACCGCCTGCGCTAGGGAGACTTGTCGGGTCCCTCGTACCCGTCGATCACCGACACGTTGACCGTCGAGCAGCGTCCGCAGCGGACGCGTACCTTCCTCGTCATCTGCACCGGGTGCATCGCCACGGCGAGCACGTTGCCGCACTCGACGCAGACGTAGTCGTCCGGGCCGTTGCCGTGGAAGACGGGCCGGTCGGGGTCCTCCTGGACGGCGGTGCCGCCGTCGGGCGGAACCTCGCCCTCGCGAACCTGTCGCATCGCGATCTGCATCGGGGCGGCTCAGAGCCCGGAGAGCTTGCCGGCGAAGTCGTTGATCAGCGCGTCCAGCACGCCAACCATCACTCCCTCGCCCATCGACGCGGCCTTGCCGGTGATCTGCGCGTTCGTATGGATCGTGCCGCCGCCGTCGCCGAGCGCGAAGGCGACGTCGGCGTTCGCGTATCCCTGACCCCCGGCCTCCTTGGACTTGACGCGCATGAGCACGCGGTGGGCCGCTGCGTCCTGCTCGACGATTTCCACCGTGCCGGTGAACGTCATCGACATCGCGCCCATCTTCACCTTGATCTCCGCCTTTACGGAGTCGGGCCCGAGCGTCTCGAGCACGCTCCCGCCCTCGACGCACGGAACGACGCGCCCGAGGTCGAGGATCGTCGCGTAGCTCTCGTCGATCGGCTTCGCAGTCGTGAACGGATGATCGAGCTCGACGGCCATGACGGACGAATCCTAGAGTTTTGCATAGGCTCCGCGCATGCCGATCCCGCCGGGCACGCACATGTTCGGGCCGGAGAACGGCACCCTCGCCGTGCACACCGGACGCACCGGCGTGGCAGCCAAGGCCGGGCACGACCTCGTGATCGACGTCAACTCCTGGCAGGCGACGCTCGAGGTCGGAGAGCAGATCAGTCTCGTCCTCGACGCGGACCCCACGTCACTGCGCGTGCGCGAGGGCACCGGCGGGATGCAGGCGCTCGGCGACGACGACAAGGCGAACATCGAGCAGACGATCGGCGACGAGATTCTGAAGGGGCACCGCATCGAGTTCCGCTCGACCGCCGCGCAGATCGACGGCAGCCGGATCGGCGTGCAGGGCGAGCTGACGCTCGTCGGCGCCACCGCCCCGATCGCCTTCGACCTCACCCACGGCGCCGGCGGCGCGCTCAGCGGCAGCGCCGTCGTCAAGCAGACCGACTGGGGAATCGCCCCCTACTCGACGCTGTTCGGCACGCTGAAGGTCGTCGACGAGGTCGAGGTCACGATCGACCTGCCCGCTCAGTCGCGGTAGACGGCCTGCGCATCGAGCCCGCCTTCGACGCCGGGCGGCAGGGCGCCGGTGCCGTGCGCATAGAGCGCGATGTCCTCGACCGTCTTGGCCTGCGTAGGGCCGCTTCCCTCCGCGTCGATCCACGCGCCGTTGACCCACTTGAGCGTCTCGGGCGCGGTCCCGAGCGCCATGCCCGCGAGCAGCTGCCCCTTCGCGCGAATCTTTCCCGTGGCGCTGACGATCGCGGCCGACGTCCCCGCGGACGGGCTCGTGTTGTAGCCGTGACCGACGCCGAACCGGTCGGTGTCCACGGGTACGACCTTGACGTCGAGCGCCGGGACCCCGAGCTCGTCGGCGACGAGCTGCGCGTACTTCGCTTCGTTCCCGTCGGACTCGGTGGTCAGGCTGAGCACCATCTTGCCGGTCGGGTGCACGCGCAAAAACACAGCCCGGTACGCCTCGTTAGCCATCGCCGCGTCTCCTCCTCGCTCGGATGTCGCTGATCATCGCTTGTCCTCGGGCGCCGTGCCGGGTGCGCGTTCCTTCGCGAGGCGCTGCCGCTCCAGGTGGGCGCTCAACGCGTGGTGCTCCTCGAGATCGCAGAACGCCGGCTGCGGCCCGCCGAGCACGTGCGGAGGCACCGCGGGCCGCTCGCAGCCCGGGTAGATGCACTTCTTCTCACTCATCGGTCACCCAGCCGGGCGTCGTGTTGCCCCTGCTCGGGTCGTGCCCGCTCGGCATCGCCACCGAGCTGCCCGCGACCGGCGTGGCGCTCGCCCACGGCTCCTCCTCGGCGGCGGGAGCCGCCTCCCGCACGGGGCGCACGGTCGACTCTGCGCCGATCGCGGCCGCGACCTCGCCGAGCGCCTGGAAGCTGTGGCCGCTCACGAGCGCGTCGCAATGCGGCAGGGCCGCCACCATGCCGCCGGACTGAACCGAGAAGGCGTCGGCGGCGACGCGCGGATTGACCCACACGATCCGGTGTGCGAGGCGCGCGAGCCGCTCCATCTCCCGTCCCACGAGCATCGGGTCGCCGCGCTCCCAGCCGTCGGAGAGGATCACGACCACGGCGCCGCGCGCCATGCCGCGGCGTCCGTGCCGGTCGTTGAACTCCTTCAGCGCCTCGCCGATCCGGGTTCCGCTCGACCAGTCCGGCGCCGCCGCGGCCGCACGCTGGATCGCACGCTCCGGGTTGCGTGAAGCGAGCGCGCGCGTGAGACGCGTGAGCCGAGTCGCGAAGACGAACGCCTCGGCGTTCGGTCCGGCGGCGGCCGCGCACGTGAGGAACTGAAGGTACGCACGTGCGTACGGCTCCATCGAGCCGGAGATGTCGCAGAGCATCACGAGTCTGCGCGGCGCGATGCGCCGGCGCCTGTGTGCGAGGCGGATCGGGTCGCCGCCGGTGCGCAGGCTGCCGCGCAGCGTGCGTCGCATGTCGATGCGCTCGCCGTGGCGGCGCTTGTCGTAGCGGCGCGTGCGCCGCAGCGGCGTCGCAAGCTCGAGGCGCGACATCAGCCGGTAGAGCTGCGCGAGCTCGTGTGGACCGAGCGCGTCGAAGCTCTTCTGCCGCAGCTCTTCCTCGTCGCTCGCGAGCGCGAGCGGCACCTCCACCTCGGCGCCGTCCTCGTCGCCCTCGCCCGGCAGCGCGCTCGCGTCGAGCCCCACCGCATCGCCCGGCAGCGTCTTGTGCTCGGACGCCGGCCGGTCGTCGGGCGGCGAGGCGGCGGTCTGCGTATCGTCCGGCTCGAAGTCCGCGTCCTGGCCACGGCTCCCGAACACCGAGAAGAACACCTCGTCGAAGGCCTTCACCTGCACCGGGTCGGACACGAACACGGCGCGGGCGGTCCAGTACAGCCGGCGGCGCGCGACCGGCTGCACGAGCGTGAGCGCCCGCGCGAACGCGGCCGCCCGACCCGGAGTGACCGGCACGCCGCGCTCGTGCAGGCGCCGGCTCAGCGCCGCCACGAGCGGCGGCAGGTCGAGCATGATCGTCTCGACGCCGAACACGTCAGTCATCGACGCGCACGAGCTGCTCGAGGCCGGCCGCGCGGATCACCTCCTGGTCCTCGCTGTACTTCAGCACCGACCCGAGCGTGCGGTCAACGGCGGCCGCGTCCAGGGACTCGATGCCGAGCAGGCTCAACGCCGCCAGCCAGTCGATCGCCTCGGCGACGCCGGGCGGCTTCTGCACGTCGCTGTCGCGCATCCGCGAGACGGCGTTGGCTACCTGCACCGCCAGCTCCTCGGAAGAGTCCTTCACCCGGCGGCGGACGATCTCAACTTCGCGTCGCGGTGTCGGATAAGCGATCCAGTGGTAGAGGCAGCGCCGCTTGACGGCGTCGTGGAGGTCGCGCGTCCGGTTCGAGGTCAGCACGATGATCGGCGGATGGGTGGCGCGGATCGTGCCGATCTCCGGGATCGTCACGCTCGCGTCCGCGAG
>DATCBP010000058.1:0-2992 GCA_036511815.1 Gaiellaceae bacterium
CCGTGGCGACGTTGTGGTCCATCGTCGCGAGCGTCAGATCGGGCCGGCGGACGCGGCGGCCGGCGAGCCGCAGCCCCTCGAACGCCTGCGGCGAGGTCACCTCGTGCACGAGGTGAAGATCGACGTAGAGCAGGTCGGGCCGACCCGCGGCGTGGCTGACGACGTGGCTCTCCCAGACCTTCTCGAAGAGCGTCAGACCCATAAGGCGAGGCTAGCCCGGTGACGGTCCGGTAAGCAACCGATTGTCCGGTTACGCGGGAGGCGCCGCCTACCCTTGCGGGATGGCGGTGCGCGAGGACGAGGCCCGGGCGGATGCGGCGCTGCGGCGCGACGTCCGCCTGCTCGGGGACACGCTCGGGCGGGTGCTCGTCGAGCAGGAGGACGAGACGCTTCTCGCCGCCGTGGAGCACGTCCGGCGGCTCGCGCGCGAGGCGCGCGGAGGAGCGCCCCTCGACGAGCTGCGCGGGGCGGTCGAGGAGCTGCCGCTCGCCCGGCAGGCCGGGGTACTGCGCGCGTTCGCGCTCTACTTCCAGCTCGCGAACGTCGCGGAACAGCATCACCGCGTCCGGCGGCGGCGCGAGTACCAGCACGAGCAGCGGGTGCCGCACGAGTCGCTCGCGGCCGCGTTCGAGGTGCTCGGCAATGCGCCGGCCGGGGAGCACGTGTCGCTCGAGCTCGTGCTCACGGCGCATCCGACCGAGGCTGTGCGGCGCACCGTGCTCGAGGCGCACCTGCGCATCAGCCGGCTGCTCGACGAGCTCGACGATTCCCTGCTCTCGCTGCCGCGACGGTCGGAGATCGAGGAGGCGCTCGCCTCGGAGGTTACGATGCTCTGGCAGACCGACGAGGTGCGCTCGCGGCGACCGCGCGTCGTCGACGAGATCCGCAACGGCCACTGGTTCTTCGAGCAGAGCCTGATCGACGCCGCCGAGCGGCTGCTCGCCGACTATCGCGCGCGCCTGCCGGGCGCGCCCGCGCCGTTCGGTTTCGGCACGTGGATCGGCGGCGACGCGGACGGCAACCCGAACGCCGGCCCCGACACGATCCGCGAGGCGCTCGAGCGCGCGCGGCGGCTGCTGCTCGCGCGCCACCGCGACGACGTGCGCCGGCTCGCCGCGGAGATCGGCGTCTCCTCGCGGCTGACGCCGGTCGACCGTGAGCTGCTCGACTCGATCGGCCGCGACGAGCGGGAGCTGCCCGAGTACGCGCACGCGATCGGCGACCAGAATCTCGACGAGCCGTACCGGCGCAAGCTCTCGTTCATCTGGCGCCGGCTCGACGACGACGCATACCCGTCTGTCGCGCGTTTCGCCGAGGACCTCGACGTGCTCGACCGGAGCCTCCGCGCCAACCGCGGCGAACGCATCGCAGACGGCGCGCTCGCCGCGCTCCGGCGCCGCGTCGAGCTGTTCGGGTTCCACCTCGCGAAGCTCGACATACGTGTTCACGCGCGCGAGGGCGACGAGCGCGTTCGTGCGCTGCTCGACGCGGCTGCCGAGGCGCGTCGCAGGCACGGGCCCGCCGCGCTCGACACGGTGATCGTCTCCGGGACGGAGTCCGCGGCAGACGTTCAGCGCGTGCACGAGCTCGGCGGCGAAGCGCTGTCTGTCGTGCCGCTGTTCGAGTCGGTCGCGGACCTCCGCGCTGCACCGCGCATCTACGCGGAGCTGCTCGACACGGTGGGATGCAGCGAGGTGATGGTCGGCTACTCGGACTCGGCGAAGGACGCGGGCTATCTCGCGGCGCAGTGGGAGATTCGCTGCGCGCTCGTCGCGCTCGCCGACGTGGCGCGCGACCGCGGCGCCGAGCTGACGGTGTTCCACGGCCGCGGCGGCAGCGCGGGCCGCGGCGGCGGCCCGACGCACGACGCGATCCTCGCGCAGCCGCAGGGCGTGCCGCCCGGACGGCTCAAGCTCACCGAGCAGGGCGAGACGATCGCGTTCAAGTACGGGTTGCCGGGCCTCGCCCAACGGAATCTCGAGGCTGCGCTCGCAGCGACGCTGCTTGCCGCGGCGCCGGAGGTGACCGCGGTCGAGCCGCCGCCGGGCGGCGAGGCGCTCGTCGCCGCCCTCGCCGACCGCTCGCACGCCGTCTACCGCGCGCTCGTCGACGACCCGGGCTTCGTCCCGTTCTTCCGCGCCTTCACGCCCGTCGACGAGCTCGCGCTGCTGAACATTGGCTCGCGGCCGGCACGGCGGCCTGAAGGCGCGGACTTCCTCGGCTCGCTGCGCGCGATCCCCTGGGTGTTCGCGTGGACGCAGAACCGCTGCCTCCTCCCGTCCTGGTACGGCTGCGGCAGCGCATTCGCCGGCGCGGACACGGATCGGCTGAGGGAGCTGTACCGCGCGTGGCCGTTCTTCCGCGCGCTCGTGCAGAACCTCGAGATGGCGCTCGCGAAGTCGAGCATGGAGATCGCCACGGAGTACCTCGAGCTGACGGGCGACCGCAGCCTGTGGGAGCCGATCGCCGCGGAGCATGCGCGCACCGTCGCCGCGGTGCTCGAGATCGTCGAGGCGGACGAGCTGCTCGACCGCCATCCGGTGATCCAGCGCTCGGTGCGGCTGCGCAACCCCTACGTCGACCCGATGAACGCGATCCAGGTCGAGCTGCTCCGCCGCTACCGCGGCGGCGACGAGGAGGCCGCGCCGCCGCTCCTCCGATCCATCGCCGGAATCGCCGCGGCCCTCCGCAATACGGGCTGATATCCGGGAGAAGTGCTGCGCACTTCTACCGGGAGAAGTGCTGCGCACTTCTCCCGGGGCTATGTACCGCTTCGCGGAGCGCCCGTCGGCGGAGCCGGCGGGCTCTTGGGCTGACGCCGGGGCGGTGGGGGCGGTGGCGCGCCTGTGTGCGGCCTGCACGAACGCGGCAAAAGGCCCGCGTTCGCTCCGGCCCTGGACCGTTTGCATCGGAGAAGGTTTGAAGCCGTCGCTCGTCGTGGCGGTCCTGGCCGGAGGCTAACGCGGCCGCAGGCGTGTTAGGCGGAGGCGGA
>DATCBP010000059.1:0-32959 GCA_036511815.1 Gaiellaceae bacterium
CCGCCAACCGACGGCTATGCGGACAGGTCCTCGCGTTAGCGTGCAACTTCATCCGGATCACCCTCCTTGGAGCTGGTTGCTTGGCAGCTCCAGCCTCCAAGGAGACCCGGATGGAACAACGCTCTCAGGAACTACACCTAGCGCGCGATCACGGTCGTCGCAGAGGCCTGCTGGAGATAGCCGGAGACGGTGAGCACCGCGCCCTCGCCGCGCTTCCAGGCGACCTTGCGGCACCGCGTGTGCGCGAGCGCGTCCGTCGCGCAGCTGAAATAGCGAAGGGGAAGCGTGAACGTCAACGCCGCCGCACCGCTCGGGGAGGCGACGAACGTCGCGGTTATCCTCACGGAGCAGCATGACCCCTTGTCCGCCGGCGACACGATGAGGCTGAGGTTGCTCCCCGGCCGGAAGCCGCGGGCGTGGAACGCGACGGTCCGGCCGGCGACGGCCGAGACGGGGCCGCGCACCGTCGGTTGGACGTCGGCGGCGTGCGAGCCCGCTGCGCACACGACGGCCGCGAGGCCGGCGGCGGATGTTGCGAAGAGCCTCCGCACGACAGCGAGCGTAGCGTGATCTCTTCGCAGCGCGGCACGCTCGCGCTCGTGGCAGTCGTCGCGGCCGTCATCGCCGGTGTCGTCGCCGGTGTCTTCGGCTTCCGCGGCGGTCACGCGACGCAGCCGCCGGAGCTCGGGCGCTACGCGCACGAGTGGCCGGCGCCGAACGGCAACCTGTCGTCGACACGCGCCGCGAGCGGTTCGGCAATCGATGCCGCCGACGTCGCGCACCTACGGCTCGCGTGGCGGTTCCGCTTCACGGCGCATCCCGGCTTCTCGGGCATCTTCGCGTCGACGCCGCTCGTTCTCGGCGGGCGCGTGTACGTGCAGGATCTCGACAGCAACGTCTACGCGCTCGACGCCGCGAGCGGCCGCCTCGTGTGGCAGAAGCGGTTCTCCGTGCTCGACGGCGGCCCGAACGGGCTCGGAGCCGGCTACGGCAGGATCTACGGGAGCACCGACCGCGCGACGTTCGCGCTCGACGCGCAGACCGGGAAGCTCGTCTGGCAGCGGGTGCTCGCCGATCCGCCCGCGGGCGCGATCAACATCGCGCCGGTCGTTGCGAACGGCCTCGTCTATACGAGCACCGTCGGCCTGCCGCCCGGCGGAAAGGGCGTCCTCTATGCGCTCGAGCCGGCGACCGGCCGGACGCGCTGGACGTTCGACACCGTGCCGGGACCGTGGGCGGCGCCGATCGAGGCCGGCGGCGGCGGTGCGTGGTGGCCCCTGTCGGTCGACGCCGGCGGGCGCGTGTACGCAGGCCTCGCGAATCCGTATCCGTTCGGCGGCACGAAGAAGCACCCGAACGGCGGCGCGTACCCCGGTGCGACGCTCTACACCGACTCGCTGGTCGTGCTCGACGGCCAGACGGGGAAGCTCGCCTGGTTCGACCAGGTGCTTCCGCACGACGTGCGGGACTACGACCTCGCCGACTCGCCGATCCTCGCCCGGCAGCGCATCGGCGGAAAGACGCGCGACGTCGTGTTCGGCGCCGGCAAGGCGGGGCGGGTGTACGCGTGGGACCGGTCGACAGGAGCGCGCCTGTGGCAGTCCGCGGTCGGTGCGCACGAGAATGACCGCGGGCCCCTGCCGGCGCACAAGGTCACGGTCTGCCCCGGGCTGCTCGGCGGAGTCGAGACGCCGATGGCGTATGCCGACGGCACGCTCTTCGTTCCGGTCGTCGACCTCTGCATGCAGGGCAGCTCAACCGGTTACGAGAATCTCTACAGCGTCGACGTCGCGAAGCGGGGCAACGGCGCCGTCGTCGCGCTCGACGCGGCGACGGGCCGGCCGCGCTGGACGCGACACTTCCCGGCGCCCGCGTTCAGCTGCGCCACGGTCGCGAACGACGTCGTCTTCGTCCCGACCTTCGACGGGCGCATCTACGGGCTCGCTGCGGCGACGGGCCGCACGCTCTGGCAGGTGCGCGCCCCTGCCGGCATCAACGCCTGCCCGGCAATCGACGGCGACACGCTCATCGTCGGCGCGGGCAGCAACTACGAGCACCGCGCCCGCGCCTACGAGCTGTTGGCGTATCGCCTGCCGCGCTAGCCGTGCATCAGCCCGAGGCCGTAGCTCTTGGCCCAGAGCGCGTTCTTTTGCACGATCGACCTGATCTGGCTGTCGCTGCCCTTCTGGCCGTACGTCCACGCGTCGACGATCACGTTGTCGAGGACGAAGACCGCGTAGACGGCGACGTAGCCGTTGCCGTTTGCGCGCAGGATGTACGCGGGACGCGGCAGGTCTGCCGGCGTTCTCGTCAAGACCTTGTTCGGCCCAACGTTGGGCGGAAAGGCCTTCAGGTCGGCGAGGGCGAGCGCGTGGGTGGGGAAGATGAGAAAGCCGACGATCGCAGCCGTGTTGCCGATCTCGACGGCGCCGACCGCGTGATGCTTCTTCGACCCGGCGCTGAGCGTCTGCGCCTTCGTCGTCGCTCCGCTGAGCGCGGAGGGCAGCGTGCTCGCCTTCGGCGCTTTGAGCAGCGCCTTGTAGAGCTGTTGCGGCGTCGGTGCCGCCTGCGCAGCGCTCGCGGAAAGCGCGGCGAACGCACCGACCGCGACCAGCAGCGTGACCGCCAGCCGACGCAACGAGCTTGTTCGCTGTCTCATCGTGCCTGCTCTCCTCTCCCGACGACCCTACGCGCCAGGATACCGATTCGACCTGCGCGGATCGGTACCCACCGGTCGAGCGGCCCTCCGCGATATTCTTTGGCACGTGCACGTCCGGGCAGGCCTGACGATTGCCGCACTCGCGTTGGCGCTCGCGCCGGCCGCGCTGGCGGCTCCCTCGAGCGCGATCGTGAGCGTCAAGGATCTCGGCACCGGTTCCGGCGAGGTGTGGGCCGTACTGCCCGAGCGCCCGCCGCAATGCATCGTCGTCTACGTCCACTCGGCGGGAGACCTGTCGCCGGCCCGGTACCTCGGGTGGCTCGACTATCTCGCGATCAGCAAGAAGTGCGCGGTTGTCTTCCCGCGCTACCAGGCCGCGGCAACGGGGCCCGCTCCTGCGGCCGATCTTCCCGCGCTGCGGAAGGGCCTTTCCGTCGGCCTGAAATACGTCGAGACGGTCGCCTACGGCCTCGGCGAAAACCACGCTGCGCCGAACCTGCCGGTGATCGCGGCCGGCGTCGGCTACGGCGGCACGCTCGCGTTCTACTACGCTGCGTACGCGAAGGCGTGGGGCCTCCCTGTCCCCGTCTCCGTCGACAGCATGTTCCCCGTCGCGGGAGCGCGCGCCGGCGTCCCGAAGACCCCGCTCGCCCCGAGCACCGACGTCCTCATCCAGGTGGGCGACCGCGACCGCGCGGGCGGCAAGCCCGCGGGGCAGACGCTCTGGAAATACCTCGCCTCGCACGCCGCGGCGAAGAAGCGCTATGTCGTCGTGCACTCCACCGGCTCGCTCGCGGCCGTCTCCGGGGCGCCCGTCAAGTCGACGTCGGGAGCAGAGAACACGTTCTGGCCGCCGCTCGACCGTTTCATCGACAGCGCCAGCGCAGCCGCCGGCTACTAACCAGCGGCTTTTCTCCGGCTCTCGAGCTCGGCCTGGCCCCTCTCGGCCAGGCGCCGCGTCCTTGCCGCGTTGACGAGCATCTGCTCGCGTCTATCGCGATCAGCTTTCGTCGATTTCTTCTTCGCGATCGTCTCCTCCGAGCAGCGCTTCGATGTGGGCGAGCGACCCTGCGATGTCGCTCACGTTGAAGCGTAGGGCAATCGCCTCCTCGCGGGAAATCACGAGTTCGTCCACCGGGCAAGCGTGACGCGAGCGCGTGCGAGAGACAAGCTGACCGTTGCGGACTAGCCTTCCCGCGGCTCCCAGCGGAAGCGGAACACCGCGAGCAGCAGACCGCCCGCGCCCCAGGCGGCGAGCACGCCGATCGCTGTCGGCTTCGTCCACAGCGCCTGGCCGTGCAGGTAGATCGCGTTCATGAGGTCGATGAAGTACTTCAGCGGCAGCACGTCGCCGATCGCGCGCAGGAACGCCGGATAGTGGCGCGTCGGGCCGAACGAGCCGGTGAGGAACGCCATCGGCAGCAAGATGAAGTTGACGACCGCGGACGATCCCTCGGCCGAACGGATCAGCGACGCGGTCGCGACGCCGAGCGCGGCGAACGAGGCCGCGCCGAGGATCACCGCGAGCACGAGCGAGCCGATCGCCGTCGGGAACGGCGTCCCGTACAGCACGCGTCCGAGCAGGAAGAGCGCGACCGTTTGCAGCGCGAACACGAACAACGTCGAGACGAGCAGGGCGGCGACGTACGTCTTGGCCGGCAGCGGCGTCGCGCGCAGCCGTTTCAGGATTGCGTTTTCGCGCCGGATCACGAGCTGGATCGCAAGCCCCGCGAACGCCGTGTTCGCGCAGCCGTAGCCGATCAGCCCCGCGAGCAGCGCCTGCGGCGCCGGCACGCCGTAGATCTTCCCCGAGTAGACCGAGCCGAGCAGCACGAACAGCAGCAGCGGGAAGATGAAGATGAAAAGCGCCGCCTCCTTGCTTCGCCAGAACACGAGCTGCTCCGCCCGCAGCTGGTGTGCGAACAACCTCATTCCGCGTCTTCCTCGGTCAGCGAGAGATAGACGTCCTCGAGCGTCGGGCGACGCACCTCGAGCCGGTCGAGCTCCTCGCCGCGCGCGAGCGCGTCGCCGGTCAGCTCGTGCAGCACGCGCGTCGGCTCGTGGGTGCGCACGAGGATCTCCTCACCGTCGCGGCGGTAGCGGATCTCCACCTCGAGATCGCTCGTCGTCAGCTCGCGCGGCGTGCCGACGCGCACGATCTGCCCCTCGCGCATCACCGCGACGCGATCCGCGAGCTGCTCGGCCTCGTCGAGATAGTGCGTCGTCAGCAGCACGGTCTTCCCGAGCGAGCGGAGCGAGCGGATCATCTCCCACGCTGCGCGGCGCGCCGCCGGGTCGAAGCCGGTGGTCGGCTCGTCGAGGAACACGAGGTCGGGATCGCCGACGAGCGCGAGGCCGAGGTCGAGGCGCCGCTTCTGCCCGCCCGAAAGCGTTTTCACGCGTGCGTCGCGCTTCTCGGCGAGGCCGACGAGCTCGATCACCTCCTCGACGTTGCGCGGGTGCGCGTAGTAGCCGGCGAACATCGCGTGCGACTCGCGCACGGTGATGTTCGGCCAGAGCTGCGACTGCTGGAGCACGACGCCGATCCGCTGACGGAACTCGGGCCCGGGGCGCTCGGGGTCGTGGCCGAGCACCGTCACGTCGCCCGCATCGCGGCGCCGGTAGCCCTCGAGGATCTCGACCGTCGTCGTCTTGCCGGCGCCGTTCGGGCCGAGGAGGCCGAAGACCTCGCCCTCCTCGATCTCGAAGTCGACGCCGCGAACCGCTTCGAGCGCGCCGTACGCCTTGCGCAGGCCGCGCACGACGATCGCGCTCATGCCGGGCCCAGCTCGACGAACGCGGTCCCGCCCGGCGGGAACGGCGGCGCGGGCGCGCCCGTGAGCGCCGCCACGATGAGGCCGCAGTCCGGCTGGTGGCCGACGACGACGACGGTCTCGCCGCGCGCGAGCGCGAGCTCGCGCACCTCGTCCGGCGTCGCCCCGGGCGCGAGCCGCTCGTCCACCTCGGGCTCGCCGAGCCCGAGCGCCGCGGCGGTCTCGCGCGCGCGGAGCAGCGGGCTCGTCACGACCGCGTCCGCCGCGAACCCCTCGGTGCGGAGGCGCAGCCCGAGCTCGAGCGCCTGCTCGCGGCCCTTGCGCGTGAGCGGGCGCAGCTCGTCCGGCTCCCCGGCGGCGGCCTTCGCGTGACGGACGATCAGCAGGCGCATCGCGCCGCAGCTTAGACCGCCCGGTACGGTGTGGCCGTGGGCAGGGCGAGCTTCGGGCCGGCAGCGGCGGCGGGGGCCTGTGCCTTGACGGCGGCGATTGCGTGCGACAGCGGCGGTTTCCATGCGGTCACGTGGGATCGCGCGCTCGTCGGGCTCGCGGCGCTCGTGCTCGTGTCGCTGCTGCTGATCGACGTGCCGCGGCCGGGGCGCCCCACGACCGCCATGCTCGGCGCGCTCGCGTTCCTGACGGCGTGGACAGCGGCCTCCTGGCTCTGGTCCGACTCGCCGCCGGCGGCGCCCGAGGAGGCGCAGCGGGTGGCGCTCTACCTCGCGGCGGCAGTTGCCGTGGTCGTCGCCGGACGGCGCGTCGCGCCTGTGTGGCTCGTCACAGGGGTCGCCGCCGGCGTCGTGCCGGTGGCGGGATGGAACCTCGCCGTGCGCCTGGCGCCGGACTGGACGGGCCGGGCGCCGCTGCGGGGCGACATCGGCTCGCTCGCTGCGCCCGTCGGCTACGCGAACGGTCTCGCGCTGCTCGTCGGGCTCGGTCTGCTCCTTGCCGTCGGTCTGGCGGCGGCTTCCCCCGTCGCCCCGGTGCGCGTGTCCGCGGCGGTGCTGCTCGTTCCCTTCGCCGCCGACGTCGGGCTCCAGCAGAGCAGCGGCGCCGTTGTCGCGCTCGTCGCGGGATCCGTCGTGCTCCTGCTCGTCGCGCGCCGCGGCTTCGCGGTGGCTGCGCTCGCGTTGCTCGTCGTGCCCCTGCTCGCCGGGGCGATCGCCGCCCGTGACGGCATCGTCGTCGAGCCGCCCGCGCAGGATGTGACCGCGGCGGCCGGCTCCGGGCACCGGCTCCTGCTCGGGCTTGCGCTGCTCGCGGCCGCGCAGGCGGTGGTGTCGCTGCTCGTGCCGCGGCTTGCCCGCAGCGGCGGAGGCGCCGTGCCCGCGCGTACCGCCGCAGCCGTTGCCGCACTGCTGCTCGCCGCCGGGCTTGCCGCGGCCCCGTTTGCGTTGCGTGGACACGAGCGCGGAAGCTACTGGGCTGTCGCGGCGCGCGAGGTGCGCGCGAACCCGCTGCTCGGCTCCGGCGCGGGCACGTTCGCCGACTGGTGGGTGAGGACGCGGACGACGGTGCACTCGACGGAGGAGGCCCACTCGCTCTACCTCGAGACGCTCGCAGAGCTCGGCCCGGCGGGGCTCATTGCGCTCCTCGTCGCGCTCGGCGTGCCGCTCGCGGCTGCGCTGCGCCTGCGCGGCACGGTGTGGGGTCCGCCGCTGCTCGCGGCGCTCGTCGCGTACGACGTTCATGCCGCGGTCGACTTCGACTGGGAGCTCGCAGGCGTGACGCTGCCCGCGGTGCTGCTCGGCGCCGCAGCGACCGTGCACGCGGCTCCGGCCGGGAAGCTCCTCGCGGTGCGGGGCCGGCTCGTCGCCGCCACGGCGCTCGCCGCGCTGGCGGGCGCCGCGATCCTCGCGCTCGACGGCAGCTCGCATCTCGCTTCGGCGCAGGATGCGGAGGCGGCGGGCCGTTTCGGCGCGGCAGTCGCCGACGCGCACACCGCGCTTCGGTACGCGCCCTGGTCCGCGAACGCCTGGCGCGTGATCGGCGAGTCGCGGCTCGCACTGCGCGACCGTGCCGGGGCGCGCGCGGCGTTCCGGTCGGCCGTCGAGCTCGATCCGAACGCCTGGCAGGCCTGGGCCGAGCTCGCCGGCGCCAGCACGGGTGAGCCGCGCCGCACCGCCGAGGCGGAGGCGGCGCGGCTCAATCCGCTGGGCGGTGGCCGCTAGCCGATCAGGACCTGGACGAGCCGGCGCGTCGAGCTACCGGCCAGCAGGGGCTGGCCCGCGACGCGCGCCCTGACGAACAGGACGAGCGCGTGGCCGCGGCCGAGCGGCATCATCCGCGTCGGCGAGATCGACAGCGTCGCCCAGCCGTCCGAGCCGGTCGCCACCTCGGCGGCATGCCTCGTCCACGAGTACGGCAGGCCGATCGCGTACACGAGCGCGCCGCTGACCGGATTACCGTTCGAGTCCAGGACGCGGAAGCGCGCGAGGATCGCGGCACGGTTCGTGAGCCGCCGCGGCTGGAACGAGACGCCGCCGATCACGAGCCGGTTCGGGAGCACGACGGTCGACGCGAGGACGGCGGCCGTGCCGCCTGTCGACGTGACGGCCGCGGTCTGCACGGACGTCGCGGATGTCGAGCCCGCGCTCGTCGTGGCGGTGACCTGGGCGCGGAGGGTCGAGCCGACATCGCCGGCCTGGACGCCGTACGTGGCCGTCGTCGCACCGGAGACGACGATGCACGATGCACCTGTCGAGTTGCAGCGCAGCCACGCGTACGCATACGTCGGCGTTGCTGTGGAGTTCCACGTGCCGTTGCTCGTCGTCAGCGTCTGCCCGGCCTGCGCCGTCCCGCTGATCACGGGAAGTGCAGTACTGGCCGGCGCGGTGCTTCCGACCACGGCGGTCTGGGCGGAGCTTGCCGACGTCGTGCCGTCCGTGTTCTGCGCAGTCACGACCGAGCGCAGCGTCGACGCGTTGTCGGCGCTCTGCACGACGTACGTCGACGCCGTAGCGCCTGCGATCGCGCCGCACGCGTTGCCGTTGGCGTCACAGCGCTGCCACTGGAACGAGTACGACGGAGCCGTCTGGTACGTCCACGTTCCGGTGCTGGTGGTGAGCGTCTGTCCCGCTTGGGCCGTGCCCGAGACGACGGGCGGCGCGGTGTTCGTCGGAGCGTAGTTCGCCTGCGCCGCAGATCCGACGGCGAAGCCGGCGCCGGTGAGCGCTGTGAGCGCGGCGACGAGAGCGATGATCATTGCCGCGACGATGAGCCGCGGACGGATTCTCCGTGTCATGAGTCCCTCTCCTTTGAATCGGGTTCCGAACAGAGGGTGCCCGACACTTGTTGCCCAGAAGTGAGCTTTTACGGATCCCTGGTAAGTCTTTACCGACCTTTTACGGGCCCGCGCGGGCGATAGTCTGCGAGAAGTGCCCGCATTCCGTTACGTCGTCTGCGACGTCTTCACCGACGTGCCGCTCACCGGCAACCAGCTCGCCGTATTCACGGACGCGCGCGAGATCCCCGAGAAGCAGCTGCAGCTGCTCGCGAAGGAGACGAATTTCTCGGAGACGACCTTCGTCTACCCGCCCGAGCGGGACGGTCACGTGAAGATGCGGATCTTCACGCCGGGGAGCGAGGTGCCGTTCGCCGGGCATCCGACGCTCGGCACGGCGTTCGTGCTCGCCGGGCCGCTCCAGCTCGACGAGATCAGGATCGAGACCGGCCGCGGCACCATTCCCGTCGCGCTCGAGCGGGACGGCCCGAAGATCGTCTTCGGGCGGATGCAGCAGCCGCTGGCCGCAATCGAGCCGTTCGCGGCGGCGGCCGAGCTCCAGGCGGCGCTCGGCGTCGAGTCCCGCCTGCCCGTCGAGCGCTACGACAACGGGATCGCGCACGTGTTCGTCACGTTCGGCTCGGAGGCGCAGGTGGCTGCACTCGCGCCCGACCAGCAGAGGCTCGCCGTCCTCGGGCATGTCGCGATCAACTGCGTCGCCGGCTCCGGCGCGCGCTGGAAGTCGCGCGTGTTCGCGCCGGCACTCGGCATCGCCGAGGACCCCGCGACGGGTTCCGCCGCAGGCCCGCTCGCGCTCCATCTCGCGCGGCACGGCGAGATCGTGTTCGGGGACGAGATCGAGATCTCCCAGGGCGCCGAGATCGGGCGCCCGTCGACGCTGCACGCGCGCGTGCACGGCAGTGCGGACGCCGTCGAGCGGATCGAGGTCGGCGGTACGGCGGTGATCGTCGCGCGCGGCGAGTTCCGCCTGTAAGAAGTCATGCGGATCGCGATCAGCGGCCCGAGCGGCAGCGGCAAGACGACGCTCGCCGTGGAGATCTCGCGCATCGCCGGCCTCCGCCACGTCGAGATCGATGCGCTCCACCACGGGCCGAACTGGCAATCGTGCGGCGCCGACGCGCTCCGCGAGCGCGTCGCCGCGGCCACCGACGGCGACGACTGGGTGAGCGACGGGACGTACCGCGGCATGCTCGGCGATCTCGTCTACGAGCGCGCCGACACGTTCGCCTGGCTCGACCTGCCGGTCGCGCTCGTGATGTGGCGGCTCCTCCGCAGGACGTACGTGCGCAACCGGGACCGGACGCCGCTGTGGAACGGCAACGTCGAGCCGGGCTGGCGCGAGTCGATCCCGCTCCTGATCTGGCCGGCGTTCAAGCGCGCCTTCGAGAACCGCCGCGAATACCCGGCGCGCCTGGCGCGCTATCCGCAGCTCGACGTCCACCGGCTTCGCTCGGACGCCGACGTGCGCGCGTTCGTTCAGTCGATCCAGGCGAGCCCGAGCACGTCCGGCAGCTCGAACGGGAGCGCGCGCCAGAAGATGCCGCCGTTGAGCGACACATAGAGCCGGTTCCGCCCCGCGTACAGCATCCGGTCGGGCTCCTCCTCCGCGACCGCGACCGCGAATCCGGGCGGCAGCCCGCCGCCGGCCTCGCGCCACGTCGCGCCGCGGTCGTGCGAGATCGCAAGCGGCGGCCTGCGGTCGAGCAGGGCCACGACGGTGGAGCCGGCCCCCGCCGTCGCAACGACGCGCGGGAGCTCGACGCGCGGAGCGTCGGTGTCCGGAAGCTCGGTGCCCGCGCCGAGCACGACCTCCTCCTCGACGTCGACGAGCAGCACCCCGTCGACCGTGCCCACCGCGGCGATCACGGCGCACCTTCGCTCAACAGAGCGGAGACGAGCGCGGTCGCGCGGCGCGCCGCGGCCACCGGTGCGTGGCCGCCCGCGCGCGCCGCGAGATACGCGACCGCAAACGCGTCGCCGGCGCCCGTCGGGTCTGCACCGACGGCGTGCGCGGGCACGCGCGTCGCGTCGCCGTGCGCGAGCACGAGGGACCCGTTGAGGCCGAACGTGACGACGATCTCGGGTACGCCGAGCGACGCGAGCGACTCCAGCTCGGCGTCGCCGGCGATCGCGCGCGCCTCCTCCTCGGCGAGCTTGAGGATCGCCACGTGCCGGAGCAGCTCGCGGTCGAACTCATCGTCGAGCACGAGCGGCCCGCGCGCGGCGACCCGCACGAGGCCCTGGCCGTCGAGCAGGAGGCGCCGTCCGCGCGCGAGCGACGCGAGCGTCGCCGCGTCGAAGTCGCTCCGAAGCAGCGGCGCGACGTGCAGCCATGCGACTCCGCGCATCAGCGCCGGCAGCGGCTCCTCCGCGCGCCACGGCTCGCCGACCGCTTCGACGGTCATCGTCCGCACGCCCTGGTCGTCGTACGACATCGAGAAGCTCGTCGTCTCGCCGCCGGTCGAGAGCGCCGTGGGCAGGCCGCACGCGGCGAGCTGCCGCTGGAACGCGTCGCGGTCCGCCGCGCCGCACTTCGCGAACACGGTCGCGTCGTAGCGCAGCGCGCGCAGCGCCCGCGCAGCGTGCCAGGGGCCGCCGCCGATGCGCGCCACGCCGCCGCCGACGACGTCCCGCGAGAGGTGCCCGATCACGGCGAGCGGGCGTACTAGTCTCGAACCTCCGCGGCGATGTGACCTGCGCCGCTCCTCGTGGCGAGCGCGAGTCCCAGCGCGAGGACGAACGACGCCGCGAAGCTCGGCAGCGACGCGGTGAAGCTGACGTTGCCGGGGTGCGTGTGCGCGACGAGGCTTGTCCACCATGACGGGCCCACGGGCGAGAGCCACTGATAGAGGCAGAAGCCGACGAGCCAGGCCGCGAGCTGCCCGAGCCGGAACGACGGCGCGTCGAAGATGTGCGCGCGGCTGTAGTGCGCGCCGGCAGCGAGCCAGTCGGCGGCGAGCACGCCGAAGAGCGGGACGAAGAAGGAACCGAGCAGGTAGAGGAAGTCCTGGTAGTTGCCGAGGTTCAGCGCGAGCGCGAGGCCGGTGGCGGCGATGGAAACGAGCGTGATCAGCAGCCGCTGCGACGCCCGCGGCAGCAGGTTCTGGATCGAGACCGCGGTCGAGTAGATGTCGGCGAACGCCTTCTCGCTCTCGTCGATCGTGATCGCGAGCAGCGCCACGAACGCGATGCCGCCGGCGGCGGCGACCGCTGCCGGCAGCGCCTGCGCGTCGCCGACGCCGCGCGCGAGCACGATGAGGATGCCGAGCCCGATGCACCAGATCGTGGGCACGAAGTAGCCGAGTCCGGCGCCGAGTGCCGCGCCGCGGCGCGTACGCGTGAAGCGCGTGTAGTCGGCGGCGAGCGGCGTCCACGAGACGACGCTGCCGATCACGAGATCGACGGCCTGGCCGAACGACGGAAAGCCGCCCTTGCCGGGCTGCGCCCAGAACGCATGGAGATGCGACTTCGAGATCGCCCAGTACGTCAGGTACACCATCGAGAAGAGCAGCGCCCAGGACGCGAACTTGCGCAGGTAGCGGCGCACGAAGCCGATCGGGCCGAGCATCCCGAGGCCCCAGCTGAGCGCGCCGAAGGCGATCGTCCAGAGCCACTTGCCGCTCCACCCGAAGACGTGCTGCGAGAGCGCCGCCGCCGCCGCCGCGATGATGATCAGCTCGAACGTCGACCAGCCGAGGTTCTGGGCGACGTTGAGGAGCGTCGGCGCGTACGAGCCTCTGCGACCGAGCGGCGCGCGCAGCAGCACCATTCCCGGGACGCGCGCGTCGGCACCGATCAGCGCGGCCAGTGCCAGCAGGGCATTGCCGACGACGGCGCCGACGACGATCGCGAGCAGCGCGTCGCGGAGCGAGAGCGCCGGCACGAGCAGCGCGCCGATCACGATCACGAGCAGCGAGACGGAGAGGTTGCCCCAGAGCAGGGTGGAGTCGAGCGCGCCGAGCACGTGCAGCCGCTCCGGCACCGGGTCGATGCCCCAGCTCGGCGTCCCCTCGCTCACCGTTGGGTTCTAGTGGACGGCTGCGGGACAGGCAACGCCCGAGCCGCTCTTGAGGATGACGCAGCTCTGGGAGGTCACCTTCGTGTCGTCGAAGGCGCGCGTGAGGCCGAGGACGCTGCTCGCGACCTGGGCGAGGTACGTGTGGCCGTCGGTGCTGGCGTCGACCACGAAGCTGACGCCGAGCGCTGCGTCGCTCGCCAGGTGCGGCTTGAGCTGGAGCAGGTCGGCGAGATTCGACGTGAAGCGCCCGTGGGCGGTCTGGTACGCCTGCTCGCCCTTGTCGACGAGGTTCGCGGCGTTGATCGTCGCCGAGGCGACCACGGCGGCCGTGGTGCCGGTGGTGCTCTTCTTCTTGAACAGCGCCTGCGCCCCGATCAGCACGACGAACGCGATCAGGACGAAGGGCAGGTAGCGGCGCATGTTGGGCGGCACGAGGCCAACCCTACGGGAAAACGGCTAGTCGTTGAGGCTGATCGTCGGCACGGGCTCCGGGAGCCGGTGGTCGCCCTCCACGGGCACGATCGCCGTCCCGACCGCGAAGAACTCGATCACGTGCGAGCCCCAGCCGTGCGAGCGCTCCTGGAGCTGCACGCCGACGATCCCCTCGGCCTTGAGCTCCTCGGCCTCCTTCTGCATCCGCTCCATCGCGAGCTCGCGCGCGTCGTAGAGCGCCTGGGTGAAGTTCGGCATCTCGACGTTCTGGCCCATCTGCCGCATCGCCGCCATCATCCCCTGGTGGGCGACGTGGTAGACGCACGAGCCCATCACGAGCCCGACGGGCCGGTGGCCCGAGGCGAGTAGCGTCCAGAAGTCCTGGCCGGAGAGATCGCTCGTGAACGGCCTGCCGTTCGGGGCGCGGTGGAGCACGCCCTCGTGGTGCTTGACCGCCGTGCCGATGGCGATGAACTCGGCGAGATGCTCGCCCCACTCGTAGCGGCCGATGTCGAGCCGGACGCCGACGACGCCGTCCGCGCCGAGCTGGTCGGCCTCCTCCTCCATGCGCGTCATCGCGAGCTCGCGCGCCTCGTACATCGCCTGCGAGAGGACGGCCATCTCCATCGACTGCTTCCAGTTCGACTGCTGGTAGCCGATGTGGTAGATCGAGCTGCCGATCACGAGGCCGAGCGGGTCGAATCCCGCCTGCTTCACGAGCAGGAACTCGTTCACGGAGAGGTCGGAGGTGAAGAAGCCGCTCTTCATCTGGGCGAGGCGCTCCCGCCCGTGCTCCGGCACTCCTTCGGTCGATGTCGGGTCGTAGCTCATCCGCTTCCTCCTAGGACGTGCGGTCGATGGGTGTCCCGGCTCAGGTCGAGCCGCGGCGAGACCTCGAGCGCGCGGCCGTCGGCAGCGCGCTCGGCGATCGCCGTCCCGAGGACGTGGAAGGTGACGACGAGATCTTTCCGGCCGCCGGCGGCCTCGCGCCGCTCGATGTGGTGGGCGACCGTGACGCCGACGACGCCGTCGGCTCCCTGGTGGCGCGCTTCGGCGGTCATGCGGCCGAGCGCCGTCTCGCGGGCGTCGTAGACGCCGCGCGTGAAGTCCGTGAGCTCCTGGTTGACCCAGCTCGCTCCGAAGCCGGTCTGCGCCTGCTGCGTCGCCCAGCCCGGGACGATGTAGTGGACGGTGGACGCGCCGACGACACCGACCGGCCGGTGGCCGGCTTGCCAGAGCTTGAAGTAGTCCTGCCCGGAGAGGTCGGTGAGCGCGGGCCGCGCCCCGGCCTCGGCGCCGTCGATCCGCACGGCGGTGCCGACGGCGACGTACTCGATCGCTCCGGCGGCCCAGTCGTGGCGGCCGACGGTGAGGTGCACGCCGACGACGGCGTCTGCGCCGACGAGCGTCGCTTCCTGCTCGAGCCGGGCGAAGGCGCGCAGGCGCGCCGTGTTCCACGCCTCCGAGACGACGGTCAGCTCCTGCGAGATCGCGCCCATCTGCATGCCCCAGTTGCCGGGCCGCTGCTGCCAGCCGACGTGATAGATCGAGCTGCCCATCACCTGCGCGACGGGCCGCAGCCCGATCGCGCGCACGAGGGCGAACTCGCCCACGGACAGGTCCGAGGTGAAGAAGCCGCCGCCGGCCTTGCCGATCTCGCCGAGACGCTGCTGCGCGCGCAGCGGCAGCTCGCCGCGCTCGAGCGCGGCGAGCGACGCCGTCTGCTCTACGTCCGCGGCCTGCTGTGCCTCGCGGTCGTCGTCGCTGCCGCGGCGGAAGAGAGGCACCTGCTAACCCTGCAGGAGTTGTTCGAGGGCAAGTGCAGACTGCTCGCTCGCTTCGGCTTCGGTCGCGAGCTCCCGGCCGAGCGCGTCGAGCCAGGCGTCGAGCGGCAGCGCCTCGCTCTTCAACACGACGCCGCGCACGGATTTCGCGCAGCGGGTCTCGAGCGCGCCGCGTTGCGCGACGGCGATGTAGCGGTTGTCTCCGAGCGTGAGCTCGATGCGCGCGACGCGCTTCTCCTTCGAGAATCGCTTCACCGCACGGCGGTCGACCGCGACACGTCCGGGCAGCGCCTGCTCGAGCTTGTCCGCGAGCACCTCGACGAACGTGTTCAGGTCGCCGCTCGACGCGCGCAGCGACGCGGCGAGCAGCTCGAAGCCGCCCTCGCCGCTGCGGATCTCGATCGAATCGGCCACGCGCGAAGCCTAGTGGTCTGCGTCGCCGAGCCGCGGCTGCTGCTCGGCCCACTTGCGGTGGTGCTCGAGCGCCCAGTCCTCGTCAACCCAGCCACGCGTGATGCCGACGAGCGAGTGGCGGGTCCTCGGGTGGATGACGGAGAGGTAGAGGTGGCCGAGGAACAGGAAGAAGGCGATGTACGTCAGCCAGTCGTGGATGAGGATCGTGTCGGCGAACCGAAAGCGCGTGTTGCGCTCGCCGTACCAGAGCAGGCCGCCGGTGACCGCGAACAGGACGGCGAACGACGCGGTGATGACCGTGTTGAGCTTCTGGCCCGCGTTGAGCCGGCCCGAGGGCGTGCTGCGGCGCCTGAACCACGCGCGGTCGTCCTTGTCCCAGACGTTGACCTCGTTGACGGCTGCGCGCAGGCTCCGGCGGTCACCGACCGCGACCACGAGCAGGAGGGCGGCGATCCAGGCCACCGCCGTGTAGACGTGGATCGTCTTCAGCAGCGGCCGCCGTCCGACCGCCTCGGCGAGGCTCGGCAGGTAGAGGCAGAGCCCGCTGCCGAGGAGCACGACGAACGCGGCGGCGTAGATCCAGTGCACCGCGCGCTCGGTGCGGTTGAAGCGTCGGAGCCGGTGGCTAGGTTCTGCCATTCGACCGTCCGACCCAGGCGTCCTGGTCGTAGCCGAGGTTCTCCCAGTAACCCTCCGGCTCCGTCGCGACGAGCTCCATCCGGGTCAGCCACTTCACGCCCTTGTAGCCGTACATCTCCGGGATGACGACACGCACCGGCGAGCCGTGCGGGCGGGAGAGCGGCTGCCCGTCCATCTCGACCGCGAGCATCACGTCGCGGAGGTGCACCTGCTCGAGCGTGAGCGAGTCGTTGTAGGGCTGCTCCATCGAGTCGAAGCGGATGGCGTGCGCGTTCGGCAGCGGCTCGACGAGGTCGAGGATGTCCTTGAAGCGGACGCCGGCCCAGTGGACGTTCTCCACCGTCCAGCCGGTGACGCAGTGAAAGGTCGAGATCTGCTCGGCGCGGGGCAGCGCGAGCAGCTCGTCGTACGTGAAGCTGCGCGGCCGGTTGACGAGTCCGCCGATCTCGAGGCGCCACGTCTTCGGGTAGAAGACCGGCATCGAGCCGGAGATCGTGTAGATCCGCCAGCCGCCGACCGGCAGCACGTCCGCGACGAGCTGCGAGAACCCCGACGTGACCGGCGCGAAGGCTCGGCTCGCCCACCCCGCCCACGCGAACGAGGACAGGCCCCAGGCGGTCAGGAGCAGGAAGGCGCGACGTCCGTACGGGCGAGGATCATGGTCGGACACGCGATCGAAACCTCCACGCTGGGAAAGAGCACGTCCGCCTGCTCATACGAGGGTATCGGCAGGTCGGACTGAAAGGGGGAGCGCCGCCGCGTCAGGCGAAGGCGTCCGCCGCGGCTTCCCAGACGATCACGCAGGAGGCGGCACCCGGATCGCGGTGGCCGACCGCCCGGTCCGGAAACCGGCTCGCGCGCCCGCGCAGCGCGGGCATGAGGCGGGTGGCGTCGCAGCCGGCTGCGGCGGCGCCGGCCGCGGCACGCAGCGCGTCGGCGGCGGACAGCCCGAGCGCCTCGGCGTCGGCGAGCGCCCGCACCGCCGGCGCGAGCGCGTCCACGATGCTCTTCTCGCCCTCGGCGCAGCGGCCCCGCTCGCACATCCCGGCGAGCGCTGCCTCGGCCGCCGCGTGCGCGCCGGCGAGCGCGACCGTCGGGGCGTCGCCGAGCGCGCGGCCGGCGCGGAGCAGGGCCGTCCCCCAAAGCGGGCCCGCCGAGCCGCCGACGGACGCGAAGTCGCCGCCGCCGGTGCGCAGCAGGCCGCCCGGCGTCCCGCCGCGCTTCAGGCCGGCGACGACCGTTCGCCAGCCGAGGACCATCGTCACGCCGTGGTCGCCGTCGCCCGCGACGGCGTCGAGCCCGTCGAGCTCCGCCTGCGCCGCCTCCGTGCGCGCGAGCACGAGCTCGAGCCAGTCCGCGAGCCGTCCTGCGTCGGCGCTCACGGCGCGAGCGGCGGAGCCGCCAACGGACGCGAGGGCGCGTCGACGAGACGCAGCAGCTCCTCGTCGAGGTGCATCAGCGTCACCGACAGCCCGGTCATCTCGAGCGACGTCACGTACTCGCCGACGAGCGCGCGGTGGATGCGCAGGCCGCCTTCCGCGAGCAGGGCTGCGACGCGGCGAAGCACGACGAACGACTCCATCACCGGCGTCGCGCCGAGGCCGTTGACGAGCACGAGCAGCGGCTCGTCGCCGCTCGGCGGCCGGTCGGCGAGCAGGCGCTCGACGAGCGTGTCGGCGACCTCGTCGGCGCTGACGAGCGGGCCGCGGTAGACCCCCGCTTCGCCGTGGATGCCCATGCCGAGATCGAGCTCGCCTTCGGGCAGCTCGAAGGTCGGGCGCCCCGCCGCCGGCACGGTGCACGGGCCGAGCGCGACACCGAGCGTGCGCGTGCGCTCGTTCGCGTGCCACGCGAGGGCGGAGAGCTCCTCGAGCGACGCGCCCTCGTCGGCGCGCGCGCCCGCAGCCTTGAGCACGAGCACGCCGCCTGCGACGCCGCGCCGCTCGCCGCGCCGCTCGGCCGGCGCCGACGCGACGTCGTCGCTGACGGTGCACGTCGAGGTGGCGATTCCGTCCTCCTCGAGCAGCTCCGCGGCGGTGTCGAAGTTCATCACGTCGCCGTTGTAGTTGCCGTAGACGAAGAGGACGCCGCCGCCGCGGTCGGCCGCGCGCGCCGCCTCGACGATCGGCGTCGCCGAGGGTGACGCGAACACGTTGCCGGCGGCCGCGCCGTCGGCGAGACCCGGGCCGATGTAGCCCCAGAAGGCCGGCTCGTGTCCCGAGCCGCCGCCCGTGACGATCCCGACGCGCCGCGCCGGAGCAGGGTTGCGAAGGACGAGCCCGCGTCCGCACGGCGTCGCTTCGATCGTCTCGCCGTACGCGACGAGCACGCCCTCGAGCATCTCGTCCACCACGGCGAACGGGTCGTTGAGGAGCTTGCGCATCGCCTATGCGAGCAGGCGCCGCAGGACGAACGGGAGGATGCCGCCGTGCTGCAGATATTCGCGCTCGCGCGGCGTGTCGAGGCGGAGGCGCACGCGGAACTCCTTGTCGTCCGCGCGCACGGTCACCTCGCTCGCCTCGCCGTTGTCGACGCCGACGACCGAGAACGACTCGCGGCCGGTGAGCCCGAGCGACTCGCGTGTCTCGCCCGGCATGAACTGGAGCGGCAGCACGCCCATCATCAACAGGTTCGAACGATGGATCCGCTCGTACGACTCCGCAATCGCGGCGCGCACGCCGAGCAGGTTCGGCCCCTTCGCGGCCCAGTCCCGTGACGAGCCGGAGCCGTACTCCTTGCCGGCGAGCACGATCGTCGGCACCCCCTCGTCGCGGTAGCGCATCGCCGCGTCGTAGATCGTCGTCTCGTCGCCGCCCGGCAGGTGCACCGTCCACGTGCCCTCGGAGCCTGGGACGAGCTGGTTGCGCAGGCGCACGTTTGCGAACGTGCCGCGCACCATCACCTCGTGGTTGCCGCGCCGCGAGCCGTACGAGTTGAAGTCGCGCCGTTCGACGCCGTGCTCGGTCAGGTACTGCCCGGCGGGGGAGTCGGGGCGGATCGCGCCGGCGGGCGAGATGTGGTCGGTGGTGACGGAGTCGCCGAGGATGACGAGGCAGCGCGCGCCGACGATGTCCTCCACCGTCTGCGGCTCGCGCGGCATGCCGGCGAAGTACGGCGGCAGGCGCACGTAGGTCGAGTCCGGCTCCCAGGCGAACAGGTCGCCGTCGGGCGTGTCGAGCTCGCGCCACCGCTCGTCTCCCGTGAACACGTCCGCATACGAGCGCGTGAACATCGCGCCGTCGATCGAGCCGGCGATCGTCGCGTCGATCTCCTTCCCGGTCGGCCAGATGTCGCGCAGGTACACGTCGTTGCCGTCGCCGTCCTGGCCGATCGGCTCGCTCGTCAGGTCGATGTCCATCCGCCCGGCGAGCGCGTACGCGACGACGAGCGGCGGCGAGGCGAGGTAGTTCGCCTTGACGTCGCCGTGGATGCGTGCCTCGAAGTTGCGGTTGCCGGACAGCACGGCGCAGACGACGAGTCCGCCTTCGCTCACCGCAGCCGCGATCGGCTCCGACAGCGGGCCGGAGTTGCCGATGCACGTCGTGCAGCCGTAGCCGACGAGGTTGAAGCCGAGCTCGTCGAGATACGTGTCGAGGCCGGAGCGCCGGTAGTACTCGGTGACGACCTTCGAGCCCGGCGCGAGCGATGACTTCACCCACGGCTTGCGGGTCAGCCCGCGCTCGACCGCTTTCTTCGCCAGCAGCCCGGCGCCGATCATCACGGACGGGTTCGACGTGTTCGTGCACGAGGTGATCGCCGCGATCACGACCGAGCCGTGCTCGAGCGAGTAGTCCTCACCCGCGACCTGTACGCGCGTCTTCTCGGCCGTCGCGATCACACCGGGCACGGCTCCCCGCTGCTCGTGCGAGCCGTCGCCGGTCGGCACGTCGCTCGCCGGGAAGCTGTCGGCCACCTCCTTGTCGTACGTGCCGTTGGCGTAGTCGACGCCGAAGGTGTCGAGCGCCTCGATGAACGCCTGCTTCGCCGTCGCGAGGGGCACGCGGTCCTGCGGACGCCGCGGCCCTGCGATCGACGGCTCGACGTCCTCGAGTGCGAGCTCGACGACCTGCGAGTACGTCGGATGCTCGCCGGGCTCGTGCCAGAGCATGTTCTCCTTGCAGTAGGCCTCGACGAGCGCGATGCGCTCCGCGGGCCGGCCGGTCAGGCGCAGGTACGCGAGCGTGATCTCGTCGACCGGGAAGAAGCCGCACGTCGCGCCGTACTCGGGGCTCATGTTGCCGAGGGTCGCGCGGTCGGCGAGCGCGAGCGAGCCGAGGCCGGGCCCGAAGTACTCGACGAACTTCCCGACGACGCCGATCCGGCGCAGGATCTCCGTCACGGTCAGCACGAGGTCGGTCGCGGTCGCTCCCTCGCGCAGCGCGCCGGTGAGCCGGAAGCCGACCACCTGCGGCACGAGCATCGACAGCGGCTCGCCGAGCATCGCCGCCTCGGCCTCGATCCCGCCGACGCCCCAGCCGAGCACGCCGATCCCATTCACCATCGTTGTGTGCGAGTCGGTGCCCACGAGCGTGTCCGGGAAGGCGAAGCCGTCGCGTGACTCGATCACGCGCGCGAGGTACTCGAGGTTGATCTGGTGGACGATGCCCGTGTTGGGCGGCACCACCTTGAAGTTGTCGAACGCGCTCTGTCCCCAGCGTAGGAAGGCGTAGCGCTCCCGGTTGCGCTCGAACTCGAGCTCGACGTTCCGCCCGATCGCGAGCCGCGACGCGAATTCGTCCACCTGCACCGAGTGGTCGATCACGAGCTCGGCCGGGATCAGCGGATTGATCTTCTCCGGATCGCCGCCCTGCTCGCGCATCGCGTCGCGCATCGCGGCGAGGTCGACGATCGCCGGCACGCCGGTGAAGTCCTGGAGCAGCACCCGCGCCGGCATGAAGGAGATCTCGCGCGACGGCTCGTCGGCGGCGACCCAACCGGCGACCGCCTCGACCTCGGCGTCGGAGCCGTTGCGGAGCACGTTCTCGAGCAGAATCCGGATCGTGTACGGGAGCCGGGCCACGTCCCAGCGGGGCTGGAGCGCGTCGAGGCGGTAGATCGAGTGGGTCTCGCCTCCGACCCGTAGCTCAGCGGGCTCCGCCATGCCTCGATTCAAGCAGAACAGCGGCTTGCGGCCGGAAATGCTTCCATACCGAGGAGATGCGCCTGGTCGTCGCCGTCCTGCTCGGTCTCACCTTCGGAGCTGCCGCGGCGGCGGCCGCCGCGCCGAATCCCGGCGCGCTCGTCCTCACGCCGACGCAGGTCGGCGTCGCCTATCTGAAGCTTGCCGCCACCGACGGGGTCGGCCTCAAGAACCGGACGCTCGACCTGTGCGGCGTCGACTACCCGAGCGAGCAGCTCCGCACGGCGCGACTCCAGGTCGACTACCTGCGCAACGGCGGCACGCTCGGCCTCTCGAACGAGGTCGTCGTCTACAAGCCGGGCGGCACCTCGCGGGCGATGCGCGAGGTGATTGCGCACGCGATCAACTGTCCGCACACGCCGATCACGCCGGGTGTGCAGGGCTTGCCGAAGCTCGTGTTCGAGATCACGCGCATCAAGGACAGCCACCTGCTCAAGGACTACCTCGCGGTGCGCATCCGCGTCACCGGCACCGTCAAGGGCAAGCACTACGACCAGACGTCGTACGCGGTGTACCAGCGTCTCGGCAACGTGTTCTCGGGCGTCTACAGCTGGGGCCCCGCGAACGCCGCGCAGATGGCGTTCTGCCTGCATGCTGCGGAGCAGAGCGCGAAGAACCTCCGCAAGACCGCGAGTCCTGCCACGGGCACCTCGGCTTAACACAGCCTTAATCGGAGGCAATGGCGGAGCAACGTGCCGTTGCTAGAACCAGCTTGTGAGTTCGGAGCGCTTCCGTGCCGCCGTTCCTGCTGCGGCTCTGGTCGGTGCAGGCGCCGTCGGCGCCGCGATCGCCCTCGGCGTCGTGGCGGCTGCCGGCGGGATGGCCGCCGGCACGACGACCGTTCGCGAGGTCGCTGCTCCTTCCGCTCCGTCGTCGGCGCCTGAGACCGCCGCGTTCGCGACCGCGAGCCGCGCGCTGACGATCCACCAGATCTACATGCACGACGCCCCCGGGGTCGTCGAGGTGACGGCGACGAGCCGGGTGACGACGCAGCCGAACCCGCTGCTCGACCCGTTCGGCTTCAGCGGGCCCACGACGCAGACCCAGCAGGCGCTCGGGTCGGGCTTCGTGATCGACAAGGCCGGCCACATCGTCACGAACTACCACGTCGTGCAGGGCGCGAGCCGCGTCCAGGTCAGCTTCTCGGACAACGAGCAGAAGCCGGCACAGATCATCGGCCGCGATCCGTCCACCGATCTCGCGGTGCTCCAGATCAAGGGACTGCCGTCGCGGGCGTTGACGCCGCTGCCGCTCGGGAACTCCGATCTCGTCGAGGTCGGCGACTCGGTGGTCGCGATCGGCAATCCGCTCGGCGAGGACCGCTCGATCACGTCGGGGATCGTCAGCGCGCTCCAGCGGCAGATCTCCGCGCCGGACGGCGCGCCGATCGACCACGTGATCCAGACCGACGCCGCGCTCAACCACGGCAACTCCGGCGGCCCGCTCCTGAACGCACGCGGCCAGGTGATCGGCGTCAACTCCCAGATCCAGACCGACGGGAGCGACGGCAACATCGGCATCGGCTTCGCGATCCCGATCAACGCGGTGAAGAACGTCGCGGCGCAGCTGATCTCGAACGGCAGCGTCGAGCACGCGTTCCTCGGCGTGAACGTGCAGGCGATCACGCCGAACGTCTCGCGGCTGTTCCGGTTGCCGGTGCAGCAGGGCCTGCTCGTCGGCACGGTGTGCAAGAACAGCGCCGCCTCGGTCGCAGGTCTGCGCGGCGCGAAGCAGCAGGTGACCGTCGCGGGCGACACGTGGCCGCTCGGCGGAGACATCATCGTCAAGCTCGACGGCGCCGCGGTGTCGTCGGTCGACGAGCTCCGCTCGGTGATCGCGGACAAGAAGCCGGGCCAGAAGGTGCAACTCCAGATCTTCCGCGGCAGCAAGTCCATGACCTTGAAGGTGAAGCTTGGGCGCCAGCCACTCTCCCCAAAGTGCTGATCGCCCAGTCTGGCCCCCGCACGTTGGGGGTCAGCTCCCGCAAGCCGCAGGCCAGCGCGGCACGGGAGCATGAGACGGGGGCCCCGACCGCCTGCCCGGGGCCCCCGACTCACCTCTCGCGATAGATACGTCCCCGTAGCTACCTTGGCGCGGTGGAGCGGGAGGAGATCCGGTCGCCTCGTGTCGTGTACGTCGCGGAGTCCGAGGCGCTCGAGGACGAAGAGCTCTGGACCGGCGAGGAAGACAACCACGCCGGCTGGTTCTGCGTCAGCACGAACCCGTTTCCGTGCCCCGCGCCCGGCTGCGTCTTCGTCGCCGTCTTCATGACGGCGGCGCATCTCGTGCTCGTCTGGGAGGAGCGGGACGACCCGAACCTGCTCCGCCACGCGGCCCGTGCGAAAGAGGTTGGGCGCAACCCGCGCGTGGTCTCGTACGAGTCCGCGTTCGGGCCGAGCGCGTCGTACTACGCGTGGGAGGCCGCGGGGCGGCCCGTGCACGGCATCCGCAAGTGAGCGCGTCGCGCTAGCCTGAGAGAAGCATGGCGACGCAGACCGAGACGATCGTCGTGAGCGGCATCCGCTGCGAGCGGTGCGTCGTGCGCCTCGCCGGCGCGCTCACCGGCCACGACGGCCTCGAGGCGGCCAATGCGAACCTCGTCGGCGAGGTCACGCTGGCCTGGGACGACGAGCGCACGAGCCGCGAAGCGCTGCTCCAGGCGATGGCGAAGTCCGGCTTTCGCGAGCGTCCCGACACCGTCTAGCGAATCCCGGCGGGAATCGCGCCACCCTGTTGCGCGTTTAAATGTCAATGAGAGGCAGTGCTAGTGTGGCCGAGATGGCCGAGGCTCCTTCGGACGCCACGCGCATCGCAGCCGAAGCACGCGACCGCGTCCGCTTCGAGGAGGACGCGCTCGCGCTCTCCGACCAGGTGTACAGCGTCGCACGCCATCTCGCCAACTCGCGTGACGAGGCCGAGGATCTCGTCCAGGAGACGTACTCGCGCGCGTTCCGCAGCTGGCGCTCGTTCCAGCCGGGCACGAATCTCCGCGCATGGCTGCTGCGGATCCTGACGAACCTCAACATCGACCGCGGGCGGCGCCGGCAGCGCGCACCGCAGATGCAGGCGCTCGAGGCGAACGACTACTTTCTCTACGACACGCTCGCGAGCGACGACGGCGCCACCGACGAGGAACGGGTCGTGGAGCGGCTCTCGCAGGACGACATCGTGTCGGCGCTGTCGGCCGTGCCACACGACTTCCGGGACGCGATCGTGCTGGTCGACATCGGCGATTTCAGCTATCAGGACGCGGCGCAGATCCTCGGCATCCCGATCGGGACGGTGATGTCGCGGCTGCATCGCGGGCGGCGCATCCTGAAGCGAGGGCTCGCGGAATCCGTAGCGGAGGAAGAGGGAACATGACGCCACCCCACGAGGATCCGTGCGCGCACTGCGAGGAGATGATGCAGCCGTATCTCGACCACATCCTCAGCGATGAGGAGATGCGCGAGGCGGAAGCCCATCTCGACGCGTGCGAATGGTGCCGGAAGCGCTACCGCTTCGAGGAAAGCCTGCGCGTGTACGTCCGGCAAGCGATCAATCAGCCGATGCCCGCGGAGCTCAAGGTGAGACTGGCGGCGCTCCGCATTCCCCTTGAATAGCTGCGTTCTCCGCCTGAAACGCTGCGCGTTTCAGGCGGGGGAATGTTGGGCTTCGCGGAGCGGACGCCGGCCAAGCCGGCGTCCTCTTGGCCTCGCGGAGGGCTGGAGGGTTCTGCGAGCGCGGCCGGTGGCGCTAAAGCGTCCCCGTCCGCGTGGATCCGCCTCCGCCTAACGCGCCAAAGGCCGCGTTAGCCTCCGGCCAGGACCGTCCGGCGAGCGGCGGCTTCAAACCTTCTCCGGTTCAAGCGGTCCAGGGCCGGAGCGAACGCGGGCTCTTGCCGCGTTCGTGCAGGCCGGATGCTCGCGCGTGGGGATGGCGTAGCCACCACCGCGCGCGCCACGGCCCCCACCGCCCCGGCGCCAGCCCAAAAGGCCACGGGCTCCGCCCGTGGCCGCTCCGCGAAGCCGTACATCTCCCCGTGAGAAGTGCGCAGCACTTCTCACGGACCGTGTGGGGGTCCGACGATCACGACCAAGCGGCGCGGGTCCGTTCCACCGGGGAGCGGTTCCAGCGGCGCGCCGAGCTGTTTCGCAATGCGCAGGCCGATCGCCTGGCCTCCGGGCGGGTAGTACACCTGCGTCTGCGTGTAGCCGAAGTTCGAGGCGCGGCCGACGTGGATCACCCGGTACGAGAGCGCCTGGATGCTGCTCGCGACCGCACGGGTGTAGACGATGTCGCCGCTGCCGTTGAGCACGACGACCTTGATCGTCCACGGCGGCGGCAGCGACACCGCAGCCGCGGCAGGCGTCGACGCCTTCGGGTGCGAGCTCTGCGCGAGCACGACGGCGAGCACCGCCGCGAGCACGAGCGCGCCGATCGCGGCGACCCCGCCGAGGCGGAGCCACGGGTTCGACTCGAGCGGCTTCGGCGGCACCGGGAGCCCGGCGAGCTCGAGCGCCTCGCGATGGTCGATGCCGAGCGCGGTTGCGTAGAGGACGGTGACGAGGAGCACACGGTCGGGGCTCGGGAAGCGATAGAGGCGGCCTTCTTCGAGCCACTGCACCTCGTCGGCGCCGACACCGGCGCGGCGGGCAGCCTCGTCGACGGTCAGCTGTCGGTGTACGCGGGCGCGCGCGAGCGGCGACTCGTCGTCGCCGGACAGGGGTGCCGGATCGAGTGGGCGCAGAAACTCCATTCCCGACCTTTCCCTTTCGTTGTACGCCGCGCCGGCCCTGCCGCGGGATCAGCGGGGCAGGTCGATATCGCCCGGCGCCCGGAGGTCGTCGCACGCGACGAGCCGCGCCTCGAGTGGGCGTGCGCCCTCGTTGGGCACATCCGGCCAGACGGCGCGCGCGAGCAGGACGGGATGGAGGCGCACGCCGCCGTACGACGCCGCGACGACGTCGCCGCCCTCGAGACGCCAGGATGCCGCGATCCGGTCGACGGCGCGCGCGTCGAGCTCGGGTCCGTCGGCGAGCACGACGACCGCCGCCTCGGCCTCCGCCGGCAGCGCCGCGAGGCCGCAGCGGAGCGACGCGCCGGGTCCGCGCTCCCACTCGGGGCAGCGCACCGTCCGGGCGTCCGTCACGACGTCGTGTGCACCGAGCACGACGAGGATGCCGTCGAGCGACGTGCTCTCCCGCAACGCCGCGAGCACGTCGGGCAGCAGCTCCGCCTGCTTCGGCGGCGACGTTCCATACCGCGACGACGCGCCGGCGGCGAGGACAATTGCGTAAATCACTGCGACGCTGTTCGTCGGTTGTCGGGTCTGATCATGAAGGCCCGAGGCTAGCGCGGCCGCAGGCGCGCTAGACAGAGGCCGGATACACGCGGGCGGGGATGCGCAGCACCACCGGCCGCGCTACGGGACCCTGTGCCTTTCGTCAGAAACGAGGACGACGGCTTGGCCGGCGTCCGCTCTGCGGAGCACAACCTCTTCCCCGCAGGATTTCGGGGGATTACGAGCAGCCGGCAAGCAGGGCCCAGCGCTGCTGGACGTTCGCGACGTACGACACCGTCTCGCCCGTCGGGGCGCCGCCGGCCCTGTCGACCGCGGTCGGCCCCGCGTTGTACGCGGCGAGGGCGAGGTCGGTGCGCGAGTAGCGGTCGAGCAGGAGCTTGAGATAGCGCGCGCCCGCGAGCACGTTCGTCACCGGGTTGTCGACGTTGAGCTTCAGCGACGCCGCAGTCGAGGGCAGCACCTGGAGCAGTCCGCGCGCGTCCGCCTCCGAGCGCGCGTTCGGCTTGAAGCGCGACTCGACCTGCGCGACCGCGACGAGCATCGAGAGCTGGAAGCCGGTGTCGCGGGCGGCGTCGACGAACGCAGTGCGGAAGCGCGGCGGGATCGGGCAGCGGGCGCCGTGGTGGACGGGGTTCTTCGCCGGCAGCGCGGGAATCCGCGGCACCGCTGCGACGACGCGCTTGCTGTGGGCGCCCGCGGCGACCGCGGCCGCGCTGCACGCGATTCCGGTCACAGCAAGCAACGCGAGCAGCCGCAAGCCCATGGGGCGGGATCCTACGCGGTCAGGCCACCCGCTCCAAGGCCCTGCGGACGAGCGCGCGGGCGACCTCCACCTTCCACGCCGTCCGGGGCAGCGGGGTGGCCGAGTCGAGGCCGCCCGGGCCGTCGAGCAGCCACGGGACGGGGGCCACGCCGGCCAGCGCGATCCGCACCTCGCCGCCCGACCGCGCGACCGCGACGCCGACCTGGGGGAAGGCCCAGCGCTGCCGGTCCATCGCCTTGAGGTAGACGCTCGCGTCCGCCGGCGGCAGCTCGAGCTCGAGGATCAGCTCGCCGGGAGCGAGCGCGGTCGTCGTGCGGTCGCCCTCGTCGGGCAGGCGGTACAGCTCCTCGAGCGGCAGCTCGCGCCGGTTCGTCCGCAGGCGCGCTCCCAGGGCGAGGAGCGCCGCGGCGACGTCGGACGGATGCGCGGACGCGCAGAAGTCGTTCGCGAAGATCGCATGCTCGCGATGCTCGCCCTCGCGCGCATGGCAGACGTCGCCGCCGTGCAGCCGGCACGGGTATTTCAGCCGCCAGTACCAGCAGCGCGTCGACTGGAGGAGGTTGCCGCCGACCGAGCTCATGGTGCGGAGTTGCGGCGACGCGGCGAGCCGGCACGCCTCGCGCAGCGCCTCGGGAACGTCCTCGCTGGCGGCCAGCTCGGCCAGGGTCGTGCCGGCGCCGACGCGCGCGCCGTCGACGCCGCGCGGGACGATGCCACGCACGTCGACGAGCGTGTCGCCCTCGAGGATGCCGTCGCGGAGCAGCGGCACCACCTCCGTGCCGCCGTGCACCGGGATGCCTCCGTCGAGGTCGTCGACGGACGTCGCCCTAACGAGCCGCAACCGTCTCCTTCGCGCCCGCGTTGGCGCGCTGCTCGGCTTCGCGGAGCGCGCGCAGCATCTCCTCGCGCGTGATCGGAAGCTCGTGCACGTCGGCGCCGGTGGCGTCGCGGATCGCGTTGGCGATCGCAGCGGCGGTCGGGACGATCGGCGGCTCGCCGAGACCCTTCGAGCCGAGGCTCGTCAGATGCTCGTCCGGCAGGTCGACGAACTCGCACACGATCTCGGGCACGTCGGCGATCGTCGGCATCCGGTACGACTCGAGCGTCGTCGTCAGCACGCGTCCCGTCTTCGGGTCGAGCAGGCGCTGCTCGGAGAGCGAGTGCCCGACGCCCTGGATGATCCCGCCCTCGACCTGGCTGCGCGCGCCGAGCGGGTTGATGATCCGGCCGACATCGTGCACCGCCGCGACGCGGACGACGCGCACCTCGCCGGTCTCGATGTCGACGGCCACCTCGGCCACCTGCACGCCGAACGTGTTGACGCTCATGCCGGTCGGGTTCGGCCCGCGGGCGCCCTTGCCGAGGATCTGCGCGTCGCCGAGGACGCCGAGCAGCTCCTCCAGCGGAACGGAGAGGTTGCCGTCCGCGGAGACGATCACTCCACCGCGGATGTCGAGCACGCGCTCCTCGAGGTCGTACCGCTGCGCGGCGATCTCGACGATCTGGCGCTTCGCGTCCGCCGCGGCGGCGCGCACCGCAGGGCCGACCGAGGGAACGGTCGAAGAGCCGGCCGACAACGTCGCGTACGGGCCGCGCGCGGAGTCGCCGAGCACGACCTCGACTCGGTCGAGCGGAACGCCGAGCTCCTCGGCGCAGATCTGCGCCATCACGGTGCGCGTGCCGGTGCCGATGTCCTGCATCGCGGTGACGACGGCGACGCGGCCGTCGGAGCCGACGCGCGTCCACGCGTACGACGGCGGGCCGCCGCCGCCGAACCAGATCTGGCTCGCCATCCCGACGCCGTGCTTCCACGTCGAGCCGGAGCGCGCGCGCACCTCATCGCGACGGTCCCAGTGCTTCTGCGCGAGGTCGTAGCAGGCGGCCAGGCCCTTCGACGAGTACGGCGTGCCGTCGTTCGATTCCGCGTAGTTCAAGCGGCGCAACTCGAGCGGATCGAGCTCGAGCTTCGCCGCGAGCTCGTCGACCAGGCACTCGAGCCCGAACGTCCCCTCGACGAAGCCGGGCGCGCGGAACGCCTTCATCGGCGGCGTGTTGATCTTCGCGCCGTAGCGCACCGTGCGCACGTTGTCGCACGCGTAGAGCATCTTCATCGGCCCTTCGGTCATCGTCGACCAGCCCGACCAGCCGACCGCGTTCACGAACTCGCCGCCGAACGCGACGATCGTGCCGTCGCTGCGTGCGCCGACCGTCAGCTTCTGGATCGTGGCGTTGCGGTTTCCGGCTGCGGCGTTCTCCTCGCGGCGCGTGAGCGCGCAGCGCACCGGCCGGCCGGTGCGGCGTGCGAGCTCGGCGGCGGCGAACGTGTATTCGCCGGCGCCGTTCTTCGCGCCGAAGCCGCCGCCCATGAACTCGCAGACGACGCGCACCTTGTCGGCTGGCATCTCGAGCGCCTCCGCGATCTCGGCGCGGATCCCCCAGATGTACTGCGTCGAGATGTAGACGTTGAGCGTGTCTCCGACCCACTCGCACACCGCCTGGTGCGTCTCCATCGAGTTGTGGAGCACGACCGAGGTGCGATACGTGCCCTCGACGACGACGTCCGCTTCTGCGAGCGCGCGCTCGAAGTCGCCGCGCTCGTACCGCGTGGGCGGAGCCGTGAAGATCTCGCGTGCGACGGCCTCGTGCGGGTCGAGGACGGCCTCGAGCTCCTCCCAGTCGACGGCGATCGCGTCGAGCGCCGCGCGCGCCTGGGCGAACGTGTCGGCGGCGACCGCCGCGACGGGAGCGCCGACGTAGCCGGCCTCCTCGTCGAGCCCGGTCGCCTCGCCGGGGCCGAGCGCGCCGCGCACGCCGGGCAGCGCGAGCGCTGCCGCGAAGTCGATCCGGTTCACGCGCGCGTGCGCGAACGGTGAGCGCAGGATCGCGGTGTGCAGCATCCCGGGAAGCTGGAGGTCGCTGGTGTACGCGGCCTCTCCGCGCACCCGCTGCGGCCCGTCCTGGCGCGTGGCCGGGCGGCCGACGACGTCGCGCGGGCCTGCCGGCCACTGCTGGAGCGGATCCTCCTCGATCACGAGCCAGATCTCCTCGAAGCGGCCCTCGACCTCTTTCTCGGTGCGGATCAGCCTTGCCACTTCAGGATCGCCTCCTCGATTCGCGGATACGTGCCGCAGCGGCAGATGTTTCCGGCCATGTGATGGCGGATCTCGTCGGCGGTCGGCTGCGGGTTCGCGGCGACGAGCGCCGCCGCAGAGACGACCTGACCCGGCGTGCAGAAGCCGCACTGCACGGCGTCCGCCCGCACGAACGCGTCGATGAGCGGATGTTCGCGCAGGCCCTCGATCGTCGTCACGTCGCCGTCGACCATGTGTGCGAGCGTGATGCACGAGAGCCTCGGCACGCCGTCGATCTGGACGGTGCAGGCACCGCAGTGGCCTTCGTCGCACGCGATTTTCGTGCCGGTGAGGCCGAGATGCTCGCGCAGCAGCTGCGCAAGGCTCGTGCCCACCGGTGCGTCGACCGTGCGCGACTCGCCGTTCACCGTCAGCGCCAGCTCAGGCAACCGTCGTCACCGCCAGGATGTCCGCCAGGTGTACGAGCCGCGAGGTCGTGCGGGCGACGAGACGCATCTCGCCTTCGTCCTCCGTGTCGGCCAGCGTGCGCCAGAGGTCGTGCGCCGCCACGAGCAGCTCGCGGATGCGATCCATCTCGGGATGGTGCCCGTTCGGCTCGCTGCATGCGTTGAGCGCGAGCCCGAGGGCGCCGAAGCTGTCCGGCTGGCGCGTGAAGAGCAGCGTCATCGCCATCGAGAGGTACTGGTGGACGCGGGCGAGTGCCATCGGCTGGGTGAAGAGGTCGTGGCCCTGCGGCTGCGACGGCTCGAGCGGGGGCGCGCCGTCGGCGATCCGGTTCGCGTTGCCGGCGAGCAGCATGCGCACCTGGCGGTCGTCGAGCGTCGCCGCGCGCGCCGTCTTCAGCGCGATCAGCAGCGAGGTGGGCTGCTGCCCGTACGGGTAGTCGGACGCGTAGACGATCTGCTCGGGCGGCACGAGCCGGAGAATGCTGAGCAGGTCGATCGGGCTCCAGACGGAGGTGTCGAAGAAGACGCCCGCCTTGCCGGCGAAGTGGCCGGCGAGCCCGGTGAGGTCGGCGATGCCGGCGTGCGCGATGATCAGCTGCGCCCCCGGGTATTCGTCGACGAGCCGGTTCAGGTGGCCGGCGATCGGCGGCAGGCCGCGGCCGCCGTGGATGAGGATCGGCACGCGGCGCTCCGCCGCGAGCTCGAACACGGGCGCCAGCCGCTCGTCGTCGAGCAGGAACTTCTGCGAGCGCGGGTGAAGCTTGATGCCGCGGGCGCCGAGATCGAGGCAGCGCCGTGCCTCCTCGATCGGCCCTTCGTCGAGCGCGAGCCGGACGAACGGGATCATGCGACCGCCCGAGCGTTCGGCGAACGCGAGCGTGCGGTCGTTGCCGGCCCGGAAGCCGGGATGCCGGTCGGGCTCGTCGAGGCAGAAGAGGAAGCACCGCGAGACCCGGTACTGGTCGAGCGTCTGCTCGAGGTCCTCGTAACGTCCGCTCATGCCGTCGATGTCGTCGCCGAGATGCGTGTGCGCGTCGAAGATGTCCGTGTCCGCGGGCAGCTCCGCGCGCAGCTCCGCCTCGAAGGCCGCGAAGAGCTCGTGGGCCCGCTCGAGCGGTTCGGTCATCTCTTCAATCTACCCCGCGTCTGCCGACGTAGGATCCGCCGCGTGAGCGACGTTCTCATTCACGCCGACTCGATCCGCTCGGCCGAGATGCGGCACGAGGTGCCGGTCGCCGTGCCGGACGCCTTCCTCTACGCCGAGCGCGACGGTCGCCGCGTCGCGGTCGTCAGCGGCTTCGAGGTTCCCCGGATCGCCGCTGCCGCGCCGGAGATCGAAACGCTCACGCCCGAAGCGTTCGGGATCGACGCGCTGCTCGCCGGCGGCATGCCCGCTTGCCTCGCCGAGCTGGAGGTCTACACGCGGGCGTGCGGGGAGCTCGGGATCGGCGACGCGGTCGTGCCGGCCGGCTTTCCGCTCGAGCTTGCCGACCATCTTCGGGCGAACGGGATCGAGGTCAGCGTCGACCGCGAGCTGTTCGAGGATCGCCGGCGCCGCAAGACGGCCACGGAGATCGCGGGGCTCCGCCGCGCGCAGCGGGCCTGCGAGGCTGCGCTCGACGTCGCGCGCGACATGCTCCGCCGCGCCGGCCGCAACGGCACCCTCGTGCTCGACGGCGAGCCGCTGACGTGCGAGCGGATCAAACACGAGATCGAGCGCGTCTTCAGCGCGCACGGCGTCGCCGCCGAGGAGTTCATCGTCTCGCATGGAGCGCAGACCGCGATCGGCCACGACGGCGGCTCCGGCGCGATCCTGCCGGACGAGCCGATCGTGTTCGACCTCTTCCCGCGCGACCGCGAGACCGGCGTCTACTCCGACATGACCCGCACGTACGTCGTCGGCACGCCGTCGGACGAGGTGCTGGAGTATCACCGGCTCTGCAAGGAGGCGCTCGACCTCTCGACGGCGGCGACGAAGCCGGGCGTCAACGGCCGTGACCTGATGCGGCTCGTCTGCGACCTCTTCGCCGCGCACGGCTATCCGACCCCGCTGACGAAAGAGCCCGGCCAGGTGCTGGACAGCGGCTTCTTCCACGGCCTCGGCCACGGCGTCGGCCTCGAGGTGCACGAGCGGCCGTGGATCTCGCGGGCCGGCGACGACCTCGTTCCCGGCGACGTGATCACGCTCGAGCCCGGCCTCTACCGGGCCGGCTACGGCGGCGTGCGGCTCGAGGACATCCTCGTCGTCACCGGCGACGGCGCCGAGGTCG
>DATCBP010000060.1:0-4857 GCA_036511815.1 Gaiellaceae bacterium
GCGCCCGGGGCGAGCACCGCGAGCTCGAGCCCGACGAAGAGGAGCAGCACGAGCGGCAGCTCGCGGGGCGAGGCGACGCGCGCGGTGCCGAGCAGCGCCCAGAGCAGGACGACGGCGAGCGCGGCGCCGGCCATGCCGAGCAGCGTCCCCTGCGCCACGTGGCGGTCGCGCCGGTGGCCGAGCTCGTGCGCGACCACGATCTTCAGCTCCGGCTCGCCGGCGGCGGCGAGGAGCGTGTCGTAGAGCACGACGCGGCGCGTGCTCCCGAGCCCCGAGACGTAGGCGTTGACCTTCGTCGTCCGCCGGCTCGCGTCCGCGACGAGCACGTCGCGCACCGGCACGCCCGCCCGCGCCGCGAGCCCGCGCAGCTCGCCGGCGAGCCGCTCGTCCTCGAGCGGGCGGAAGCGGTTGAACAGGGGCTCGAGCACGACCGGGGCGAGAAACGAGAGGACGAGCACCGCGAGCGCGAGGCCGAGCGCGGCGACGAGCGGCCACCAGTGCGGCAGCCGGCGCGCGAGCCCGACCGCGCCGGTCCAGGTGGCCGCCGTCAGCGCGAGCGAGAGGACGAGGCCCTTGGCGCGGTCGGCGAGCCAGGCGCGACCCGTCTGGGTGGAGAACCCCCAGCGCCGCTCACGGACGAGCCCGTTCCAGACGGCGAGCGGCAGGCCTGCGAGCTCGCCGAGGACGACGACGATTCCCGCGCACGTCGCGCACGCCCCCGCCCAGCCGAGGCCGGACAGCGGCCCGAACAGCCCACGCGCAGGCCACGCGAGCACGGCGTAGAGCGCCGCCGAGAGCGCCGTCCCGGCCGCGAGCGACCGGTAGCGAGCCGCGTGGTAGCGGCTCGCCCGCTCGATCTCATCCTGAGAGAAATCTAGGGGGTTCACTTGGGCGTAGGTCCATTCCGGACGATGGTGATTACACTTTGGACACTATGGCGAGTGCTGAAGTCGTAGTCCCCGCGCTGCGGTCGAGCGAGGAGTCGGTGGCGCTCGCTGCCCAGCTCCGACGGCTCGCACGCGTCGCCACGTTCATCGCGCTCCTGACGAGCCCGGCGGCGTTCTTCTGGTTCCACAACTCGGCCGGGATGGGCGTCGGCAAGTCGATCGCCATCACCGCCGGGTGCGTGATCGCCTTCCGCGGCCTCGTCGACCTCGTGATCCGTCGCCTGATCCCGTGGCCGAGCCTGTTCGGCACCGAGGACTCGCGCCTGCGCGAGGAGGACGTCGTCAACCGCCGCCGCTCGTGGACGTGGCGGTTCTACCTGCGCACGACGATCTTCGTCGGCGGCTTCTTCACGCTCATCTTCCTCTACAAGCTCTTCACGGCGCCCGCGGGCGCCAACGTGACCTGGTGGGGCACGACCGGCAGCCTGTTCACGAAGATCAGCCATCTCTTCCACAGCTCGGCGTTCTGGATCCAGATGGTGTTCGTCGTGTTCCTGTTCCTCGCGAACTTCCTCATCTTCATGGGCCCGATGATGCTGATGGGGATCTCGCAGATTCGCGGCTACGAGCCGGGCGACGCCGAGTGGGGCGTCCGGCTCGATCACGTGCGCGGCCAGGCCGAGGCGAAGGAGGAGGTGCGGCGGATCGTCACGCTCTGGCAGTCGGGGGAGGCGTTCGAGAAAGCCGGCGGCAAACGCGAACGCGGGCTGCTCTTCCTCGGGGCCCCCGGCACCGGGAAGACGATGCTCGCGAAGGCGATCGCGACGGGCTTCAACTCGCCGTTCGTGTCGATCCCGGGGTCGGGCTTCGCGCAGACGTTCATCGGCATCGACGCGCTGATCGTCCGCTTCCTCGCGCGCAAGGCGAAGCGGCTCGCGCGTAAGTGGGGTGGCCAGTGCATCGTCTTCATCGACGAGATCGACGCGGTCGGCATGCGCCGGCAGGCGCTCCAGGGCGGCAACATCATGTCGCCGCTGGACACCGTCGAGCCGACGTTCTACGGGCCGTGGGGCGCGCTCAACCCGAGCGGCGACCTGATCGGCGAGAATGCGGCCTGGCGCGAGCACATGTTCACCATGCGCGCACCGGAATCCCGCTCGCCGTACCCGCCGTGGATGCACCGGGTCGGCAACATCGTCAACCAGGGGATCATGCCGGGGATGATGGGCGGCGGCGGCCAGCTCGCGCTCAACCAGCTGCTCGTCGTGATGGACGGCATCGACAACCCGCCGTTCATGCGCCGCTTCGTCACGAACCGCGTCAACTCGTTCCTCGACGCGATCTACGTGATCCCGAGGCGTCTCGGCCGCGTCAGCTTCCGGCTGCCGCCGCCGCGGCCGCTCGGCGCGCAGATCTACTTCATCGGCGCGACGAACGTCCCCATGGAGCGGCTCGATCCTGCCCTGACGCGGCCGGGCCGGATGGGACGCCACGTCTGGTTCCGCACACCGACGAAGGAAGACCGCAAGGACATCTTCGACCTGTACCTCGATCGCGTGTCGCACGAACCGGAGCTGGACACGCCGGGCCGCCGCGACGAGATCGCGCGGATCACGAACGGCTACTCGCCGGCGATGATCGAGCAGATCTGCTCGATGGCGCTGACGAACGCGCACCACGAAGGCCTGCTCGAGTTCTCGTGGCAGCATCTGGTCGACGCGATGACCGCGGTCGAATCGGGGACGGCCGTCGGCGTGCAGTACACCGTGGAGGAATCGCGCTCCGTCGCGATCCACGAGGCAGGCCACGCGGCGACGGCACACGCATACAGACCCGAGATCGAGTCGAGCCGGCTGTCGATCCGGATGCGCGGCGGATCGCTCGGCCACCACCAGTTCTTCGACCGCGAGGAGCGGTTCAGCCGCTGGCAGAGCGAGGACGCGGGCGACCTCATCCACACCGTCGGCGCGATGGCGGCGGAGCACGTCTTCTACGGCGAGAACTCGCGCGGGGTGGGCGGCGATCTCGGCATGGCCACGAGCCGCGCCGCGACGATGGTCGGCGTGTGGGGCATGGCGCCCGCGCCGGTCGACCTCTCGCATTCGACGAAGCTGAAGGGCGAGAGCGAGGAGCAGGCGCAGGAGCGGATCCGGCGCCGCTTCGAGGCGATCGGATTCCGGCTGATGAACCGGACGCGCGGCTCGGCCGACTTCCAGGGCGATCCGGTCGCGTCCGTTCTCCGCGACCACTACAAGTCGACGCTCGCCGCGCAGTTCCTCGGCCAGGCGTTCGTGACCGCGTACGTGTTTCTCGTGTACAACAAGGCGGCGGTCGAGAAGGTGGCCGACGAAGTGTTGGCGAAGAAGGAGATCTTCGGCGACGACCTCAATCGGCTGCTCGATTCGGTCGATCTGAAGAAACCGGAGATCGACTGGACACGGGAGGACATATGGCCACCGATGTGACGAGTCTCGAAGGGGAGACCCACGCGTCCGTGCCGCCTCTGCCCGCGGCGCCGCGGACGCGGACGCTGAACGGTCCGCACCGCCGGCGCTTCGTCATCGTCTACGGCCTGCTTGCCGCCGTGCTCGGCGCGGCCGTCGTCGGCCTCGTCGCCTACGCGGGCAAGACCATCAGCCCCGCTCCGGCGTGGTCGGCGTGGAAACCGCACGGCGGCGGCCTCGGCGCGGCGAAGGAGATCGCCGACGAGGTCGGCAAGGGCTACCACCTCCCGAACGGCAACCAGCTCGTCGACGTGATCGCGAAGGCGCCGTCGGTGTCCCCCGCGAGCAACCTCTCGATTCCGATCCATTACGTCGCTCTGCACGGGATCAAGAGCACCGCCGACCAGATCGTCGCGGTCTCATCGACAGACAGCATCATGTACTCGCTGTGCGGTCTCGGCGCGTCGTGCGCGATCGCGACCGGAAAAGCGTCGGTGCAGCGCGGCACGCTCGTCCGCCGCGAGATCCTCGAGCTCGCGCTCTACACGTTCAAGTACGTGGGCGGGATCAAGAACGTGATCGCGTTCATGCCGCCGACGCCGGGATCGCAGCCGAAGTACGTCGTATACCTCCAGAAGTCGGATCTCTCGAGCCAGCTCAACGAGCCGCTCACACGGACGCTCGCGACGAAGGTGCCGCCGATGTCGGCGATCCCGGCGCGCGACACCGCGGCGATCAACGAGACGACGGGGCCGCGCATCTACAGCTTCACCCTGTCGCAGACGCAGACGGGCGACGCGGTGCTGGTGCTCGCCCCGGTTCCGGCGTAAGATCGCCCGCACGCTGCGGAGGGGCTCGCTCGTCGTGCTCGTGGCGCTGCTCGGCGCCTCGCCTGCGGTCGCTGCGAGACGTTCAAGACGACGGGCACCCTGACGCTGACGATCAGCAGCGCCCACAACGCGCTCGGCTTCACCGCGACGATCACGGGCAACACGTTCGGCTCCACCGCACCGACCCGCAGACGTTCGTCCTCCCGGCGGGGAAGGGCGCGAATCACTGGACGGCGAAGGGCTTCGTGCTCTCGAACCCGTCGCCCGCCTTCGGGACGATGGCGATCACGTACGCGTATCCGTCGGGCGCGCCCACCGGCTCGGGCAAGGGGCCGGCTTGCGCGCTCCGGGGATCTCGTGGACGCTGACGGGGAAGTTCAACGCGAAGACGTTCGCCGCGACGGCGCACATCACGCTGCCCGGCAACAGCACGGCGATGACCGTCGTCAGCCTGACGAAGAAGTGACGCCGCGCCTAGTGCGCTTCCAGTAATGCCGCCTAGCTTCTGGAAGCGGACATGCATTGCTGGAACGGGCACTAGCCGGTGCTGAAGGTGACGGTGACGTCGGCCTCGATCTGGATCGTGCCCGGCTGCACCGGCGTCGCGGAGGACGCGGCGCCGGCGAGTGGCTTCGCGAACGGCGTCGCGGTGGAGCTGGACTCGTCGACGGAACGGATCGCGCCGAGCTTGAGGTG
>DATCBP010000061.1:0-46611 GCA_036511815.1 Gaiellaceae bacterium
CGAACGCCGCCGCGCACTCGCCGGCTGGCTCGACTTCTACAATCACCGACGACCACACCGAAGCCTCGGCCGCCAAGCCCCGATCGAGCGCCTACACACGCTCAACCGGAACAACGTCCTCGGGTCCTACACCTAGCGCGCGACCGCTAGCAGGGCTGAACGGGATTCGAAAGGCTCGCGCGGCTCTTGAGCGAGCCCACGACCTTGAGCGTGTACGCGTTGCACGCATTGAGCGGGATCGCGCCGAAGTCGACGCTGAAGGCACCTGTCTTCTTCGCCGTCGCCTTGCGCGTCCACTTCTGGTCCGTGGCGGCGAGGGTCACGGTCACCTTCTCGCTCGGCTTGAAGTGCGCGCCGACGACGCGGACGGTCTGGGCGAACACGATGGTGGCCGACGGCTTCTTCGTCGCCGAGCCCGCCACCGCGGCCCCGATCACGGAGATCAGGAGCGCTGCAGCGAGCGTCGAGGCGATGAGGCGCTTACGGCGGATCAATCGGGTTGCACCGGCTCGGAGATGTGGAAGACCCCGGCCATCTTCGCCGTGGCGTGAAGCGTGCTCTTGTACTTGTACTTGCCCGAGATGGGGAAGCCGACGTAGAGATGCTGCTTCTGTCCCGGCTTGAGCGGATGCGTCGAGTAACCGCCGATCGTGAAGTTGTGCGTCGTCTTGCCGGCGTTGGTGACGAGGAAATCGACGAAGGTCACCTGGCTCACCGCCAGCTTGTTCAGCACGAGCTTGCCTTCGAGAATCTTCACCGTCACGGTCGTGTACGGCGACGGTCCCGTCGTCGCAAGGGCGGCCGTCGCGCTGACCGCGGCGCCGATCAGGATCGCCGTCGAAACGAGCAGTGCGACGCGCTTGCGCATGACGAGCCTTCCCTCGCTACTTGACGCTCTTGATGTACGCGACAATCGCCTCGGCCTGCGTCTGCGAGACGGCACCCGGCGGGATCACCTCGGACATGATTCCGGAGTCGTAGCCCTCGACCTGGAGCTTCGACGGGTCGGTGATCACGCCGACGAGATAGGCGTCGGTGGCGACGAGGCTCCCACCGCTGGTCAGCGGCACCTTCGAGCCGGCGAGGCCCTTCCAGGTCGGGCCGGTCGACTTCGTCCCGTCGATCGTGTGGCAGCCCGCGCAGCCGAACTTCGCGACGGCCGCCTTGCCCTGCGTGATCAGCGCCGGCGTAGGCGTGACCGTGAGCGCTCCGCCGCCCGCTCTCTTGGGCGTCACCTTGAGCGCGCCGCGCAGCGTGGCCGACTTGGCCTTGATCACGAGACCGGCGTGACCGCCGGTCAGGCCCGTCAGGGCTTTGCCCGTTACGGTCTTCGCGGCGTGCGCTCCGGCGCTGCAAGGAGCGCAGAGGCTGACGAGGAGGGCGCCCGAGCCCGTGGCGCCGGCGCGGATCTGCGCCGAGGCGGCGGTGCCGGCCGGCTTGAGCGTGAGCTTCCACGACAGCGTGCCCTTGGTGCCCGCGGCGGCGAGGGTCGCCGAGAAGAACCCGGAAACGGCATCCCCCTTGGGCGTCGCCGACACCGTGTAGGACTTCCGCGGAACCGCCGTGTGGGCACGAAGCGCGGCGTAGGCAGACGCAGCCGCGACAAGAGTCGCGACAGCCGCGACAAGGACGACCACAGTGAGCCTTCTACGGGACACAACCCCTCCTCTTTTTCCCACGCTCAAGACAGACGAACGTTACCTGCACCGGTGTGTGCGACGGCCCGAGAGCCGTCGCACACACCGTATGTTCTCGCCCTATCCGCTTACGGGAGCTGGAACGCGTAGACGCTGTCCCCGTGCGGGAACTTCTCGCCGGTCGTGGTGGCCTCGAACGAGAACGTGGCGCCGCCGGCATAGACGGCGACGTACTGCTTGCCGTTCACGCTGTAGGTCATCCCCGGCGCTGCGAGACCTGCGTCGAGCGTGCTGCTCCACACCTGGGCGCCAGTCGTGGCGTCGAAGGCGTCGTACTCACCATTGACCTGACCGGCGAACACGAGGTTGCCGGCGGTCGTGAAGGTACCGCTGTAGCACGGGCTCTTGTAAGTGTGCGTCCACGCGATCGTGTTGTTGGTCATGTTCATCGCGGTGACGTGGCCCCGGTAGAACTGGATGTCTCCGAAGGTGACTCCGAAGAATCCGGCTCCTGCGAGATAGCTGCTCGCCAGCTTCGCAGCCGGAACGCCGAGCAGGCTGAAGTCGCTGTCGGCCGCGCACACGTACAGATCCTGCGTTGCCGGGTTGTACGACGACGGGTTCCAGTCGTTACCGCCCTGCGCACTTGGCGCGAACGCGGCAGCGTGGGTCGTGTCGTACGGCGCGAAGATGCAGCCGACCTTGACCGGGTGGCCGCCGATGTTGGCGAACTTGCCGGTGTAGGTCTTCTTGACTGCGCACTGCGCGGAGAACGGCTGACCGACCGGCTTCGGCTGGGTCGGCCACGTGTTCTGCGCCTTGTCCTGCGGGACCTTGACTTCGTTGATCCCGATCAGCGGCTGACCCGTAGTGCGGTCGAGCTCGTAGACCCAGCCCGTCTTGCACGGCTCGGCGATGGCGTGACGTAGGACGCCGCCGATCGTGATGTCGAACTGGACCGTCGGAGACGGACAGTCGTAGTCCCAGATGTCGTGGTGGACGACCTGGTACCACCACTTGATCTGGCCCGTCGTCGCGTTGAGGGCGACGTACGAGGACGTGAACAGGTTCTGACCCGGTCCGCGGCTCGACCAAGGCGCCGCGTTCCCCGTCGTGAACACGATCATGTTCTGGGCGGGATCGACGGACGGTGTGTTCCACACGGTCGCGCCGCCGGTTGCGAACCCGAGCGCGCCGGCCGGCCAGGTCTGACCGCCGATGTCACCCGGCTGCGGCACGGTGAAGAAGCGCCAGAGCTCGTTGCCGTTCGTGGCGTCGTACGCCGTGACGCTCCCGCGGAAGCCGTACTCGCCGCCGGTCGACCCGACGTAGACGACTCCGTTGTAATAGAGCGGCGCGGACGTGAGGGTGACGCCCTCGCGCCAGTTGAACACGGGCACCTTCCACGCGACGCCGCCGGTCATCTGATCGAGAGCGACCAGGTTGCCGTCGAGCTGCGCGTCGTAGACCAGGCCGCCACCGAGCGCGAGACCGCGGTTGTCCCAACCGCAGCACGCCGTGTTGATGGTCTGGTCGATGTTCGACTGGTACTCCCAGAGCTGCTGGCCGGTGGTCGCGTCGAGCGCGAAGGCGTCGTCGTTACCGGTGGCGATGTACATCACGCCCTGGTAAACGAGCGGCGTCGCTTCGGCGGAGTACTTCGCGGCCACGCCGGAGCCGTTGAGATGAATGTGCCACGCGACCTTCAGCGTGGACGCATTCGACGAAGTGATCTGGTTGAGCGAGGAATACCGCTCGTTGTTGACACTTCCGCCGTTCGCGATCCAGTCCGCTCCCGGTGTTGCAATGAGCTGGGCGGCGGTGAACGCCGGTGCGGCGGTAATCGCGACGGCACCTTGATGCGCGCCAGTCCACGTCTTTGCAAACGCGCCGGACGGGAACGCAATTAGAAGCCCGACTACAAGAGCCGGTAGAACCAACAGACGACAGAAACGCATCGAGACCTCCCGCGGCTTGCCTTAGACAGAGACTCGCAGCCTTCAAGCCTATGTCGTCGGCGTTTGACCTGTCAAGAAAGCATGACGTTCGAGCAGGATGATGGTTGAGGTGGAAGCAGAGCTTTCAGCGGACCCCCGCGGCGGTGAGCGCGAAGCGGGTCAGCGAGGTCGGGACGTGCTGCGCTCGCTTGACCGCCGAACGGAGAGAGTCTACGAAGTATTCGACGTCGGCGTCGGAAATGACGAGCGGCGGGAGCACCTTGATCACCGCAAGGTTGTGGCCGGCGACCTGGCTGAGGATCCGGTGCTTGGCGAAAAGCGGCGCGACGACGAGCTGCGCGAACAGCCCGGACTGCATCCGCTCGACCAGCCGCCAGGAGAGCTTGCCCGAGCTCGGCTCGCCGAACTCGATCGCCCACATCAGCCCGAGCCCGCGCACCTCGCGGACGACGTCGAACTCGTCCACGAGCGGCCGCGTCAGCCCGAGCAGCTTCTCGCCGAGCCGTGCCGACCGCTCGACGAGGTGCTGCTCGCCGAGCTCGTGCAGCGTGGCGAGCCCGGCCACCATCGCGAGCTCGTTCGGCGCGAACGTCGACCCGTGGGAGACCGCGTGCTCCATCGAGTCGAAGACCGCTTCGTGCACGGCGCGCGACATGAGCAGCGCGCCGACGGGCACGTATCCGCCCGACAGGGACTTCGCGACCGGGACGAGGTCCGGCTCGAGCCCCCAGTGCTCGAACGCGAACAGCTTCCCCGTCCGGCCGAAGCCGGTCTGCACCTCGTCGACGCAGAACAACGTGCCGTACCTGCGGCAGAGCGCCTGCGCTCCTTCGAGGTAGCCGTCCGGCGGAAGGTTGTTGCCCTTGCCCTGCACGGGCTCGATCAGGAAGACGGCGACGTCCTCGCGGCGCAGCTGCTCCTCGAGCGCCTCGAGATCGCCGAAGGGGACGCGCGCGAAACCGGGGAGCAGCGGCTGGAAGCGATCCGTGAACTCGGGATTGCCGTTCGCGGACAACGAGCCGAGCGTCAGCCCGTGAAAGGCGTGGTCGGCGGAGATCACCCGGCTGCGCTTCGTCGCCGCGCGGCCGAGCTTCAACGCCGCCTCAACCGCCTCCGTGCCGGTGCTCGTGAAGAGACAACGCTCGAGCCGCGCGGGGACGCGGTCGAGCAGCGCTTCGGCGAGGAGGCCGGGCAGCGCGGTGACGCCGAGCTGGACGGCGCCGGGCGTCTCGAGCTCGAGGAACTGGGCGAGCGCCCTGCGGACGGTGGCGTTGTTGCGGCCGACGTTGACCATCCCGAAGCCGCCGAGCATGTCGAGGTAGCGGTTGCCGGCGTCGTCGTACAGGTAGGCGCCGTCGGCGCGGGCCCAGGTGCGGTCGAAGCCGATCGTGCGCAGCACGCGCACGAACTGGGGGTTGATCGTGCGGGCCCAGCGGTCGTGCTCGTCGCCGGAGTCCTCGAGGAGCGCCTTCAGGTCGAACTCGCCCACGGAGGGAATGTACCTTCGACTACAGCACGCGGCCGTTGCGCGGGTCGAGCGGGAGCCCCTCGCGTTTCCAGCGTGTCATGCCGCCGCTGAGGTTCTCGACCTCGTAGCCCGCGCGGCGCAGCGCCCGCGCAGCGATTGCGCTGCGGTGGCCGCTACGGCAGACGGTGATGAGCGTCCGATCGCGCGGCATGCCGCCGATGCGCGCGGACAGAGTCGAGAGCGGCACATGGAGCGCGCCGTGGATCCGGCCGGCCTTCCACTCGTGCGGCTGGCGGACGTCCACCACGATCGCCTCCCTGTTCCGGAGCCGGTCGGCCGCCTGCGCCGGTCCGACGCTTGGCACTCGCGTGAAGAAGCCCATCGTCACGACCCTCCGACGCGCTCGACGACGGCCGCGAGGCGGCTGCGGATGTCGGCGGCGATGGGAGTGAGCTCCTCGTTGCCGACGATCGAGAGCATCCGCTCCGCGTCGACGGCGGAGACGTGGGTTTCGCCGTCGCGCCGGTAGACGACGACGTTGCACGGCAACAGCACTCCGAGCTCCGGCTCGGCCTGGAGCGCCTGGTGTGCGAGCGGAGGATTGCAGGCGCCCAGAATCGTGTAGGGCTCGCCGTCGAGGCCGAGCTTCGCCTTCAGCGTCGCCTGGACGTCGATCTCGCAGAGGATGCCGAAGCCGTCCGCGTGGAGCTCCCTGCGGACGCGTTCGACCGCCTCGGCGAACGGCAGGACCGTCGTCGTGGTCAGCGTGTAGCCGGTTGCAAGCATTCGCATTCCTCCTCCAGGTAGCGGCGACGCGCTTTCGCCGCCTTCGATCTGTGGGCCTTGACCCCGGCAGGCTCTTCGAAGTTCATGTCGAGGTAGGCGGCGATTGCGTCCTCGCCGACGACCACCTCGCCGTCCGACGCAACGACAGCGGGGATCACCTGTGACCGCGTCGCTCGGACGAGCGCCGAGCGCTCCTCCTGCTCGACCGGCACCTGCCTGATCACGTAGTCGATGCCGAGCTCGGTCAGCCGCTCGCGGACGCGCCGCGATGCGGGACACCACTCCGTCTGCCAGAGCTCGAGCGTCACTGACGGCCTCCACCGACGACGGCGCCGAGTATCCGAAGCTGTTCCTGGAGCGACCCGCACACCTGCTCGCAGAGCGCGAAGACGCCGACGTCGGCGATCCGGTAGTACACATGGGTCCCCGCCTTGCGGCGCGCGAGAATGCCGGCGTCGGCCAGCACCGTCAGGTGCTTCGACACGTTCTGCTGCGAGGCGTCCACGGCGTCGGCGAGGTCGTTGACCGTCGCCTCCTCCGCGTCGCGGAGCTGGTCGAGCAGCCGGATCCGCATCGGCTCGCCGATCACCCGGAAACGGCGGGCGATCAACTCGACGAGATCGTCGGGAAGCGGACGGGGAAGCAGCACGTCTTCGAGTATACTACTTCGTTGTGTAGTTGTATATATGAACGCCAGGCGAGGGAGTGACCGATATGGAGTTGGACATCACCACGGCGACGTTCGAGCAGGACGTGCTCGCACGCTCGCATGAGCTGCCGGTCGTCGTCGACTTCTGGGCTGCCTGGTGCGGCCCCTGCCGGGCGCTCGGGCCGGTGCTCGAGCGGGAGGCGGCCGCACGCGACGGCGAGATCGCGCTCGCCAAGGTCGACGTCGACGCGAACGCCGAGCTTGCCGCGCGGTACGACATCCGCGGCATTCCTGCGGTCAAGGCGTTCCGGAACGGCGCCGTCGTCGCGGAGTTCGTCGGCGCACAGCCACCGGCCGAGGTCGCCGCGTTCCTCGACGAGCTCGCCGGGCCGTCGCCTGCGGAAGCGCTTTTCGAGGAGCTGCGTCTCAGCGGCGAGCTGCCCGACATCGTCGCGGCGTTGGCTGCGGGGGAGCAGGAGCGCGCCCTCACCCTGCTGCTCGACGAGATCGCAGAGGGCGACCAGGCGCATCGCGACCGGATCCGCGAGCTGATGGTCGCGCTCTTCGGCCGGCTCGGCCAGGAGCACCCGCTGACGGCGACGTATCGCCGGCGGCTCGCGGCCGCGCTCTACTGAGTCAGTACGGCGGTGATTGCGACCTCCGGCCCTTCGAGCCGGAGGTCGAGCACAGTGGCGGAGCGGCGCATGAGCGCGAGCGCGGCCCGGTTGTCCGCCCGGGCGAGCGCGGTCACCTGCGTGATCCCGGCGGCGCGGGCGTCGGCGAGCAGCTCGCGCGCGAGCGTCGAGCCGATGCCGAGGTGCTGGTAGCGGTCGGCGACCGCGAAGGCGAGCTCGGCGCTGTCGCGGCCGGTGCGGACGAGCCGTGCGATCGCAGCCGGCTTCGGATCGCCCTCGACGTGGCCGACGAGCGCGTGATGCGAGGTGTCGACCCGGGCGAGCTGCTCGAGCTCCGCGGGCGACAGGCACGGCTTCGGGCCGTTGAAACGAGCGTGGCGGGAGCTCTCGCCCAGCCGCCGGAACACGGCGTCGACGGTCTCGACGTCCCCGCCCCGGAGCGGCCGGACGAGCAGCAATGGGCCGTGCGGGAGGGCGAGCGCGCGGGTTTGCATGGTCAGTTGGAAAACCATACTCTCTAAGGGTTGGAAAAGTCAACCCTCTCTGTCACACTGCGTCCGATGGCCGAAACGCACCCCCGTCCCTGCTCTGCCGCGGCCGCCCTCGCCGTGATCGGCGAGAAGTGGTCGCTGCTCGTCGTGCGCGAGCTCGCCTTCGGCGTCCATCGCTTCGACGAGATCGCCGCGAACACCGGCGCGCCGCGCGACATCCTCAGCACTCGCCTCCGCCGGCTCGAGGCGGTGGGCGTCGTCGAGCGGCGGCAGTACCAGGATCGGCCGCCCCGCTTCGGGTACCACCTGACGCGCGCCGGCCACGAGCTGCGCCCGATCCTGCTGAGCATCGCCCGGTGGGGCGACCGCTGGGCCGTCGATACGCCGAGCGTCACCTTCGTGCACGACTGCGGCGAGGAGGTCGAGCTTGTGCACACGTGCCGCGCGTGCGGCGGCGAGATCACCGGCCGCGACCTGACCGCGCGCTACCTCACGCCGAGCTGGAGCTCCTAGCCGTCGACGAGGAGCCCGGTCAGCGGCCCGAGCAGCCGGCCGGAGCGCCGTGAGAGGTGGGGCAGTCGCACGAGGCGGTGCGTGAGCGCGAGGCCGGCGGTCCGCCGCTCGAGCTGTTCCTTGCTGATCGGCTTCCAGAGCTCGTCGATCACGGCGACCGGGTCGCGTCGGATCTCGTCAAGCGGCCGGCCGAGATGCTCCGCCCACAGTCGAAGCCGCGTCTCGGCGGCAAGCGCAGGGTCGTGGGTGACGAGATTCATCTCGGTGTCGTTGAAGAGCGAGTGCTCGTTCAGGTTGGCGGAGCCGATCGTGAGCCACGCGTCGTCGACGACGGCGATCTTCGCGTGCACGTAGATCGGATCGAGATGGCGCGTGGAGTCGGCGTAGAGGGTGCAGGCGAGAATCCGGCCGGCCCCCGCGTCCGCGTCGATCAGTTCGCCGAGCACCCCGCGCGTGTCGTCGGCGCCGCTGTTCGGTGCCGCTGGAAGAACGGCGAGGATGCGGAAGTCGGGCGAAGGCGGGTCGACGAGCTTGTCGACGAGCACGGCCGCGATCTCGGGCGACCAGAGGAACTGATTCTCGAGATAGATGAACCGCTGTGCGCCTCGCAACGCGCGGAGATACGACGCGAGAATGCCGAACTCGCCGCGCGGAAGCGCCTTGTAGATGTGCTCCGGCACCGTGCGGACGATCTGTACGTCGACGTCGCCGGCGCGCTCGGGCTGGGTTGGCGCGGCAAGCCGCTCGCCCGTGACCTCGTGCCAGCGCAGACGGAAATGCTCGGCGACGTCTGCGACGGCCGGGCCCTCGATGCGCGCGGAAGCGTCGTGCCATCCGACCGATACGCGGGGCGGGTGGTCGTTCGTGTCGTACCGGTCGCCCGCTTCGGCGGTGAGGTCGATCCCCCCGACGAAGGCGACGCGATCGTCGATCACGATCGTCTTCTCGTGGTGGCAGTGCATCGGCCGCTCGTGCGAGTCGAGCGCGCACTGGATCTTCGTGCGCTCGGTCAACAGCTCGCGCATGCGGCGCACATCCCCGCGCGACGGACGGAACAGCGGCAGCGGCGCCCCTGCCCAGACGAGCACGCGCACGTCGATGCGCTCGGCCAACTCGGCGAGGAGATTCCTCAGGATTACACGCTCGCCGTCGCGAACGAGCGCGAAGCCCGGCGTGAAGCTCCAGCCGGTGAGATGGACGTGCGATCGAGCTCGCCGCAGCTCGTCCGCGATCAGCGGTAGAGCCTGCGCCCCGTCGATCAGCACCGTCACGGCGTTGCCCGAACGGACGGGCGGGTCCGTCGCAGTCCAGCCTCCCGGCGGCGCATCGAGGACGTGTTCCCAGCCGAGCTTGCGCAGCCGCCGGCGATGGTGGGCCCGGACCTGCGTGGCGGCCTGGTCGCCGACCCAGCGATCAGCCGACGCCAGCAGGCCCTGACGAACGGTTCTGCCCGGTGCGTTCGGGATCACGGAGGACATTGCTACCCACGTCGACCGTAGCCGAACTCCCGCGCGGCCCGGGGTTACCATCCGGGACAGATCTGCCCCCGTAGCTCAGTGGATAGAGCAGTGGTTTCCTAAACCGCGTGCGCTGGTTCGATTCCGGCCGGGGGCACTACTCCGTGTGGCGGTCGAACCGTGGGTATTGCGAAGAATGGGTAGATCTCGGTGCGGCTGTTGACGCGGATTTCGTCGACGAGTGTTTGTAGGAGGGCTTTGCGGGCGGGCGGGTCGCCGTGCTCGATCACCTGGCGGACGTGTGCTTGCAGGGCGTGGAGGTCCTGGTCGCTGAGCGGCTCGGGGCTTTCTTGGGCTCGTCCCCCGGTGAGCGGGCGCTGCGGCGATGGACGGCTTGTCTGGGTCTCTACCTGATCTTCGCTTCGCTCAAGCGACCGGACGGTTCTGGTCGGTGCTTACGTGGGCCGGCGTGGGCGATTCAGAGCTGAGCGATTTCTCTGGTGTCTCGGCGAAGGTGTTCGTCGGCGCGGGTCTTGGTTAAGCCGCAGAAACCTGCATGTTCGTGCTACAATACGCAGGTGCTGACGGCTGAACGCAGACAGGCGATCCTCGCGCGTGTCGAGCGCGACGGCAGGGTCGTTGCCTCGGAGCTGGTGACCAGCCTCGGCGTGTCCGAGGACACCGTCCGCCGTGACCTGCGGGACCTCGCCGAGCAAGGCCTGCTGCATCGCGTTCACGGCGGCGCGCTAGCCTCCGCGCCGCCGACCAGTTCGTTCACGCACCGGCTCGAGGTCTCACACGAGGAGAAGGCTGCACTCGCCGAGGCGGCCCTGCCGCTACTCGTCGGCGCACGCGTGATCGTCCTCGACGGCGGCACGACGACGCTGGAGCTGGCCCGCCGTCTCCCCCTGCTGTACGCCGGCACCGTCGTCACCAACTCGCCGCCGGTTGCGTCGGCGCTTGCGAACCACCCGAAGGCCGAGGTCATGCTCGTCGGCGGCCGGCTCTTGAAGGACGCGCAGGTCGCCGTCGGAGCGGCCGCGGTCGAGGCGCTCCATACGGTGCGGGCGGACATCTGCGTCCTCGGCATCTGCTCGCTGCATCCCGACGTCGGCGTCACGACGCCCGACGACGAAGAGGCGTACGTGAAGCGCGCCATGGTGGCCTCGGCCGGCGAGGTGATCGCGCTCGCGACGGCGGACAAGCTGCGCACCGCGAGCCCATGGGTCGTCGCGCAACTCGCGGACATCGACCACCTGGTCACCGACGGCAGCGGTGAGCTGACACGCCCATATACGAGCGCCGGCATCGACGTGGTGGCTGTATGACGCCGCGCCTGGCGACGTTTTTGGTTTTCGCGATCAACGGCGCGATGATGGGAACCTGGGTCGCACACATCCCGTGGCTGCAGGACCATCTCGGGATCTCGAAGGCGACGCTCGGGTTGTGCCTGCTGTGCATGGCCGCGGGCGCTCTCGTCTCGATGCCGCTGACAGGGCACATCCTTGACAGTCGCTCGAGCGCCTCGGTGACGCGCGCCGCCGCGCTGATCTTCTGCCTGATGTTGCCGCTGCCGCTGCTGGCGACGAGCCCGATCACGCTCGCCGCGATCCTGTTCGTGTTCGGGGCGAGCGGCGGCGCGATGGACGTCTCGATGAACGCGCACGGTGTCGCCGTCGAGCGCACCCTGCCGAAGCCGATCATGTCGTCGCTCCACGGCGGCTGGAGCCTCGGAGGATTCCTCGCTGCGGGCGTGGTCGCGATCGCCGCTGCGGCGGGAGTCGACCCGCGGCTCGAGAGCCTGGTCGTCGGTGTCGCGCTCTGGCTGTCGGTGTTGTGGCTCACCGACCGGCTGGGGAGCGCATCGGCCCATTTCGAGGCGGGAAGCGGGTTCGCGCTGCCCTCGCGCGCCGTGCTCCTGATCGGTGGACTGTGCTTCCTGGCGATGATGACGGAGGGCGCGATCGGCGACTGGAGCGGCATCTACCTCCGTCACGACGCTGGCGCGAGCGCCGCGGTGGCGGCGACGGCGTTCACAGGCTTCTCCCTCGGGATGGCCGTCGCGCGCCTCGGCGGCGATCTGCTCAACGAGCGCCTCGGCGCCCCGACGCTGATACGCGGCGGCATGGCGCTGGTGGCGGTCGCGCTCGGCGGCGTGCTGCTGATCGGAGAGACGGTGCCGGCCGTGGTCGGCTTCGCGATCTGCGGCCTCGGCATCGCGAACGCGGTGCCGCTGCTCTTCAGCGCGGCGGGACGGCTCGATCCGCCCGGTCCTTCACTGGCCGCCACGTTCACGATCGGCTACACGGGCTTCATCGTCGGCCCGCCCCTGATCGGTCTTCTCGCCGATCAGATCGGGCTGCCGAAGACGCTCGGGCTGCTCGTGATGGCGGCGCTCGCCGTAGTCGCGTTGGGCGGCCACGCGTCGGCGACGAAGCCGACGATGAGCTCTCCCGACGGCGATCTGCCGACTGTGGAGGCAGGCCGGCAGGGGCGCGATCAAGATGGAAACCCTGCGCATGGCCGGCGACGATGGCCGGCTTCTCAATCGGAGGAGGGAGTTACACGTTCTCCGAACGCGGCTCAGGCGTCAGTTGCATCACTGGCGCAGACCACTGTCTTGGTCTACGACCGACCGTACAACCTGACGTAACCTCGTCCAGATGGGTCGATTGATACTGAGGTACTTCCACTCAGGATCGAACGGCCCTGGCGCCCGTGACGAGGCGCTCCCGATCGAACATCCGAGAGACGAATCGCAGAACCAGCATGTCGATCACCAGCAGTCCGATCGCGAACATGACTGCGACCCTGAATGTCGGGTGGATCACACCGGTCCCCAGCAGGACGACCACGGCGAGAGGCGGAAAGCTCGCGACGGTTCCCAACTGCTGGGCGACGCGGACTTCGCTCGCCCGGACGGACACGGCCATTCCGACCACGATCGCCCAGCCGGCCAACAGGGGAGTGAAGAGGACGATGACGAGGAGTACGGGACCCTGGTGGAACACGCGCGCGGCGATTGCCGGATTGGCGAACAGCCGAACGACGGCAAGGAAGAGCCCGAACGCTGCGTAGGAGAGCGCCAACGTCGGAAGCATCACCGCCGCTGCCTTGCCCAGGATGAACTCCTGTCTGCGAATCGGCGTGGTCAGCAACGGCTCGAGTGTCCCCTGCTCACGCTCGCCGACAACGGCGTACGCCGCGAGCGTGGAAGGCATGATCACCGGAATCAAGAGCAACAGGAGCAGAGGAAGCGCGAAGTACTTGCCGCCCGCTGCGGACGGCGAGGCGAGGAAGACGGCAAGGGTGGGCTGGATGAGGAAGACGGCCGGCAGGATGACCATGGCCACGACGATCGACCGTTTGCGCCGGTAGTCCCGCAGCTCCTTGCGGACGACGGCGCGGACGCGCAGGGCGTCGACGCCCATCATTGCTTGCGGGCCTCGACGTCTTCGTCGATCAGCTCGAGGTACACGTCTTCGAGCGAGTGCTGCGCCTCGCCGATGGAGAGGACATCGGCTCCGGCGCCGACGAGGGCCCGTGCCACTTCGGGTGCGGCGACTCTCGGATCGGACACCGAGAGGACGTAGGAACCCGGATCTTCGGAGCGCCAGTCCTCGACGCCGGGGATGCGCGTGAAGAGCTGCTCGGGGTCGCTCAGCGGCACGAGGGTCTTGACGACGAGCGCCTTGTTGAAGAGCTGCTCTCGGAGATCCTCGGGCCGACCGACGACGCGCAGCGTCGTGTTCATGATCGCCACCCGGTCGCAGAGCTTTTCGGCCTCTTCGAGCCGGTGGGTGGTGAGAAAGATCGTCACTCCCTTCTGACGGAGCCCGTTGATGAGGTCGTGCACCTCGCGTGCGGCCACCGGGTCGAGGCCCGACGTCGGTTCGTCGAGGAACATGATCGCCGGGTCGCTCAGCAGCGTTCGGGCGAGTCCCACCCGCTGGCGGAGTCCCTTGGAAAGTCCTCCGCAGAGATCTCCCGCACGATCGCCGAGGTTGACGGCCTCGAGGGCGTCCCTGATCCGCGCCGCCGGCCGGTGCAATCCGTAGAGGCCGGCGAAGTACTCCAGGTTCTCGCTCACCGTCAGACGCAGGTAGAGCCCCGGCGCCTCGGGCATGACCGCAATGCGCCGGCGGATCTCCACTCCGTTCTCGGGGCGGAGCGGGATCCCCGCGACCGTGGCCGAGCCCGAGGTCGGCGCGATCAACGTGCCGAGCGCGCGCACCGTGGTGGTCTTGCCTGCGCCGTTGGGCCCCAGGAAGCCGAACACTTCCCCGTAGGCGACCTGGAAGGACACGTCCGAGAAGGCAGTCCGCTCGCCGAAGCGCTTGGTCAGCCGGTCGACGACAAGAGCGGGCTCGCGTGTCGTCGGCTTCGTGGGCTTCATCGGTCCACCTCTCCGCACCAAGCCTGCGACGTTGGAGATCGACCTCGCACTGGCCTTCGGTGCCTGGCCGGAGCCCAGGGTGAGCGAACGGAATCATCTCAGATCACCGGTACGTCGACCGCTTGCAGCGCCCTGCAGCTCCTGCTCGTTGTTCGCGCCAGGCGGGAACGGTAGGCTCGCAGGCTCGTGAGCATCCTCGGAAATCGCGTACTGCGCAAAGAAGACCCGCGCTTCCTCCGCGGCGAGGGCCGCTACGTCGAGAACCTGCCCCTCGAAGGCGCGCTCACCGTCACGTTCGTCCGCTCGCTGTTCGCGCACGCCCGCATCGCCGGTATCGATACCGCAGCAGCCGAGGCCCTCCCGAACGTGCAGGTGCTGACCGGCGCCGACGTCGACATCGGGCCGCTCACGCCGCCGCCCCTCCCCGGCCTGGAGCAGGGCATGACGCGCCCGCTCGTGGCCACCGACGTCGTCCGCTACGTCGGCGAGATCGTCGCGATCGTGATCGCCGAAGACCGCGCCGCCGGGGTGGACGCAGCCGAGCTCGTGCTCGTCGACTACGACCCGCTGCCGACCGTCGTCAGCCCACAGGAGGCCGCGAAGGACGAGGTGCTGCTCTTCCCCGCTGTCGGCACGAACGTCGCGGGCCACTCCGGCTCGCCCGAGCACGACGAGCACCTCTTCGACGACTGCGACGCCGTCGTCACGGACAGGCTCGTGAGCCAGCGCATGGCGCCGTGCCCGCTCGAGCCGCGGTCGGCCGCCGCCGAGCTCGGCCCGGACGGCCGCATCACCGCCTGGCTCTCGACGCAGACGCCGCACCAGGACCGGCTCGGGCTCGCAGGGGCGCTCGGGATGGACCCGTCGCAGATCCGTGTGATCGCCCCGGACGTCGGCGGCGGCTTCGGCGCGAAGCAGCTCAGCGTCGAGGAGGTGCTGCTCCTCTGGCTGACGCGCCGGCTCGGCCGGCCCGTCCGCTGGACCGAGACGCGCAGCGAGAGCATGGTCGCGCTGCATCACGGCCGCGCAGCGCACCTGGAGTTCACGCTCGGCGGCACGAAGGACGGCAAGGTGCTCGCCTACCGGCTCGGCATTCTCCAGGACAGCGGCGCGTACCCCGTGCTCGGCTCCTTCCTGCCGAACCTGACCGCGTTGATGTCGAGCGGCGTCTACGCAATCCCGCGGATCGAGGCCGGGGGTCGCTCGGTCGTGACGAACACGACGCCGATCACGTCCTTCCGCGGCGCCGGCCGGCCCGAGGCCTGCCAGGCGATCGAGCGGGCGATCGAGATGTTCGCGGCCGAGATCGGGATGGATCCGATCGAGGTCCGGCGCAGGAACTTCATCCCGAAGGACGCGTTCCCGCACACGACCGCCTCCGGCGCGACGTACGACTCGGGCGACTACGAGGGTGCGCTCGACCTCGCGCTCCACTCCGCCGGCTACGAGGAGCTGCGCGCCGCGCAGCGCAGCCGCCGTGAACAAGGCGGCGCGAAACAGCTCGGCATCGGCCTTGCGTCCTACATCGAGATCACGAACCCCGTGGCCGAGACCGAGTTCGGCGAGATCGAGATCACGGCGGAAGGCGGCGCGATCGTGCGTACGGGCTCCTTCTCGCACGGGCAGGGCCACGAGACGACGTTCGCGATGATCGCCGCCGAGCGGCTCGGACTGCCGATCGAGCAGGTCACGGTCGTCAAGGGCGACACGGACGACGTCGCCCGGGGCACCGGGACGTACGGATCGAAGTCGACGCAGCTCGGCGGCATGGCCGCGGGCCTGGCGGCCGACGATGTCGTCGAGCGCGCGAAGACGCTCGTCGCCGACTACTTCGAGGCAAGTCCGGCCGACATCGCGCTCGACCGGGCGCTCGGCCGCTTCCGTGTGGTCGACGCGCCCGAGCCGTCGCTCTCGTGGACGGAGCTCGCCTCGCGAGCGGCCGCCGACCAGCGGCTCGGCGAGCTGAAGGCGGCGCACGACTTCCAGGGCATCCCGACGTTTCCGTTCGGCGCGCACATCGCGGTCGTCGAGGTGGACGTCGAGACGGGGCAGGTCGAGCTGCTCCGGCTCATCGCCGTCGACGACGCGGGCACGCTGATCAACCCTCTCCTCGCGCAGGGCCAGGTGCACGGCGGCGTCGCAACCGGCGTCGCGCAGGCGCTCTACGAGAACTTCGTCTACGACGACGACGGGAACCCGCTCACGAGCACGTTCGTCGGCTATGCGTTCCCGTCCTCCGCCGACCTCCCGCTGTGGGAGGCGGTCGAGATGGAGACGCCGACGCCGTTGAACGCGCTCGGCGCGAAGGGAATCGGCGAGTCGGGAACGATGGGCTCGACACCCGCCGTCCACAACGCCGTCCTCGATGCGCTCGCGCCCTACGGCGTGCGCCATCTCGACATGCCCGCCAACGGCGAAAACGTCTGGCGCGCCCTCCAGGAGGCGAAAGCATGACGCGGATTGCACTCACCGTGAACGGCGCGTCCTGCGAGGCGGACGTCGAGCCGCGGCAGCTGCTTGCGTACTTCCTGCGCGACACGCTCGGACTCACCGGCACGAACGTCGGCTGCGACACGACCTCCTGCGGTGCCTGCACGGTGCTTCTCGACGGTGAGTCGGTGAAGTCGTGCACGGTGTTCGCGGTGCAGGCGGACGACTGCGCCGTGACGACCGTCGAGGGCATCGCGGACGGCGACGAGCTCCACCCGGTGCAGCAGGCGTTCCACGAGCAGCACGCACTGCAATGCGGCTACTGCACGCCCGGGTTCCTGATGGCGACGATCTCGCTCCTGAAGGAGAACCCCGACCCGTCGGAGGACGAGATCCGCCACGCGCTCGAGGGAAACCTCTGCCGCTGCACCGGGTACCACAACATCGTCCTGGCCGTCCAGGCGGCAGCGAGGGCCGGAGCGTGATCCCCGCTGCGTTCGAGTACGCGCGGGCGGGGAGCGTCGACGAGGCGGTGTCGTTGCTCGGCAGCGACGAGGACGCGAAGCTCCTCGCCGGTGGGCACTCGCTCATTCCCCTCATGCGCCTGCGCTTTGCACGCCCTTCGCTGCTCGTCGACATCGGCCGCCTCGACGATCTGCGCTACGTCCGGGACGGCGGCGAACGGATCGCGATCGGCGCGCTCACACGGCACGCACAGCTCGTCCGCGATCCGTTGCTCGCGCAGCACTGCGCGCTGATCGCGGAGGCCGCCGCCGGCATCGGCGACGCGCAGGTCCGCCACCGCGGCACGATCGGCGGGTCGATCGCCCACGGCGACCCGGCCTCCGACCTCGCAACGATCGTGCTCACGCTCGACGCCGAGCTTGTCGCGCGCGGACCCGATGGTGAGCGGACGATCCCCGCGGCGGAGTTCTTCGCCGGCATGTTCGAGACCGCGCTCGCGCGGCAGGAAGTGCTCACCGAGATTCGCGTGCCAAAGGTGGCGGCCGGCGTGTACCTCAAGGTCGAGCGTCGCGCGCAGGACTGGGCGACGGTCGGCGTCGCCGCGGCCCGCGTCGACGGGCACGTGCAGGTGGGCCTGACGAGCATGGGGCCGACGCCGCTACGGGCGCGGAGCGTCGAGGAGGCCGTCGCGGGCGGAGCCTCACCGGCCGATGCCGCCGCGCACACCGCCGACGGCACCATGCCGCCGAGCGACGTGAACGGAAGCGGCGAGTACCGCGCGCACCTCGCGCAGGTGCTCGTCCAGCGCGCGCTCGAGCAGCTCTAGGCCGCCTCTTCGTCTCGCCCCGGCGCGTCGAGCTCAGCCGACGTGCCAGGAGATCGTGCCGTTGTAGTCGTACTCGAGCTTCGACACCGTCTTGCCCTTCGGCACGCTGAAGCCGAGCCATCCTTTGGCGCACTGCAGCGGCCTGAGCGGCTTCAAGACCAAGGCCGGCTGGTTCGCCGCGGTCGTCGATTCGGCGACGGAACCACCGTGGGTGAGGCTCAGCGTGAACAGCGCCGGATCGATCGCCGTGTTTGCCGGCGTGTGCGCGCTCGTGCACACCTTGACCTCGAAGTCCGCCACCGCCTTGGACGAGGTCGGCGCATCGTAGGCCTCGAGCGTGAAGAAGTTCCCCGTGGGGCTGGTGCGTTCCGCCGGCAGCTTCAGCTTGGCCGGCGCAGACGTCGCCGGCGCGGCGAGCGACAGCGCCACCGCGGCGACTCCGGCGAGGAATCCGATCCGCGTCCCAGCCGGCAATGAGCGACGCGTGACGCGTGGTCGCATCGGTTTCCCTTCGGCTCGCGTTGCGCCTGCCTCGTCACGGCCGAGCCTATCCCCTACGGGGAACCCACTCACGCGGAGTGGGCGGCGTCGCGGAGCTCGGCGAACTGCTCGTCGGTGAGGTGGATCGTCGCGGCGGCGAGGTTGTCCTCGAGATGGGCGACAGTCGAGGTGCCGGGGATCGGCAGCATCACCGGTGAGCGCTTCAACAGCCAGGCGAGCGCCAGCTGCGAGGGGGTCGCGCCGTGCTCTCGGGCGAGCTGAGCGAGCGGTCCGCCCTCCGCGGCAAGCTCGCCGGTCGCAAGCGGGAACCACGGGATGAACGCGATGCCGTTGGCCTCGGCGTGCTCGAGCAGCCTCTCCGCCGAGCGGTTCACGAGGTTGTAGAGGTTCTGCACCGACACGATCGGCGCGGTCTTCTGCGCCTCGAGGAGCTCCGCGACGCTGACCTCGGAGAGGCCGATGTGACCGATCTTCCCTTCCTCCTGCAGCAGCCTGAGCTCGCCGACCTGTTCGGCGAGGGGAACCTTCGGATCGATTCGATGGAGCTGGAACAGCTCGATCCGGTCGAGCCCGAGGTGGCGCAGGCTCAGCTCGCACTGCTGGCGCAGGTACTCGGGGCGTCCGACCGGCCGCCAGTCCCCGGGGCCGCCGCGGGTGAGACCCGCCTTGGTCGCGATCACGAGATCCGCCGGATACGGATGCAGCGCCTCATGGATCAGCTGCTCTGAGATGAACGGGCCGTAGGAGTCGGCGGTGTCGATCAAGGTGACGCCGAGCTCGACGGCGCGTCGAAGCACGCGAACCGACTCGTCGTGGTCCTTCGGTGGACCCCAGACACCCGGACCGGTGAGCTGCATGGCGCCGTAGCCGAGACGGTTGACGGTGACGTCGCCGCCGATCGTGAACGTGCCCGAGCCGGCTGCAAGCAGGCTTGTCATGACTTCTCCTTTGGGTTGTCATGCCGCGCACTCGGAACGTGCGCGGCGAGAAGTTCGTACGAGCGCAATCGCGCACCGTGATCGTGGATCGCCGCCGCGACGATCAGCTCGTCTGCGCGCGTCTCCTCGACGAACTCCTCGAGGCCGCTCCGAACCGTGCGGCTCGAGCCGACGAACGAGCGGCTCAGCATTTGCGACGCGCGCATCTTCTCCTCCGGGGTCCAGTAGCTCTCGATGTCGTCGATCGGGGGCGGCAACTGTCCGCGCCGGCCGCGCTGCACGTTCGTGAACGCCTGCTGCGCCGACGTGAACAGGCGCCCGGCCTCGGCGTCGTCCTCCGCCGCGATCACGTTCGCAGCCACCATCGCGTGGGGCTCGTGCAGCTGCTCCGACGGCTGGAAGCGGTCGCGGTAGATCTCGAGCGCCGGGAGCAGCGCCTCGGGCGCGAAATGCGACGCGAAGGCGTACGGCAGGCCGAGTGCCGCGGCGAGCTGCGCCCCGTAGAGGCTCGAGCCGAGGATCCAGAGCGGCACGTGCGAGCCCATGCCCGGAATCGCGCGCACCGCTTGGCCCGGCTGCGGATCGTCGAGCAGCATCCGCAGCTCGAGGACGTCCTGCGGGAACGTGTCGGAGCCCGGATGGTCGCGGCGCAGCGCGAGCATCGTCAGCTGATCGGTGCCCGGCGCGCGGCCGAGGCCGAGGTCGATGCGGCCGGGATGCAGCGCCGCGAGCGTGCCGAACTGCTCTGCGATCACGAGCGGCGAATGATTCGGAAGCATGATCCCGCCGGCGCCGACGCGGATCGTGTCCGTGCCGCCGGCGACGTGGGCGATCACGACGGCGGTCGCTGCGCTCGCGATGCCCGCAGCGTTGTGATGCTCCGCAAGCCAGAAGCGCTCGTAGCCCCACCGCTCGGCATGTTGCGCAAGGTCGAGCGAGTTGCGCAGCGCACCAGACGCCGTGCCACCCTCGACGATCGGCGCGAGATCGAGGATCGAGATCGGTGGCAGCGCCGGCACTCGTCGCTCAGTCGTCGACCGGTGTGCGGCGTGAGCCGAAGCGCTGCCTGCGGAGCGCCTGCATCGCCTCGTAGAGCTGCTCCTCGTCGAGAGGCGGCTCGACCTGGGGCGTCGCCGACTCGGCGCGTAGGCCGTCGAGAAGCCACTGCAGGTGTCGTCGCCAGGCGTTCGGCGCGACCTCGGCCGTCGCGTCGATCAGCGGGGCGAACGACCACGAGAGCAGTGAGAGGTCGGCAAGCGTGAAGTCGCTGCGGAGCCGGCCCTGCGCGCGTGCGCGTTCGAGGACGTCCTCGAACAGGCGGCGCATCTCCTGCCGCACGTCCGCGAGACGGCCCGCGCCCGGTGGATAGCGCATGAGCACGTCCTTGAGCAGACGGTCGGCAGCCTGGAGCTCGAGTGTGCGCTCGAGGAACGCGACGAGCGCCAGCCAACCGTCGGGCTCGGCCGCCGCCGCCTGGGCGACGGCGACGAAGTCGCCGATCCGGCGTTCGAACACCGCCTCGACGAGCGCGTCGCGCGTTGCGAAGTGCCGGTAGAGGGTGCCGATGCCGAGGCCCGCCCGCCGCGCGATCTCCTCGAGCGACGCGTCGACCCCCTGCTCGGCGAACACCTCCTGTGCTGCTGCCACGAGCAGCTCGTGGTTGCGGCGCGCGTCGCGTCGCTGCCCCGCCTGCTCGCCCGTGATCCCGGTCATGCGCCAACGATACCAGAATCGGAGGGTGCCTCCGTTTATGTGCTACCGTCTGGCGATGCTCGGCCTCGCCCGCTGGTGCTCGACCCATCGTCGCAGCGTCGTCCTGCTCTGGATCGTCGTCCTCGTCGCCGTGGGCGCGGCCTGGCAGGGGCTCGGCAGCCACTACTCGAGCAACTTCACGCTCGGCCGCACCGGCTCGCAGCGGGCCGCCGACCTGCTCAAGAGCCGCTTCCCGGCCCAGTCCGGCGACTCGGATCAGATCGTCTTCAAGGCGCGCACCGGCACGCTGAACGATGCCGGCGTCCGCGCCGCGATCGCGCCGATGCTGGCCGATGTCGCCCGGTTGCCGCACGTGGCCACCGTGATCGGCCCCTTCGACCTGAAGGCCGGCACGCGCATCTCGAAGGACGGCCGGATCGGCTTCGCCACCGTCCTCTTCGACGAGCGCGCGAACGTCCTTCCGATCCCCGCGACCAAGACGGTGATCGCCCATGCCGAGAGCATCCGCTCGCAACGCCTCGAGGTCGAGCTCGACGGGCAGGCGATCGAGCAGACCGAGTTCCAGCCGCCGAGCACGACGACCGGGCTCGGCATCCTCGCCGCGATCGTCGTCCTGCTGATCAGCTTCGGCTCCTTCCTGGCGATGGGGCTGCCGATCGTGACCGCGCTCTTCGGGCTCGGTACGGGCATCGCGTTCATCGGGATCGGAACGCACGTCCTCGACATGCCGAGCTTCGCGCTCGAGCTCGCCGGGATGATCGGTCTCGGCGTCGGTATCGACTACGCGCTCTTCATCCTCACCCGCTTCCGCGAGATCTACCGCGAGAACGGCGGCGACGTGCAGCAGGCCGTCGCGCTCGCGATGGACACGGCCGGACGCGCGGTCCTCTTTGCCGGCGTCACCGTCGTGATCGCGCTGCTCGGCATGTTCGCGCTCGGCGTCAGCTTTCTCTACGGCCTGGCGATCGCAGCGTCGCTCGCCGTCCTGCTCGTCCTGAGCGCGTCGATCACGCTGCTGCCGGCGCTCCTGACGTTCTTCGGTCGCCGCGTCGGCGAAGGGGGCCGGCTCGCCCGCCGCCTCTCGCGCGGCGCGCGGCCCGCCCGGACGCGGCTCGGCTTCTGGGCGCGATGGATCGGCGGAATTCAACGCCGCCCCGCGCTGGCCGCGACCGCGGCCGCGGTACTGATGCTCGTGCTCGCGGCGCCCGCCCTGTGGCTGCGGCTCGGCTCGAGCGACACCGGCAACGATCCGTCGTCGTTCACGACGCGGCGCGCATACGACCTGCTCGCCCAGGGCTTCGGTCCCGGCTTCAACGGCCCGCTCTCGCTCGTTGTGAAGCTTCCGCATGTAGGCGACACCGCCGCGCTGAACACGATCAGCAGCGCCGCGCGCGGGACGACGGACGTGGCCGCGGTGGCGCCGCCCCGGCTGAGCCCTTCCGGCGACGCCGCGGTGATCAGCGTCTATCCCCTTTCCTCGCCGCAGAGCGCGACGACGACGACGCTCGTCAAACGCCTTCGCAACACGCTGCTCCCACCGATCGAGTCCCGTACCGGCGCGACCGTCTTCGTCGGCGGCGCGACGGCGACGTTCATCGACTTCTCCAGCGTGCTCTCGTCGAAGCTCTGGCTCTTCATCGGTGTCGTCGTCGCACTCTCGGCGCTTCTGCTGCTCGTCGTCTTCCGCTCGCTCCTCATCCCTCTGCAGGCCGCCGTGATGAACCTGCTCTCGATCGGCGCGTCGCTCGGCGTGAGCGTGGCCGTCTTCCAGTTCGGCTGGTTCCCGGGCATCGCGCCCGGCCCGATCGACGCGTTCGTGCCGGTGCTGATGTTCGCGATCGTGTTCGGGCTCTCGATGGACTACGAGGTCTTTCTCGTCTCGCGGATCCACGAGGAATGGACACTCCAGCGCGACTCGAGCGCCGCCGTCCGCGACGGCCTGGTCGGCACCGGGCGCGTGATCACCGCGGCCGCCGCGGTCATGGTCGTCGTCTTCGCGTCCTTCATGTTCGGCGGCGAGCGCGTGATCGAGCTGTTCGGGCTCGGACTCGCCAGCGCGGTCTTCCTCGACGCGCTCGTCATCCGCTGCATCCTCCTGCCCGCCGTGCTCGAGCTCCTCGGCGCGCGCACCTGGGCCTTCCCCGGCTGGCTCGACCGGCGCCTGCCGCGCTTCGCGATCGAACACGACGGGGCCATGCCGCGCGCATCGCTGACCCGGCCCGCGCTCGAGGAGGCGTAGACGACAATGGCGACGCCGGAGACCGACGCGCCGCTCGCCGGCCGCGCGCTCACGACGGTGTTCGTCGCGCTGATGCTCGGCATGTTCCTCGCCGCGCTCGACCAGACGATCGTCTCGACCGCCCTGCCGACGATCGTGGGCGACCTCGGCAGCCTCAACCACCTCTCGTGGGTCGTCACCTCGTACCTGCTCGCAACGACTGTGTCGACCCCGATCTACGGCAAGCTCGGAGACATGTACGGGCGCAAGCCCGTCTTTCTCGCCGCGATCCTGATCTTCCTCGCCGGCTCGATGCTCGCCGGCCTCAGCCAGTCGATGACCGCGCTGATCGGCTTCCGCGCGCTCCAGGGAGCCGGCGCCGGCGGCCTGATGGTCAGCGCGCAGGCGATCATCGCGGACATCGTCCCGCCCAGGCAGCGCGGCCGCTACATGGGACTGATCGGCTCCGTCTTCGCCGTCGCCTCGGTGGCCGGACCGCTGCTGGGCGGCTTCTTCGTCGACCAGCTCTCGTGGCGCTGGGTGTTCTACGTCAACATGCCCGTCGGCGCGATCGCGATCGCGATCGTGATCTTCCGGCTGCACCTGCACACGCCCCATACGCGTCACCGCGTCGACTACGTCGGCGCCACGCTGCTCACCGGCGGCGTCGCCGCGTTGATCCTGCTCACCACCTGGGGCGGCAGCGAGTACGCCTGGGGATCGTCGACGATCGTCGGGCTCGGCATCGCCGGCGTCGCCCTGCTCGCCGCCTTCGTGTGGCAGGAAGGACGCGCCGCCGAACCGATCGTGCCGCTCACGCTCTTCCGCTCGAGCGTCTTCAACGTCTCGAGCGCCATGGGCACGACGATCGGGATGGCGATGTTCGGCGCGATCATCTTCATCCCGCTCTACCTCCAGCTCGTCTACGGCGCCAGCGCGACCGGCTCCGGACTCCGCATGCTCCCGCTCATGGTCGGCCTGCTCACCGCCGCGATCCTGTCGGGCCGCGCGATCAGCCGGATCGGCCGCTACCGGGCCTTCCCGATCGCCGGTACCGGGATCCTCGTCGTCGGCATGTTCCTGCTCTCACGGCTCGGCGTCGCCACCGCGCCCTGGCTCGCCTCCGTCTACATGCTCGTCGTCGGAGTCGGGATCGGACTCGTGATGCAGGTGCTCGTGCTCGTCGTCCAGAACGACGCCCGGCCGGAGAACATCGGTGTCGCCACCTCGACCGCCACCTTCTTTCGCTCGGTGGGCGGCGCCTTCGGCGTCGCGATCTTCGGGGCGATCTTCGCCGCGCGACTCGCCGGCCAGCTCGCGCACTTCCCGCGCAGCGTCGTCGCGCGCCTCGGCAGCGGCGTCCAGCTCAGCCCGGCCGCAGCCAAACAGCTGCCGACGAAGATCCACGCCGACTTCCTGCAGGCATTCGCCCACTCGCTCCACGGCGTGTTCCTCTGGGGCGTGGCGATCGCCGTCGTCCCGTTCGCCCTCTCCTGGTTCCTCAGGGAAGTCCCGTTGCGCACCACGCTGCACGCGTCTGCGGAGCTCAGCGCAGAGGAGGCCGCGGCGGGCGGCTCGATACCGGAAGAGATCGTCCAACCCCACGTGCACCAAAACCCGACACCACAGGAGAGCTGAATGACCGCCTTCACGACCGTGAACCTCAGAGAGATCGAGGACTCCGCCGGTGAGCGTAGCCCCGACCTCGAAGCGCGCTTCGCGCGCAAGCACCTCGACTCCGAGCATCTCGGCGTCAGCTTCTTCCGCTACGCGCCTGGCTTGCGCAGTCCGATCGGCCACAGCCACCGCGAGCAGGAAGAGGTCTACCTCGTCCTCAGCGGCTCCGGGCGCATGAAGCTCGACGACGAGATCATCGAGCTCCGCGCCTGGGACCTCGTCCGGGTCGCACCGCAGACCGTTCGCGCGTTCGAGGCCGGCGCCGACGGGCTCGAGGTGGTCGCCGTCGGGTCGGATCGACCGGAGGGCGGCGACGGCATCCCTGCTCCGGACTGGTGGACCGACTGACGGCATGAGCGCGCGGCTTCGACGCCTGCGCGGCGCTGACCGGACATGATTCGAGAATGGCCCTACCGCAACCCGTGACAGAGCCGATCACGCGCGACGCGATCTTCCTCGTCGTGACCGTCAATCGGGCCGCCGACAGCCGCGATGTCGTGCGCACGCTCTGTGGCGGGCTCGCAGGACTCGTCCGCGCCGTCGCAGCGCGCGATCACGAGGGCCGACTCTCGTGCGTCACCGCCTTCGGCTCGGAGGCGTGGGACTTCCTCTTCGGATCGCCACGGCCGGCGGAGCTGCGCGTCCTGCCCGAGATCGGCTAGGCCCCACGGGTCTCGGTCTCGACGCCGGGTGACGTTCTCTTCCACATCCGGGCCGAGCGAAAGGACATGTGTTTCGAGCTGGCGCTCCAGATCATGGCCCGGCTGAAAGCGGCAGCCACGCCGGTGGACGAGGTGCACGGGTTCCGCTACTTCGACGACCGCGACCTCACCGGCTTCGTCGACGGCACCGAGAACCCCGTCGGAGCGGAAGCGGTCGACGCCACGATCGTCGGCGACGAGGATCCCGCCTTTGCCGGAGGCAGCTACGTGCTCGTACAGAAGTACGTGCACGACCTGCCGAAGTGGGGCGCGCTCGCGACGGAGGAGCAGGAGCGGGTGATGGGCCGGACGAAGCTCTCCGACATCGAGCTCGACGACGCGGTCAAGCCGAGCAACGCGCACAACGCCCTCACGGTGATCGAAGAAGACGGCGTGGAGGTCGACGTCCTTCGCCACAACATGCCGTTCGGAACCGTGACGAACGGCGACTCAGGCACGTACTTCATCGGCTACGCACGCTCACCCCGCGTGCTCGAGCAGATGCTCGAGAACATGTTCGTCGGCCGGCCGCCCGGCAACTACGACCGGCTCCTCGACTTCACGCATCCGGTCACCGGCACGAACTTCTTCGCGCCGGCCGCGTCGTTCCTCGACGCGGTCGACGCGTAGACGGCGCACGCCTAGCGCCCCATCCTCGTGCGACGGCGTATCCCCAGGCGCGCCTGCACGGCTTTGTCCTCCTGCCCGTCCTTCACGGCCGCCCAGAAGAACAGTCCGATGACGAACAGCACCGGCAGGGAGACGAACACAGCGACGAGGATGACGGCGACTGTGCTCATGCACCCCACGATGCTCCTCGGACGAACCGATGTCCAGTCCGGGGCCGATTGACTCTTCGCAGGGAAGGCGCGTAGCGTTGGCGCGGGCAGGCCCCGAGAGAGGAGCACGACGTGCGCCATACGATCGAAGGGACCACGATGCCTGTCCTCAAGCTCGACCTCGATCCGGGCGACAAGATCGTCGCGGAATCGGGCGAGCTCTCCTGGCTGAGCGCCGGGATCGACCTGTCGAGCGGGCTCGGCGGCGGTGCATCGGCGGGCGGTTTGATGAACGCGATGAAGCGGAAGGTGGCCGGGGGGTCGCTGTTCATGACGGAGTACACGGCCCGGGAGCCGGGCGAGCTCGCGTTCGCGGCGCGCGTCCCCGGACACATCGTGCAGGTCGACGTCGACGGGAGCCACGAGTACCGCATCCATCGCCACGGGTTCCTGTGCGCCACCGGCGGCGTCTCCCTCGAGCTCGCGTTCCAGCAGAAGTTCAGCTCGGGCCTGTTCGGCGGCGACGGCTTTCGCCTCCAGAAGCTCGTCGGCGAGGGTCTCGCGTTCGTCGAGCTCTCGGGCGAGCTGATCGAGCGCGAGCTCCAGGCCGGCGAGGTGCTGCGTGTCCATCCCGGACACGTCGGCATGTTCGAGCCGGCGGTGTCGTTCGAGATCACGACGGTCCCCGGGATCGCGAACAAGCTGTTCGGCTCGGACGGCCTCTTTCTCGCGAAGCTGACCGGACCGGGGCGCATCTGGCTGCAGACGATGCCGCTGCCGGTGCTCGCCTCCGCGCTCGCTCCCTACCTCGCCGCGAGCGGCGGCACCGCAGCCGGCGAAGGCGCGCTCGCGGGAGTCGGCGCGGCCAAGCTGATCGGCGGTCTTCTCCGCGGCGAGTAGCGCCGTCGTGCAGCCGATGAGTTTTCGGCCCCGGCGGCGTCTGTGTCTCGATGGCCGCGCGCGTGCCACGAACGATCAGGTTTGCGGTCGAAGGCCCGATCGCGCGCGACGACCTGCCGGGGCTCTACGCGCGCATCTGCGGCCTGCTCGAGCGGAGCCGGCCGCAGCTCGCCTGGTGCAACGTCGGGGGAGTCGCCCCTGACGCCGTGACGGTCGAAGCCCTGGCCAGGCTTCAGCTCGCCGCGCGGCGGTACCTGTGCCAGGTACGGCTGCGTCACGCCTCGCCCGAGCTGCTCGACCTCGTCGCCTTCATGGGGCTGGAGGATGTCCTGCCGGAGTGAGGCTTACGACTCGAGCCTGGCGGGCATGCCGAAGAGCGGGAACACGCGCGCGGTGTCGAGGAAGAACGTGAACTCCGCCACCCGGCCGTCCTCGATCTCGAGCACCTGGAGCGCCCACGGGTCGTACCCGCCGTCGGGGCTCGGCTTGTACTGCGCGAACGCGGGCGAGCCGTTCGCCGACGTCGTCGGGATCACGCGCGAGCCGCGGCAGCCGATGCCGGGACCGAACCACCAGGTGAGGATGTCGTCGCGACCGCGGAGCCACATGTCGTACGGCGGCATCGACTGCGTCGCGTCCTCCTGGATCAGCGCGGTGAGCGCGTCGATGTCGTACGCCTCGAAGGCTGCGACGTAGCGCTCGAGCATCGCGCGATCGACCTCGCGCGCGTCGACCGCGTGCACGTTCGCCGCTGCGAGCGTCGCGCGTGCGCGCTGGAGGGCGCTGTTGACGGACGCGACCGACGTGTCGAGCAGCTCTGCCACCTCCGTCGCCTGCCAGCGGAGCACTTCGCAGAGGATGAGTACGGCGCGCTGGCGCGGCGGCAGGTGCTGAAGCGCGGCGACGAACGCAAGACGGATCGTCTCGCGCTCGACGGTGGCGTCCGCCGGATCGGGCATCGGCTCGATCCACGTCACCTCGGGCAGCGTGTGCAGGTTCTCGAGGATCGGCTCGCGCGCCGGCCCGAGGTCCATCGGCCGCGCGCGCTGCTGCCCCGCCTTCAGCATGTCGAGGCAGACATTCGTCGCAATCCGATACAGCCATGACCGCAGCGCCGCGCGTCCCTCGAAACGCTCGAGGTTGCGCCAGGCGCGGACGAGCGCATCCTGCACGGCGTCCTCGGCGTCGAACGGCGATCCGAGCATGCGGTAGCAGTAGGCCGTCAGCTCGGCGCGGTGCTGCTCGAGCTCGCCGAAGACAGGTGCTGCGGTCGCGGACGACTCCGCCATCGACAGGGATCGTATGCCCCCATTCAGGGTCGATGCCATGTCCTTGAGACTGGAGCTCGTGGCTAAACTCATCGCGAGAGGCGACGATGAGTTTCGACGGCCGCTCCGGTCTCACCGTGAAACCGCAATTCGACGAACCGGAGGATCCAGCATGAACACGGGCCTGCTCGCTCGCCTCGGCCACTTCGTGGCCCGTCACCGCGCCGCCGTGATCGGGACATGGATCGTGCTCACCCTCTTCGGCGGCTTCGCGGCCGGACAGGTGTCGAAGCGCTGGTACCAGGGCTTCTCGATCCCCGGCAAATCCGCGTACGAGGCGAACCAGCGGACGCTCAAGACCTTCGGGACCGGCATCCGGCCGCCGAACGTCGTCGTCTTCCACACGAGCGGCGACGCGACGAAGAGCGGGGCGATCCGACAGGCGATGCAGCGCGCCGCGGCGACGATGCCGGGTGCGCTCACGAGCTCGTACTTCTCGACCCACAACCTCATGTACGTGTCGCGCGACCGGCACACGACGTTCATGAACGTGTATCCGCCGGGCCCGTCGACGTTCTCGACGAAGAGCCACGCCGAAGGGATGCGCCAGGCCGCGGCAGCCGGGCTGCCCCCAGGCGTCTCCGTGCAGGTGACCGGCCACGATCCGCTCGAGGAGGCGAGCACGCACGGGACGAGCGGCAGCTCGAGCGTCCTGCTCGAGGGCGTGGTCGGCGGCCTCGGCGCGCTCGTGATCCTGCTGTTCGTGTTCGGGACGCTGCCGGCGATCTTGATGCCGATCGTCGTCGCCATCGCCGCGATCCTCAACACGTTCACGCTGATCTGGGCACTGACGTACATCACGAACGTCTCGATCATCGTGCAGTTCCTGATTGCGCTCGTCGGGCTCGGCGTCGCGATCGACTATGCGCTGCTGATGATCTTCCGCTTCCGCGACGAGCTGCGCGACGGCAACGACGTCGAGTCGGCGCTCGTCGAGACGATGACGCACGCGGGCCGCTCGGTGATCGTCTCCGGCTCCACCGTCGCCGTCGGGCTGCTCTCGATGATCCTGCTGCCGCTGCCGTTCATCCGCTCGATCGGCATCGGCGGCATGCTCATCCCCGCCGTCTCGGTGCTCGCGGCGATCACGCTCCTGCCGGCGCTGCTCGCGACGCTCGGCACGCGCATCAACCGCGTGCGCGTGATGCCGAAGCGCTTCGTCGACCGCGGCCACCCGGAGGACGGCGCGTGGGGTCGCTGGGCGCGCTTCGTGCTGCGCCGGCCGGTTCCCGTCGCCGTCATCGGGCTCGTGATCGTCGGCGTGCTCGTCGCGGTCGGCACGCGGTTGAACCCGAACGAGTCGCAGCTCAAGAACTTCCCCGGCGTCGGCACCGCGATCGCCGGACGGCAGATGCTCGCCGACGCCGGCATCAGCCCCGGCGTGATGAAGCCCTTCGACGTGCTCGTCGAGCACGGCGGCAACGCCAGGTCGGTCGCCGCCGCGGTGCGTTCGGTTCCCGGCGTGGTCGGCGCAGTCGCGCCGGCGGCGTGGCATCGCGGCCAGACCTCGCTCGTCGAGGCGTTCCCCGCCGTCGACGGCGCGGCGCCCGGCATCCAGGGGACGATCAACCGCGTCAACCAGGCGCTCAAGGGCACGAGCGGCACGCTCGGCGGCGTCGCCGCGGCCGACCGCGACTTCGTCCACGCCGTGTACGACAACTTCCCGTACGTGCTCGCGTTCGTCGTGATCCTGACGCTGATCCTGCTCGCCCGGGCGTTCCGCTCGATCGTGCTGCCGATCAAGGCGGCGATCCTCAACCTCATCTCGCTCGGCGCCGCCTTCGGGATCGTCGTGTTCATCTTCCAGGAGGGCCACGGCTCCTCGCTCTGGAACATCACCGCCACCCAGTCGATCACCGCGTGGATCCCGTTGATGATCTTCGCCTTCCTGTTCGGGCTCTCGATGGACTACGAGGTCTTCATGCTCACGCGCATCCGGGAGGCCTACGACGAGACCGGGTCGACGGAGAAGGCGATCGAGCTCGGCCTCGCCCGCACCGGCAAGCTCGTGACGAGCGCGGCGTTGATCCTCATGTTCGCGTTCCTCGTGCTCTCGTCGAGCCCCGGCTTCGAGATCAAGGAGTTCGCGATCGGCCTCGCGGCCGGGATCATCTTCGACGCGACGGTCATTCGCGCCCTGCTCGTGCCGGCGCTGATGCGCCTGCTCGGGAGGGCCAACTGGTGGATGCCGGACTGGACGCGCGCCGCCCTCTTCATCCGGCGCGAGGAGCGCCGGCAGGAGGTCGCCTCCGACAATGCCTGAGCGGCGCCGCACCGATGAGTTTCGCCTCGTCGCGACGTCGAAGGGCTGACAGACTCCATCCACCACGAAGCTGGAGGTAACGACCGATGTCGCAGACCGTTCTCCTCGTCGGCACGCGCAAGGGCTGCTTCATGCTCGTGAGCGATCGCGATCGCCGCGACTGGGAGATTCGCGGCCCGTTCTGTGAGGGCTGGCCGATCTACCACGCCGTCTACGCTCCGGATGCCGGCGCGATCTACGCGGCGGCGGCGAGCGAGTGGCACGGCGCCGGCGTCTGGCGCAGCAACGACCTCGGCGAGACGTGGGAGCTCTCGAGCGAAGGCCTTGCCTATGCGGAGGACGGCCTCAAGCTCTCGAAGATCTCCGGCCTGACGGCGACCCCCGGCCGGCTGCTCGCCGGGGCGGAGCCGGCCGGCGTGTTCGAGAGCCGCGACGGGGGCGTGACCTGGTCGCTGCTCAGCACGCTCGCCGGCCAGCCTGGGCGCGGCGACTGGAACGATCCGGCCAACCAGCCTCCGGGCCATCTCGGGTTGCCCGCGATCCTGCCCGACCCCGACGACCCGTCGCGCTTCTGGGCGGTCGTGCAGGGGGTCGGCATCTTCGAGACCGCGGACGACGGCGCATCGTGGACGCCGCGCAACCGCGGTCTCCGCGCCGACTGGCCGCGCGAACACGAGGAGATCGGGTTCTGCGTGCACAAGCTCGTGATGTCGCCGGCCGACCACCAGCGCCTCTACCAGCAGAACCATTGCGGCATGCATCGCAGCGACGACGGCGGCCACTCGTGGTCGGAGATCACCGAGGGCCTTCCCTCCGACTTCGGCTTCGCCGCCGCAGCGCATCCCCACGACCGGGACACGTTCTACGTGATCCCGCTCGATCCCGGCCACGGACGTGCCATGCCCGAAGGCCACGTGGCCGTCTGGCGCACGCGCGACGCCGGCGCGACGTGGCAGCGGCTTGACCGCGGGCTGCCGCAGCGCGACGCGCATGTCGGCGTGCTGCGCGAAGGGCTCGCGATCGACAGCCTCGACGTGCCGGGCCTCTACTTCGGCACGAGCACGGGCCAGGTCTTCGCGAGCGCCGACGAGGGCGAGAGCTGGAGCGAGATCGCGAGCTACCTCCCCGGCATCTCGTCGGTCGAGGTCGCCGTCATCGCGTGATCCGATGGCCGAGCTGCATCTCCCTGCCACGCTGCCGCCGCTCTTTCGCGACCTGCCGCGCCGGGTCGAGGTGGACGCGCAGACCGTGAAGGACGCGATCGAGCGCCTCGACGAGCTCTGGCCCGGCCTGGGCGACCGGCTCTGCGAGCCCGGACCTGTCCTGCGCCGGCATATCAACGTCTACGTCGACCGCCAGCGCGCAGGCCTCGAGACGGCGCTGGACGCACACTCGCGCGTCGACGTGATCGCGGCGATCAGCGGCGGCTGACCGAATCCCGGCGCGCCTGCAATCCTCTGCTGCGAAGGACATGATCGCCCGATGTTCCAGAACGACGAGCGCCTGACCGAGCTCGTGCTCGAGCATTGCCGGCGCCGGTTGGCGCTGGCCGAGCTGCCGATCGGCTTCGGCGGAACGCGGCCGCCGGACGCCGACGCGCTCGACGGCCTGCTCTGCGAAGAGGGCAACGACGCGTCCCACGTGCTCGACGTGTTCGTGAACGAGTTGTCGAGCTCGGTGCTCGCCTCGGACAGCGCCCGCTATCTCGCCTTCATTCCGGCGGCGCCGACGAAGGCCTCGCTGCTGTTCGACATGATCGTGTCGTGCTCGTCGTTCCCGGGCACGTCGTGGTTCGAGGCCGCCGGCGCGGTCATGGCGGAGAACCAGGCGCTGCGACTGCTCGCGGATCTCGCCGGGCTGCCGCCCGAGGCGGGCGGCTGCTTCGTCTCCGGCGGATCGGGCGCCAACCTCTCCGGCCTCGTCGTCGCGCGCGAGACGCAGGCGCGCCGCCGGGGAAGCGACCCGCGCGCCCGTGCGCGCGTCGCGATCAGCGCCGAGGCGCACGCGTCGGTCGGGCTGGTGCTACGCGTGATCGGCGTCGAGACGCTGGAGATCCCGACCGAAGACCATCGCCTCACCGGTCACGGGCTGCGCGCTGCGCTCGACGCCGATCCGCAGGCCGACGACGTCTTCGCGGTGGTTGCGACCGCCGGCACGACCAACGCGGGGATCATCGACGATCTCGCGGGCGTCGCCGACGTCGCCGGCGAGCGCGACCTGTGGCTGCACGTGGACGGCGCATACGGCGGCGCCGCACTGCTCGCACCGTCCGCGCGCGACCGCTTTCGCGGCATCGAACGCGCCGACTCGTACGTCGTCGATCCGCACAAGTGGCTCTTCGCTCCCTACGACTGCGCGGCCGTCCTCTACCGCGAGCCCGAGCTCGCGAAAATGGTCTTGGCGCAGCACGCCTCGTACCTGGACGTCTTCCACACCGATGCCGACGACGAATGGAACCCCGGCGACTATGCGTTCCACCTCACGAGACGCACGCGCGGACTGCCTTTCTGGTTCTCGCTCGCGGTGCACGGAATCGGCGCGTACCGCGAAGCCGTCGAGAAGGTGCTCGCAACCACGCGCGCATGTGCCGGGTTGATCGAGCGCGCACCGCAGCTCGAGCTGCTCCGCGATCCCGAGCTCTCCGTCGTCCTCTTCCGTCGCAACGGCTGGGGCGAAGACGACTACGGCGCATGGTCGAGCCGGCTGCTCGCCGAGCAACGCGCGCTCGTGACGCCGACGCGCTGGGAAGGCGAACCGGTGGCGCGGCTCGCGTTTCTCCACCCCGAGACGACGGTCGCGCTCGTCGAGGAGATCCTCGCCGCGACCGCCTAAGGGGCGCTAGACGATCCAGGCGCAGCCGTCCCAGTACGCCTCGACGCGACGCGGGTGCCGCCTCAACTCGAGATGCAGCTCGGTCGGCGGCGCACCAAGGCGTGCAGGAAGGAACAGCTCGAAGCCGGCCGCATCGCCGGCACGCTCGAAGTCGATCGCGGGAGGAGGCTCGGTCGCCGACGCGAGCCTGCGGAGGCCGCCGCAACAGCGGCTCCGCTTCACCCACACGTACAGGCGCCCGCCCTGCTCGTCGATGAAGTCCGAGGCCGGGCCGGAGACGACGAGGCGCATAGCCAAAACTATGCCACCGGCTTGGGGCCGACCGGCTCGCGCGGAATCCTCGGCGCGCTCACAGGTGGAACGGCGGCGTCGGCAGGCCGGGTCCGCCCAGTACCGCATGCGCGTCCTCGACCGAGCGGAGCCACTCGTACGTGACGCCCTTCGCGTGGTTGCACGCGATGCCGGCCGCCGCCAGCCGGTCGAGGCCGCGCGCGTGCATCTCCCCCGGGGAGAAGGTCGCGTCGTCGACGACGACGCAGGCGAAACCCTGCTCCTGGAGGCCGATCGCCGACTGCGCGACGCAGACGTCGGTCTCGCACCCGACGACAACCGCTGTCCCTCGTCCGGTCGCGCGCACGGCCGCAAGGATCTCGGGCGTCCCCGCGAGCCCGAACGTCGGCTTGCGCAGCACGGGCGTCTCCGCCGGGAGGCGCTCGGCCACGCGCGGGTCGGTCGGGCCGTTCCGCTCGGGCTCCTCCTCGGTCGCCACGACCGGGATTCCGAGCCTCACGGCCAGTGCCACGAGCCAGGCCATGCGATCCAGCGCCGCGCCCGCGGCGGCGGCGTCCTCCTTCGTAAACCAGGCCCTGGCGAGGAATCCGGCCTGGACGTCGACGACGACGAGCACCGCGTCATCCCGTTCCAGGAGGCCCATGCCGCAATCATCTCGATTTGGGGTAGGGAAAAGGCCGATTTCGGCCGAAAAGGGTGAGAGCGCTCGAGCGAAGGCGGCAGCGGCCCCTGCGCCCAGGCGGCTCGACATGGCTTGGCGCCCTTGAATGCCTGCGACTCCCCATCTGAACACCGTCGGCCCCTCCGCGGAGCGGCCGCACGCGTCGGCGTCCTCGCGCTGATCGCGGTCGCCGTCGGTGCGGCGGCGGTCCTGCTGCCGTCGCGACCGGCCCCCGCGCTCTCCACCTTCGTCGATCGCGCACTCGGCTCCCGCAGCGCCGACGCCTCGCTCGAGCGGCGACTTACGACGGGCGCCACGATCGCGATCGACCGGCGCGGCCTCGACGTCCACGTCGGCACCGCAACGATTGCGCTCGCGTCGCAGAGCACGACACGCGGAGCGTGGCAGCGGTATCGGACGGGAGTGATGCGCGACACGAGCTTCGGGCGCGAGTCGATCCTCTTCGGCATCAACCGGGCCGAGCAGTTCCTCACCGTCGATCGCCGCCAGGGCGCGCGCACGTGGAGCTGGCAGCTCGACGCCACGGCCGGCGCGCCGCACCTCGACGCGGACGGCGGCGTGACGTTCACGCGCGCGGGCCACGTCCTCGTGCGCATCCTCCCCGCCGAGATCCTCGACGGCCGTGGACGGAACGTCACGCCGGCCGGCGTGCGCTGGTCGCTCGAACGGCACGGCTCGGGCTGGCGGCTAGGCCTCCGCGTCGACGACGCGACGCTGCCGATGCCGTACCTGATCGACCCGATCGCGCTGATCGCGCCATGCGCGCTTCCCGGGCCGGGCGGGACGATGAGCTGCACCGCCGCGACGTCGACCGGCTCGTCGAGCCTCGGGATCACGGAGCCGTCGGCAGCGGTCTCCGGCGACGTGATGGTCGCGCAGCTCGTGATCCACTCGACGGGAGCGATCGCCGCGCCGAGCGGCTGGAATCAGATTGGCACGACGGCGCAGGACGCGGCCGCGCCGATCGAGCAGGCGGTGTACTGGCACCGCGTCGACGGGAGCGAGACGTCGCCGATCACGTTCTCGTGGGCGGGCGGCAACGCCGACGCCTCCGGCGGCATCGTCACGTACAAGGGCGTCGATCCGTTCGTCGGCTTCGACCAGGGCGCGGGCGTCACCTCGCTGACGAGCGGCGGCACTGCCGCAACCGGAATCCCGGCGGGTCTCGCCGTCACGACGTCGGCTGCGACCGAGATGCTCCAGGCCGCGTACGGCGTCGCGAACGGCGTCACGGTCTCCCAGACCGGCGGCGAGGGACTCGTCCGCGAGTGGACGGCCTCGTCCACCGGCGCGACAAACGTCACGGCCGGCTTCTCGGACGGAGTGCAAGCGGCGGCCGTAGCGTCGGGGAACAAGGTCGCGACCTGGGTCACGAGCTCGCTCTGGGCGGCGCACCTGTTCGCGCTCAAGAACGAGGCGGCCGACGGGTCGGGCACCGTCGCGGCCTCGTTCATCACCGCGTCGGCGTCGCAGACGGGGTTGACGGAGACGCTCACGTACACGCCCGGCGCCGGGAGCATGGCCAACGGCGACGTCTCGTTCCTCGTCCCCGCCGGCTGGACGGCGCCGCAGGCGACGACGCCGGCCGCCGCCGGCTACGTCACGGCCGCCGGCGGCAGCGGCGCGAACACGATCGCCGTGACGGGCGCCGGCCCGTGGACGGTCACGGTCTCGGGCGTCACGCTCAACCAGGGCGCGGCGGACACGCTCGTGATGACGTACGGCGACACGAGCGGCGGCGGGGCAGGCGCGACCGCGCCGGCGACGACAGGCGGCGCCGTCTGGACGACGAAGGAGCGCTCGTCCAGTCGCGGCGTGCTGACGAGTCTTACGGCGCAGCCGACGATCACGGTGCACGCGGCCGACGGCGGCGGCACCCTCCTGTCCGGCCTGACGGCGGTCTCCGGCTCGCAGTCGGGGCTGAGCGAGACGCTCAGGTTCACCACTCCCGTCGGCGGGATCTCGAACGGCACGCTCACCGTCGACGTGCCCGCCGGCTGGACGCCGCCTGCGACCGTCGCCGGCCCCGGCTTCACAATGTCGAACTTCGGCGTCGTCTCCGCCTCGGGACAGCGGATCACCGTCACGGGCGTCTCGCGCATCGCAGGGCAGACCGTGACCATCACCTACGGCTCAGGCGGAACCGCGACCGCTGCTGGCGGCCCGGGTGCGCAGACCTGGCAGTTCGACGAGGCGTCCACCGCCGGCGGCGTGCTCACGCCGATCGCCTTGCAGCGGTCGGTCACGATCTACGCCCCGGACGGCGCCGGCACCGCCTCGACGCCGACGACGAACGTCGCGGCGTCGCAGACGGGGAACACCGTCGTCTTCACATACACCGTCGCGGCCGGCGACACGTCGAGCGGCGGGATCAAGCTCACGATCCCGGCGGGATGGAGCGCCCCGTCGACGACCTCGAGCGCCGCCGGCTTCACGACCTCGAACGCCGGCACGCTCACGGTCGGGGCCCGCGTGGTGACCGTCGCGAACGTGACGCTGACCGCCGGGTCGACGGTGACGATCACGTACGGCGACACGAGCCTGGGCGGGCCGGGCGCGACCGCGACCGCGGTTGTGGGTGTGCAGACCTGGCAGCTCCAGGACCGCGCGACCGCCGGCGGCGTCTTCACGAACCTCGGCTCCTCACCCTCGATCACGGTGAACGCCGCGAACGGCTCGGGCACGCTGACGGCGTCGACCGGCAACGTCTCCGCCTCGCAAACGGGCCAGACGATCACGTTCACGTACACGGCAGCCGCCGGCGGCATGGTCGGCGGCACCGTCGCCGTCACCGTGCCGACCGGATGGACCGCGCCCTCGATGACGCTGACCGATCCCGGCTACGCGACCGCGTCGACCGGCGCCGTCTCGACGAGTGCGCAGACGATCACCGTCAGCGGCGTCACGCTCGCCGCCGGCGGGACGATGACGATCGTCTACGGCGACACCGGCGGCGGCGGCCTGGGCGCGACTGCCACGGCCGCAACCGGCGCTCAGACGTGGCAGGGGCAGGAGCAGTCGACGCCCGTCGGCGCGCCTGCGAACCTTGGCGCGTCACCCTCGATCACCGTGTACGCGCCGGACGGCTCGGGAGCGGCGGCGGCCTCGATCGCGGTCGTCTCTGCGGGCCAGACGGGGAACACGGTCAAGATCACGTACACGGTGGCGACCGGCAACATGCTGGCCGGCTCGCTGACGGTCGATGTGCCGTCGGGCTGGACGCCGCCGTCGACGGTGGCTGGGCCGGGCTTCACGACGTCGAACTTCGGAACCGTCGCCGTCGCGGGGCAGACGATCACCGTCACCGGGATCACGCGCAACGCCGGGCAGACCGTCGTCGTCACCTACGGGTCCGGCGGGACGGCGACCGCCACGTCGACGACCGGAGACCAGACGTGGCAGGTGCAGCAGGCGTCCACCGCCGCAGGCGTTCTCACCTCGATCGGCGCACCGCCGGCGATCACGGTCTACGCAAGCGACGGCTCGGGCACCCTCGCTTCCGCCACGACCGACGTGTCCGCGTCGCAGGCCGGTCTGACGCTCACCTTCACGTACACGGCGGATACGGGCGGCATGAACGGCGGCACGATCACGCTCGTCGTCCCGGCCGGTTGGAGCGCGCCGTCGACGAACCCGGCCGCCGCCGGCTTCGCGACCGCCCCCAGCGGCGGGACGCTCACCGTAGCCGGCCGGACGATCACCGTCTCCACCCTCACGATCGGCGCCGGCGCGACCGCAACCATCGCCTACGGCGCCGGCACGGGCGCGACGGCGACGGCGACGACGGGCACACAGATCTGGCAGAGCCAGGAGCGCTCCACCGCCGCCGGAGTCCTGACGAGCCTCGGCTCATCGCCGTCGATCGCGGTCGACGCCGCCGACGGCACCGGGACGATGACGGTACCGCCCACGAACGCCGGCAACGGCTCGGCCGGGAACACGCTCACGTTCACGTACACCGCCGCGGCCGGCGGCATGGTGGACGGCACCATCACCGTCGCCGCCCCCGCCGGCTGGAGCGCGCCCTCCACAACCTGGACGGATCCCGGCTACGCGACCGCGTCGACCGGCGCCGTCTCGGCCCTGGGGCAGACGATCACCGTTGACGGCGTCACGCTCGCCGGCGGCGCGACGATGACGATCGTCTACGGCGACACGAGCGGCGGCGGCCCGGGTGCGACCGCGGGGACCACCGCCGGCGCGAACAGCTTCCAGACCCAGCAGGAGTCGACCGCGGGCGGCGCCCTCACGACGATCGGCGCCTCCCCTTCGGTGAACGTCTACGCGGCCGACGGCTCGGGGACGATGACGACGCCGACGGCGAACGTCGGCAACGGCTCGACGAGCACGATCATCTTCACGGTCAAGGCGGCCGCCGCCGGCGGCATCTCGAACGGCACGATCACGCTGACGGCGCCAAGCGACTGGCCGGCCCCGACGGCGGGGAACACGACGTCGTCGCTCGGTACGCGCAGCTATGCCGGACAGACGGTGACCGTTTCGGGGCTGACCCTCGCCGCGAATGCAACGTTCACGATCACGTACGGACCGGCGTCGGCTCCGACGAGCGGCGGAGCGGAGACGTGGTCGGCAGCGGAGGCCTCGACGGCAGCCGGCACGCTGACGGCGCTCGCCGTCTCCCCGTCGATCAACGTCTACGCGAGCGACGGCTCGGGCACGCTCTCCGTCATGCCCGCGACGGTCGGCTTCGCCTCGCCCGGCAACACGGAGACGTTCACATATGCCGCGGACTCGGGCGGAACGAGCAACGGCGCCGTGTGGGTCGTCGTGCCCGCAGGCTGGAGTGCGCCGAGCACGACGCCCGGCAACGCCGGGTTCACGGTCCCGAGCACCGGCACGGTCTCGATCGCGGCACGAACGATCAAGGTGACGGGCGTGACGCTGGCCGCCGGCGCGACGTTGACGATCACGTACGGGAGCGGAGCTCCAGGCGCGACCGCGCCGGCTGCCGCCGGGCCGGCGGTCTGGCAGACGCAGTCGAAGGCGGCGACGGGCGGGACGCTGACGAATCTCGGCAGCTCGCCGAGCATCGCGGTCGCGCCCGCGCCCGCGTCGGCGCTCACGTTCCCGGTCGCCGGCCTCTACGGCACCGCGTCGTGGACGGCCGGCTGCGCCGGCGCCGGCTTCTGCGGCACCGCGACCGACAACTCGGGCGCCGGCATCCAGAAGGTCGAGCTGGCGATCCAGCAGGGCTCGGGCAACTACTGGGACGGCAGCTCGTTCTCGAGCGCGACGCCGGTGTTCGTGCCGGCGTCCGGCGGCTCGAGCTGGTCGTACGCTTTCCCGGCGTCGAGCTTCCCCACCGACGGCTCGTACACCGTGCAGACGCGGGCGACCGACAACCTCAACGGCATCGAGACACCCGCCGCGACGACGTTCACGATCGACCAGACGCCGCCGAGCGCGTTCTCGCTGACTGCGCCGACCGCGGGACAGGCGATCCGCAACGGACAGACGGCGTCGGTGCCGGGCGGAACGCCGACCGACGCGAACGGAATCGCGGGCGTCGCGTTCAAGGCGTGCGCGGGCGCGGGTGCGTGCACGTTCGCGACCGCGACGGTGACGGTCGGTTCCTCCACCGTCTCGCCCTACTCGGCGACCTGGAGCTCACAGCCGGCGGACGGCCCGTACACCGTGGTCGCGCGCGCGACCGACAACGCCGGCAACACGACCGACGCGGCGGGAGTCGCAGTCACCGTCGACAACACGGCGCCCGTGCACGCGCTGACGACGGCGAGCAGCAGCGGCGCGTACCTCTCGGGTGGGACGGTGTACTACAAGGGCAACGCTGCCGGGAGCTTCGTGCTCGACGACGCGCTGACCGACGCCACCTCGGGCCCGGCAAACGTCGGCTACCCGGACATCGCAACCGCGGGCTGGACGCATACCGCCGAGACAACGACGAGCGGGCCGGCGTATGCGTCGAGCACGTTCTCGTGGACGGCGTCGCCCTCGACGCCGAGCGGCTACGTCGTCACCGGCCATGACGTCGCGGGCAACCCTGCCGCACTGCCGCTCCCGTTCGTGAGCGACACGACCGCGCCCGCCGGGGGCTCGATCTCGGTCGCAGGCGGTTACACGAACGTCGCCTCCGCAGCGATCGCGCTCGACGACGGCACGGACGCACAGAGCGGCGTCGACACCGTCTCGGCCGGAAGCGAGCTTCTCCAGCGCGCGAGCGCGACGCTCGCGGGCGGCGCGTGCGCAGGCTTCGGCTCCTTCACGACGATCGCCACGCACCCCGGCACGAGCGCGACCGACACGGGCGTGAGCTCCGGCAACTGCTACCGCTACCGCTACGTCGTCCTCGACAACGTCGGCAACTCCGTCACGTACACGAGCGGCGCCACCGTCAAGGTCGACACCGACGCGCCGAGCGCGTTCTCGCTCGCCGTGCCCGCAGCCGGCTTCGTGGGGCCCAGTGCGACCGTCTCGGCGACGGCCGCCGACACCGGCGGCTCGGGAATCGCGCAGGTCGAGTTCCGCTACTGCACCGGCGCGAGCTGCTCCTTCGCCTCCGGGACGCCGATCGGCTCGCCGGTTCCCACCTCCGGCTTTGCCTCGCAGCCGTGGGATCTCTCGAGCTTGACGGACGGCGCGCAGTACACGGTGGTCGCACGCGCAACCGACGCCGCCGGCAACACGACCGACTCCGCGCCGACGACACTGACGCTCGACAAGAGCGCACCGACGACGACGGACGACGCGCCTGCGGGCTCGCAGTCCTCCACGGTGACGGTCACGCTCTCGGCCGGCGACGGCTCCGGCTCCGGCGTCGCCTCCACGAGCTACCGCGTCGACGGGGGCGGCTGGCAGACGGGCACGAGCGTCGTCATCGCCGCGCCCGCCGACCACTCGAACGACGGCCCGCACACGATCGATTACGACTCCGTCGACAACGTCGGCAACGTCGAGACCGTCCGCCACGCCTCCATCACGATCGACACGCAGCCTCCGAGCGGCGCGCCGGCCGACCCCGGCTCTGTCCTCTCCGGCACGGTCGTGTTGTCGGATCCGTCGCCGAGCGACCCCGGTGCCGGCGTCGCGTCGGTCGCGTTCCAGTACTCGCCGCACGGCGCCGGCACGTGGACGACGATCGGCACCGCGATCTCCGCGCCGTGGTCGACGCTCTTCGACACGACGACGGTCACCGACGGGCTCATCGACCTGCGCGAGGTGATCTTCGACGCCGCCGCTCCGGCGAACGTCACGACGATCGACCTGCCGGGTCCAAAGGTGGTCGACAACACCGCGCCGAGCTCCGCCGCGGTGACGGCGCCCGCCCCCGGCGCGTATGTCGGCGGCACGGTGACACTGACCGGCGCGGCCTCCGACGCGACGTCGGGCGTCGGCCAGATGGTGTTCAAGGTGAACGGGACGGTCGTCGGCGCGTCCTCCGGCACGCCCGCGTCGGTGAGCTGGGACTCGACCTCGACGCCGGACGGGCCCGTGTCCGTCACGGTCGAGGCGAAGGACGTCGCCGGCAACGGGCCGACCGTGTCCTCATCCCGCACGATCGTCGTCGACAACCACCCGCCGACCGTGACGCTCGGCAGCCCGGGCGTCGCGCTTCGCGGCACCGTCGCGCTCACAACGACGACGTCGGCCGACACGACGCAGGTCACGTACGAGCGCAGCCCGGCCGGCATCGGGACGTGGACGACGATCGCGGTGGAGAGCACGCCGCCCTTCACGGCGAACCTCGACACGACGGCGCTCGCGGACGGGCTCTACGACCTGCACGCGATCGCGACCGACGGCGCGCACGAAGTGACGTCGAACGTCGCCACCACCCGGGTCGACAACACCGCCCCGGCCGGCTCCGTGACGGAGCCGGCCGCCGGCGCGACGATCGGCGGGCCGAGTGTGACGCTGAAGGCGAGCCCGGCCGACGGCGGCTCCGGCGTCGCAGCGGTGCAGTTCCGCGTCGACGGCACGCCGGTGGGATCGTCCGCGTCGGCACCCTGGACCGTCGCCTGGGATCCGTCGTCGACGCCGAGCGGCGCGCACACGATCGACGCGGTGGTGACGGACGGCGCCGGCAACACATTCACGACCGCGGGCGTGCCCGTCACGGTCGACTCGACCCCGCCCAGCGTCGCGCTCTCCGACCCTGGCACGCCGCTGTCCGGCACGGTCACGCTTCAGGCGAGCTCACCGGACCTGGACACGGCGCGCGTCGAGTTCCAGATCAGCCCCGCCGGCGCGGGCACCTGGACGACGGTCGCGACCGACGCGACGCCGCCGACGCCGTATTCCGCCGCTTTCGACACGACCTCGGTCGCCGACGGCCTGTACGACTTCCGCGCGATCGCGCACGACGGTGTCGGCAACGTCTCGGTGCCGAGCGTCGTCACCGCGCGGCGCATCGACAACACGCCGCCGGCGTTTGTCTCCGCCTCGCCGGCCGACGGCGCCACGATCGGCAGCGCGAGCACCGTGGCGGTCACGGCGAGCGAGGCGCTCTCGGCCGTTGACGGCGCGACGCTCGACGGCGCGGTGACGGCCGCACCCGCGATCGCCGGTGCCACCGCGACGTTCGCCACCGGCTCGCTCGGCGACGGTCCACACACGCTCGCGGGCACGCTCGTCGACTTCGCCGGCAAGACGTCGTTCTTCACGACGCATCTCACCATCGTCAGCGGCCCGGCGCCGGCCGACTGGCCGTACGTCGAGATGAACGCGCTTCCGAACACGACCGCGACGCTGACCTCGACCGACGGCGGCGCCACGGTCACGACGCGCAACATGCCCTCGAGCCCGATCGACCATCTCGTCCTGCGCATCGATCCGAGCCTGGCAGCGGTGGTCGGCGGCGGCTTCGCCACCGGCGCCCTCGTCTACGACGTCACGTGCTACTGGTCGCAGACCGGCGTGGAGCTGCACTCCTTCACGTCGCCGCTCGAGCTCGTCCTCGCGACCGCCGACCCCACCCTGGTGCCGGCGACGTTCGAGAACGGCGCCTGGCAGCCGATCCCTGCGGTGCCGACGGCGGGAGTTCTGCCGCCCGGATGGAGCGACGGGTACTTCGCCGGAGCGGGCGGCATCCACGTCCTCACCACCCATCTCACCGAGTTCACGCTGCTGCACGACCGTTTCCCGCCGCCGCCGCCGCGCGACGTGAACGGCGTCGTCGCAGCCGACGGGCTGACGCTCCGCTGGGCGCCGGGCACCGACCCGAGCGGCACGATCGCCCAGGTGCAGCTCTACATCGACAATCGCTGGATCCAGAACTTCAACGCGACGCAGTACGAGACGAAGCTGGGCTCGATCGCGGCCGGCGATCCGCGCACCTTCATGTTCACGGAGACGGATCTCGCGGGGAACACGAGTGCTCCGACGGTCGGCCTCCGCGCGCTGCCGTTGCTCACGGGACGCACCGTCACCGCTGCGACGCAGGCGCTCGCAGCGTCGGGCTTCACGGCCGGGTCGGTCGCGCGCGTGGAGTCATCTGCACCGCTGGACACGGTCATCGCGCCGACCGACGTCGAGGTGCTGCCGCTCGGCTCGGCGATCGATCTCACCGTCTCGGCCGGACCGTTCGCGGCCGCCGCGGCCGTGTTCCGGCTCCAGGCGCTCGCGCCGAAGGTCTTCCGGCCGACGGAGCGGCGCACGATCGTCGCATCGGTCGCCGCTACGAGGCCCGGCACGGCGACCGTCGTGCTGCTCGACGCGCAGGGACACCGGCTGGCCTCGTGGCGGCCGCGGCTCCATGCCGGTCTGAATCATCCGCGGCTCCTGCTCGCGACGCGGATGCGCAGGATGCTCATCCACCGCCCCGGCTCGTACACCCTCTCGTGGTCGGCACGGTCGACGTTCAACGGCGACCGCGCGACCGCCCGCAGGCGAATGCTCGTCGTCGTCGAGCAGCGGCGCCACGCCCAGCGCTGAGGTTTACGCGAGTATCCAGCACGTGCACATGCAGGGCATGTCCGACCGGATCGACCGCTTCCAGCAGCAGCATCCCTTGCTGGGGTTTCCGCTGGCGGTCAGGCAGAAGTACTCCGACGACCAGGGCGGCTATCTCGCCGCGACGATCACGTACTACGGCTTCTTCTCGATCTTCCCATTGCTGCTCGTCTTCACGACCGCGCTCGGCTTCGCTCTCCGCGGTCACGCGCACCTCCAGCACCGGATCGTCACCTCGGCGCTCGGTCAGTTCCCCGTGATCGGCCACGAGCTGCAGGCGCACTCGCTCCAGGGCAGCGCGTTCGCGCTCGCGTTCGGCATCGTGGCTGCGCTCTGGGCGGGGATGGGCGCAATCCTCGCCGCGGAGAACGCGATGAACCAGCTGTGGGGAGTTCCCTTCACGCGCCGTCCCGACTTCCTGCGTGCCCGCCTCCGCGCGGTGCTTCTGCTGGGCGCACTCGGCAGCGGCGTGCTCGTGGCAACCGTGCTGGCCGCGGTCGGCACCATGGGCGGCCGGTACGGAATCGCGTGGAAGCTCGCCTCGATCCTCCTCTCGCTCCTGCTCGACTTCGGACTGTTCTGGGTCGGCTTCCGGGCGCTCACGGCGCACGACGTGTCGTGGTCGGACACGCGCGGCGGAGCGGCTGCCGCCGCGGCCGGCTACGAGGCGCTCCAGCTCGTAGGCGGCTACTACGTCGGCCACACGCTCAAGCACTCGACCAACGTCTACGGCACGTTCGCGCTCGTGATCGGGCTTCTCTCCTTCGTCTATCTGGCCGCCCACGTCACCCTGCTCGCGGCCGAGGGCAACGTCGTCGCTGCACGCCATCTGTGGCCGCGCAGCTTCTCGCTCGGCGGCGAGCAACCCGCCACGGCCGGCGACCGGGCCGCGCTCACCCAGCGCAGCAAGGTCGAGGAGCGTCGCCGCGATCAGGAGATCGACGTCAGCATTCCCGGCGACGACGAGCACATGCCCTGAACCGCGTCACCGGTCGGGGCAGCTGCCGCCCGGGCCGTCGAAGCGGTAGAGAAGCACGCCGCCGACGTCCCGCCGCACGGAGATCCGGTCGAGCGCGCCGGCCCAGAGCCTGCTCTTGCTCTTGTCCACGACGACGCTCGTGACGTGCCTTGCGTTGATGTAGGCGCTCAGCGTGCTCGCCTGATCCGCGGGTACCCCGCTGCCCAGCGCGACGTTCGCGAGCGGCTCAGGAGTGAGGAACGGCGTGGGCGGACCCGATGCGACGTAGCCGCCCGCCATCGTGAACCGGAATCCGCTCGCCACCTGCCAGAGGTCCGCGTCGCCCGTGTAGTCGACCGGCAGCGGCAGGATGTTCTCGCCCGGACTCAGGCAGCTCCGATAGCTGCTGTCGGTGAAGAACGGCGGCACGGAGAACGACTGCGCCCAGCCCGCGCCGGCGGGGTTCGGCACGATCGCGACGATCGCGAGCAGGGGCAGCAGCCACCGCAGTACGCCGCCCGGGCGCGCGGCCGTCCACAACGAGACCATCACGGCCGCCACGAGCGTCACGAACAGCGAGAGCCTGTCCGTGAGGATGTCGTCGAACAGCGGCAGATACGCCACGTGCACCCACGGCAGCGACAGGATGCCGTGGCCGTCGACCGTGAGCTCGGAGCCGAGCGCTGCGAACACTGCGAGCAGGAAGGACATGACGAGCAGGCGCCCGACCGCGGTGTGCCGCCGCTTCCACGCGAACAGCGCAACGATGAGAAGCGTCGGCACTCCGAGATACGCCCCCTGCTCCGACTCGTTGCCCGGGAAGTTGCGCGCGATCGAGCCGGCCCAACCGTGAGCCGAGAGCACGAGTCTCGTCGGGACGACGAAGTTCAGCACGTCGGTGACGTAGTCCTGCGGCGGGTGCACCGCGGTCGACCGGAAGCCGGTGAGGAGGTAGTAGAGGAACGGCGCGGTCAGGACAGCGGCGAGCGCATACGAGCCCGCCACCGGAGCGGCGAGTGCGACGAGCCGGCGGCGCCGGTCCGGCACTACGGCGAGCGCGAGCGCGAGCGCGCAGACGAGTGCGAGCGTGACGGTGAAGGCGATCTCGGTCGAGAACAGGAGCTGGAGCGCGAGCAGCGGGCCGAGCCGAACGACGAGCCCGCGGGCGTTCAGCTCGCCCTGCACGAAG
>DATCBP010000062.1:0-10567 GCA_036511815.1 Gaiellaceae bacterium
ATTCGTCGGCGAGCCGATCTGGCACGGACGGTCGCCCTGCGAGACGGTCGAGGCCGTACGCCACGAAGCGCTGATCAACACGGCCTTCGCCACGGCCACGGGGACGATCGTCTGCCCGTACGACGTCTCGCACCTCGATGACGCCGTCGTCGCCGACGCGGGCCGAACGCATCCCGAGATGCTCTGCGCGCGGGCGACGCGCCCGAGCGTGACATATACGGCGCCCCTCGAGGTCTACGCTGCCCGCGACCGCCCCCTCTCCCCGCCGAGCGGGCCGGTCGCGACGCTCCCGGTGTCCGGCGATCTCGAGGCCTTGCGGCGTTGGATCGTCGCGCAGGTTCCGCCGGACCGCCTCGACGTCGAGCGCGTCGCGGCGCTCGTGCTGGCCGCGAACGAAGCCGTCTCGAACACGCTCGTGCACGCAGGCGGGAGCGGCACGGCACGCATCTGGCACGACGACGACGAGATCGTGTGCGAGATCACCGACCGGGGACGCGTCAACGATCCGCTCGCCGGCCGGCGCGCTCCCGGCGTCGTCGAGGAAGGAGGCCGCGGGCTGTGGTTGATCAACCAGTTCTGCGACCTCACGGAACTTCGTTCCGGCGTGGACGGAACCGTGCTCCGGCTGCACATGTCCCTCGTGCAAGGCACAGGTTTCGACGGAGCAGGAGCGGGTAATCCGACCCCGGAGGCCTGATGAGCGCGACATTTCGAGCATCCGCGATCGACATGGGAGACGGCGTGGCCACGGTCAGTGTCGTCGGCGAAGCGGACCTCTACACCGCGCCCGAGTTGAAGGCGGCGCTCATGTCGGCGATCGACGGCGGCGCGCGGCGGGTTCTCGTCGACCTCTCGGAGACGACGTTCATCGACTCGACGACGCTCGGCGTGCTCATGGGCGGTGTTCGACGCCTGCGCACGGTGGGCGGCGAGATCGCGATCGTCTGCCGTGACCCGAACATCAAGAAGATCTTCGAGATCACGCTGCTCGACCGGATCTTCCGGATCTTCGGCAGCTTCGAGGACGGCGTGGCTCACCTGCGCGAGCAGGATGCGCCCTCCGCCTGACGCGGACTCAGAGACCGTCTGCCGGCAGCCGCTTCGAGAAGACGACGCGGCTGCCGGACGTACCGCTGTCGATCTCGAGCTCGTCGGTGACGGCGCGCAGGATCGACAGTCCCATCCCGCCTTCGGCATCCGTCGGGCGCTGCGAGGCCGACTGCACGTTCGCCGGATCGAATCCGACTCCGGTGTCCTCGACCTCGACCGTCAGCGCGCCGTCTCCGACCGAGTAGCGCACGACGATCCACTCGTCGATCGCCCCGCCGGCCGGATATGCGTGCTGCACCGCGTTCGTGCAGACCTCGGAGACCGCGAGCTTGAGGTCTGCGACGTCGGCCGCCGACGCCTGGGCCACGGCCGCCACGCCGGTCAGCGCGAGCCGGGCGAGCGCGACGTTCTCCGGGCGGGCCGCGATGCGCAGCTCGACGCTCACGGCACCTCCTCGATCTCGTCCTCGAGCTTCGAGAGAGCCGTGCGGAGCAGCCGGGACACGTGCATCTGCGAGATGCCGACCTCGACGGCGATCTGCGTCTGCGTCAGCCCTTCGAAGAACCGCAGCTGGACGATTCGCCGTTCTCGCTCGTCGAGCACCCGGAAGCCGGCCGCGAGCACCGCGCGGTTCTCGGTCTCTGCGTACCCGGCCTCCTCGTCGCGCAGAGCGTCGATCGGCTCGAGCTCGGTCTCGGACGCGTCCCCGGGCTGCTCGAACAGCGAGCGCGCCGTGTATGCGCGCCCCGCCTCGAGCGCCTCGAGCACCTCCTCCTCGTCCACTCCCGCACCGGCTGCAAGCTCCGCGATCGTCGGCGACCGGCCGAGCTCGGACGTCAGCTCCTCGACCTGCCGCGACACGAGGTGATGCAGCTCCTTCAGCCGCCGCGGGACGGTGACCGACCAGACGCGGTCCCGGAAGTGTCGTTTCAGCTCGCCGACAACGGTGGGGAACACGTAGGCGACAAGCTCCACGTCCCGGTCGAGATCGAAGCGGTCGATCGCCTTGACGAGCCCAACCGAGGCCACCTGCACGAGGTCGTCGAGCTGCTCTCCCCGCCCGGCATAGCGTCGTGCGAGCGACCGGACGAGTGGCATCAGGTCCAGCACGAGACGGTCGCGTGCGGCGAGGTCGCCCTCGTTCCGATACGCGCGCAGCAGTGCACGGCGGTCGTGCTCGGCGGACGTCTCCAGGCCGGCCACGGTCACGCGGAGCGGCCGGCCGAGTCGATCCGGAGCACGATCGACGGCACCGGCTCGGGCTGAGCGGCGACGCCGTCGACGAGCTGCGCGAGCAGTGCGCCGAGCTCGATCCCCTCGGTGCCGCGCGCTCCGTACAGCAGCCGGCCGAGCGCGGAGGCATCGACGGGGCCGATCGAGACGGCGAGGCTCCCACCGTCGCTCGCAATCCTCATCGTCGCCTGCGCGGCCGGTGCGAACGCGGCGCGAAGCACGGTCTCGATCGCGAGCTGAAGATCGTCGACCGCTTCGAAGCCGAAGTCGAGCCGCGTGGCAACGCCGCCGGCGACGAGGCGGGCGACACCGATGTACTCGCCGGCCGGAAACGCGATCTGCACCGAGGGCTCGATCGTCCCGCGCGGCCCCTGCGCGCTTACGGCGTCACGCGCGGCCATGGACGCGGCAGGGCTCGATGACCATGTACGGACAGTATCCATGCCTCGGCGGCGTCAGGCGCATCGCTCGAGAACCTGCTCGAGCTCCTCGAGTGTGGCGCGGCCGCGCAGGCACGCGATCGGCTGCCGGTCGCGCAAGAAGAGCACCGTCGGGATCGATCGAACGCCGAGCCACGCCGCGAGCTCGGGCTGCGCGTCGGCGTCGAGCCGGTGGACCGCGACCCTGCCCCGGTTGCGCGCCTGGAGGCTCGCGATCACCGACTCCATGCGCCGGCCGACGCCGGACGTCCGCCCGGTCACGAACAGGAGCTGAATCTCGCCCGACGCCCGGGTAACCTCGATCATCGGCGTCGTTCATTCCCCGCGCGGCGGCGCCTTAAACCACCGTCGCGGCCAGGCCTACGCGGCGGTCATCCGAGCTCCGCGCCGAGCACCTCGCGAACGCAGCGCCCGAGCTGCTCGGGACCGAACGGCTTCTGGATGAAGGCGATCCCCGGCTCGAACGCGCCCCCGTCACGGATGACGACGTCGTCCGTGTATCCCGACATGTAGAGCACCTTGGCGTCCGGGAAGAGAGTGCGGATTCGCTCCGCCGTCTCGCGGCCGCTCGGGCCTGGCATCACGAGGTCGGTGAGGATCAGATCGATCGACGACGACCAGGTCGCGACGAGCGCGAGGGCGGCCTCGCCGCCGTCGGCTGCGAGCACGCGGTAGCCGAGCTCCTCGAGCATGCCCGTGACGATCCGGCGCACCATCGCATCGTCCTCGATCACGAGAATCGTCTCTGCACCGCCCTGCACCCCGGCAGGCTCCTGCGCCGCCTCGGCGGGCGCTCGATTGCTCTGAGGTAGGAAGATCGAGAACTTCGAGCCCTTGCCGACCCGACTCTCGAGCGCGATCCGGCCGCCGCTCTGGCTGACGATGCCGTGCACCGTGGCGAGCCCGAACCCGGAGCCGGCGGCGCCCTTCGTGCTGAAGAACGGCTCGAAGACACGCCTGGCCGTTTCGGGACTCATGCCCGTGCCGTTGTCGGAGACCGTGAGCACCGCCTCCGGGATCTCGTCGTCGGACAGGGACGCTTCGATCTCGAGCAGGCCGCCGTCGGGCATCGCGTCGCGCGCGTTCACCGCGAGGTTGGCGATCACCTGCTCGAGCTGCGTGCGGTCGGCCTCGACGCGCACCGGCTCGTCCGGAGAAGCGATCACGAGCTCTATCTGGTCGCCGATCAGCTGGCGTAGCAACTTGCCCATATCGGTTATCACCTCGCAAATGTCGATTACTTCGGGTTTCAGCACTTGACGCCGCCCGAACGCGAGCAATTGCCGCGTCAGCTGGGTGGCCCGCTCTGCCGCATCGAGCATGTCCTTGATGTCCTCGCTGGCGGTGTCCTCACCCCGCTCGATACGCCGGAGCGCGAGCTCGCCGTAGCCGCGGATTCCGAGCAGAAGATTGTTGAAGTCGTGCGCGATCCCCCCGGCGAGCTGCCCGATCGACTCGAGCCCGTGCGATTGCCGCAACTGCTCCTCGAGCCCGTGGCGACGCGCTTCCTGCTCGACGTGCTCGGTGACGTCGCGGACCATCGAGAGGGCGCCGGTGTAGCCGCCGCGCTCGTCGGTCAGGGGCGACGCGCTCACAAGGGCGTGCATCTCGGTGCCGTCGCTCCGCCGCAGCTTCATCTCGTACTGCTCGTTGACGCCGGCACGGCGCCGGTCGAGGGCCGCCTTCGCCGTCGCGAGACTCTCGTCGTCGGTGCAGTACTCGAAGCTCGAGCGTCCCTGCATTTCGCCCGGAGTCGTCCCGAGCATCCTCGCCAGGGCGTCGTTCACGAACGTCGTGTGGTTGTCCGTGTCGATGAGCCAGATGCCCTCCATCGTCGTCTCGACGATGCGGCGGTACTGCTCTTCGGCGACCCGGCGCGCCTGCTCGGCCTCCCGTTCACGGGAGGCGGCGGTCACGTCGGCGATGATCCCGACGCCGCCGGTGATTCCGCCGGCCCTGTCCGGGATCGTGGTCGAGGTCACGAGCACGATGCGCGGCGCCAACCCCGGAAGCCGGATCTCGAAGCGGCGGTGAACCTCCGCGCCGTTCTCCGTGCCGTCGTCGGGCAGCTCGTCGAAGAGGCCGGCGCGGGCCGGAACGGCGACGATGGTGTCCCAGCTTCGTCCCTCCGCTTCCGAGCGCGAGATGCCCGTGATCTCCGTCCAGCGCGGGTTGGTGTACACGTATCGGTCCTCGGCGTCGGTCTGGAAGATGCCGATCGGCGCGGCGTTCGCGAGCAGCCGCAGCTGGTCCGCGGACTTCTTCAGCTCCCGGGCCTGCCCGGCGAGCTGCTCCGCGCGGAGAAAGAGCTTCGCGAAGACCGAGACCTTGGCTCGAAGCTCGTTCGGCGGAACCGGAGCGAAGATGAAGTCGACCGCGCCCTCGGCATAGAGGTCGGTGTAGGTGACCTCGTCGTTCGCGTGCGCGGTGATGAAGATGATCGGCGTCATCTCGGACTTCGGACGCTGCCGGATGTGGGCGGCGGTCTCGAAGCCGTCCATCACCGGCATCTGGACGTCGAGCAGGATCACGGCGAAGTCCTGGGCCATCACGCAGCGCAGGGCGGCGGTGCCCGAGTCGGCCTCGACGATCGTGTAGCCGAGCGGGGACAGCACCGCCTTCAACGCGAGCCGCTTCGCGGCATTGTCGTCCACCATCAAGATGGGGACGGGCAACCGTGCAGCCACCGGAGGTGCCTCGGGAACGCGCGGTTCCTCGAGCCACAGCGAGGCGCTCATGGGGTCGGCTGCGCAGTCGCCGGCAACCACGGCCTCAGGGCCGCGATCAGCTCGGCGGTGTCGACCGGCTTCGCAACATAGTCGGTCGCACCGGCGTCGAGGCAGCGCTGACGCTCGCCCGCCGTCGCCTTGCCGGTGACGGCGATGACCGGAAGCGACTTGAAGCGGTCGATCCGGCGGATCGCGCGGATGGTGTCGTACCCATCCGTCACCGGCATCAACACGTCCATGAGAACGATCTCGATGTCGGGCTTCTGCTCGAGGGCGGCGAGGGCTTCGGCACCGCTCGAGACGATCGTGAGGTCGGCGTGGCCGCGCTCGAGCAGCGCCCTCAGCGCGAAGACGTTGCGCAGGTCGTCGTCGACGAGGAGGATCTTCACGCCGTCGATCGCGCCGTAGTCCGCCCCGTTGTGCCTGTCACGACCAAACGTCGCTGCGAGCGGAGCGCTCTCGGCAAGGCCCGCAGGCGCCGGCAGCCACGGCCTGAGGGAAACGAGCAGCGTGACGCCGTTGACCGGCTTCGACAGGTAGTCGTTCGCTCCGGCGTCGAGGCAGCGCTGGCGCTCACCTGCCGTCGCCTTGCCGGTGACGGCGACGATCGGAACCGTCTTGAAGCGGTCGATCCGGCGGATCGCGCGGATGGTGTCGTACCCATCCATGCCCGGCATCATGATGTCCATCAGGATGATGTCGAAGTCGGGCATCTCCGCCAGGGCGGCAAGGGCTTCGGCACCGCTCTCGGCCGCCGTAACGTCGGCGTGGCCGCGCTCGAGTAGCGCCGTCATCGCGAAGATGTTGCGGATGTCGTCGTCGACGACGAGGATCCTCAGGCCGTCGATGTCGACGCTCTCGTGCCCGTTCGACGCGGGTTGGTCGGATCGCGAGCGGGCTTGCGCGGCAAGCGTCAGGTCGAGGGAGCCGGGGCGCTCCGGAGCGAACGGGGCCCTGCCGCCGTGCGGTCTGGGAGCGGCGCGCGGCCGAATGCGCTCTGGAGCGCGCCTGCGCCTGGGGGCCGCGGGCGCAACCGTCCGCGGGCCGCTCGTCGGCAGGTAGATCGTGAAGGTGCTGCCCTCGCCCGGCGTGCTCGAGACGGTGATCTCGCCGCCGAGTAGGCCGACGAGCTCGCGGCTGATCGAGAGCCCGAGACCCGTGCCGCCGTAGAGGCGCGCGGTGGTGCCGTCACCCTGTGCGAACGCCTCGAAGATCCGCTGCTGCTGCTCGTCGTCGATGCCGATGCCGGTGTCGCTGACGGCCAGGGCAACGACCGACGACGCCCCGACGAGCGCTTCGTTCTCGCCGCTCCAGCCGTAGTCGGCCAGGCCGATTTGCAGGTGCACCGCTCCGTGCTCGGTGAACTTGAATGCGTTGGCGAGCAGATTCTTGAGAATCTGCCGGAGGCGCTGCTGATCGCTGACGATGCGCGCGGGGCTGTCAGGTGCGAGATCGATGGTGAAGTCGAGGCCCTTGCCGTCGGCGACGGGCGTGAACTCTCGGAGCAGCGCCGTGCGCAGCTGGGCGAGGGAAAGCGCGTCGAGCTCGGCGATCGCGGTTCCCGACTCGACCTTGGCCAGGTCGAGGATGCTGTTGAGCAGCTCGAGCAGCTCCATGCCTGACGTGTAGATGACGCTCGCGTACTCGACCTGCGCGTCGGTCATGTTGTGGTCGGGGTTGTCCTCGAGCTGCTGCGCGAGGATCAAGAGGCTGTTCAACGGGGTGCGGAGCTCGTGCGACATGTTCGCGATGAACTCCGACTTGTACTTCGACGAGACGGCGAGCTGGCTCACCTTCTCCTCGACGAGCCGCTTGGACTCCTCGACCTCCTGGTTCTTCTGCTCCGCGAGAATGTTCTGCTCCGCGAGCAGCGTCGCCTGCCGGCCGAGATCCTCGTTCGACTCGCGGAGCTCCTGCTGCTGCGCGCGAAGCTCTTCCGCCTGCGACTGAGACTGCTTGAGCAGCGTCTCGGTGCGCGCGGCCGCTTCGATCGTGCTGAGGACGATGCCGATGCTCTCCGTGATCGAGTCGAGGAACGTCTGGTGCGTGATGCTGAAAGGCGAGAACGACGCGAGCTCGATCACGGCGCGCAGCGACCCCTCGAACAGCACGGGCAGCACGATGATGTTGAGGGGCGGCGACTCGCCGAGCCCCGAGTTGATCCGCACGTAGTCACCGGGAACGTCCGTGAGCAGGATGCGCTTCTTCTCCTTCGCGCACTGGCCGACGAGGCCCTCGCCGAGACGGAACGACGTCGAGAGATGCTTGCGCTCGTCGTAGCCGTAGCCGGCCTGGAGCTCCAGCACGGGATCGCTGCCGTCGGAGTGGCCGATCATCGAATAGAAGACCCCGTGCTGCGCCGAGACGAGCGTCGCGAGCTCGGAGAGGATCATGCTCGACACGGCCGCGAGATCGTCCTGGCCCTGGAGCATGCGCGTGAAGCGCTCGCGGTTCGTCTTCAACCAGTCCTGCTCGACGTTCTGCCGCGTCGTCTCGCGGAGGTTGCGGATCATCTCGTTGAGCTTGTCCTTCAGGACGGCGACCTCGCCGCTCGCCTCCACCCGCACCTGCCGGGTGAGGTCGCCCTCGGTGACCGCGGTCGCGACCTCGGAGATGGCGCGCACCTGATTCGTCAGGTTCGCCGCCAGCTGGTTGACGTTGTCGGTCAGGTCTTTCCAGACGCCGGCGACCTCCTTCGACTGCGCCTGACCGCCGAGCTTGCCCTCGACGCCGACCTCGCGGGCAACGCGCGTCACCTCGCTCGCGAAGGCGTTGAGCTGGTCGACCATCGCGTTGACGGTGGTCTTCAGCTCGAGGAACTCTCCTTTGACGTCGATCGAGATCTTCTTGCTGAGGTCGCCGTTGGCGACCGCAGTGGTCACCTCTGCGATGTTTCGCACCTGCCCGGTGAGGTTGTCGGCCATGAGGTTGACGTTGTCGGTGAGGTCCTTCCAGACGCCGCCGACCTCGATCGTGACCGCGGCGGCCTGACCGAGCTTTCCTTCGGTGCCGACCTCGCGCGTCACGCGCGTGACCTCCGAGATGAATCCGTTGAGCTGATCGACCATCGCGTTGATGGTGTTCTTCAGCTCGAGCATCTCGCCCTGGACGTCGGCGGACATCTTCTTGCTCAGATCGCCGTCTGCGACCGCGCCGATCACCCGCTGCATCTCGATGGTCGGACGAACGAGCGCGTCGATCAGGTTGTTGACGGACTCGATGCTCCCGGACCAGCTCTGCGTCGCTCCGCCGAGCACGACGCGCTGCGACAGCCTGCCCTGCTTGCCGACGACGTCGCTGACGCGGGCCAGCTCCGTGCCGAGCGCCTGGTTGGCGATGATGACGTCGTTGAGGCTGTCGGCGATCTTGCCGGCCACGCCCGTCCAGTCGAGCGGCATCCGGGCCGTGAAGTCGCCTTCGTGGACCTGGGCGAGCACGCCAAGCAGGACGGCGACATCGATCGTGTCGGCGAGGGGCGCCGTTGGGTCGGGCATGCAAGCCTCCATGAACGGGGCGGGAGCGCACCTCGTGAGTCCAGTATCGGCACCACTGAGGCCATGCCGTGTCGCCGATTCCGCGTGATCTCGTGTCATCCGAATCGGCGACAGGACACCACAGCGGTGCCGCGACTACCATTTGCTGACACCTGTCCTCAGGGAGGGTGATGCGGATGCCCGCCAACCGATCCCCGAAAGCTCCGATCACGTGCGTCGTCGCCGACGACCACCCTGCGCTGGTCGAGGCCATCTCCGTCCTCCTCTCGGCCAACGGCATCGACGTCGTCGCCCGCGCGAGCGACGGAGCGGAGGCCCTGGCGGCGATCGGGATGCACACCCCGACGGTCGCCGTTCTCGACCTCGTGATGCCGAACCTCGGCGGGATCGAGGTCGCGCGGCTCGTCCAGGAGCTCAGCCCCGACACCGCCACCATCCTCTACACCGACCACGGCGAGCGGGAGCTGCTCGTGGAGGCAGTCGACGCCGGCATCCGGGGCTTCGTCCGCAAGGAGGAGACGCTCGACGAGCTCCTGCGCGCCGTCGAGCGCGCGGCCGCCGGCGCGACCTACGTCGACCCGCTCCTCGCACCGACTCTCGTTCGCGGCAGCGCCGCCCGGCCGATGATCGCGCTCTCGCCGCGAGAGCGCGAGATCCTGAGCCTGCTCGCGGACGGCAAGACGAACGACGAGGTCGGCCAGGTGCTTCACATCTCGGCGGACACCGTCCGCACGTATCTGCGTCGCGCGATGCGGAAGCTCGCAGCGGACAATCGCACGCACGCGGTCGCGATCGCGCTGCGCGAGTCGTTCATCACCTGACTACCAGGTCTTCGGCCCCGCGACCGCGCGCGAGCGCGCGACACGCACGCGCGCGTCGACCGCGACGCATCCGTCCGTCAGCGCAAGCACCGGGTTCAGGTCGAGCTCGACCACTTCGGGCAGCTCCTCGGCGAGCCGGGAGAGGCGTTGCAACAGCTCGGCGAGCGCCGCAGCATCGGCCGCGGGCGCGCCGCGAAAGCCGGCGACGAGCCGCCCGGCCTTGCCGGCAGAGACGAGCTCCTCCGCGTCGACGTCGGTGAGCGGCGCGCTCCGGAAGCTCGCCTCGCCGACCAGCTCGGCGAGCACGCCGCCGGGGCCGAAGGCGACGAGCGGACCGAACATTGGATCCTGCACGAGCCCTGCGAGCAGCTCGACGCCGCCGTGGAGCATCGGCTGCACGATCACGGGGCCGCCGATCCGCCTCGCGGCCTCGAGCACGCCGGACTCGTCGCGGAGGTCGAGCACGACGCCGCCGCCTTCGCTCTTGTGCGCACCCGCGACGGCGCTCTTCACGACGACGGGGAACCCGAGCGCACGCGCAGCGGCCGCCGCCGCCTCGGGCGACGCGGCGTCGCGCTGGGCGACGAGCGGGATCCCGTACGCCTCGAGCAGCTGCGTCGCCTCGGCCGGCTCGAGCCAGACGTCGTCGCCGCGGTTGAGCGCATGCACGACGACCGCGCCGGCGCCGGCGCGGTCGATGCCGTCCAGCTCGGGCACCGCGCCGGCCGGGCGGCGCAGCCAGTCTGCACGCTCGGAGGCGCGGCCGAGTGCTCGCGCGGCGGACTCCGGATAGGGGAAGT
>DATCBP010000063.1:0-8123 GCA_036511815.1 Gaiellaceae bacterium
TACACGTCCTCGATCGTGTCCGGCTCCTCGCCGAAGGAGACGGCAAGCGTGCTCAGCCCGACCGGCCCGCCCTCGAACTTGCCGGCGATCGTCTGTAGGAGCTGCCGCGACTCGCGGTCGAGGCCGAGCTCGTCCACCTCGAGCAGCTCGAGCGCCTCGCGCGCGATCTCCGTCGTGACGATGCCCTGATGCCGCACCTCGGCGACGTCGCGCACGCGGCGCAGGATGCGGTTCGCGATGCGCGGCGTGCCACGCGAGCGGCGGGCGATCTCTTCCGAGGCGTCGTCGGCGACCTCGACGCCGATGATGCGCGCCGAGCGGCGCACGATCGTGGCGAGGTCGGCCGGCTCGTAGTAGTCGAGCCGGAAGGTCATCCCGAAGCGGTCGCGCAGCGGTGTCGTCAGCAGCCCGGTGCGCGTCGTCGCGCCGACGAGCGTGAACTGCGGCAGGTCGAGCGTCAGCGTGCGCGCCGCGGGGCCCTGGCCGACGACGATGTCGAGGCGGAAGTCCTCGAGCGCCGGGTAGAGGATCTCCTCGATCGAGCGGTTGAGCCGGTGGATCTCGTCGATGAAGAGCACGTCACGCGGCTCGAGCGCGGTGAGGATCGCCGCCATGTCGCCCTTCCGCTCGAGCGCGGGCCCGGCGACGGTGCGAATGCCGACGCCCAGCTCCTCGCTGACGATGTACGCGAGGCTCGTCTTGCCGAGGCCCGGCGGCCCGACGAGCAGCAGGTGGTCGAGCGCCTCGCCGCGCGCGGTGGCCGCGGAGAGCGAGATCCCGAGCTGCTCCTTGACCCGCTCCTGTCCGACGAAGTCGTCGAGCCGGCGCGGGCGCAGCGTCAGCTCGAGCTCCTCGTCCTCCTCGTGGACGACCGGGGCGAGGAATTGCGCGCTCATGCGGCCCTCTTCAACGCGAGCCGCACGCGCTCCTCCGCCGACAGCAGCGGATCGGTGTCGGCGAGCGCGCGCTCGGCGTCGAGAACGCTGTAGCCGAGCTCGACGAGCGCGTCGCGGGCGTCGACGTGCGAGTCCGAGGGCGGCGCCGCTCCGGACGCGACTACGCCTGCGCCGAGCTTTTCCTTCAGCTCGAGCACGATCCGCTCGGCGGTCTTCTTGCCGATGCCGGGGATCGCCTGGAAGCGCGCGGTGTCCTCGCGCACGATCGCGCGGCGGAGCTCGTCGGCGGGCGAGCCCGAGACGACCGCAAGCGCGACCTTCGGGCCGACGCCGTTCACGGTCAGGAGCTGCACGAACAGGTCGCGCTCGGCGCGATCGGCGAAGCCGTAGAGCTGGAGCGCGTCGTCGCGGACGTAGAGGTACGTCTCGACGATCACCTCGTCCACCCCGCTCGCCTTGCGCACCGCGGTCGGCGTGGCCGCGACGAGATAGCCGACGCCGCCGACGTCGATCAGGAGTCCGTCCGGCGTCGACGCGACCGGGGTTCCGCGCAGCCTGGAGATCATGTGTGCGCCTCTCGGTGGTGTTGCCGAGCTTCTGGGGCGCGAGCACCAAGCGATGCAAGGACGCAGGGAGCGTTCGTAGTTTTGACTACGGGCGCGACTGAGGACGCGGCAGCGCGCAGCGTGCGCGCGTTCCAGAAGCCGGAGGGCATCGCCGGGAAGCGCACTACCCGACCAGTTTCAGCAGGGGCGGCGCGAGCGCGTGGCAGATCGCGACGGCGAGCGCGTCCGCGGCGTGGTTCGGCGTCGGCAGCTCGTCGAGTCCGAGGATCGCCTTCACCATCCGCTGCACCTGGGACTTCTCCGCGCGGCCGTAGCCGCAGACCGACTGCTTGACGCTCGAAGGCGCGTATTCGGCGCACGGCAGTCCGGCGAGAGCGGCCGCGACGAGCACGGCGCCGCGCGCCTGCCCGACGGAGAGCGCGGTGCGGGCGTCGACGCCGACGAACGACTCCTCCAGGACGCACGCATCCGGGGCGTGCTCGCCGATGAGACCCGTGACGCCCTCGAAGATCGTCTTCAGTCGCAACTCCATTGGCTCGCCGGCGGGCGTGGACCACCAGCCGTGGACAATGCCCTTGAGGCGCCCGCCGTTTTCTTGGACGATCCCGTACCCGCAAGCAGCCGTTCCCGGGTCGATGCCGAGGACTCTCACAGCGACACGTTAGGCAGGGCGTCGGACAACCCTGCCAGGTCCCCGCCGGGCCTTCCTAGCCGGCGACCGCCTCCAGCACCTGCTCGGGGATGTCGAAGTTGGCCCAGACGTCCTGGACGTCGTCGTTCTCCTCGAGCTGGTCGATCAGGCGGAGCACCTTCTTCGCGTCGTCCTCGTCCACGACTTCGACGGTCGTCTTCGGCACCATCGTCAGCTCCGCCGAGTCGATCGAGAAGCCCGCCGCCTCGACCGCTTGGCGCACGGCGGACAGCAGCTCGGGGGCGCAGGTGACCTCGAATGTCGCCCCGTCGAGCGCGACGTCGTCCGCGCCGCCCTCGGCCGCAGCGAGCGTCAGCGCGTCCTCGTCGACGCCCGCGGCCGGGACGAGCACGATGCCCCGCCGCTCGAACAGCCAGGCGACGGCGCCCGAGCCGCCGAGGTTGCCGTCGTTTTTCGTGAAGGTGTGGCGCACGTCGCCGGCGGTGCGGTTGCGGTTGTCCGTGAGCGCCTCGACGATCACGGCGACGCCGCTCGGGCCGTAGCCCTCGTACACGACCGTTTCGAACATGCTCGCGTCCGCGTCGGCGCCCGAGCCTTTCGCGACGGCGCGGTCGATCGTGTCGCGCGGCATCGAATACGCGCGCGCCTTCTCGATCGCGTTCTGGAGCGCGAGGTTGGCTCCCGGATCCGGGCCTCCCTCCTTCGCGGCGACGATGATCGCGCGCGTCAGCTTCGTGAAGAGCTGGCCTCGCTTCGCGTCCGCTGCGCCCTTCTTGTGCTTGATCGTCGACCACTTGCTATGCCCGGACACTCGACGCCTCCCGCACCTGGTTCAAAAAGAGCTCGTGGATGCGCGTGTCGTCGGTCAGTTCCGGGTGGAAGGCGGCGACGAGAATGCGGCCTTGCCGGGCGAGCACCGGATGCCCGTCGAGCTCGGCCAGCACCTCGACCTCGGGCCCCGCCTCCTCGATCCACGGCGCCCGGATGAAGACGGCGCGGAGTGGCCCGCCGCCGTCGCCGAGGTCGAGATCGGCCTCGAAGCTGCGCACCTGGCGCCCGAAGGCGTTCCGCCGGACGCTGATGTCCGCGAGATCGAGATGGTCGCGGTCGAGCAGGATCATCCCCGCGCACGTGCCGAAGATCGGTGCCTCGAAGCGCCGGAGCGCCTCGTCGACGCCGTAGAGGCGCATGAGCCGCGTGATCGCGGTCGACTCGCCGCCCGGGACGATCAGGCCGTCGAGTCCCTCGAGCTGCTCGGGCAGGCGCACCTCGACGGGTTCGGCGCCGAGGCGCCGCAGCACGGCCGCGTGCTCGCGGAAGTTGCCCTGCAGGGCGAGAACGCCGATCCGAAGCGGCTTCTCCACGAGGGAAGTGTAGTCCGGGGTTACGGGCGCGGAGCCGGCTCGGCGCCGCGCCGCGAGGCGAGGCCGAGCACGACGAGCAGGAAGCCGACGAACGCGAACACGAGCGACGGCGCCCAGCCGCGCGAAACGACGGAGGTGACCATCGACGTCGAGGGCGTGAGCGAGATCGTGCCGTGCGACCACTTCGCAGCGAAGTGCGTGCCCGCCCCGAGCAGCGCGAGCGTCGCGAACACGGCCCAGCTCGACCGCTTCGACGCATACGCGATGCCGACGTAGACGATCGCGGCGATCGAGATGAGCGACCAGTCGGTGTCCGTCGAGTGCCACCAGTAGAAGAGGCTGCCGCCGATCAGCGACCCGGCCGCGAACTGGAGCCAGAACGCCGACGGCTGCGAGTTCGCCGCGCTGAAGGCGAGATATGCGAGTCCGACGAACAGCGTCACGAACGCCGACCAGTTGCCCCCCGCCGACAGGAGGTCGAGGACGAAGAACCAGCCGACGTAGACGGCGACCGCGGCGATGAACGGAAAGCGAAAGCGGCGCAGGTCGTCGATCGCGGCGACGAGCACGAGCAGCTCGAGCGACAGGCGCGCGAGGGAGAAGTGGCCGAAGGACGACGCCGACCCGCCGAGCCAGCCGAACCAGGACCAGAGCGCGGTGATGAACGCCGCCCAGGCGATCACCGACGCGAACGCGAAGATGCCGGCGGCGACCCAGCGCTCCTTGCGGCGGAACCCGTGCGCCTTCGCGTACAGCACGGCGAGGATGAACAGGGCCCAGCCGGCATACGCCGCCCTGGCGTAGTGGCCCGAGAGGTACCCGAGCGCGCCGACCGCCGCCCCGAGCACCGTGAGCCCGCCCGCGTACAGCAGAAAAGACGCCGTCGTCCACCGCGGCTTCATGCGGGGCATCGTGAGCGCCGCGCCGGACGGCGCCGGGGCGGCTACCAGCCGCGGGTCTCGAGCAGCTCGCTCGGATCGAGCGAGGCAGTCGAGATGCCGACCATCGGCTCGCCGAGGCCCGCGGAGACGCGCGCGAGGATCTCCGGGTCGTTGAAGTGCGTCGTCGCCTCGACGATCGCCTTCGCCCGCAGCTCGGGGTCGCCCGACTTGAAGATGCCCGAGCCGACGAAGACGCCGTCGGCGCCGAGCTGCATGCAGAGCGACGCGTCGGCAGGTGTCGCGATCCCGCCGGCCGTGAACGTGACCACCGGCAGGCGGCCGTGCTCGGCGACCCAGCGCACGAGCTCGTACGGGGCCTGGAGCTGCTTCGCCTCGGAGTACAGCTCCTCCTCGGCGAGGGTCGTGAGCTTGCGCATGTGCCCGAAGACGGAGCGCATGTGCGTGACGGCGTTGACGATGTCGCCGGTTCCCGCCTCGCCCTTCGTGCGGATCATCGCCGCGCCCTCGGTGATGCGGCGCAGCGCCTCGCCGAGATTCGTCGCGCCGCACACGAACGGGACGGTGAACTTCCACTTGTCGACGTGATGCGCGAGGTCGGCCGGCGTCAGCACCTCCGACTCGTCGATGTAGTCGACCTCGAGCGCCTCGAGGATCTGCGCCTCGGCGAAGTGGCCGATGCGGCACTTCGCCATCACCGGGATCGTCACCGACTCCTGAATCTCCCGGATCATCTCCGGGTCGGACATGCGCGCGACGCCTCCCTGCACGCGGATGTCCGCGGGGACGCGCTCGAGCGCCATCACGGCGACCGCGCCGGACGCCTCGGCGATCTTCGCCTGGTCGGCGTTGACGACGTCCATGATCACCCCGCCCTTGAGCATCTCGGCGAGGCCGCTCTTGACTCGCATCGTCCCGAACTCGGCCATGGCGGGAGTGTACCGAGGCGCTCGTTATGCGTGGAGGCAGCCGAAAACCCGCGTCAACAGCGCGAGGCTCGGCGAGGTCGTCCAGACGAGGACGGCGTTCCGCTGCGACTCCATGATGTCCGCCATGTGGCGCCGGTAGAACGGCGTGGCGTTCGCCCGGAAGGCGTCCTTCGTGGAGGCGGCGTCGGCGGTGTTCTGGGCGAAGGCGATCGTGAGGACGTTCCCGCTCGGCGCCTCGGCCCGGATGCCGCCGTGCTCGGCGACGCCGGCGATCAGCCCGATCTTGAGCGGGTCGGAGGTGATGTTCTTGAAGCCCTTCCCGGCGAGGCAAGCCACCGTCCCCTTGGCGGTGTACGGCTTCGTGGAGCTCGGACCACACCCGGCGGCGAGGACGACGAGCGCCACGGCGAGCACGGAGATGAGCACGGGCACGGGCCGGCGGCCGAGCATGCCTGCGACTGTAGCCGCACCGCCTGACGGCCGACTGGAAGAATCGCAACGGTGGAGCCCTGGTCACGCGCCTTCGCCGGCCGCTTCGCCGAGCACGAGCTCGCGAGCGAGGCCCTGCGCGGCAACGCGCTCGGCGACCCGGCCGTGCGCCCGCTCCGCGTCTACGCGCCGCCCGCCTACGACGCCGACCCCGGACGGCGCTTCCCCTCGCTCTACCTGATCCAGGGGCACACGGGCCAGCTCGACATGTGGGACAACCGCTCGGCCTTCAGGCCGACCGTGCCCGAGCTCGTCGACCGGCTGTTCGCCGACGAGGGCTGCCCGCCCGCGCTCGTCGTGTTCGTCGACGCGTGGACGTCCTACGGCGGCTCGCAGTTCCTCGACTCGCCCGGCACCGGCAACTACCACACGTATCTCTGCGAGGAGGTCGTCCCGTTCGTCGACGCGACCTACCGGACGCTCGCCGCGCCCGCGCACCGCGGTATCGCGGGCAAGTCGAGCGGCGGCTACGGCGCGATGGTGACGCCGATGCTCCGCCCCGACCTGTTCGGCGGGCTGGCGACGCACGCGGGCGACGCGCTCTTCGAGCTCTGCTACCTCCCGGACTTCCGCGACGCCGTGCGCGCGCTGCGTGACGCGTACGACGGCTCGTTCGAGAAGTTCTGGGAGGACTTCCGCGCGCGGCCTGCGTTCACGAAGGGCACGGACTTCGCGCTGCTCAACACGTGGGCGATGGCGGCGTGCTATTCGGCGAACGCGGACGGCTCGATCGACCTGCCGTTCGAGCCGGAGACGGGGCTCCTGCGGCCGGCGGTATGGGAGCGCTGGCTCGCGTGGGATCCGGTGCGGATGGCGGCAGGGCACGCCGACGCGTTGCGCGGCCTGCGCGCGGTGTACATCGACGCGGGCAAGCGCGACCAGTTCTTCCTCGACCTCGGGGCCGAGGCGTTCCGGTGCGCGCTCGAGCGGATCGGCGTCACCGACGTCTTCTTCGAGCTGTTCGACGCGACGCACAGCAGCATCGAGTACCGCTACCCGCTCGCGCTCCGCTATCTCGCCGAGCGGCTCGGGTAGGTCAGCCGAGGAAGCGGGCGTTCGGCGGGCGCGGGAAGTGCCCGTTCGCGAGGCTTCCCTCGACCGACGCGAGCACCTGGCCGCGAAACTCCGCGGTCGTCTTCCAGGAATGGCTCTCGCGATGCGGGCCGTACGTGATCGCCTCGACCGTCCACTCCTTCGAGCGCAACGCGCGCGTCGCGGCGACCGGGATGTCCACGAGCCGGACGAGGGCACGGGCGACGGCGCCGGCCAGGACGAAGGGAAACGCGAGCAGGTAGCCCCTCGAGTCGCCCGGCGTGATGTCGTCCACCCACGGCTCGACGGGGCCGCGCCGCGGGAGTGCGATCCGGTACGCGTAGATCTCCCACTCCCGTCCGTCGGGGTCGGTCGTCCGTGCCGTCGCTCGGAACACGCTCATGCGTGGATAATCGCTACGTGCGAGGTCTCGGGGGAAAGAGGATCGTCGTCACGGGCGGCACGAGCGGGATCGGCGAGGCGACGAGCCGCCGACTGATCGCCGAGGGTGCGCGCGTCGTCGCGCTCGCGGTCGGCGAGCGGGAGATCGAGACCGCGCACGAGCGGATCGCCGGGCTCGAGGCGGCGCTGATCTGCGACGTCGCCGACGAGACGCAGGTGGCGCGCGCGTTCGAACGGGTCGACGATCTGCTCGGCGGCGTCGACGTGCTCGTCGCGAACGCGGGGATCTCGATCCGCGCGCCGTTCCTCGAGATCCGCGCGGACGACTGGCGGCGCGTGCTCGACGTCAATCTCACCGGCGTGTTCCATTGCGCGCAGCAGGCGGCGCGGCGGATGGACGCGGCCGACGGCGGCGTGATCCTCATGACCGCGTCGACGAACGGCCTGACCGGGCATCCGTTCTACGCCGGCTACAACGCGGCGAAGGCGGGAGTGATCCTGTTCGCGCGGACGCTGGCGCTCGAGCTCGCGCCGAAGATCCGCGTCAATGCGGTCTGCCCCGGCTACGTGCTCACGCCGATGCAGGAGGCGGAATACACGCCCGAGATGCTCGCCGCGGTGGACGCGGACATCCCACTCGGCCGGCACGCGCGCCCGGACGAGATCGCGTCGCTGTTCGCATTCCTTGCCAGCGACGAGAGCTCGTACGTCACCGGTGCGGCGATTTCGATCGACGGCGGCGAAACCGCGTGACCGGGAGAAGTGCTGCGCACTTCTCCCGGGGCTATGCACCGCTTCGCGGAGCGCCCGCCGGCCAAGCCGACGGGCTCTTGGGCTGACGCCGGGGCGGCGGGAGCCGTGGCGCGCGCGGTGGTGGCTACGCCATCCCCACGC
>DATCBP010000064.1:0-40458 GCA_036511815.1 Gaiellaceae bacterium
GACGGAAGGGTTTGGCACCTCGATGTCGGCTCGTCGCATCCTGGGGCTGAAGCAGGTCCCAAGGGTTGGGCTGTTCGCCCATTAAAGCGGTACGCGAGCTGGGTTCAGAACGTCGTGAGACAGTTCGGTCCCTATCCACCATGGGCGCTGGAGCTTTGAGAGGAGTCGTCTCTAGTACGAGAGGACCGAGACGAACAGACCGCTGGTGTATCAGTCGTCGTGCCAACGGCGCTGCTGATTAGCTACGTCTGGATGGGATAACCGCTGAAAGCATCTAAGCGGGAAGCCCACCTCGAGATGAGAGCTCCCATCCTCTAGAAGGAGTAAGGGCCGTGGGAGACCACCACGTAGATAGGCGGGACGTGTAAGCACAGCAATGTGTTCAGCGCACCCGTACTAATTGCCCGAGGTCTTGATTTGAACATCGGTCAATGTCGCTATGGAGTTTTGAGGGTGCCGCGCTCGGCGCGCCCCTTGACAGTTCGGCGGTCTTACCGGCGGGGAAACACCTCTTCCCATTCCGAACAGAGAAGTTAAGCCTGCCAGGGCCGATGGTACTCGGAGGGCAACCTCCCGGGAGAGTAGGTCGCCGCCGATTTTCTTTCACGAGCAGGGGCCGTTACCGGCCCCTGCTCGTGGTCCTAGACCGGCAAGGTCAGGCTCTCGAGGTCGCGCGGGTAGTACGTCAGCCACTCGACGCCGTCGTCGGTGACGGCGACCGTGTCCGAGTGCCGGAAACCGCCGACGCTGGGCGCGTAGAGCCCCGGCTCGACGGTGAACACCATCCCGGGCCGGATCTCCGTCTCGTCGCCGCGGTCGAGGAACGGCCCCTCGTGGTAGCGGAGCCCGATCGCGTGGCCGACGTGGTGGCGCCAGTTGTCCCAGAGCCCGTGCGCCTCGTAGTACGCGCGCACCGTCCGGTCGACCTCCGCGCAGGGCACGCCTGGGCGGATCGCGTCGATCGCGAGATCCTGGAGCGCAAGCATGTGGTCGAACAGGCGCCTCTGCTCGTCGTTCGGCGCACCGATCACCATCGTGCGCTCCAGCTCCGAGTGGTAGCCCCAGACGGGAGCGGTCGCGCCGGTGACGAGCACGTCGCCGGCCTGGAAGACGATGTTGTTCGGGAGGGCGTGCGGGATCGCCGCGTTCCGGCCGATCTGGCCGCGGTAGCCGGCGACCGCGCCCGAGAACCACGGGCTCTGCCCGCGGTAGAGCGGGCCGATCGCGTCGAGCATCGCGTGCGTCGCCTCGGTCGAGGCGCGGCTCTCGACCTCCGTCTCCGACATGCCGGGCCGCGTGTAGCGCTGGAGCAACGTGTGCGCGAGATTGCCCCACTTGCAGCTCTCGCGCAGCAGCGCGAGCTCCGCGGCGCTCTTGATCGCCATCTGATCCTCGACCGCGTCGGCGATGAACGTGAGCTTCGCGTCGCCGGCGACGTCGCCGAGCGACGGGCCGCGGTAGCCGAACACCCACGGGTAGCCGTCCTGGTCGGCGCCGATCGCGCCGCGCACGCCGAGCGCGCCGAGCAGCTCCGCGAGTGCCTCCAGCGGCGCCCGGTCGCCCGGATACTCGTCGTAGTGCGTGACCTCCTGCACCGCCGTGTTCGCCTGTGCATGCTCGACCTCCAGTCGCGGCACGAGCATGCCGCCGCGCCCGTCGGCCGCGAGCGCGAACGCGATCGGCCGCTCGGTCGGGATGAACGCGAAGCCGGTGTAGTACGAGACACGCTGCGCGTCGAAGAGCACCGCCCCCGCGAGCCCGCGCCCTGCGAGCAGCTCGGCGAGCGCCGCGCGGCGCGCCTCGTACTCCTCGGGCCGAATCGCAAGCGTCACGCCGCCTCGTCCCCGAGGTTCTCGCGCCAGGTGGAGTCGAGGTCGCGCAGCCGGCGCACCCGGTCCTCGATCCGTGGATGGGTGACGAAGAGCGCCGCCAGCCCCTCCTCGAGGAACGGATTGAAGGTGTACAGCGGCTCGGTGGCGGGGTTCGCCTGAAAGTCGACGAGCTCGGCGGCGTAGTCGAGGCGGATCAGTGCGTCGGCGATCCCGTGCGGTGAGCCGCAGAGCTCCGCGGCGGCACGATCGGCCTCGAACTCGCGCTTCGGCGAGAGAAGCAGGTGGACCCACGCTGCGGCGACAGGGCCGAGCACGAACAGCAGCGGGCGCTGGAGCCAGCCGCCGACCCGGCTCAGCTCGATGAGCGAAGCCGCGAGCACGACCACTCCGGTCTGAATCGGGACGTCGCGATGGCGCACGTGCGCCAGCTCGTGTGCGAGCACACCCTCGAGCTCGGCCGGCGTGCACGCGGTGATGCACCCTGCGCTGAGCGCGACCGCGGAGCTGCTCGGGCCGCGCCCCGTGGCGAGCGCGCGCGGCAGCCCGTCCGGGATGAGGTAGAGACGCGGTTTCACCACGCCCGCGACAGCGGCCAGTCGCGCGACCGTGGAGTGGAGGAGCGGCGCCTCGCCGACCGGCAGCTCGCGCGCGCCGACCATTCCCAGCAGAATCCGGTCGAAGTACGCATAGGCGCCTGCAACGAGCAGCAGCGCGCAGAAGGCGAAGATCGACATCAGCCGGACGCCGCCGAGCCCCCAGCCGGCCAGTGCGAACACACCGCAGATGCCGATCAGGAGCAGCCAGGCCTTGAGGATGTTGCGGGCCGCGATCACGGCGCGTTGTGCGCGCTACGGCTCTTCCGGCTCGCCGCGGCCGTCGTCGTCGAGCAGCCCGCGCGGCGGCCAGTCCTCATTCTGCGGGGCATCGCAGCGGCTCGAGCAGTGCAGCGAGGCGATGTTCTGCAGCGGGACGAGGATGTGCCCGTTGAGCTCGATGTGCGCGACCTCGTCGACGTAGCAGTACGCGGTGAGGACACCCTCCTGGTATTCGCCGCCGAAGAGTGCGACCTCGACCTGCTCGCCCTTGTATTTGCTGGTGTAATCCTCCACCGGCTGGGGTCAGTCTATCGGGCGGAACAAGCCGCCCTCCCAGGCCACGGCCCAGACGGCGCAGTTGTCCACGACCGGCAGGGCCATTCCGAGCACGGCCGCCTGCACGCGGCGAACCGAGCCTCCGTGCGTGACGACGAGGACGCGGTCACCCGCATGGCGCTCGGCGATCCGCTGGACGGCGCGGAGCGTCCGCTCCCGATGCTCGTCCGTCGCCTCGCCCTCGTAGGCGACACGCTCCCGCTCGGCCGGCGTCAGCCCTTCCCAGCTGCCCCAGTTTTTCTCGCGGAGGTCGACGTCGACGACGACCGCGAGCGTCAGCCGCTCCGCCACGATCTCGGCCGTCTCCCTCGCCCGCACGAGGTCGCTCGCGTAGACCGCCGCAATCTTGTCGCCCGCCAACTCCTCCGCAAGCGCTCGTGCCTGTCGGCGGCCGTGGTCGTTCAGCGGCCGATCCGTATGCCCCTGGAGGCGGCCTTCGGCGTTCCAGTCGGTCTCGCCGTGCCGAACGAGAAGCAGCGTGGTCACAGAAAGCTAGGCTAGCGAGCCGTGGATCTCGGCCTGCGCGACTCCGTCTGCCTGATCACGGGCTCGACCGGCGGCATCGGTCTCGAGACTGCGCGCCTCCTCGCCGCGGAGGGAGCCCTCGTCGTGACGAGCGGCCGCGCATCGACGCCGCCCGGTGTCGGCGAGGCGCACCACGTTGCCGCCGATCTCGCGCGCGCGGGCGAGGCCGATCGGCTCGTGGCCGAGGTCGAGGAGCGCCTCGGTCGCATCGACTGCCTCGTGAACAACGTCGGCGTCGCCTATCAGCGCGCGTTCGACGAGGTCACGGACGAGCAGTGGGACGAGCTCTGGCAGCTGAACGTGATGAGCTATGTGCGCACGATCCGTGCGGTGCTGCCGGCGATGCGCGCACGAAAGGAAGGCGTGATCGTGAACGTCTCGTCCACGGCCGGCAAACGCCCGTCGGCGTCGATGCCCGACTATTCCGTGACGAAGGCGGCGGTGCTGTCGCTGTCGCGGCTGATCGCGGACGTCTACGCGCGCGACGGCATCCGCTGCAACGCGGTCACGCCGGGCCCGATCGCGACGCAGGCGTGGCTCGGCGAGGGCGGGCTCGCCGACCAGCAGGGGGCCCGTAGCGGGAAGTCGCGTGAGGAGGTGCTCGCCGCCGTCGGCGCGGGCCGCCCGCTCGGTCGGCTCGGCGAGCCGGAGGAGATCGCCGCCGTGATCGCCTTCCTCTGCTCGGCGCGTGCGAGCTACGTCACCGGTGCGGCGTGGAGCGCCGACGGCGGCACCGTGCCGATCATCATCTGACGTCACGAAGCTGCGGCGGACACGTCACACCTTCGCGAATAGGATCGACAGTACGGGTAGGAGGGAGGGGTCGGGTCCCGAGTTACACGCGTGTGCTTGGACCCGCGCGGCCACTGGGCGGCCTCCGCTCCAACGTCTACGCTGGCCCGAGATGCCGGAACTTGCCGGTCGTGTTGCCGACGCCTTCGAGAGCCTCGTGCGCGAGCACGAGGAGCGGTGGCTGGCTCCGAACGCCGTGCGATCGTACGAGAGCCGTGGGCGCGACCTCCCGGAGGACGAGTGCCGCCTGCGGACGCCGTTCCAGCGCGACCGGGACAGGATCGTTCATGCGAAAGCGTTCCGCCGCCTGCGCCTCAAGACCCAGGTGTTCGTCGACCCCGAGGGGGATCACTTCCGCACCCGGCTCACGCACACACTCGAGACGACCGGGATTGCCCGCGGCGTCGGACGCGCGTTGCGCCTGAACGAGGATCTCGTCGAGGCGATCGGGCTCGGCCATGACCTCGGGCACCCGCCGTTCGGGCACGCCGGTGAGCAGGCGCTCGACGAGGTCGTGCGCGAGCGCGGCGGCCCGGGCTTCCGCCATAACGAGCACTCCCTCCGCGTCGTCGAGCGCCTCGAGCGCGACGGTCGCGGGCTGAACCTCACCCGGGAGGTGCGCGACGGCATCCTCAAGCACACCGGGGCCGTCGAGCCGGAGACGCTCGAGGGCAAGATCGTGCGCATCGTCGACCGCGTCGCGTACATCAACCACGACATCGACGACGCGATCCGCGCCGGGCTCCTCGATGCCGGCGACCTGCCTCCGCAGGAGCTCGCGCTCCTCGGCGAGACCGGGTCGCGCCGGATCGACACGCTCGTGCACGATCTCGTCGAGACGTCCGCCCAGGCCGGTGACATCGTGCAGAGCGACGAGATCGGTGGTGCAATGCTCGCCCTGCGCGCCTTCATGTTCGAACGGGTCTACCTCGGACCGCAATCGGCCGAGGAGCACGCGCGGATTCGCGCGACGGTCAGGCGTATCTTCGAGCACCTCGTCGACGAACGCGGCGACGAGCTCGAGGAGGCGACCGACTACCTTGCCGGCATGACTGACCGCTTCGCGCTCACCTTCGCCGCGGAGCTCGGCGACCGATGACACGGATCAAGGACACTTCCGTCGACGCGGTCAAGGGGGCCGCCGAGATCCTCCCGCTCGTCGAGGACTACGTGCGCCTGCGCAAGTCCGGCGGCACGTACAAGGGTCTCTGCCCCTTCCATCAGGAGCGCACGCCGAGCTTCACCGTCAGCCCTGCCCGAGGCACGTACAAGTGCTTCGGCTGCGGGGAGGGCGGCGACTCGATCGCGTTCGTGGAGAAGATGGAGCAGGTCGACTTCGTCGGCGCGATCGAGTCGCTCGCGAAGCGCTTCGGCGTCGAGATCGAATACGAGGAGATCTCACCCGAGGCGGAACGAGAGCGCCGGCGCAGGGACAGGCTGACGCAGCTGCTCGAGCGCGCGACCTCCTTCTACGAGCGCGTGCTCCGGGACAGCGACACGGGCGCGTTCGCGCGCGAGTACCTCGCCTCACGTGGCCTCGGCGACGACGTGTGCAAGCAGTTTCGTCTCGGCTACGCCCCCGGCGGCGCTTCGCTCGCGCGGCGCGCGCTCCAGGAAGGGTTCGAGCGGGATGAGCTGGTTGCCGTCGGCCTCCTCAACCGGCGCGGGAACGACTACTTCCAGCGGCGGCTCCTCTTCCCGCTCGCGGACGCGCGCGGCGTCGTGCGCGGCTTCCAGGCGCGCAGGCTCCACGACGACGACCCGCTTCAGGCGAAGTACGTCAACTCGCCCGAAAGCGACGTGTTTCGCAAGGGCGACCTCCTGTACGGGCTCGACTCGGCGCGGCAGGCGATCGCGAAGGCCGATCGTGCCGTGATCGTCGAAGGGAACACCGACGTGCTCGCGCTCCGCCAGGCCGGCTTCCAGCCGGTCGTCGCATCGATGGGAACGGCGTTGACCGAGAAGCAGCTCCGCGAGCTCCAGCGGCTGACGAAGCGGGTGTTCCTCTGCTTCGACGCGGACGCGGCCGGGCAGGAGGCGACGCTGCGCGGAATGGCGCTCGCCGCCGCGCAGGGCTTCAGCGTCCAGGTCGTCGTGCTGCCGAAGGGATCGGACCCGGCGGACGACCCCGGCACGTTCGAGGAGCGGCTGCTGACGCCGGTGAGCTACCCGAAGCACCGCGTCCGGCTCGAGTGCGAGCGTGCCCCCGACCGGGAGACGGCGTTTGCGTCCGTGCGCTCGTTCCTCGCCTCGTTGCCGGACTCGCCGGAGCGGCTGGAGGCGCTCCGGCTCGCCGCCGACCTGCTCGACCTGCCGCCCGAGACGCAGGCCGGCCTCGCGCCCGCGCGCGGCAGCTCCCGCGCGGCCGGCATCGTCTCACCAAGGCTGCTCGGAGCCGGCCAGCGGCTCGAGCTCAACGCGCTCGCCGGCGTCGCCGCGCATCCCGAGCTCACGCGCATCCTCGGCGAGCTGAGCCCGGAGCACTTCGACGACCCGCTGAACCGCCGCGCCCGCGCGCACCTGCTCGGCGAGCAGCCCGCCGACGGCGAGCTGACGCCGCTGCTCGCGGAGCTGTACGCGCTCGCGGAGCAGGCGAGCATCACCGAGCTCACCGCCGAGCAGCTGCTGCTTCGCCTGCGCGAGCGGCGCCTCCAGCGGGAGCTCGCGGAGGCCGACGACGGGCACCTCGTCGATCTCCAGCAGGCGCTGCTCAAGATCCGGACCGCCATCCGCGAGTTCGCCTGAGCCCGCGGCGGGCGCCGGTAGAATGGTGCCCGCCGATCCCCGGTAGCTCAATTGGCAGAGCATCCGGCTGTTAACCGGAGGGTTGTTGGTTCGAGTCCAACCCGGGGAGCTCGACGACGTGGAATGACCCCGCGCCAGTGCGCAGACCGATCTCGGCGCGGAGGTTTGGCGCCGCCCTGCGTCCGCGACCCGGCCGCCGTTGGCGATACCCTCCCGTCGGTGACCGGCAGGTGACGGAGCGGTTCGACGAGTTTCTCCGTCGGCTAGGCGAAATCCACGACCTCGAGAAGGCTGCGGGTCTGCTCGCCTGGGACGAGGAGACGAAAATGCCCGCCACGGGTGCGATTGCGCGCGCCGAACAGCGCGCGACGCTGAACCGGATCGCCCACGATCTCCAGGTCTCGCCCGATCTCGGCGCGCTTCTTGAAGAGTTGCGGCCGTTCGAGGAGGGGCACGACTACGGCTCGTTCGAGGCGAGCGTGATCCGCATCGCGCGGCGCGACTACGACAAGGCGACCTGCGTTCCGTCCGAGCTGCGCGCCGAGCTGACCCGTGCCGGCTCCCTCGGCTACCGGGCGTGGCTGCACGCGCGCGAGCAAGAGGACTACTCGATCATGCTGCCGCATCTCGAGCACAACCTCGCCTTGCGGCGCGAATACGTGAGCTGCTTTGACCCGCAGGGCGACCCGTACGACGTGCTGCTCGACGACTACGAGCCGGAGATGAAGACGACGCACGTCGAGGCGATCTTCGACCAGCTGAAGGCCGCGCTGCTGCCGATGCTGAGCGCCGTCGGAGAGGTGGCGCCGGTCGACGACTCCTGCCTGCACGGCCGTTTCCCGCGCGACGCCCAGCGGCGCTTTTCGCGCGCGGTGCTCGAACGCTGGGGGATGGACCGGGCGTCCTGGCGGCTCGACCGCACCGTGCACCCGTTCGCGATGTCGATGTCGTCGTCCGACATTCGCCTGACGACGAACTTCCACGAGGACAGCCTCCACGGCATCCTCTCCTGCCTGCACGAGTTCGGCCACGGCATCTACGAACGCCAGGTCGACCCCGTGTACGACCGCACGCCGCTCGGGCACGGAACGTCCGCTGCGCTGCACGAGTCGCAGAGCCGGATGTGGGAGAACCTCGTCGGCCGCAACCTCTCGACCTGGAAGTTCTTCTACCCGCTGCTCCAGCGGGAATTCCCGGACCGCTTCGCCGACGTGCCGCTGGAACGATTCCACCAGGCGCTGAACAAGGTCGAGCCGTCGTTGCGCCGCGTCGACGCGGACGAGGTGACGTACTGCCTGCACATCATCCTCCGCTTCGAGCTCGAGCGGGAGATGCTCTACGGCCACATCGAGCTGCGCGACCTGCCGGAGGCGTTCGACGCGAAGATGCAGGACTACCTCGGCCTGCGGCCGCCCGACGTCTCACGCGGCGTGCTCCAGGACGTGCATTGGTCGGACATGAGCTTCGGCTACTTCCCGACGTACGCGCTCGGGAACGTCGTCTCGGTGCAGCTGTGGGAGCGTGCGATCGCCGACGTCGGCGACCTGGACGAGCTGTTCGAGCGGGGCGAGTTCTCGCCGCTGCGGGAGTGGCTCGGCGAGCACGTCCATCGCCACGGCCGGGCCTACACGCCGCAGGAGCTGCTCCAGCGCGTCGTCGGCGGCGGCATGGACGCGGCGCCGTACCTCGACTACCTCGAGCGGAAGCTCGGCGAGCTGTTCGGCGCGGTCGTCGCCTGACCGTGACCGACGAGCACCCACGCATCCAACGGCTGCGCGAACGCCGCGCAACCCACCGCCGGCGTCGTCGCCTCGTGCGTGCCGTCGTCGCGCTCGGAGGCTTCGCGATCGTCCTCGGCGGCCTCGCGCTGCTCGTGCTGCCCGGGCCGGGCATTCCGCTGCTCGTGATCGGGCTGGGCTTGCTCGCGCTCGAGTTCCGCTGGGCCGAGGCTGCACTTGCGCGCACGCTCCATCAGGCCGACTGGGCTGCGCAACGCGCGCGCGCCACGAGCCGGCGGACGAAAGCGGTGGCGGCGGCAGGAGCGGCGGCCGCGATGGGCGGTGTGGGCACCGTGCTCGCCGTCTGGGGCGTGCCCGGCCTACCCGTTTGACGAGCCGGGCTCAGTGCCCGCGGCAGCCGCAGACGCGCTCGCCGAGCGCCCGGCGCTCCAGCGGCAGCCCGCAGCGCGTGCACGTCGGCGGGAGCATGCGGGCCTTGACGAGGAGCGCCCGCATCAGTGTGGCCCACAGCAGCACGTAGCCGAGGACGAACGGGGCGCTCATGCCGGGTCATATCGGCCGAGAGCCTCGATTGGATTAGTCCTGGAGTCGGTAAGATCGGTCCGTGAGCTGGCTGTACATCGCCCTGCTCGCACTGGCACTCGCGGCGGTGCTCGGAGCGGAGTGGCCACGCTTCGGCGTCCGTCTCGGAGCCGATGCGCGCAGGCGCCGGGAGCGGGAGAAGCGGAAGGCGACCCTTCGTGTCGTGCCGACCGAGGCGGACGACTTCGCGGCCAGCGTCGAGCGCGACCTCGCGCAGCTGCCGACGATCGAGGAGACCGACCGCCGCTAGCGCTTGACGACGTAGGTCGTCTGGAACGTGCGCGTGTTCGGGAGGATCGGGCCGACGTCCTCCATGTTCTTCGTCTCCTGGTAGTCCGCGACCGTGACGCTGAGGGTGTGACTTCCCAGCCGCCGCGTGACGCCGTCGACGGTGACGATCCCCCGCGAGTACGAGGCCGCGACTTGGCGCGCGTCGGCGACCGCGAAGATCGACGCGGGGTCGACGCCGGAGCCGGAGTCGCGCACGGCGAGCCGCAGCGGGCTGCCAACCCGCGCGGTGGGGTTCAGGAGCTTCACCGTCGGCGGCGTCGTGTCGTTCACCCAGAAGCGGAACGAGAACGGCCCCGGCTTGCCGCCCGCGGGCGTGTCGAACACGAGGTCGTACGTTCCGGATGCGGGCAGCACGTCGCCGACCGCCGGCACGGGGGCGCCGTACCTCGCGTACGGGTTGATGTCCACCGGCAGCCCCATGTAGCCGACGAGGCGGTTCTCGTCGTCGGCAACGACGAGCCGTGGCGTGACACTGACACCCGCGCCGCGTGAGAGCACGATCGCGCCGAAGTTCGCCACCGGCCGTGTCAGCGTGAAGCGGAACACCTGCTCCGGCCCGGAGAGGTTGAGCGCGATCGACGCGCCGAGGTTGCCCTCCGGGTAGCGGTATGTCGAGACGAGCGACGGCTTGCCTGCGGTGTCGCCCTTGTACACGCCGGGCCTGGAGATCGCCACGTGCGGCTCGGTCGCGAGCCTCGGCTCCTCGACGTGGAACCAGTACGGGACGCGCCGAACGTCGGTGCCTCGGGTGAGGAGGACGAATCCGATGTCGTCGCCCTCCGCTGCGCTCGTCGCCACCGTGAGCGTGATGCCGACGTTCGACCCGGCGGCCACGGTGGTCGGGGACGGAGCAAGCGTCGCGCCGGCCGTCGCCGCCTGCGGCTCGAGCGACACTGTCCACGGTGCGGGCCCACCGCCGGCGTCGCTGACCGCGAGCTGCTGCGTCGCCGTGGCGCCGCGCTTGACGAGGCCGAACGAGAGGCCCGTCGGGTCGGTGAAGATCAGCGGGTTGTCGGCACGTGGAAGGTCGATCCGCCCGCCCCCCTCGCGGAGTGCCGACACCTCGCCCGTCGATCCCGTGGGATGCACCGGGTCGCCCGTTGACTCGAGCGCCGACTTGAGCTGTTCGACCGTCCACGACGGATGTCGCCCCTTGAGCACGGCGACCGCGCCGGCGACGTGAGGGGACGCCATGCTCGTGCCGCTCCAGTCGTGCGGTGACCACTGGTCGTGCGGGAGCGAGGAGAGGATGTCGACGCCCGGCGCCGTCACGTCCGGCTTCATCTCGAGTGTGATCGGCGTCGGGCCGCTCGACGAGAAGTCGGCGATCTCGTCGGCCGGGCCGTTGTCGCCTTCGGTCGAGGCGGCGACCGTGATCGCGTTCGCCGCGGTTCCCGGCGAGCCGACGGAGCCGCGGCCGGCATCGGTGTTGTCGTTGCCCGCGGCGATCACCGGCACGACGCCGGCGTCGGCGGCGTCGTTGATCGCCTGGACGACGACGTCGCGCGTCGGCTCGACCTCGGGCTCGCCGAGCGAGAGGTTGATCACGTCCATGCCGTCCTTCACGGCCTGCTCGATGCCGGCGGCGATCTCGGGCGAGTTGCCGTCGAGCCCGAACTGCGACGTCGGGATCGTCAGCACCTTGTAGTTGCCGAGATAGGCGTTGGGCGCGATCCCGGAGATCTTGACCTTGTTGCCGAGCACGTTCGCCGTCGTGTTGTAGTCGCCGGCCGCGATGCCCGCGACGTTCGTGGCGTGATCCGAGTACTGCGGGTCGAACGGGGTGTTCGCGTACTTCCACACGGGCTCGGCCGGCGCGAACGCACGCGCGACGATCACCTTCGGCGTGGTGTACGCGAGGTTGCCGAGCGGGTACCCGGGCGGGTACGTGAAGTTGGCTCCGTCGAAGAAGACGTGGGTCTGGTCGAGCCCGTCGTCGATGATCCCGATCTTGACCCCGTTGCCGGCGGTGGCGAGCGTCGGCCCCCACACGGCCGGCGCGCCGATCAGCTGTGGCGTGCGGTCGAGCTGCTCGTGGTAGGTCACGGTCGGCCATACGGTCAGGCCCTTCATCGCGATCAGGCGTGCGAGCTGCGACTGCGGCACGACGACCGCCATTCCGTTCAGCACGACGCCGTAGTGCCAGCGGACGCGCGCCTGCGGAATCGCCCGCACGACGCGGGCTGCCATCGTGCGCTGTGCGAGGGCGAGCGTGCGCAGGTACGAGACGCTCGCGGGGGCGCGCACGTCGAGGCGGTGGCGGACCATCGTTGCGGCGGCGAGACCGCGGTTGTGGAGGATTGCCTCCGACAGCGGCGCCTGCGGCAGCGTGACGACCACCTCGACGGAATCGGCACTGCCGATGCCGCTGGACGCCTCGGTCCGCGCCGTCGCGCCGCCTGCGGTGAGCAGGGCGAGCGAGGCGAGCAGAAACGGGAAGGCGAGGGCGAAACGGCGCAGGCGAAGCATGGTACGCGTGAACGCATCGGGCGGTTTCACCCGGCTACACTGTCCGTCCGCGCGGATGTGGCGGAATTGGTAGACGCGCACGGTTCAGGTCCGTGTGGGCGAAAGCTCGTGGAGGTTCAAGTCCTCTCATCCGCACTCTTAGAAAGCTCTCAACTGGTTCTTAAGCCGGTCTCAGGCGCCGCCTCGATGCTCCTCTCGTCAAACGACGCGAAGGAGCAGACGTGAGCACCGCGAACGTCACCGCCATGAGTCGCAAGCTGTCCGACCAGGAAGCGGTCGACGACGGGATCCGCCACATCCAGGATCTCGTCTTCGTCCGCGACCTGCTCGCCGTCCGCGGGGCGTCCCGCGCCGAGCTGCGGGATTGCGACGAGGTGATCGACGGCGTGCGCCGCCGGCTCGCCGAGTCCGCCAAGCGCGCCTCGGCCCGCTTCGCCACCGCAGCTTGAGCCCCGGGGCTCAGTGGGCGAGATCGACCTCGGCGTCCGGGTAGAGCACCCGCCAGACCCGGAGGTAGATCTCGAGCTCGACGAGGTCGGTGTCGTTGCCGGCTTCCTCGAGGTCGACGTGATCCGGTCCGCTCACGATCGGACGTTGACCGAGGCTACGCAGGAACGAGGCCAGACGGTCGGTGTAGGCCGGATCACGGAGGGTTAGTTGCATGCGGCGGGTGATGGTGTCGCTCGATCCTCCCGCGCGCGCACACCGCTAGCACCCCCCGGAATGGGGAGGGCCGACTCCCCCATCTGAGGGATTTCGCTCCGGGGGCTATGTGCCGAGAGCGGCCAGCACGTCGTCCGCGTGCGTCGCCGGCTTCACGTTGTGGAAGATCTTCTTGACGCTGCCGTCCGCGTCGATCACGAAGGTCGAGCGGCTGACGCCCATGAAGCTGCGCCCCAGATAGGTCTTCTCGCCCCAGACGCCGTACTGCTCGGCCACGGTGTGGTCGGTGTCGGCGAGGAGCGTGAAGGGGAGCTCGTACTTCTTCCGGAACTTCACATGGGAGCCCTCGTCGTCCGGGGAGACGCCGAGCACGACCGCGCCGGCGCGCTCGAACTCGCCGTAGGCGTCGCGGATGCCGCACGCCTGCGTCGTGCAGCCAGGCGTGTCGTCCTTGGGATAGAAGTACAGCACGACCGGGCGGCCGCGCAGGGTCGAGAGGCGAACCGTCTCGCCGGTGTCGCTCGTCAACTCGAAGTCAGGGGCGTTGCTGCCTTCCTCGATCACGTCGCATCCTCTCGATAGGGTGGCGCCTCGATGCTAACGGCGCATCGCACGGTCGCATTCCTCGTGCTCGCTGCGACGTGGGGCGCGGCGATCCTTGCCGGGGTCGCGTACTACCGGCGGCGCGAGCCGCGCGGGATCGTCACGCATCTCCTCGCCCTCGCCCAGACGCTGATCGTGGCGCAGGTCGGGCTCGGCCTGCTCCTCCTCTCGGAGCACCGCCGGGCGCCGGAGCGGCTCCACTACCTCTACGGCTCGCTGGCGCTGCTCGCCGCGCTCTCGCCGTGGCTCTACGCGCCGGCCGACCGGCGCGCCCGGCTCGCCTGGTTCACCGGCGCTACCCTCGCGGCAGGAGCGCTCGCCGTGCGGGCGTACATGACCGGAACATGAGCCGTTTCTTCTCGCGCCTGAACCCGACCCTCCGCGGGTTTCTGATCCTCGCCGCCATCGCCGCGGTCGTCGTCGCGCTCCAGCTCCAGAACACGCTCACGGCGCTGCTCGTGCTCGCGCGGATCGCCTTTCTGCTCGCGATCGCCTTCTTCATCTTCCTCATGTGGCGGGAGCGGCGCACCGAGATCGCGACCTGGCCGCTCCGCGCCCGCGCCGTCTTCTACGGCGCGGCGCTGCTCGCGGTGGCCGACCTCGGGGTGAACTGGTACGGCGGTGCGAGAGGCCTCCAGGTGCTCGCCTTCGTCGCGGTGCTCGCGCTGTCCGGATTCGGCATGTGGCGCGTCTGGCGCCACCAGCACACGTACGGCTGAGTTCTAGAGCTCGGCGCGGACCGAAGCGCCGTCGAGCGCATCGAGCGCCGACCGCACCGGGACTTGCTGGCCGACGAAGATCGGCGTGTCCCGCTCGGTGTACCGCGACGCCTCGCTCTCGCGCAGCGCCAGCATCAGGTGCATGAAGTCGGCCGGCTCGTCGCACTCGAACACGGTCATGAACTCCTGGTCGTCGATCCCGAACGAGTACGTCGTGTGGTTGTAGATCGTCTCGAACTCGTGCCCGATCCGCATGTGCTCGTCCATCGCACGCTGCCGGTCGGCTTCGGGCAGCACGTACCAGGGGCGCACCTTCACGAACGGGTAGACGACGAGATACGGAGAGCCCTTCGGCATGATCTTTCGCGGCCGCTTCGCCTTCGTGTACTGCGAGGCTTTCGTCGTGGCGAGGTAGGAGTACGGCGTCTCGAGCCAGCCGGCGAGCGGCGTTCCGTTCAGTGCGGCGCCGAGCTCGCCGAGATCCTCGTAGCGCTCGGTGATCTTCCAGAAGAAGAAGTCCGTCTCCGGGCGCACGCCGGTCGTCGTGTAGCAGCGGAGCGTCTCGAAGCGATCGGCGAACTCGTCGATCACCTCGGCGAACGCGTCCTTGGCCGCCTGCCGCTCGTCGGCGGGAAGACGCCGCCAGGTCGGGTCGACACGGAAGAACGTATACGCGACGTACTGGCCGTCCATCGGCGCAATGCTAGCGAGCGGGTGCCGCCGGGAGCCTCGGCTACGGTAGCGCTGTCGTGCCGAGCCGCGTCCAGAACCAGCTCAAAGCCTTGCCGACGAGGCCGGGGGTCTACCTCTTCCGCGACGCCGACGGCGAGGTGCTGTACGTCGGCAAAGCCAAGTCCCTGCGGCCCCGCGTGCGCTCGTACTTCCAGAAGACGGCGGACACGCGAGTGCAGATCCGGCAGCTCCCGGCGCGCGTCGCGGACGTCGAGGTGATCGTCACCGGCACCGAGGTCGAGGCGCTCCACCTGGAGCAGAACCTCGTCAAGCGCCACCGGCCGCCGTTCAACGTCCGGCTGCGCGACGACAAGTCGTTCCCGTACATCGCCGTGACGGTCGAGGACGAGTATCCGCGCGTGCTGTTCACGCGTGAGCGCCACAAACCCGGCGTCTGGTACTTCGGGCCGTACGCGAACGCGAAGAAGGTGCGCGAGACGCTCGACGTGCTCAACCGCGTCTTCCCGTACCGGCCGTGCGAGGGCCCGAAACCGGGGCGGCGCTCCGGGATCCCGTGCCTCGACTACCACATCGACCGCTGCCTCGCACCCTGCGTGGGCTACGTGACGAAGGACGACTACCGGGCGATCATCGACTCGGTGATCGCGTTCCTCTCCGGCGACGTCAAGCCGATCCAGCGCGAGCTCGAGGACCAGATGCAGCTGGCGGCGGCCGAGGAGCGCTTCGAGGACGCGGCGCGTTACCGAAACCGGCTCTATGCCGTGCAGCATCTCGTCGAGCGCCAGGCGGTCGAGCGGCACTCGGTCGGGACCGCGGACGTGATCGGCTTCGCCGCCGACGGCGACCGCGCCGTCGTGCAGATCTTCCCGCTGCGAGGCGGCAAGATGGTCGACCGGCATTCATTCCACCTCGAGAACGTCGGCGGCCAGGACGTGACGACCGTCCTCGAGTCGTTCTGCCTCGAGTACTACGGCAGCGTCCCGAGCGTGCCGCCGCAGATCGTCGTCCCGCACGACGCCGGGGACCTGACGGCGCTCGCGGAGTTCCTCTCGGAGCGCCGAGGCTCGCACGTCGAGGTGCGGACGGCGGAACGCGGGGAGAAGCGGCGTCTGCAAGAGCTCGCGGACGAGAACGCGCGTCACGCGCTCAGCACCGAGCAGGCGCAGACAGAGCAGCGGCGCGCACGGCGCTTCGAGGCGCTCGAGGAGTTGCGCGAGGCGTTGAACCTCGAGGCGCTGCCGATCCGGATCGAGTGCTTCGACATCTCCCACGCGATGGGCCAGGATCCCGTCGGCTCGATGGTCGTGTTCCAGAACGCCGTCGCGAAGAAGTCGGACTACCGCAAGTTCGGCCTCAAGACGGCGGGCGCCGACCCGGACGACTTCGCCGCGATGGCGGAGGTGATCTCGCGCCGGTTCGCACGGCTCTCGGACGGGACGGGGGCGACGCACGACGCGTCGTTCGCCGCGACCCCGAACCTCGTCGTGGTCGACGGCGGCAAGGGCCAGCTCTCCGCCGCGCTCGAGGCGATGCAGGCGTACGACCTGCCGCGGGTCGCGGTGATCGCGCTCGCGAAGCGGATCGAGGAAGTGTTCGTGCCCGGCCGGCCCGACCCGATCGTGCTCTCACGCCACAATCCTGGCCTCCAGCTTCTCCAGCAGCTGCGCGACGAGGCGCACCGGTTCGCGCTCGGCTTCCACCGTCAGCGGCGTGAGACGCGCGGCTTCGCGTCGATCTTCGACGGGCTCAGCGGCGTCGGGCCTGCGCGACGGCGTGCCCTGCTCCAGCACTTCGGGTCGGTCGAGGAGATGCTCGCCGCCAGCGAGGATCAGCTCGAGGGCGTGCCCGGCGTGCCCGCGAAGACGGCGCGCCAGATCTACGCGCAGCTGCACAAGGCGGGCCGCGGATAGCCACCGTCCCGACCGGGCCGGTCGCGGCGCTCCGCCTGATCGGCCACCGCAACTTCGGCCCGTACTTTGTCGGCAACGCCGCGTCGGCGAGCGGCACGTGGTTCCAGAACCTCGCCGCCGCGCTGCTCATCTACCGCCTGACGCATTCGGCGTTTCTCCTCGGCGTCCTCAACTTCGCGAACTTCATCCCGGTGCTCGTGCTCGTGCCCTGGGCGGGCAGCGCGGCCGACCGCTTCGATCGAAAGCGGCTCCTCCTCGTCACCCAGCTCGCCTCCACGGTGCTGAGCGCCGCGCTCGCCGCGCTGGCCTGGGAGGGGCTCGCGCGCGTGTGGGTCGTAATCGCGTTCGCGGTCGGACTCGGGATCGCGAGCGCGTACTCGGCGCCGGCCTCGCAGGCGCTGATCGGGGGCCTCGTGCCGCGGGAGGAGCTCGCTTCGGCGGTTGCGCTCAACTCGATGACGTTCAACCTCGCGCGCGTGGTCGGGCCGGTGCTTGCCGCGATCTCGGTGCACGAGCTCGGGATCCCGGCCTCGTTCGCGATCAACTCGGCCTCCTACCTGCTGCTCGTGGCCGGTCTGCTCATCGTCCGTCCGGCGGAGCGCAGGCACGCGGGCCGCGGCGAGGCGCGCTTGCGCGAGATCCTGAAACTCGTCGCCGCGCGGCCGCGCCTGCTCGCCTTCTTGCTCGTCGTCACGGCGGTGGGGTTCGCGTCCGACCCGGTGAACACCGAGGCGCCGGCGTTCGCGCACGCGTTCGGGCGGCCCGACACCGAGGCCGGCTATCTGATCGGCGCGTTCGGCGCGGGAGCAGTGGCGGCTGCGTTCCTGCTCGCGGGGCGGGTCGCCGGATCGCGGCGGCGCATGTTGATCACGCTCGGCCTTGTCGGCGGCGGCATCGTCGCGTTCTCGCTCGTGCCGTGGCTCTCGCTCGGCTTCGCCTTCCTCGTCGTCGCCGGGTTCGGCTACCTCGCCTCGCAGACCTCGGCGACGAGCCGGCTCCAGCTCGAGGTGGAGGAACATCACCGCGGCCGGATCATGGCGCTCTGGAGCGTCGCCTTCCTCGGCCTGCGGCCCGTGGCGAGTCTGTCGGACGGCGCGCTCGCCGGCGCGTTCGGCGTCCGTGCCGCGGGTGTCTGCCTCGCCGTGCCCGCGCTGCTCGGGGCCGGCGCGATCCTGCTGCTCGAGCGGCGCCGCGGGCGTCAGCCCGCGCTGCCGTCCTCCTCGGGCGCGAGGAACGGGTAGCGGTAGTCGGTCGGCGGCACGAAGGTCTCCTTGATCGTGCGTGGGCTCACCCAGCGGATGAGGTTCCACATCGAGCCTGCCTTGTCGTTCGTGCCCGAGGAGCGTGCGCCGCCGAACGGCTGCTGCCCGACGACGGCGCCCGTCGGCTTGTCGTTGACGTAGAAGTTGCCCGCCGCGTAGCGCAGCTTGTCGTTCGCCGTCTCGACCGCAGCCCGGTCGCGCGCGAACACCGCGCCGGTGAGCCCGTAGGGCGCGCCCCGGTCGATCAAGTCGAGCGTCTCGTCGTACTGCGTCTCGTCGTAGACGAACGCGGTCACGACCGGGCCGAACAGCTCCTCGCGCATCGTGCGGAAACCGGGATCGCTCGTCTCGATCACCGTCGGCTCCACGAACCAGCCCTCGGTGTCGTCGTAGCCGCCGCCGACGAGCACCGAGGCCGGCCCGCCCGCGGCGTTCGCCTCGTCGATCGCGGCCTTCTGCGTCGCGAACGAGCCGCCGTCGATCACCGCGCCGAGGAAGTTCGAGAAGTCGGTGACGTCGCCCATCCGGAGACCGCGCACCTCCTCGACGAGGCGGTCGCGCAGCTCCGGCCAGAGGTTCGACGGCGCGAACACGCGCGAGGCCGCGGAGCACTTCTGCCCCTGGTACTCGAACGAGCCGCGCACGATCGCCGTGGCGACGGCCGCCACGTCGGCGGAGGGGTGCGCGACGATGAAGTCCTTGCCTCCCGTCTCGCCGACGATGCGCGGGTAGTTGCGGTACGAGCCGAGGTTGTTCCCGATCGCCTTCCACATGCCGTTGAACACGTCGGTGGAGCCGGTGAAGTGGATGCCGGCGAGATCGCGGCTCGCGAGCGCCGGGTCGCCGATCTCCGCGCCCGACCCGTAGACGAGGTTGATCACGCCCGGCGGCAGGCCCGCCGCCTCGTAGAGCTTCATCAGCCACCACGCCGAATACGCGGCCGTCGACGCGGGCTTCCAGACCACGGTGTTGCCCATCAGCGCGGCCGAGGTGGGGAGATTGCCGCCGATCGCCGTGAAGTTGAACGGCGTCACCGCGAAGACGAAGCCCTCGAGCGGCCGGTACTCGAGCCGGTTCCAGACGCCGTGCGAGGATACGGGCTGCTCCTCGTAGATCCGCGTCATGTACTTGATGTTGAAGCGCCAGAAGTCGACGAGCTCGCAGGCGGCGTCGATCTCGGCCTGGTGCGCGGTCTTCGATTGCCCGAGCATCGTCGCGGCGTTCAGCGTGGACCGCCACGGGCCGGCGAGCAGCTCCGACGCGCGGAGAAAGACGGCGGCGCGCTCTTCCCACGGGGTCCGCGACCAGTCGTGCCACGCCTCCCCGGCGGCGGCAATGGCCCGCTCGACCTCGGCAGCGCCGCCCTTGTGCACGGTTGCGAGCACGTGCGCGCGCCTGTGCGGCATCACGGCGTCGAACGTGTTGCCGGTGCGCACCTCCTCGCCGCCGATCAGGAGCGGGATGTCCAGCTGCTGCGACTCCAGCTCCCGCAGGCGGCGCTGGAGCTCCTCGCGCTCGGGGCTGCCGGGGGCGTAGTCGCGGGCCGGCTCGTTGAAGGGCTCTGGTGCACGGAAGATCGCATGAGTGCTCATACACCGATTCTAGGATTCATCCCGTGGCGGTGACGGAAGTCGCGTACGAAGCGGACGGCTGGGGCGTGGGGAGGCTCTGGCTCGAGGACGGCCGGGTCGTCTGGCACGAGCTTCCCTGGCCGGCGGCAGCCGGTGCGGTCCACGCCGGCGAGGCGTTTCCATCCCCAACCCCGACCCTCCCGGGGACTGGACCCATGGTGCCCGGCAAACGCGTACGGCGGGGTGGAGACTTCGTGCCGGAACTCGTACTTCGCCTGGAGGGGTACTTCGCCGGCGAGGATGTGTCGTTCGCCGACGTGCCGCTCGACCTCGAGTACGAAACGCCGTTCCTCGAGCGGTGCGCACTCGCGCTGCTGGAGATCCCCCGCGGCGAGGTCGTGACCTACGGCGAACTCGCCGCGCTCGCGGGCGCGCCCGGCGCCGCGCGCGCCGCCGGCAGCTTCTGCGCGCGGAACCGCCTCTGCCTGTTCGTGCCGTGCCATCGCGTCGTCGCCGCAGGAGGGCTCGGTTCGTACGGCTCGCACGGGGTCGCCTACAAGCGCCGCCTGCTCGAGCTGGAAGGCTGGGCGCATGCTCTCCGCTGACCTGCGGGAAGAGCTCGCGGCGATCGCGCCCGCGTCCGACTGCGACCGGCTCGCCGAGCTGTCGGGCCTCCTCCACGTGGCCGGCAGCGTCCACTTCCGCGGGCGCGGCAACGTCGCCGTCCACCTCGACCTCGCGAGCTCCGCCGTCGCCCGGCGGGCGTTCGCGCTCCTGCGCGCGTTCGACGTCGAGTCGGAGATCCGCACGTACCCGCGGCGCGCCTTCGACCGCGCGACCCGCTATCAGCTCCACATCGACGGAACGCCGCACGCGTACGGCACGCTGCACCGGGCCGGCGTGCTCGACGCTTCGCACCGCCCGCTCGAGCATCCCCCGCAGCGGGTCCTCGCGCGGCGCTGCTGCCGCGGTGCCTACCTTCGCGGCGCGCTCCTCGGCTCCGGCTCGCTCAGCGGCCCCCGTGACCCGCACCTCGAGATCCGCACCGCCGAGATCGAGGGAGCGCGCTTCCTCGTAGAGGTCGCCGCCCGCAACGGCGCCGAGCTGCGCGCCGCCGAGCGGGCGCATCATGCCTACGCGTACGCAAAGGGGACGGAGACGATCGCCGACGTGCTCGTCGCCGCCGGCGCGACCGATCTCGTGCTCGTGCTCGAGGAGAGCTCCGTGCTCGCCGCCACGCGCGCCGACGCGAACAGGCTCGCGAACGCCGACCACGCGAACCTCGTCCGCACGAGCCGTGCCGCGTACGCGCAGCTCGAGGCGGTGCGCAAGCTCGATCTCGGCGGGCTCCCCGAGGATCTGCGCGAGGTCGCGACGCTCCGTCTGCGCCATCCGACCCTCTCGATCGCGGAGCTCGCGCGCCACTGCCGGCCGCCGACGACGAAGGCGTCCGCGTACCGTCGCCTCCGGCGGCTGCAGCAGCTCGCGGACGGCTGACTCGAGTACGAGTTCAAACTCGTCTAGGCGGTTGCGAGCGCAGCGGTCATACTCGTTGGCGGCGGGTCCGCGCTCGTCCGGCGGCGGATTCAGACCCCGTCCGTCGCCACGGTCTCGGGTGTGGTTGAACCGGAGGGGAGGGTCGTCCTCGGAGCTTCCCCTCCGGGCCCGCCCTTCGATTTCCTCTTGCGCCTTCTCCCGTTCGCGACACGGCTAGAATCGGGTGTAGAGCAAGCGAACGAAAGGCTCTCGGGCGATGGCGAAGATCAGGGTCGGAATCAACGGCTTCGGCAGGATCGGGCGCAACTTCCTGCGAGCGCAGCTGGCGCGCGGGGGCGACTTCGAGATCGTGGCCGCGAACGACCTCGGGGATACGCGGACGATGGCCCATCTGCTCAGGCACGATTCCGTGCTCGGGACCCTCGACGCGCAGGTCGAGGCCGGCGACGGCTTCATCCGGGTCGGCGGCCACGAGATCCAGTTCGTCTCCGTCCGGGATCCGGCGGAGCTGCCGTGGGGCGATCTCGGCGTGGACGTGGCGATCGAGTCGACGGGCCATTTCACGAACCGCGAGGGGGCGCAGAAGCACCTCGAGGCGGGCGCGAAGAAGGTCGTGATCTCGGCGCCGGCAACCGATCCCGACGTCACGCTCGTGCTCGGCGTCAACGACCATGACTACGACCCGGAGCGGCACCACATCATCTCGAACGCGTCGTGCACGACGAACTGCGTCGCGCCGATCGCGAAGGTGCTGCACGAGGCGTACACGATCGAGCGCGGCTTCATGACGACGATCCATGCGTACACGAACGACCAGCACGTGCTCGATCTGCCGCACAAGGACCTGCGGCGCGCACGCGCCGCCGCGATCAACCTCATCCCGACGTCGACCGGAGCCGCGCGCGCGATCGGCGTCGTGCTGCCGGAGCTGAAAGGCAAGATCGACGGGATGTCGATGCGCGCGCCGGTGCCGACCGGGTCGGTCGTCGACCTCGTCGTCCAGGTCGCGCGCGAGACGAGCGTGGACGCCGTCAATGCGCTCTTCGCCGGGAAGGCGGACACCGGGGATCTCGAGGGCATCCTGCTCTACTCGGACGAGCCGCTCGTCTCGACGGACATCGTTCACTCGCCCTACTCGTCGATCTTCGACAGCGGGCTCACGATGGTCAACGGCCCGCTCCTGAAGGTCTTCGGCTGGTACGACAACGAGTGGGGCTACAGCTGCCGCCTCGTCGATCTCGTTGCGAAGATCGCCGAGACGATGCCCGCCGCGGTCGCGGCGTAGCCGGAGCAGCGTGCACCGCCCGCGCTCGGTCCGCGACGCCGACGTCGCGGGCAAGACCGTCCTCGTTCGCGCCGACCTGAATGTGCCCCTGGAGGACGGGAAGATCGCGGACGACACGCGCATCAGGGCGTCGTTGCCGACGCTGCGGCTGTTGCTCGACCGCGGCGCCGCCGAGGTACGTGTCTGCTCGCACCTCGGCCGGCCCAAATCGGAGGAGGACCGCGCCCGCTTCTCCCTGCAACCCGTCGAGGACAGGCTCCGCGAGCTGCTGCCCGACGATCGCCTGCGCGTGCTCGAGAACACGCGCTTCAACCCCGGCGAGACGAAGAACGACGAGGCATACGCACGCGAGCTGGCAGCGGGCTGCGACGTGTACGTCGACGACGCCTTCGGCTCCGCGCACCGCGCGCACTCCTCGACCGAGGCTGTCGCGCACCTCCTGCCCGGGTACGCCGGCCTGCTGCTCGAGCAGGAGCTCGAGCAGCTCGGTCGGCTGCTCGGCGCGGTCGAGCGGCCGTTCGTGCTGATCTCGGGCGGTGCGAAGGTGGAGGACAAGCTCGGCGTGCTCGAGCACCTCGGCGGCCGCGCGGACACCGTGCTGATCGGCGGCAAGATGGCGGAGCAGGTCCGCGAGGAGAACCCGCTGACATTCGCCGTCGAGCTCCCGTCCGACGTCGTCGGCGCCGCATCGTTCGCCGCCGACGCCGAGGCGGATGTCTACCCGTTCGACGCGCTGCCCGCCGGCTGGCTCGGGCTCGACATCGGTCCCGAGACCCGCACGCGCTTCGCCGCCGCGATCGCCGCGGCGCGCACGATCTTCTGGAACGGGCCGATGGGCGTGTTCGAATGGCCGCGGTTCGCGGCGGGAACGGAGGCGGTGGCGCGCGCCGTCGCGGCGAACGAGCACGCGTTCTCGGTCGTCGGCGGCGCCGACTCGGTGCGCGCGCTCAACGAGCTCGGGCTGGCGGACAGGATCTCGTGGGTTTCGACCGGAGGCGGCGCCAGCCTCGAGCTACTCGAGGGCCGCGACCTGCCCGGCGTGGCGGCGATACCGGCGGCGCCATGATCATCGCCGGCAACTGGAAGATGTACGTCGGACCCGATCCGGCGGCCCTCGCAGCGCGGCTCGTCGGCCTTGAAGGCGTCGACGCGATCGTGTGCCCGCCCTTCACGGGGCTCGCCGCGTGCGTCGAGGCGGGCCTGACGACGTACGCCCAGAACGTGCACTGGGCCCCGGAGGGACCCTTCACCGGCGAGATCTCGGCGCCGATGCTGCTCGACCTCGGCGTCGCCGGCTCGCTCGTCGGCCACTCGGAACGGCGGCAGCACTTCGGCGAGACGAACGACGGCGTCGCGCGCCGCGCGTATGCGGCGCTCGAGTCCGGCTTGGCGGTGATCGCCTGCGTCGGCGAGACGCAGGACGAGCGCGACGCGGGCGACATGGAGAGCGTCCTCAGCCTCCAGGTCGGCCCGATCCGCGATGCATGCGGCGCGCACGAGCGGCTCGTGCTCGCATACGAGCCGGTGTGGGCGATCGGCACCGGCCGCACGGCGACGCCTGAGCTCGCGCAGCGTGCGCACGCGTTCGTGAAGACGCTGCTCGACCGGCCGGTGCTCTACGGCGGCTCGGTGAAGCCCGAGAACGCGGCCGAGCTGCTCGCGCAGCCGGACGTCGACGGTGCGCTCGTCGGCGGCGCGTCGCTCGAGATCGAGCCGTTCGCGGCCATCTGCACCGCCGCGGCGCCCGCTTGATGGAAACGTACCCGCTCGTCGTGCTCGTCATCCTCGACGGCTGGGGCTGCGCGCCGCCGGGTCCCGGCAACGCCGTCGCCCTCGCCGACACGCCCGTCTTCGACGGCCTCTGGGCCGCGTACCCGCACACGGCGCTCGCCGCCTCCGGCGAGGCCGTCGGCCTGCCGCCCGGCCAGATGGGCAACTCCGAGGTCGGCCATCTGACCATCGGCTCGGGGCGGGTGCTCGACCAGGACCTCCAGCGCGTCAATCGCGCCGTCGCGGACGGCTGCTTCTTCGAGAACGAAGCGCTCGTGTCTGCGTTCCGGCGGGCGCGGGAGCGCGGGGGAGATGTCCACCTGCTCGGCCTCGTCTCGTACGGCGGCGTCCACTCGCACATCGAGCACCTGCGCGCGCTGCTCGAGCTCGCCCGGCGCGAGGGGATGGCAGAGCGCACCTGGATCCACGCCTTCACAGACGGACGCGACGTCTCGCCGACCTCCTCGCTACGGGACCTTGCCGAGCTGCCGGACGACCGGATCTCGGCGGTCTCGGGCCGCTACTACGCGATGGACCGCGACAGCCGCTGGGAGCGCACGCAGGCCGCGCTCGACGTGATCCTCGCCGGCACGCCCGACCCTCCCGATCACGCGGTCGACGCCGTCCAGGCGAGCTACGACGCAGGGATCACCGACGAGTTCATCGTGCCCGTCAGCCTTGCCGGACGGCCGCGTCTCGATCCGGCGCGGGACGCCGCGATCTTTTTCAACTTCCGCCCCGATCGCGCGCGGCAGCTGTCCGAGAAGCTCGGCGGGCTCGGCGTCGACCTGACGACGATGACGCACTACCGGGACGACTTCGCGTTCCCGATCGCCTTCCCCGAGCAGGACGTCCCGATGGTGCTGGGCGAGGTGCTCGCGCAGCATGAGATCCGTCAGCTCCACGCCGCGGAGACGGAGAAGTTCGCGCACGTGACGTACTTCTTCGACGGCGGCCGCGAGGAGGAGTTTCCCGGCGAGACGCGCCTGCTCGTTCCCTCGCCCCGGGACGTCCCAAGCTACGACCGGAAGCCCGCGATGTCGGCGCCCGAGCTTGCGGACAGGTTCGTCGAGGAGATCGGCCGGGGCTACGGCTTCGCGGTACTCAACTTCGCGAACCCGGACATGGTCGGGCACACCGGGGTGATCCCGGCCGTGGTCGAGGCGGTCGAGACGACCGACGCCTGCCTGGGGCGGGTCGTCGCGGCGGTCCAGCGCGCCGGCGGCGTCTGCCTGATCACGGCCGACCACGGGAACGCGGAGCAGATGCTCGCGGAAGACGGCATCAGCCCTCAAACCGCCCACACGACGAACCCCGTGCCCTTGACTCTGACCGCGAACGGGCTCACGCTGCGACCTGGCGAGCTCTCCGATCTGGCCCCCACCGTGCTCGCGCTGCTCGGCGTCGAAAAACCCTCACAGATGACCGGGAAAGCCCTCACAGATGACGGGTAAACCCTGACCTATGCATACTCCCGATGCAGCTATCATGAGCCCTCTTGCCGCTCCCGCAGCCTGATTTCGGCGTTCTGCGCAAAGCGCAGCGAGGCGATGAGCGCGCGTTCTCGATCATCGTCCACGCGTACCAGGTGCCGGTGTTCAATTACGTGCTGCGCATCGTCGGCGACCGCTCGCTCGCGGAGGACCTGACCCAGGAAGTCTTCCTGCGGGTCTACCAGGGTCTGCCGCGCTTCTCGCTCCGCTCGAAGTTCACGACGTGGCTCTTCCAGGTGACGAAGAACCGCGTGCTCGATGAGCTGCGCGCCGTCGAGCGCCGGCCGCGCGCGGTCGTCGACATCGACGACGCGCCCCACCTCGAGGTGCTCGACGCGCCGTTCGAGCGGCTCGAGGCGATCGACGCCGTCTGGCGCGCCGTCGCGAACCTCAACGTCGACCTGAAGATGGCGCTGCTCCTTCGCGACATCGTCGGCCTCTCGTACACGGAGATCGCCGACTCGCTCGAGGTGACGCTCGCCACCGTGAAGTGGCGCATCTACAAGGCCCGTGAGGACGTCCAGCTCGCGCTCGCGCGCGAGGGGATCCACCTCTACGGCGACCCGGAGCCCGACGTGCTGCCGGTCGCCGAGCCCGCGCCTCTCTAGGTCATTGGCCGAGACCGAGCCGCGCTGCAAGCGGCTCCGGCAGACCTGCGTCGCGCATCTCCGCCTGCGTCCGGGCGACGTCGTATTCGACGCGCCGAAAGCCGGCCCGCTCCGCTTCGAGGTCGAGCAGCAGGTAGGCGGCACGCGGGTCGCCGTCCCGCGGCTGCCCGACGGAGCCGGGGTTGAGCAGCGCACGCGTTCCGGCCAGCTCGAGCTCGGTCCCGGCCGGCGCGAGACCGCCGTCGGAGACGTCACCGCGAAGCACGACGTGGAGCGCCGCGTGGCTGTGTCCGACCAGGACGAGCCTGGCGCCGGCGAGGGCGAGCGTCGCACGCGCCGCTTCGTCGGAGAGCACGTACTCCCAGATCGGGTCGCGCGCGCTGCCGTGGTAGAGCGCGACCTCCGCTCGCTCGCCGGCCGGCTCGAGCGAGTCGAGATAGGCGCGTGCCGTCGGGCTTAGCACCTCGCGCGTCCACGCGGCGGCGACCGCGGCGTCGCCGCTGAACTCGGCAAGGTCGATCGTCCCGATCACGGCGAGGTCGTGGTTGCCGGCCAGGCAGACCTGCGCGTGCGCCGCGACGAGCTCGCAGCATTCGCTCGGGCGCGGTCCGTAGCCGACGAGGTCGCCGAGACACCAGAGCTCGTCCGGCCCGTCGGCGTCGATCGCCGCGAGCACCGCCTCGAGGGCGGCGAGGTTGCCGTGGATGTCGGAGACGACGGCGACGCGCACGGGGCGGCAACCTATAGGCGGCCGGCGACGAGCCCGGCGATGACCGGCACCGTTGCCGGCAGCGTGGACGTCACGGCCAGCAGCGTGCCCCACGCGCCCGCCGCGATCCCGGTGACGACGGCCGCCCGCAGCCGCGCCCGGGCGACGACGCCGAGCAGCGCCGGCGCGAGCAGGTCAAGCCAGCCCATCGTGGCCGACCCGAACGTCGCGTCCTGGAGCGGCGGGAGCGGATGCCCCGCGAGGACGGGGAGCGGGACGCGGTGGAGCGCGGTCGAAGCCGGCTCAACCTGCGGCGTGCCCCAGACGAGCACGACGTCGAGCACCGCGAGCGCGACGAGTCCGAGCTCGATCGACCAGCCGGGCGCGACGAGCGCGACCGCGGCCGCGAGCCCGAGGCACGCACCAGCGATCAGCAGCAACGCGGCGGCCTGCGCGACGAGTCCGGAGGCGAGCCACGCCACGAGCCAGAGCGCGAGCGCCCCGGGCGGCCACGTCCAGCCGAACCGGTGACGCCCGAGCGGCCCCGCCGCCGCAGCGAGCAGCGGCGCGCCGATCGCACCGAGCAGCGCGAGCGCGTGGGGGCCGCCGGCGACGACCCGGAGCGCGAGCACCGCGAGCCCGAGCGCCCCGGCGGGGAGGAGCAGCCCCACTGCGCCGAGGCCGCGCTCGCGGGCACGCTGCACCGGGACGGCGACGGTTGCGGCCTGCGCGATGCAGAGCGCCGCGTACGACGGCGCGAGCGCGAGCACTACGTGAGGTTGTGCGGCGGCGCCTCGGGGAGGTTGCGAATCCCCTCGGTCGTCTGCCACTTGGACCAGGAGTCCTGCAGCGCGGCGATCAGCTCCTCGAGGAACCGCGGCGAGGCGTTCACACGTGCGACGACGGCGCCGGGCACGTCGCCTTCCTCGACCTCGTGCTCGATCCGCGCGAACGTCAGCGTGAACTCGTACCGCGAGAAGCTGATGTTGGCGAAGTTCGCGTAGGCGCCGGCGATGTCCGACGGATCGAGATGGATGTTGAGCCGCCGCTCCCCGGGCTCGGTCTCGGGTACGAGCTCGTCGTCCACGATGCCACGATACTAGAGGCGTGGAGTCCCGCTTCCGCCTCAAGCAGTTCGCCCGGTTGCTCGCCGCCGTCGCCGCCACGGTCGTCGGCGGCACGGTCGGGTTCCGGCTGATCCTGCACGAGAGCTGGAGCCAGTCCCTCTACCGCGCCATGATCACGGCGACCCTCACGGGCCTCGACACCGTGCCGGACACGGACGGGGCGCGCGCGCTCTCGATCGTGATGGTGCTGGCGGGTCTGACGATCATCGCGTACGCCGGCGCGGTTATCGTCGAGGCGATCGCCGGCGGCGTCCTTACCGGCGCCCTGGCGGAACGGCGAAAGGAGAAGACGATCGAGCGCCTGCGAGATCACTTCATCATCTGCGGGTACGGCCGCGTCGGCCGGCGCGTCGCACACGAGTTTCGCGCCGCCCACGTGCCCTTCGTCGTCGTCGACTTCAGCGCCGAGGCGATCGCGACGGCGAAGGAGCGCGGCGACCTCCTGATCGAGGGCAACGGCACCGAGGACAAGGATCTCCGGCGCGCCGGCCTCGAGCAGGCGAAGGGTCTCGTCGCCTCGTCCGACTCCGACGCGGACAATCTGTACATCACCCTGTCGGCGCGCGCCGCGGTGCCGGGGCTGTACATCGTCTCGCGCGCCTCCGACGAGGACGCCGAGCGGAAGCTCAAACTCGCCGGCGCGGACCGCGTCGTGCTCCCGTACGCGACCGCCGGCCGCGTGATGGCGAACCTCGTGCTCAAGCCGCAGGTGATCGCGTTCCTCGACTCCGTGATGACCGCGACCGGCCCCGACCTCCACCTCGCCGAGCTCGTCGTGCCGACGCCGAGCGTCCACGACGGGCGCACGATCCGCGAGATCCGCGTCCGCCACGAGACCGGCGCGATGATCGTCGCGCTCCGCAAGAAGAACGGCGAGTTCGACACGACGCCCGAGCCTGACGCGATGATCGAGTCCGGCGACGTGCTCGTCGGCGTCGGCACGGCCGAGGAGCTGCGGAAGCTCGAGGATCTCTTCGCGCCCGCCGAAGCCGTTGCCCGCTGATCCCGTCAGGACGCTCGCCGACGCCGTCGCGGACGCGGTCGGCGCGGCCGTCGAGCTCGAGCGGCCGAGCGACCCCGCGCACGGCGACTTCGCCACGAATGCAGCGCTCCAGCTCGCCGGTGCGAAGCGGCAGGCGCCACGCGAGCTCGCCGCGGAGATCGCGGCGCGCGCAGCGGCGCTGCCCGCCGTCGAGCGCGCCGAGGTGGCCGGCCCCGGCTTCGTCAACGTGTTCCTGACCGACGGTTGGTTCGCGGCGGCGCTCGCCGAGATGCTCGAAGCCGGCGACCGCTTCGGCGGAGACTCGGCAGACGTGCGCGAACGGATCCAGATCGAGATGGTGTCGGCGAACCCAACCGGGCCGATCACCGTTGCCTCGGCGCGCAACGGCGCGTTCGGCGACTCCGTCGCGCGCCTGCTCGCGTTCGCGGGCCACGAGGTCTCGCGCGAGTACTACTACAACGACTCGGGCGCGCAGATGGACCGCTTCCGCGCGTCGGTCGAGGCCGCGCGCCGCGGCGAGCCGCCGCCGGAGGACGGGTACCAGGGGGCGTACATCGCGGAGCTGGCCGCCGTTCCCGGCGATCCCGTGCCGGCGATGCTGCACCGGATCGAGGAGATGCTCGATCAATTCCGCATCCACTTCGACTCGTGGACGCGGCAAAGCGTGCTCGAGGAGCGGCTGCCGGACCTGCTGCCGCGGCTCGACACGTACGAGCACGAGGGCGCGCTGTGGGCGCGCTCGTCCGCGTACGGGGACGACGAGGACCGCGTGCTCGTCCGGTCGGACGGCGGCGCGCCGACGTACCGCGCCGCCGACGTCGCGTACCTCGTCGACAAGCTCGAGCGCGGCTACGACCGCGCCGTGTATGTGCTCGGCGCCGACCACCACGGCACGCGCAACTGGTACGCCGCCGTCGCGCGCATGCTCGGCTACGACCCCGCACGCGTCGAGGTGCTCCTGTACCAGCTCGTGCACCTGACGAGAGGCGGCGAGCAGACGAAGATGTCGAAGCGGCGCGGCGACGTCGTGTTCCTCGAGGAGTTCGTCGAGGAGATCGGCGTCGACGCCGCACGCTGGTACCTCGTCAACCGCGGTCCCGACCAGACGATCGAGATCGACGTCGACCTCGCGGCGGAGCGCTCACAGAAAAACCCGGTCTACTACGTGCAGTACGCGCATGCACGCATCGCGGGCATCCTTCGCAACGCGGGCGGCGCACCGGTATCCCCGCTGCCGGTCGGTCCGCTCGCCGTGGAGGAGCGCGAGCTCGTGAAGCGTCTCGCCGAGCTGCCGGCGGTGGCTGCGGACGCGGCCGAGAAGCGCGGGCCGCAGACAATCCCCGCCTATGCGATTCGCGTCGCCGACGACTTCCATCGCTTCTACCACGAGCACCGCGTGCTCGAGAGCGAGCAGGAGGCGTTCAGGCTCGGTCTCTGCCGGGCTACGCAGACGGTGATCGCCCGCTGCCTCGATCTGATCGGCGTGAGCTCTCCGGACACGATGTAGCCGGAGCCGTAGGATTCGCGCGTGAGCAGGCGCGCGCCGGATCGCAACATCGCGCTCGAGCTCGTCCGCGTCACCGAGGCGGGCGCGCTGGCGGCGGCACGCTGGATCGGGCGCGGGGAGAAGGAATCCGCTGACAAGGCCGCGGTCGACGCGATGCGCAGCGTGCTCGACACCGTGCGCATGCGCGGCGTCGTCGTGATCGGCGAAGGGGAGAAGGACGAGGCGCCGATGCTCTACAACGGCGAAGAGGTCGGAAACGGCGAAGGCCCGGAGGTGGACGTGGCCGTCGACCCGCTCGAGGGCACGCGGCTCACCGCGCTCGGACAGCCGAACGCGATCACCGTGATCGCGGTGGCGGAGCGGGGCACGATGCTCTTCCCCGGCGCGGCCGTGTACATGGAGAAGATCGCCGTCGGCCCCGGCGCGCTGGCGGCCATCGACATCACGCGCAGCCCCAGCGAGAACGTGCGGAACATCGCGAAGGCGCTCGGCAAGACTCCGCGCGAGGTCGACGTGGTCGTGCTCGAGCGCGAGCGCCACGACGAGTTGATTGCAGAGTTGCGCGACGCAGGCGCGCGCGTGCGGCTCATCCGCGACGGCGACGTCGCGCCGTCGATCGCCGCGGCGCAGCCCGGTACCGGCGTCGACGTGCTGTACGGGATCGGCGGGACGCCGGAAGGCGTGATCTCCGCCGCGGCGCTGAAGTGCGTGGGCGGCGGCATCCAGGGCCGGCTGTGGCCGCGGGACGACGAGGAGCGGCGTGCGCTGATCGCCGCCGGGCTCGACCCGGACCGCGTGCTACACACGAACGACCTTGTCGCGGGCGAGGACGTCTTCGTCGCGGCGACCGGCGTGACCACCGGGGCGCTCCTGACCGGCGTGCAGTACACGCCCGGCGGGGCGCTCACCGACTCGATCGTGATGCGCTCCCGCTCGGGCACCGTGCGCCGCGTCTCCGCGCAACACGCACTCGAGAAGCTCTCGGCCCTGACAGGCCTCGAGTACCGCTAGACGCTCGCGGCCTCGCGTTCCATCGCCGGCGCGTACATGCCGGTCCGCGCCGCGCTGTTCATCTTCGCGCGGTGGTAGTACGCCTGCTGCGCTGCAGGGACGTTCTCGGACTTGCCGACCCACGCCTTCAACGCAGGCGCCTGGAGCGCGCGCCCGTACGAGAACGACAGCGCCCACGGATGAGGCCCCCTTGCGTTCATCGCGTTCAGGTGCGCGGTCGCGTCCTCGTCCGACTGTCCGCCCGAGAGGAACACGATCCCGGGGACCGCAGCGGGCACGTGGCGGTAGAAGCACTCGAGCGTCGCGTCGGCCACCTCCTCGAAACCGGCGCGCTCGGGGGCCGAGTAGCCGGAGAGAACCATGTTCGGCTTGAGCAGCGTTCCCCACAGGTCGACGCGCTGGTCGTGCAGTTCCGTGAACAACGCCTCGAGCACGCGCCCGGTCACGGTGGACGCGCGCGCGAGCGTGTGCGTGCCGTCCATCAGCACCTCGGGCTCGACGACCGGGACGATCCCGGCTTCCTGCGCGAGCGCCGCGTACCGCGCCAGCGCGTGGGCGTTCGTCCAGACGCAGGTGTCGCTGGGCAGCGTGTCGGTGATCGAGTACGTGCCGCGCCACTTCGCGAAGCGCGCGCCGAGCGCGTAGTACTCCTCGAATCGCGCGCGGAGTCCGTCGAGGCCCTCGGTGATCGTCTCGCCGGCGGCCAGTGCCAGAGGCTTCGCGCCGAGGTCGACCTTGATCCCCGGGATGATTCCCTTCGCCTGGAGCAGCTGCGGGAACGGCGTCCCGTCGAGCGCCCGCTGGCGAATCGTCTCGTCGTAGAGGATGACGCCGCTGATGAACTCCTCCGCACCGGGCGTCGTGAAGAGCAGGTCGCGGTAGGCCCGCCGGTTCTCCTCCGTCGACTCGACGCCGATCGAGTCGAACCGCTTCTTGATCGTGCCGGTGCTCTCGTCCGCGGCGAGGAGGCCTTTCCCCTCGGCGACGAGCGCCTTCGCATTGTCGTGCAGCTCGCTGTGCGCCATGCCGTGCCTCTCCCGGTCGAGTGTCTCTCGCAGGAAAGGTATCGCGGGCCGCGGCGCGGCAACGAGAGAAGAGGCGCGGCGTCCGAGTGGGCGGCGAGCGTCGCTCACCCGGACGCGCGACTAGCGAGAGCTGCGACCGCCCCGCCCCCAGAGGGCGTCGCGCCTGCTCTCCCGGCCGCCCCGTCCCCACAGGGCGTTGTGCCGGCTTCCTCCCTCGAAACGCTTCATGACCATCTGAGATGCCACACCTGCCTACTCCTTGCACCGGGCTAGAATCGGAGTCGCCAGCGCGGACGTAGCTCAGTTGGTAGAGCACTGGCTTCCCAAGCCAGGTGTCGCGGGTTCGAATCCCGTCGTCCGCTTCGGGTCGACGGTCCCGTTTCACTCGTTCGAGGGACGCGCAGGCAAGGCCCCGGCGTCGCCGGGGGTAGACCCGGGCGCTGCCCGGCGACAAGATGTCCCGCGGTAGGCACGCTTGTGGTCGGCTCGGTCACTGCCTCGGTTTCCGCGATCGCGTCCGCGGCGACGGCCGTCGGCGTCCTGCTCGCATATGCCGCGATTCGGTCGGCGAAGCGCGCATCGCTCGCCGATCACTACTTCGAGCTGATGAACCACCTCCAGAGCGGCGCGATGTCGGTGATGGATGTGCGCCGGATCCTGCTCGAGCACTGGGACGCAACGGGTACGCCCGTGTCGCTGGCGGGCGACCGGGCGGAGCTGCTCGTTGCCGCAGGCGTCGTCTCGTCGAGCTTCAGCACGGCCGGCCGGGTCGTTGCGCTCGGCTACGTGCCTCTGGGGCCGTTCCTCGACGAGTACGACCCGCTGATCGTGAGGATGCACGAGATCTTGCGCCCCTATCTCGAAGGGCGGCGAGCAGACCGGCAGGATCCGAGCTACCACGCGAGCTTCTCGCGGCTGGCGGAGTGGGCAAGCTGGTGGCGTGTGTGGACGACACGTCCGCGGTGGTGGCGCGCACTCGAGATCCGGCGGCCGTGGCGTCGCGTCGGTCTCCTGCGTTGAAGCGGTCGCCTAGCCGCGCGGTGCGGGCCAGGTCTCCACAAGCCGCTCACGCGTCTCCACGAGGTGCTGCGGGATCACCTTGACGTCGCCAAGCACTGCCATGAAGTTCGTGTCGCCGCTCCAGCGCGGGACGACGTGCAGGTGGCCGTGGTCGACGATGCCGGCGCCGGCGACGCGACCGACGTTCCATCCGAGGTTGAAGCCCTCCGGCCGGTAGGCGGCTGTCAGCGCGGCCATTCCGGCGGCGGCTAGCCGGTGAATCTCGGACACCTCGGCCTCGTCGAGCTCGGCGAAGTTGGCGCCGTGCCGGTAGGGCGCGACGAGCAGGTGGCCGGACGCGTACGGGTACTTGTTCAGGAGGACGAAGGCGCACTCGCCTCGATGCACGACGAGCTGCTCGTCGTCGTCGCCGGCCGCCGCGCGGCAGAACACGCAGCCCTCCTGCTCGTCGGCGTGCTGGACGTATTCCAGCCGCCAGGGCGCCCACAGCCGCTCCATGGGAGGGAGGCTACAAGGCGCAGGCGTCCGGCCCGGCGGCTCGCGGCGTGGTGCGCACGCCCGCCGGCAGCCGGCGCTCGAGCCGCAGCGCCCAGCCTGCGCACAGCAGGTTCACGCCGGCGGCGGCCGGCCAGAGGACGAGCGGGTCGTGCTGGAGGAGAACGCCGCCGATCGCGGGGCCGGCGATCCATCCGGCCTGCCACGAGAGGCTGGCGAGCGCGAGATAGCGCCCGACGAGCCGGGGCGGCGCCAGATCGGCGGACAGCGGCGCGTGGATCGCGCCGTGCAGGCTCTCGCCGAGCGCGAACACGACCGTCGCGCCGGCGAAGACTGCGGCCGCCGCGGTTGCCGCGAGCCATGCACCGCCGGCCCACACGCCGAGCAGCGACGCCGCCCACACGACCCCCATCAGCGCAAGCCCGCGCATCCGCCGCCGTCCCTCGGCGAGCTTCGCGACCGGGAGCTGGAACACGACCACGCCGATCGCGTCGAGCGCGAAGATGACGCCGATCTCCTGCTCGTTCACGTGAGCGACGTTCTTCGCGAAGGCGGGGAGCAACTCGACGATCAACGCGATCGACGACGCCATGAACGTCGCGTTCAGCAGCGAGAAGGCGACGAACGTGCGGTCGCGCGCCACGTCGCGCCACCGCCCGCTCGCGCGCTCCGGGTGCAGCTCGGGCGCGCGTACGCGCGTGAGCACGAGCGCATACGCGAGGAACGTGACGCAGTTGATCGCGAAGAGGACGGTGAAGCTCGACGGGTGCGCGACCGAGGCGATCAGCCCCGCGACGACGCCGCCGACGGCAACGCCGAGGTTCATGACGAGACGCTGGAGCGCGTACGCGCCGGACCGCCGCGCGGGCGGCGCAAGCCCCGCCAGCAGGGCCGACTGTGCCGGCCAGAACGAGCCGCTGCCCGCTCCCCAGACGATGTAGAGCGCGAACGCCTGCCAGGCGACCCGGATCGACGGCATCAGCGCGAACGCGACCGTCATCACGAAGAGCGCCGTCACGAGCACGCGCTTCGGGCCGATCCGGTCGGAGAGGGTGCCGGCGAGGAAGCCGCTGCCGAGCGCGCTCGCCGACTGGGTCGCCGCCACGAGCCCGGCGATCCCGAGCGGGATCCCGCGCACGTTGTGGAGGTAGATGATCAGGAACGGGAGCACGATCCCGTTCCCGAAGGCGTTCAGCAGCCCGCCCGCCTGGAGGACGTAGACATCCCGCGGCAGGCGCGGGTCGAGGCTGCGGAGGTAGGCCCGGAGCACCCGCGCGAGCCTATCGCCGGGCTTCCCTCTTGCCTCGTTTCGCGCCAGCGTCCCGCCGCACCGAGATCTACCCCTTCTTCAGCGTGCCCGCGGTTCGACCACCACACGGATCAGTGCGCCCGGGAGGATTCGAACCTCCGACCTCGCGCTCCGGAGGCGCGCGCTCTATCCCCTGAGCTACGGGCGCCTGGGGAGCTCCAGTGTAGCCGGGCCTCCTACCAGCGGCTCGTGTCGCCGCGCCGCGGATTCGTGTACGGGAGCAGTACGAGCAGCAGGACGTCGACGCTCCAGCTGAGCGCCGCGCCGAGTGCCCCCGCGGGCTCCGACGCGAAGGCGAGCCACAGTCCGCCGACCGCGCCGAGCACGATGATGTTCGCGATCAGAAGCAGCCGGACGACGAGCAGCGACACCGGCGACTGCGATGCGGCCCACGCGGCTACCGACCGGCGCCTTGCCATTGGTGGCGATCGCCGCGCGGCCGATGGTCTCGATCGATTACCCGTGCCGGCCGCGCGGCGACCGACCGCATCGAATCGCGTGGAGCTAAGAGCCGCGTGAGAGTCGCTTCCAGCCGCTTTCTCATCGGGTTCATATGTACTTGCGCGACGCTTCCGTCCGAAGATCGCCGCTCGCGGCAAGACCGTAGGGGCGTCCGGAGACGACGAGAGCGAGGAGTCCGACCGTATGAACGCCATCACCAGCCGGCTCCCGTCGCGGTTGACCGGCCGCCGCCTGCCCGGCCGCTTCGCCCGGCTGGGCCCGCTCAACCTCCTCCTCGTCGCCGGCCTCGTCGGCGCGGGCGTGGCGGCGTACCTCACGGTCGGCGTCAGCACCCCGTCGACGAGCGGCACGGTGCGCACCGCCGCAGTCACCCGCGGCGTCGTGCTCTCGACGATCTCGGCGACCGGGACGCTCCAGGCCGCGACCGATCTCTCGCTGAACTTCGCCTCGAGCGGCCAGCTGGTCGCCGTGAACGTGAAGGCGGGCCAGCAGGTCAAGAAGGGCCAGGCGCTCGGGCGCATCGATCCGACGTCGGCCCGGCAGGCGCTCCTCCAGGCGCAGGCGTCGCTGAAGACCGCGAACGCGAACTACGAGTCGACGCTCACGGGCGAGACCTCCCAGCAGCGCGCGCAGGACGCCGTCTCCATCGCGCAGGCACGACAGTCCGTCGCGAACGCGAAGCTCTCGCTCGCGTCGACGCAGAAGTCGATCGCGCTCGACAAGCTGACGAGCGCCGCCAGTGCAACCCAGGCGCAGAAGCAGCTCAGCGCGGACCAGGGCCAGCTCGAGGTCGATCTCGCGAAGCAGAAGACCGACTCGGCGACGTTCGCGAGCGTCGCCGCCGCCACCGCAGCCGTCACGACCGACAAGGCGACGGTCGCGACCGACCAGGCGAAGCAGCAGACGGACCAGCAGTCGCAGCTCACGTGGCAGCAGCAGCTCTCGAGCGACCAGACAGGCCTCAAGACAGCGCAGACGAACAACGACTCGGCCGGCATCGCCCAGTACACGAACGCGACGAACTACGACCAGAGCACGCTCAACGCGCTCGCGAAGACGCTCCAGTCCGACGGCTTCACGATCACGCAGGACCAGAACCAGTCGAGCACCGACCAGACCGCGCAGTCGGCGCTGACGAGCGACCAGACCGCGATCAGCGGCGACGAGCAGAAGCTCGCCCAGGATCACACCGCGATCTCGAGCGCGAAGATGAGCCGCAGCGCGACGCAGCTCAAGGACGCGCAGAGCCTCACCTCGGCGCACCAGCAGATCGCCTCCTCGCAACTCGGTCTCAAGTCGACGCTCGCGTCGATTGCGATGAAGCAGGCGCCGCCGACGCCGTCGGTGCTCGCGGGCGCGCAGGCAAGCCTGCTTCAGGCCCAGATCTCGCTCCAGAACGCGCAGAAGGCATATGCGCAGACCACGCTGCGGGCTCCGATCGCCGGTATCGCCGCCGCCGTGAACGGCACCGTCGGCGCGCAGACCTCCGGCGGCGGCAGCTCGGCGAACAGCTCGGCCGCGAGCTCGTCGACCGGAACCGGCTCGTCGTCCAGCTCGAGCTCCGGCTTCGTCACCCTCACGAACGTGAAGGGCATGCAGGTCCTCGCCGGCTTCGCGGAGACCGACGCGGTGAAGATCCGGGCGGGCCAGGCGGCGACCGTGACCGTCGACGCGCTGCCGAACGAGGAGCTCGCCGCGCACGTGCTCTCCATTTCCGGCGCGGCCACGTCCTCGTCGAGCGTCGTCACGTACAACGTGACGTTCGCGCTCGACCGCAACGAGTCCCAGCTCAAGCCGGGCATGACCGCGAACGTCGACGTCGTCGTCGGCGAGGCGGACAACGTTCTGCACGTGCCGACCGCGGCCGTGCGCGGAAGCGGCAGCAGCGCAACCGTGAGCGTGCTCCAGAACGGAACGCAGACGAGCGTGCCCGTCGTCGCCGGCCTCCAGGGCGACTCGTCGACGGCGATCATCAGCGGGCTCAAGGCGAACCAGACCGTCGTGTTGCCGTCCGTATCGATCGCAGCGACGAGCGGCACCGGCACGAGCACGACGAGCGTGACCACCGGCCGCCGCGGCGGCGGGGGCGGCTTCGGCGGATTCGGGGGCGGATTCGGCGGATGAGCGCTCCGCGCCGTCGCCGGCCAACGCTCGTCCTCAAAGGCGTCTCGAAGAGCTACGGCGCCGGCGAGATCTCGGTCCGCGCGCTGACCGACATCGAGCTCGTCGTCGAACGCGGCGACTTCGTCGCCGTCATGGGCAGCTCCGGCAGCGGCAAGTCGACGCTGATGAACCTCATCGGGTGCCTCGACGCGCCGACGGAAGGCCGCTATCTCCTAGAGGGAATCGACGTGAGCCGGCTCGACGACGTCGAGCTCGCGTTCATTCGCAACCGCAAGATCGGATTCGTCTTCCAGAGCTACAACCTCGTGCCGAGGACGAGCGCGCTGCGCAACGTCGAGCTGCCGTTGATCTACGCGCGCGTGCCGAAGCAGGAGCGCCGCGAGCGGGCCGAGGCGGCGCTCGTCGCGGTCGGCGTGGGCCACCGGATGCAGCACGTACCCGCCGAGCTCTCCGGCGGCCAGCAGCAGCGGGTCGCGATCGCGCGCGCAATCGTCACGCAGCCCGCGCTCATCCTCGCTGACGAGCCGACCGGCAACCTCGACACCGCCGCCGGCGCTGAGGTGATGCAGATCTTCTCGCGGCTCAACGCCGAAGGCCGCACGGTCGTGATGATCACGCACGAGCCCGAGATCGCGAGCTACGCCAAGCGCGTGATCCATCTGCTCGACGGCCGGATCGACGCGGACCGGCGGACGACGCCGCTCACCGCGCTGCCGCCGCTGCTCGTCGCCGGTGACGTTGCGAAGACGGAGACCGCGTGAGCACGGCGGAGGCGATCCGCATGGCCGTCCAGGGCGTGCTCTCGAACCGGCTGCGCTCGCTGCTGACGATGCTCGGGATCACGATCGGCGTCGCCGCGGTGATCATCCTCGTCGCGGTCGGCCACGGCTCCGCGGTTGCGGTGCAGAACAACATCGAGAGCCTCGGCACGAACGTCGTCACGATCATGCCCGGCGGATTCGGCTTCGGCCGGGGCTCGGGCGGCTCCCAGAGCTCGTTCACCCAGCTGACGACGAAGGACGTCAAGGCGCTCGAGGATCCGACCGCCGCACCCGACATCAAGTCGGTCACGCCGGTGGCGTCGGGGAGCGTCACGGCGACGTTCGGCGCCGCGAGCTACTCGCCGAGCCAGTTCGTCGGCACGACGCCGTCGTACGAGGAGGCGCGCAAGTCGCCGGTCGACGCGGGCACGTTCATCACCGCGCAGGAGGAGTCGCAACGCGCCCGCGTCGTCGTCCTCGGGCAGACCGTCGTGCTCAACCTCTTCGGCAGCACCGACCCGCTCGGCCAGACGATCAAGCTGAACGGGATCGGCTTCACCGTTGTCGGCGTGCTCAAGCCGAAGGGCACGAACGGGATCCAGGACCAGGACGACATCGCGATTGCGCCGCTGACGACGACGCAGGACCTGATCACGGGCGTCACGACCGGCCTCGGCCAGATCATCATCGAGGCGAAGTCGTCGCACCAGGTGAACGCCGCGGAGGCGGAGGCGACGTCGATCCTCACGCCGACGCACACGTCGAACGGCAGCGCCACCTTCCGCGTGCTCAACCAGGCTTCGCTCCTCCAGACGACGGCCTCGACGAACCAGGTGTTCACCGTCCTGCTCGCGGCCGTGGCTGCGATCTCCCTGCTCGTCGGGGGAATCGGCGTGATGAACATCATGCTCGTCACCGTCACCGAGCGGACCCGCGAGATCGGCATCCGCAAGGCGCTCGGCGCCCGCCGCACCGACATCCTCAGCCAGTTCCTGACCGAGTCGGTGCTGCTCTCCGTGTGCGGCGGCCTCACCGGCGTCGCCGCCGGCCTGATCGGCAGCCGGTTCAAGATCGTCGGAGTCCAGCCGGTCGTCGAGTCGTACTCGGTGCTGCTGGCGCTCGGCGTCGGCGTCGCGGTCGGTCTGTTCTTCGGCATCTACCCCGCCAACCGGGCGGCCTCGCTGAGGCCGATCGAAGCGCTGCGTTACGAATAAGGAGCTCTCGACCATGACAACCGCAGATACCGATTTCGCATTGGCCGACGACGACGAGGACGACGACGCGCTCGAGCTCGACGCGCTGGCGTTGCGACGGCGGCGACGCCTCCCGCTGCTCACGCTCGCGCTCGCAATCGGGATCGTCGCGGCGGCCGCCTTCATCGGCGGCGTCGAGGTGCAGAAGCACTCCGGCGGGACCACAAACGCGGGCACAGGAGCGAGCGCGGCGAGCTTCGCGTCGCGCTTTCGTGCCGCGGCCGGGACGTCGACGGGCACGACGACCGGAGGCACGCGCGGTGGCGGCGGGTTCGGGGGAGGCGGCAGCGCCACGATCGGCACCGTCAGCGTGATCAAGGGCTCGACCCTGTACGTCACCGACTCGAGCGGCAACACGATCAAGGTCACGACCTCGCCCGCGTCGCGCGTGTCGAAGACCGTGACGGCGAGCGTGAAAGGGATCCTCCCGGGCGAGACGGTCGTGATCCGCG
>DATCBP010000065.1:0-19087 GCA_036511815.1 Gaiellaceae bacterium
CCGGGAGAAGTGCTGCGCACTTCTCCCGGGGCTATGCACCGCTTCGCGGAGCGCCCGCCGGCCAAGCCGACGGGCTCTTGGGCTGACGCCGGGGCGGCGGGAGCCGTGGCGCGCGCGGTGGTGGCTACGCCATCCCCACGCCCGAGTGCGCGGCCTCCACGAACGCGGCAAAAAGCCCGCGTTCGCTCCGGCCCTGGACCGCTTGAACCGGAGAAGGCTTCAAAGCCGCCGCTCGCCGTGGCGGTCCAGGCCGGAGGCTAACGCGGCCCTTGCGCGTTAGCCGCAGGCGCATCCACGCGGACGGGGACGCTTCAGCGCCACCGGCCGCGCCCGCACAACCCGATGGCCCTCCGCCAGGCCAAAAGCCCGTCGGCTCCGCCGACGGGCGCTCCGCGAAGCCCAACATCTCCCCGCAGTAAGTGCGCAGCACTTACTGCGGATCCGCGAACCAGAAGAGGCCGACGGCGCCGGGGCCGGTATGTGTTCCGAGCACGGCGCCGAGCATCGTCTCGCTCTCGATCGTCGCCTGCGGGCGCAGGTCGCGCACCATCTTCACGAGCTCCGCGCCGCGCTCGGGCGCGTCGGCATGCGCGATACCGACGCGCAGCCCGGGCTCGTCGCGCGTGTTCGAGGTGAGCGCCTCGACGAACTCCTTGAACGCCTTCTGATTTCCCCGCACGCGCTTGAGCGGCGCGACCTCGCCGTCGCGGATGGCGAGGATCGGCTTCACGTGCATGAGGTTGCCGGCGAACGCGGCTGCGCGGCCGATCCGCCCGCCGCGTGCCAGATACTCGAGCGTGTCCACCGTGAACAGCATGCCGTTGTTCTCGTGGAACGTCGCGACGAGCGCGTCGATCTCCTCGTCCGTCGTGCCGCGCTCGAGCCGGCGCTGGATCGCCATGCCGAGCATGGTGATCGACGCCGACACCGTCTCCGTGTCGATCGTGCGCACGCGCTCGTCACCGAGCATGCCCGCAGCGGTGCCGGCGCTCTGGAACGTCCCGGAGAGGTTCGACGCGAGGCTGAGCGAGAGGATGCGCTCGTAGGCGCCGAGCTGCTCGAAGCACGCGAGGAAGTCGCCCGGAGTCGGCTGCGAGGTGGTCGGCAGCTCCGGCGCAGTGCGCAGCCGCTCGTAGAACTGCGACGCGGTGAGGTCGACGCCGTCGCGGAAGCTCTCCGTGCCGAAGTTCACGTAGAGCGGCACGACACGCCAGTTCGGGAAGCGCTCCGCCGCGTCGGGGAAGTCCGCCGTCGAGTCGAGGACGATCGCGGTGTTGGCGGCGGTGAGGTTCACGCCGCAGCCGCCGCTCGCCGGATCGCGTCGACGATCAGCTCGAGCTCCTGGTCCTTCGTCAGGCACGCGCTCGCGCCCGCCTCGTACAGCGCCGCGATCTCGCGCGGGTTCGCCGAGGCGGTGAGGCAGACGACCGCCACCTGCGGGTATGCCTCGCGCAGCGCGGTCGTCGCCTGCACGCCGTCGAGCCCCGGCAGCCGGTAGTCCATCAGCACCACGTCCGGGCGATGCTCGCGGCAGGCCGCGACGGCGAGCGAGCCGTCGCCCACGGCGGCGACGACCTCGACGTCGTCCTGCATGCCGAGCAGCAGCTCGAGCGCCTCGCGGAAGACCTGGTTGTCCTCCACGAGGAGGATCCGGATCGGGCGCTCCACGAGGTGCCGACCCTACTCAGCGGACAGCAGCAGGTGGTAGTGAGGCTGGCCGCCCTGCTGGACGTCGACCTCGAGCGCCGGGTACGCGCTCGCGATCCGTTCGAGCAGGCCGTCGAGCGGCGGCGCGTCCTCGCCGACGAGCACCGTGAGCAGTCCGCGCGGCTCGTCGAGCAGCTGCTCGACGACCGCGTACGCCGTGTCCTCGAAGCTCTCGCCGGCCGCGACCGCCTTTCCCTCTGCGAGCCCCAGCCAGTCGCCCTTGCGGAGCGCAAGGCCGTCCAGCTCGACGTCGCGCGACGAGATCGTCACTTCGCCGTCGGCGATCGCGTCGACGGCCTCGCGCATCTCATCGACGTTCTCGAGCGCGCTGCGCGAGCCGTCGAAGGCCACCATCGCCGCGAGCCCCGAGGGGATCGAGTCGGTCGCGACGATCTGCACCGGCCGGTCGGCGTTCGCGGCGGCGTGCTCGGCGGCGAGCAGGATGTTCGAGTTGTTCGGCAGGATGATCGCCTCGTCCGCATCGAGCGACTGCACGGCGCGCAGCAGGTCCGCCGTCGACGGGTTCATCGTCTGGCCGCCCTCGACGACGCGGATCGGGCCGATCTCGCCCGCGAGGCTCTCGAACAGACGCCGGTTGCCCTCGCCGGCGACGACCGCGACGACGCCCGTCGCCGCACGCTTCGTCGGCTCGGGCGCAAGCGTGAGCAGACGCTCCTCGCGCTGCTGCGTCTGCATGTGCATGTTCGCGATCTCGATGCCGGCAATCGTCCCTTCCGCGACGCCGAGCGAGAGCGCGGCGCCGGGATCGTCGGTGTGCACGTGCACCTTGAGCGCGGTCGCGTCGCCGACGATGAGCAGCGAGTCGCCGATCTCCTCGAGCCTGTCCTCGAGCCCCTCCTGGTCGAGTCCCTCGCCCTCGATCAGGAAGACGGTGCAGTAGCGGTAGCGGGACAGCTCCTGGTGGATCGCCTCGACGCCGGTGCTCGAGTCGTCGTCCGGCGGCGCCTCCGCCAGCGGCTCGCCGTTGACGGCGGCCGCGACGCCGCGTACGAGCTCGAGCAGGCCCGCGCCGCCCGCGTCGACGACGCCGGCGTCGCGCAGCACCTGGAGCTGCTCCGGCGTCCGCGCGACGGCGAGCTCGCCGCGGCGGACGAGCTCGACGAGCAGGTCGCTCAGCGGCATTGCCTCGCCCACGCGCGCCTCCGCCTCTTCGGCGAGCTCGCGGATGACGGAGAGCATCGTTCCTTCGACCGGGCGCCGCACCGCGCGATACGCGGCGTCGCTCGCGCCGCGCAGCGCGAGCGCGGTCACCTGCGCGTCGATCGCCGACGGACGCATCGTCTCGCCGAGCACGTCGGCGGCGCCGCGCACGATCTGCGAGAAGATCACGCCGGAGTTGCCGCGCGCTCCCATCAGCGCGCCGCGCGCCACGTCCCGGGCCAGCGAGTGCCGGCTCGCCGCCGACGTCTCCTCGACGGCTTCGGCGACGGCGCGCACGGTCATCGTCAGATTCGTGCCCGTGTCGCCGTCCGGCACCGGGTAGACGTTGAGGTCGTCGATCCGGCGCCGGCTCGCTTCGAGGGAGGCGAGCGCCGCGTCCACGACCTTCTGGAGCGACTCGAGGTCGCCGTTCAGTGTCCCGCCGCCGCTCACGCTGATCGCTTCACGTCCTCAATATGCACTTCAACGCTCCGTACGGGAAGCCCGGTGAGCCGGCCGACCTCGTAGGAGACGCGGTTGCGGACGGTGGAGGCGACCTCGGCGAGGTTGAGTCCGTACTCGACGACGACGTGCAGCTCGACCGTGACGCCGCCCTCCGGGTCGCGGGCGATCTGGATGCCCTGCTTCAGCCGCTCGACCTTGCCGAGCAGCTTGCCGACGGGGCCGCGCGAGGCCATGCCGACAACGCCGTAACACTCGCGCGCAGTCTCGCCCACGATGTGCACGATCGCGTCGTTCGAGATCGAGATCCGGCCGAGCGGCGAGTCTGATGCTGCCTGTGCTGCCTCCACTTCCGTATCGGACGAGGCAGCGGGCCGGGCGGTTGCGAAAGTGCTAGATCGCCTTCTGGACTTTTCCGGCCTTGAGGCAGCGCGTGCAGACGTACGCACGCGTGGCCTTGCCGGCGAGGACGACCCGGACGCGCTGGAGGTTCGGGTCGAAGCGGCGCTTGGTGGCGACCATCGAATGGCTCCGGTGGTTGCCGAAGCCGGGCTTCTTCCCGCAGATTGCGCAGACCTTGGACATCGCCGCGGGACTGTAGCGGAAGCCCCTATCTGGCCGCTTGGGCGTTGGAGCGGAGCTGCGTGAAGACGTCGGCCATCTCGAGCGCGGTGCGCACCGCCTCCGCGCCCTTGTCCACGCGGGCCAGCGCCTGCTCGAGCGTGTCCGTGGTGAGCACCCCGAAGGCGACGGGGACGCCGGTCTCGAGCGACGCGAGCTGGAGCCCGGACGCCGCCTCGCCGGCGACGTAGTCGAAATGCGAAGTCTCGCCGCGGATCACGCAGCCGAGCGCGACGATGCACGCAAAGCGGCGCGTCTTCGCGAGCGCCATCGCGCCGACCGGCAGCTCGAACGCGCCGGGGACGGCCATCACCGTCACCGTGTCGCGGCCGACGCCGAGCCGGTCGAGCTCGGCGAGCGCCGACTCGAGCAGCTTGTTCGTCACATCGCCGTTGAAACGGGCGGCGACGACTCCGACGCCGCGGCTCGTGCTGCGCGGCTCGCCGTCGATCAGCTCGACGTCGTCCGGAAGATCGAGCCCGCCGGGTGCGTGGCCCGGAAGGCGCAGCAAGGGCTCGTCCGCTTCCGCGAGCTCGACGGCGGGCTCCTCGTCGCCGGTCTGCTCGTCGTCCTCGTAGACCTCGTGCACCGGCTCCTCGATCTCGGAGCCTCCCTGCCCCACGCCCGGCCACTGCTCGCTCGTGCTCACTCGTCCTCCGCGTCGAACTTCAGCCCCTGGTGGTGGAGCCCGTGGCCGAGCTTATCCCGCTTCGCGATCAGATACCGGCGGTTCTCGTCGTTGGGCGACACCTCGATCGGCACCTGCTCGATCACCTCGAGCCCGTACGCCTGGAGGCCGGACACCTTCTTCGGGTTGTTCGTGAGCAGCCGGATGGTCGAGAGGCCGAGCTCGGCGAGGATCTGGTTGCCGATCCCCCACTCCCGCTCGTCCGCGGCAAAGCCGAGCGCGAGGTTCGCGTCGACCGTGTCGAGCCCGTCCTCCTGGAGCTCGTAGGCCTTGAGCTTGTTCAGCAGGCCGATCCCGCGACCCTCCTGCGCCATGTAGAGGAGGACACCGCTCTCCTCGGCCGCGATCAGCCGCATCGCCGCGTCGAGCTGCTCACCGCAGTCGCAGCGCAGCGAATGGAACACGTCGCCGGTCAGGCACTCCGAGTGGACGCGCACGAGCACGTTGGTCGCACCGTCGACGTCGCCCTTGACGAGCGCGACGTGCTGGCGCCCCGTGAGCGTCTCGCGGAAGAGCACGGCGGCGAACTCGCCGTACGCGGTCGGGAGCCGAACGCTCACCTCGCGCTCGATCAGCTTCTCGTGCCGGCGACGGTACTCGATCAGGTCGGCGACGGTGACGAGCTTGAGACCGTGCTGCTTGCAGAATTCGAGCAGGTCGGGGACGCGCGCCATCGTGCCGTCGTCCTTCATCACCTCGCAGACGACGCCGGCGGGGATCAGCCCCGCAAGCCGCGCGAGGTCGACCGCAGCCTCCGTCTGGCCGGTGCGCTGGAGCACGCCGCCGGGCCTCGCGCGCAGCGGGAAGACATGCCCGGGCTGCGCAAGATCCTGCGCGCTCTTCGAGGGGTCGATCGCGACCTGGATCGTGCGCGAGCGGTCGTGCGCCGAGATGCCGGTGGAGATGCCCTCGCGCGCCTCGATCGAGACGGTGAAGGCGGTGCCGTACCGCGTCTCGTTGCGCTCGGTCATCATCCGCAGCCCGAGCGCGTCGCAGCGCTCGCCGGTGAGGCAGAGGCAGATGAGGCCGCGGCCCTCCTTCGCCATGAACGCGATCGCCTCCGGAGTGGCGAACTGGGCCGCGATCGTCAGGTCGCCCTCGTTCTCGCGGTCGGCCGCGTCGACGACGACCACCATCTTCCCGTGGCGGATCTCCTCGATCGCCTCCTCGACGGAGGCGAACGGGCCGGGCTCGGGGACGGGTGCGACGCTCATGGCTCGGGATTCATCGTAGAGGCAGCAATCGCTCGACGTACTTCGCGAGCACGTCGGCCTCGAGGTTCACCTCGTCGGCCGGTGCGAGCGTGCCGAGGGTCGTCTCGGCGAGCGTGTGCGGGATGAGCGCGACCGCGAAGCCCGAATCGTCGAGTGCGGCGACGGTCAGCGACGTGCCGTCGACCGCGATCGAGCCCTTTTCGACGCAGTAGCGGAGGACGTCCGCCGGGGCGTCCACCCAGATGCGCCGGCCCTCGCCCTCGGGCTCGACCGAGCGGACGCGGCCGACGCCGTCGACGTGCCCCTGCAGCATGTGCCCGCCCAAGGGCTCGCCCGCGCGGAGCGCCGGCTCGACGTTTACCCCGGCTCCGGGTTCGAGCCGGCCGAGCGCCGTGCGGCTCAGCGTCTCGGGCACCGCGTCGAACGACAGCTCGGCACCGGCGACCTCGACGACGGTGAGACAGATGCCGCCGACCGCGATCGAGTCGCCGACCGCCGCGGCGGCCGCCGTCCGCGGCGCCGCGAGGCGGAGCCGCACGCCGGCGGGGCCGCCGTCGACGGCCGTGACGCGGCCGCGCTCGCGGACGATCCCCGTGAACATCCGGAGAAGGCTAGCGAGGGGCGGTGAGGTATCCGGCGAGTAGGACGTCCTCGCCGACGGCCGTCGCGGTGAAGCCGGAGAGCGCGACGGGCGCGGCGAGCCCGCCGAGCGCGTGCGGGCCGTCGCCGCCGAGGATCGGCGCGACGAAGAGGAGGAGCTTGTCCACGAGGCCCGCGGCGAGGAACGCCGCGGCGAGGGTCGGGCCGCCTTCGAGCAGGAGCGACTGCACGCCCTCCGCCGCGAGCGCGCGCAGCTCCTCGGCAAGAGGGCCGCTGCGCAGCTCGAGCCCTGACTCGCCGGGAAGCGGGCCGCGGCCGAACGCGAGACGGCGTGGCTGCCTCGCCGCGTCGACGTCGCGCGCGTCGAGGCGCGGCGCGTCCGCGCGCACGGTGCCCATGCCGACCGCGACCGCGTCGGCGGCTGCGCGCAGCACGTGCACGAGCCGCCGCGACTCGTCACCGGAGAGCCAGCGCCGGCCTGGGACGGTGACGCGCCCGTCGAGCGTGACCGCGAACTTGAGCGTGACGAAGGGGCGGTCGAGCGCCTTCCACGTCCGCCACGCCTCGTTCTGGCGCTTCGCCTCGGCGCTGTCGAGCAGTTCCACCTCGATCCCCGCCGCGCGCAGGCGCTCGAGCCCGCCCGCAGCCCTTGGATTCGGGTCGAGCGCGCCGACGACGACGCGCGCGATGCCCGCCGCGATCACCGCGTCCGCGCACGGCGGCGTGCGGCCGTGGTGCACGCACGGCTCGAGGGTCACGTAGAGCGTCGCACCGCGGGCGCGCTCCCCTGCCTGGGCGAGCGCGACCGTCTCCGCGTGGTCGACGGCGGCGAACTCGTACCAGCCCTCGCCGACGACCTCGTCGCCCCGCACGAGCACGGCACCGACGAGCGGATGGTCCTCGACCTTGCCGCGACCGCGCTCCGCGAGCTCGAGCGCGCGTGTGAACCACTTCACGCGAGTGCTTGTACCAGGCGGCGATACGCCCGCGGGAGATCCTCGCGCAGGAAGATGGCGGTGCCGGCGACGATCAGCGTCGCGCCCGCGTCGTAGACCGCGCGGACGTTGTCGTTGTCGATGCCGCCGTCGACCTGGACGTGCACCGAGTCCGGCAGCGCGGCGCGTGTGCGCTCGATGCGCCCGAGCGCCTCGGGCATGAACTCCTGGCCGCCGTAGCCGGGGTGGATGCTCATGCAGAGGACGATGTCCGCCCCCGCGGCGACCGCGGCGACATCCTCCGGCTCCGTCTCGGGGTTGAACGCGACGCCGACCTCGAGCCCGTACTCGCGCGCGAGCGCGATCGTCGCGGGCACGTCGTCTACCGCTTCGTAGTGGAACGTGACGCTGTCGCCGCCGGCTTCTGCGATCTGCGGGAAATGCCGCACCGGGTTGTCGACCATGAGATGGCAGTCGACCGCCCCTTCGAAGGAGTGCACGAGCGGCGCGATCGCCTGGAGCACGACCGGGCCCATCGTGATCGGCTCGACGAAGTGGCCGTCACCGACGTCGAAGTGGATGATGCGCGCGCCCGTGCGCAGTACGACGTCGAGCTGCTCCCCGAGGTTGGCGAAGTCCGCCGCATACAGCGACGGCTCGATCTCGACCGTCCGGATCCAGTCCTGCCACGCCATTTTGATGTCCGTGGAAGTGCGCCGCACTTCCACGGCATCGTGATTGTGCTCCGCAGAGCGGACGGCGGCGGAGCCGCCGTCCGCTTGGGCTGGCGCCGGACGTCGGGTTCCACGGCGCGCGCGGTGGTGGCTTCGCCATCCCCACGCGCGTCTGGGGACGGCGAAAGCCACCACCAGCCGCGCTCGCAGAACCAAGTGCCCCTCCGCCAGGCCAAGCGAAGCCCGTACATCTCCTCGCCTGAAACGCGCAGCGTTTCAGGCGACGACAAGACGGCTAATGAAGAAGCCGCTCGTATGGTGGACGTGGGGCAAGGTCAGGAGGAACTCCGGGCGGCGCGGGTGGGCGAACTGCGGCCACTCGGGGCCGAGCGGGACGGGGCGCAGGCCGCTCGCGTCGACGATCGCCTCGTTCTCGTCCGCGTTGATCGTGCAGACGGAGTAGACGACCGTTCCGCCGGGCCGGACGCGCCCGGCGGCTTCTCGGAGCAGGGCGAGCTGCAGGTCGGGGAGCGGCTCGGAGCGCCAGCGCAGGTCGGGTCGCTGCGAGAGCACGCCGAGGCCCGAGCAGGGGGCGTCGACGAGCGCGCGGTCGAAGCCGTCGAGCCCTGCGGGGAGGGCGGTGCCGTCCGCCTCGACGACCGTGACGTTCGTCGCACCGAGCTGGGCGAGGTTCGCGCGCAGCTCGCTCGCGCGGCTCGGGTCGAGCTCGACCGCCGTCACCTCGCCGTGCAGCTGTGAGGTCTTGCCGCCGGGCGCGGAGCAGACGTCGAGGACGCGCTCGCCGTCCCGGGAGCCGACGACGAGGCCGGCGAGCTGGGAGCCGCGGCTCTGCGGCCAGATCCGCCCTTCCGCGACTGCGAGGTCGTCGACGCGATCGACGCGGTAGGCGCCGGGGACGTCGGTCGGCTCGCCCGGCGGGTCGCCGCGGACGAGGCGGACGACGGTCTCGAGCGGCTCGTTGCCGGCGCGCATCAGCGCGAGCGCGTCGGCGGCGCCGAGGTCGCGCGACCACGTCTCGGCGATCCAGTCGGGGTACGACTCCTTCAGCGCGCCGTCGGGGAGGCCGTCGAGCAGCGCGCGCATGCCTTCTGTCAGCCGCCGCATCACGGCGTTTGTGAAGGGGACGGCGCGTTCGAGACGCGCGCGCCGCACGAGCTCGACCGACTCGTTCGCGGCGGCGTGCGGCGCCGTCTCGGTGTAGCCGAGCTGGTACGCGCCGAGCCGCAGCGCGGCACGCACGGGCGGGTCGAGCTTGCGCACGGGACGCTTGCCGAGCGTCTCGATCGCGTAGTCGAGCGTGCGCACGCGCTGCACCGCGCCGTAGGCGAGCCGCTGCGCAAATCCTCGCTCGCGCTCGTCGAGGCCGGCCGCCGCGCTCCGGAAGACGCGGTCGGCGTACGCGTCGTGCTCGAACACCCGCACAAGCACCTCGTACGCGGCCTTGCGCGCCGGCGAGACCGCCATCAGCGAAGCCCGCGGAGGTACTCCGCGTACGCCATCCGGCGCCCGCCCTCCGGCTGCACCTCGAGCAGCTCGAGCGAGCCGTCGTCCGCCGCGCGCGCGCCCCAGATCACGAGCGGGCGGCCGTCGACGACTGCTCGTGCGCCGATGTGCGGCGAGAGCGCGCGGATCCGGTTCACAAGCTGGACCGTCGGCTGTGCGAGGTCGAGCTCGCGGTCGGCCGCGGTGATCTTCTCCGCGTACGTCACGCCCACGTCGGGCTGCGGGTGGAACTGCGGGTCCGCGAGTACCGCGTCGAGCAGGCGCGCGGCGATCTCCGCGGCGTGCGCATAGACCGCTCCGGCGTCGTCGTCCACTCCGATCTCGAAGGGCTCCTGGGCGGCGATCGGGCCGGCGTCGAGCTCGGCCGTCGTGCGGTGGATCGTCACGCCGGTGCGCAGGTCGCCCGCGATCAGCGCGCGCTCGACGGGCGCGGCGCCGCGCCAGCGCGGCAGCAGCGACGGATGGACGTTGAGCCACAGCCCGTGCGCGAGCAGCGAGTCCGGGATGAGCAGGCCGTACGCCGCGACGACGATCGTGTCGGCCGGCAACGCGACGCTCTCGTCGAGGCGCGCCGGTTGCGCCACGGGGATGCCGAGCCGCTCGGCGGTCTCCTTCGCCGCCGTCGGCGCGAGCTTGCGGCCGCGGCCGCGCGGCTTGTCCGGGCGCGTGAGCAGCAGCGCGACGTCGTGCTTCGCCGCGAGACGCTCCAGCACGTCCGCGCCGAACGGCGCGGTTGCTGCGACCGCGATCTGCATTGAGCTAATTGAGGACGATGCGCGGGCGGAGAGCGGCGAGCGCTTCGCGCCGCGCCTCCGGCGTCGTGCGGTCGATCATCAGGACGCCGTCGAGGTGGTCGCTCTCGTGCTGCGCGGCGCGTGCGTAGATGTCGTCGAGCTCGTAGCGCACCTCGTCGCCGTGCTCGTCGCGTCCGGCGATCGTGACCGTCGTCGTTCGCTCGACCGGCACGAGCACACCCTGGATCGAGAGGCAGCCCTCGTCGGAGACGTCGGTCTCCTCGCCGCGCTCGACGATCTCCGGATTGACCACCGCGACGACCTCGTCGGCGTTGGGCTGGAAGACGAAGACGCGCCGCAGCACGCCGACCTGCGTCGCCGCAAGGCCGATGCCCTGGGCGTCCTCCATCAGGCGCTTCATCCGCTCGACGAGGCTGAGCAGCTCGTCGTCGAACTCGTCCACGGCTCGCGCCTGCATCTTCAGCGCCGCGTCCGGGTACTGGCGAATCTGGGCGAGTGCGAGCCGCCGCCGCGCGTCGCGCTCGGCGTCGAGCTCCTCGTCCTGCACCTGCCCTTCGATCTCCGACATTGCCGTTCTCACATTACCCGTGCAAAGCGACCTGGCTTACACCAGGTCGCAGCCTGCGACGCACGGCGGATCGGCACGACGCCCTCCTGGACACGTCTCGTCGAGCCACGTCCCGGTGCCTGGCACCGGGACGCGGCTGCGCGGGACAGGGGGCTACACGCTCTGCGGGTCGACGTCGACGACGGCGGTGAGGCCGGCACGGCGCATCGCGGGCGCGGCGGCGGCGAGGAGGGCGGCGGCGCGGGTCGCGAGCGTGCGCGGGCGCTCCGTCTTGCCCACGAGCTGCGCGCGGTGGCGGCCGCGGAGGCGCAGGAGGGGCGCCGGGCCGAGGAGCTCGTCGCCGCCGATCCCGGCCTTCAGCTCCTCGAGCGCGCGCAGCGCGTCCGCTTGCTCCGGGCCCGAGACGACGATCCGCACGAGATGGCGGAACGGCGGGTAGCCGAGCTCGCGCCGGCGCCCGAGCTCGCTGTCGAGGAATCCCTGCACGTCGTGGCGCGCCGCATAGGTGATCGCGCGGGCGTCCGGCTGGAACGTCTGCACGATCACGCGTCCCGGCGCGTCGCGCCCGCTCCGGCCGGCGAGCTGGGTGAGCAGCTGGAACGTCCGCTCCTCGGCGCGGAAGTCCGGCAGGCCGAGCCCCGTGTCCGCGTCGACGACCGCAGCGAGCTCGACGCCGGGGAAGTGATGGCCCTTCGCCACCATCTGCGTGCCGACGAGCACCGCCCGATCGGCGCGCTGGAACCGCTCGAGAGCGTCGCGCAGCTGTTCCGGCTTCTCGATCGCGTCGGCGTCGAGGCGGATCCGCTCGAGCTCGGGGACATGCTTCGCCAGCTCGCGCTCGAGCTTCTGCGTGCCGGCGCCGATCCGCGCGAGCTCGGCCGAGCCGCACGCGGGGCACGTCTCCCCCATCCGCTCCGCGTGCCCGCAGTGATGGCAGCGCAGCGACCCGTCGTCGTGCAGCGTGAGCGCGACGTCGCAGTTGCGGCAGCGCCGCGTCGCGCCGCACGCGCGGCAGTGCACGGCCGGCGCGACGCCTCGCCGGTTCAGGAGCAGGATCGCCTTGCCGCCGCGCTCGGCCAGCCCGCCGAGCTCCGCCAGCAGCGGCGCCGACAGCGGATAGCCCGCCTCGCGGCGCAGATCGACAACGCGGACGGACGGCATCGGCGCGGCGATCCGGCCGCCGAGCTCGACGCGCTCCAGCCGCGCCCACGACTCCGGCCGCGGCGTCGCCGAGCCGAACACGGCGACCGCGCCCTCGAGCGACGCCCGCTTCGCCGCGACCGTGCGCGCGTCATAGCGCGGATCCGACTCCTGCTTGTACGACGCGTCGTGCTCCTCGTCGATGCAGATCACGCCGAGCGACGGCACCGGGGCGAACACCGCGGAGCGCGCGCCGACCACGACCGGCGCCTCGCCGGACGCGATCCGTTCGCGCTCGTCGCGCCGTTCCGCCTCCGTGAGCGCCGAATGGAGCACCGCGACGCGGTCGCCGAACCGCTCGCGGAAGCGCCCGAGCGTCTGCGGCGTGAGCGCGATCTCCGGCACGAGCACGATCGCGCCGCGCCCGCGCACGAGTGCCGCGTCACACGCGCGGATGTACACCTCCGTCTTGCCGCTGCCCGTCGCACCGGAGAGCAGGACGTTGCCGCCGCCCGCGTCGAGCAGCGCCTCGATCCGCTGAAGCGCGCGCTCCTGCGACTCCGACAGCCGCTCCGGTGCCGGCTCGGCCGCAAGCGCGCCCAGCGCCGCCGTTCCCTGCCGCCGCTCGCCCCGCCGCTTGGGCGCCTGCGGCGCGACGAGCGCGAGCGCCCGCGCCGGCGTCGACCCGTAGTAGTCCGCGAGCCAGAGCGCGAGGTCGACGAGCGCCGGCGGCAGCGTCTCCGCGACGCGCTCGACCGGCGCCGCCGACACACCTTCCGGCAGTTCGACCCCGACCTCGGTGACGACGCCGCGCCGACGCGCGTTGCCGAAGCGCACGTCGACGACGGCGCCCTTCTCCACCCCGTCCGGCACCTCGTACGTGAACGGGCGCGCGACCGCACGGGCGGTCACGAGCGGATAGACGGACGCGTAGCGGCTCACCGATCGAGCCTAGCCGCGGCCCTGGTCGGTGCTAGACGCCGGCGGCGGTGACGACGAAATCGGTCGCGAAGCCGAGAACGACGCCCACGAGCACGAGCCACATCACGAGCGTCGGCTTCTGGAACTTGCGGTTGACCGCGAACAGCTCCTGGACGACGAAGAGGATCGAGCCGGCCGCAACGGTGAAGAAGAGCACCGAGACGGCGTCGCTCGACCAGGCTTGCCCCACGACGGTGCCGAGGAAGGTCGGGCCGCCGCCGATCAGCCCGAGCAGCCCGAGGAAGCCCCAGCTCGGCTGCGTCCCCTGGGCGGCCATCGGCCCGCAGATCCCGAAGCCCTCCGTCGCGTTGTGCAGGCCGAAGCCGATGATCAGCGTCACCGCGAGGCCGATCTCGCCGGCCGCGGCCGACTGGCCGATCGCAAGACCCTCGCCGAAGTTGTGGACGCCGATCCCGACGGCGATCAGCAGCGCGAGCTGCTTCGCCGGATCGAGACCTCCGGCACGTTGCGCGAACTCGTCCAGGGCGGCCGCACCCGGGCCGACGAGCGTCGTCGCGCGCCGGTCGCGGCGCCGTCTCATCCACCCTTCGTAGTAGGAGAGGCTCATCAGGCCGAGCGTGAAGCCGGCGAATCCGAGTGCCGCGAGCGCGGCGAATCGGTCCCAGTCCCGCGCGTGGAGCGCCGCCGCGATCGGATCGATCGCGCCGGTGAGCACGTCCCAGAGCAGGAAGACGAGGATGCCGGTGGCGAGCGAGCTCAACCCGGCCCGCGTCGACATGCTCAGCCCCTGGAGCCGGCCGACCGGGAGCCCGAGGAAGATCGTCGCGCCGGCGATCGCACCGAGCAGCAGAATGTGGCCCGTGGACATGGTGTAAGGCGAACCTTACACAGGCTGCAAAGGGCAAGATGGCCCGATGGCGCAGGGCCACTCCGTCGACGAGTACCTCGAGACCATCTACTTTCTCGCCTTCCCGATCGGCGAGTACACACCGCGCGTGGCGGGCTCGCCGCCGCTCGCCTCGCGGGTGGCCGAGATGCTCCACGTCTCGCGCGCCTCGGCCGGCGAGATGCTCAAGCGGCTCGAGGCCGAGGGGTTGATCGAGCGCGGCGCCCGCAAGGAGGCGCTCCTCACCGCGACGGGGCGCGTGCGCGCCGAGCGCGTCGTCCGCAAGCACCGGCTGATCGAGCGGCTCCTCACCGACTTCATGGGCTACACCGGCGCGGAGGCGCACGAGCGCGCCGACCAGCTCGGCGACACGTTCACCGACGAGATGATCGACCGGATCGACGAGAAACTCGGGCACCCCGAGCGCTGCCCGCACGGGTGGCCGGTCGACCCGGAGTTCGAGCAGTCCGAGAACCGCGAGCTGGCACCGCTCTCCTCGCTCACACCGGGAACACATGCGACGGTCGTCCGCCTCGCCGAGCACGACGGCGACCTGCTGCACTGGTTCTACGACCACGACCTCGTCCCCGGCCAGGAGATCGTCATGCGCAGCGCACAGCCCGCGGCCGATCAGTTCACGATCGGCGTGGACGGGACGGAGCAGGCAATCAGCGAAAAGGCCGCGAGCGGCCTCTTCGTTCGCCCTGCCGCTTAGAGGCTCTTAGAGCGCCAGCCCGCGCTCCTTCAGCTCCGCCGCCGCCGCGTCGACGCGATCGACGGCGACCTGTCCTTCGAGCCACGCGGCGAGCTCGGCCATGCCCTGCTCGAGCCCGACCTTGGGTTCGAAGCCGAGCGCCTCGCGGGCGAGCCCGATGTCGGCGAAGCAGTGGCGGATGTCGCCGGCGCGGTACTCGCCCGTGAGCTGGGGCTCGATCTGCTTGCCGACGGTGGCGGCGAGCTGCTCGCCGAGCGAGCGCACCGTGAAGCTGTCGCCGCTGCCGATGTTCAGCGCGAGACCGTCGCCGCCGTCCCGCTCGAGCGCGAGCGCGAACGCGTCGACGACGTCGTGCACCGAGACGAAGTCGCGCCGCTGGAGCCCGTCCTCGAACACGCGCGGCCGCCGGTTGTTGAGCAGGCGTGACGCGAAGATCGCGAGCACGCCCGTGTAGGGATTCGACAGCGCCTGCCGCGTGCCGTAGGTGTTGAAGAGGCGCAGCGCGACGGTGGGGATGCCGTACGCGGCGCCGCAGAGGAGGCACGCGCTCTCCTGGCCGAACTTCGTCAGCGCGTAGGTGGAGGCGAGGCCGAGGCGCTTGCGCTCGGGCGTCGGCACCGGCTCGAGGCCGGGGAACTCCCACTCGTCGCGCGCGAGCTGCTCCCGCGTGCGCCCCACCGGTTCCGCCTCGCTGCCGTCGGCCGCGCGGTAGAGCCCTTCGCCGTACACGCTCATGCTCGAGGCGACGACGAGCTTCCCCACCGGCTGCTCCGCGAGCGCCTCGAGCAGCACCGCGGTGCCGAGCGAGTTCGCCGCCGTGTACTCGACGATCTCGTACATCGACTGGCCGACACCGACGCGTGCCGCAAGATGGACGACCGCATCGACGCCGTCGAGCGCGCGGCGCACCGAATCGGCGTCGCGCACGTCGCCGACCACCAGCTCGACGTCGGCGACGAGATAGTCGGGGCGTCCGCGGCCCTCGTGCACCTGCGGCGTGAGGTTGTCGAGCACGCGCACCGCGATTCCGCGCGCGAGCAGCTCGTCGGCGAGATGCGAGCCGACGAAGCCCGCGCCGCCGGTGATGAGGACAGAGCTAGGCGTCGCGGGTCGCGGCGGCGGCCGCTTCAGCGAAAGGGACTTCGCCGTTCAGCCCGGCTGCGGCGCGCAGCTCCGCCGCCTTGTCGGTTCGCTCCCACGTGAAGTCGGGGTCGTCGCGGCCGAAGTGCCCGTACGCCGCCGTCTTCGCGTAGATCGGCCGCCGCAGGTCGAGGTCGCGGAGGATCGCGGCCGGGCGCAGGTCGAAGTGTGCGTGCACGAGCTCCTCGATCCGCGGCACCGGGACCGCTTCGGTGCCGAACGTCTCGACGAGGATCGACAGCGGACGCGCGACGCCGATCGCGTACGCGACCTGGATCTGGCAGCGCGCGGCAAGTCCGGCGGCGACGACGTTCTTCGCGACGTAGCGCGCGGCGTACGCGGCGGAGCGGTCGACCTTCGTCGGATCTTTGCCGGAGAACGCGCCGCCGCCGTGCGGCGCAGAGCCGCCGTACGTGTCGACGATGATCTTGCGCCCTGTCAAGCCCGTGTCGCCCATCGGGCCGCCGATCACGAACTTGCCCGTCGGGTTGCAGTAGAAGAAGTCGCGCTCGCCGAGCCGCCGCTCGTCGTAGAGCTCGTGCGGCAGGATCGGGTGCAGCACGTGCTCGACGAGGTCGGGCTTCAGCCGCGCGTCGAGGTCGAGGCCGTCCCGGTGCTGCGCCGAGACGAGCACGCTCTCGATCTCGACCGGACGCCGCCGGCCGTGCTCGTCCTCCTCGTAGCGCACGGTCACCTGCGACTTGCCGTCCGGGCGCAGGTACGGGAGCACACCCGACTTGCGCACCTCCGCGAGCCGCTTCGCGATCCGGTGCGCGAGCATGATCGGCAACGGCATCAGCTCGGCGGTCTCGTCCGACGCGTAGCCGAACATCATTCCCTGGTCGCCGGCGCCGGCGCGGTCGAGCGGATCCTCGTCGCCGTGCTGCTCCTCGAAGGAGTGGTCGATGCCCTGCGCGATGTCGACCGACTGCTCGTCGATCGCGACGATCACGCCGCACGTGTCGGCGTCGAAGCCGAACTTCGCGCGCGTGTAGCCGATCTCCGCCACCTTGCGGCGCACGAGCCGCGGGATGTCGACGTACGTCGACGTCGTGATCTCGCCGGCGACGACGACGAGGCCGGTGGTGATCAGCGTCTCGCACGCGACACGGCCGTCGGGGTCATCGGCGAGGACGGCGTCGAGGACGGAATCCGAGACCTGATCGGCGATCTTGTCCGGATGGCCCTCGGTGACCGACTCGGAGGTGAACGAAAAGGAGCGGGCTGGCATGCGGTCGCCAGGGTATCGGAGGCGCCGGGCGGAAGCGCTACTTGATCTCGAGGAACACGGTGCCGGTGGCGAGGCCGCCGCTGCGGGCGCCGAACGCTGTGAGCGCGCGGAGCGCGTCGAGACCGGACGGCACGGTGATCCCGGCCATCGGGCCCAACGCCTGCACGAGCGGCAGCGCATCCGCGAGGTTCACGTAGACGAAGCCGGTCGTCTGGCCGGGCGCGAGCCCGGAGGCCTGCTCCGCCTCCGCGAAGGCAGGGTCGGACGAGAGCTTGGCGCCGGACGAGCGGAAGTCCTGGATGCCCAGGGTCGAGGTCGAGACGACGAGCGCACCGTCGACGACCGCGTACGGCAGCGGAGGCTTGATCACCGAGAAGACGCCGCCCTTGGACGCGAGCGCCGCCACCTCCTCGTCGATCGCCGTGTAGGCGGCCTGCGGGTCGGCCGGATGGGTGACGAGCGTCACGACAGGCGGCAGGCCGCCGGTGACATAGAGAGCGGTCTCGCCCCCGAGGGCGGGTCCCAGCTTCGCGAGCAGGTCCTGGAGCGCCTGCGGCAGCTTCGACGACGACGGCAGCGCGGCGGCGCCTCCGCTCGCCTGGAAGTCGGCGACGGCGAGCGCGCCCGCCGGGATGGCGTCCGGGAGCTGCGCGCTGTAGTCCGCGCGCCCCGGCGCCGTCGTCTGCGCGAACGCCTCGAGCTTCAGGCCGTTGCTCTCTGCGACGACGTCCGCGGCCGCCCATTGCAGCTTCGCGGGGGCGGAGGGCGTGACGCCGTGCAGCGATGCGAGCAGCTGCTGTGCCTCCGCGCCGTTCGCGTAGGCGCGGACGAGCGCGTCGGCGGCGAGGTTCGACGTCGCGCTGACGTACGTGGCGTCCTGCGCGAGCGTCGCCGTCGCGTTCGTGAGAGCGTCGAGCGCGGGCGTGCTGCCGGCGATCGCCGTCCAGCCTCCCACCGCGCGCATGACGAGCCCGTGGCCGGCGTTCGCGACGAGCGCGGTGAGCTTCGACGGGTCGGCCGGCTGCGTCAAGGCGACGAGCTCCGGCGGCGACCCGGGCAGAACAGCGAGGTCGAGCTCGCTCCCGAGCGCGGGCAGGATGTCGTTCGCCCAGCTGAGCTTCGTCTGCTGCTCGAACCGCTGCTGCAGCTGCGTGACGAGGTTCGGGAACTTTGCGAGCAGCGCGTTCACCGTCTGCGACTGCGCGGACGAGCCGTCCGTGTCGATCGCTGCGAAGGCGACCGCGTTCGCGGGGACGACCGACGCCGCTCCGCCGACGGTCCGGTCGCCCGCATTCCGGGCGCCGCCGGCCGTCACGATCACGGCTGCCGCGATCACCACCATCGCAATCGCCGCCGGAATCTTCATGCGCATGTCATTCCTCCGTGGGCTGTCGGCCCATCAAACCCGATGCGAGCTCGCCGAGGCTCCTCCCTGAGAGTACCGCGCAGACACCCTCCGTGATCGGCAACTCCACCCCGGTGCGGCCCGCCAGCTCGAGCAGGACGGGCGCAGTCGTGATCCCTTCGACCGTCTGGCCGATCCGGGCCACCGCCTCCTCCGGGCTGAGACCCTGCGCGATCAGCTCGCCGGCGTGGCGGTTGCGGCCGTGGCGGCTCCAGCAGGTGACGATCAGGTCGCCCATGCCGGCCAGCCCGGCGAAGGTCTCGGCCCGGGCGCCGAACGCCTCGCCGAGACGGGCCATCTCTGCGAGGCCGCGGGTGATCAGCGCCGCCTTCCCGTTGTCGCCCAGGTCGAGCCCGTCGACGGCCCCGGCGGCGAGGGCGATCACGTTCTTCGCCGCCGCGCACAGCTCGACGCCGACGAGATCGGGGTTGACGTAGACGCGGAACACCGCCGAGTTGACCGCGTGCTGGAGCTGGCCCGCGAGGAAGCCGTCCTCGCTCGCGATCACCGCCGCCGTCGGCAGCCCGACCGCGACCTCCTCCGCCATGTTCGGGCCGGACAAGACCGCGACGGAGCGGCCGTGCACGCGCGTCGAGAGCCGCTCGCCCGTGCGCGGGTCGAGCCCCTTCGTGAGGCTCAGCACCGGCGCCGACCCGCGCAGGCCCGCCGCGACGTCGGCGAACACCGTGCTCGGCACGGCGAGCACGATCACGTCGACG
>DATCBP010000066.1:0-67598 GCA_036511815.1 Gaiellaceae bacterium
GTGACGAGCTACCCGTACGAGCTCGAGCCGTAGGCCGGGGGGCGTATCGGGGTCCGCTTGACTCGGGCTGCCCCGGTGCGCGAGAGTCATCAGGCTGGCTGATATGGGCTATCCACCAGGTGGCCCCGTGCAGGCACGGGCGCCGGAAGGAGACGTACGCATGGCTGCAGTTGACCAGGATCGGCCGACGCTCGTCCAGAGCACGTTGGCCGCGGATCCCGCGCCGCTCGGGCTCGCGGGCTTCGCGCTCACGACGTTCCTGCTGAGCGGACACAACGCCACGTTCATCCCGGATCTGATCTGGATCGGGCCGGCCTTCTTCTACGGCGGTCTCGCCCAGTTCTGCGCCGGCATGTGGGAGTTCCGCAACCGCAACGTGTTCGGCGCCACGGCGTTCTCGACCTACGGCGCCTTCTGGATGGGCCTCGGGCTCTTCGTCACCCTGCTCGTGACGGTGAAGGGCTTCGGCGCGGGCTTCACCGGAGGCGACGTCCCGAGCACGATCGCGTGGTTCATCTTCGCGTTCGCGGTCTTCAACACGTACATGCTGCTGTGGAGCAGTCGCGTCAACAAGGCCGTGTTCGGTGTCTTCCTGCTCCTGGAGATCACGGAGATCCTGCTCGTGATCGGGAACTTCAGGGTCGCGCACGGTCACGCCGCGGGCTGGGTGCACTGGGGCGGCTGGTTCGGCATCGCCACGGCGGCTATCGCCTGGTACACCTCCGGTGCCGGCGTCGTGAACGGCATGGCCGGCAAGACGGTGGTTCCGGTCGGGAAGCCGATTTGGTCATAGTGAACCCGCCGGTGAGTCGACGTTCCGCAGAGAGGAGGTCCAGCCCGTGGCGCCGGAGATAGGCGAGTCCGCGATCGAGACGATCTTCCTCGAGGAACGGCGGTATGCGCCTTCCGAGGAGTTCGCGAAGCAGGCGAACGCGCAACCCGACATCTACGAGGAAAGCTTCGACGCCTTCTGGGAGCGTGAAGGCCGGGAACGGATCACGTGGTTCGAGCCTTTCACGAAGCTCTACGAGTGGGAGCCGCCGTACGCGAAGTTCTACCTCGGCGGCAAGCTCAACGTCTGCTTCAACTGCGTCGACCGGCACGTCGAGGCCGGCAAGGGCGACAAGGTCGCCTACTACTGGGAAGGAGAGCCCGTCGGCGACCGGCGCGAGATCACCTACGCCGACCTCCAGCGGGACGTCGTCCGCTTCGCGAACGCGCTCAAGTCGATCGGCGTGAAGAAAGGCACGCCGATCGCCATCTATATGGGCATGGTTCCGGAGCTGGCGATTGCGATGCTCGCGTGCACGCGGATCGGCGCGCCGCACACGGTCGTGTTCGGCGGCTTCTCGGCCGACTCGCTCTCCGGTCGCATGAACGACATGGAGTGCGAGGTGCTGATCACGCAGGACGAGGCATGGCGGCGCGGCTCCACGGTGCCGCTGAAGAAGACGGCCGACGACGCGATGGCGGCCGCACCCGGAGTGCGTGCCTCGGTGGTGCTCCGCCGCACCGGCAACGACGTGTCGATGCAGGACGGCCGCGACCACTGGCTGCACGACCTCGAGGACGGAGTCTCCGACGAGCCGTCGTCGTGTCCGTGCGAGCCGATGGACAGCGAGGACCTGCTCTTCCTCATGTACACGAGCGGCACGACGGCGAAGCCGAAGGGGATCGTGCACACCACCGGCGGCTATCTCACCGGTGTGGCGACGACGCACAACTACATCTTCGACCTGAAGAAGGACGAGGACGTGTACTGGTGCGCCGCGGACATCGGCTGGATCACCGGCCACAGCTACATCGTGTACGGCCCGCTGTGCAATCAGGCGACGTCGGTGATGTACGAGGGGACGCCGGACTTTCCGGACAAGGACCGCTGGTGGGAGATCATCGAGAGGTACAAGGCGACGATCCTCTACACGGCTCCGACGGCGATCCGCTCGCACATGAAGTGGGGCCCCGAGTACGCGCAGAAGCACGACCTCTCGTCGCTGCGCCTGCTCGGCTCCGTCGGCGAGCCGATCAACCCGGAGGCGTGGGTGTGGTACCGCGAGCACATCGGCGGCGACCGCACACCCATCGTCGACACGTGGTGGCAGACCGAGACGGGGATGATCCTGATCACCCCGCTCCCCGGAATCACGACGACGAAGCCGGGCTCCGCGACGAAGCCGTTCCCCGGCGTCGACGCGGGCGTCTTCAACGAGGCCGGCGAGGAGGTCGGCCCCGGTGGGGGCGGCTACCTCGTGCTGAAGCGGCCGTGGCCGGCGATGCTGCGCGGGATCTTCAAGGATCCCGACCGCTACCGGGACACGTACTGGTCGAAGTACGAGAACGTGTACTTCGCCGGCGACGGGGCCCGCATCGACCGGGACGGCGACTTCTGGCTGCTCGGCCGCGTCGACGACGTGATGAACGTCTCCGGTCACCGCATCTCGACGATCGAGGTGGAGTCGGCGCTCGTCGACCACCAGGAGGTCGCCGAGGCGGCAGTGTGCTCGCGCAAGGACGCGATCACCGGCGAGGCGATCGTCGCGTACGTGACGCTCAAGGGCGGTCATGAAGGCTCCGTCGAGAAGCTCGAGGAGCTGCGCAACCACGTCGCGAAGAAGATCGGGGCGATCGCGAAGCCCGCGAACATCGTCTTCACGCCGGAGCTGCCGAAGACCCGCAGCGGCAAGATCATGCGCCGGCTGCTGCGGGACGTGGCCGAGCATCGCCAGCTGGGAGACACGACGACGCTCGCCGACCCGGCGGTCGTCGAGGAGATCAAGCACCGCGCAGACGTCGAGCCGACCGAGGACTAGCGGCGCCGGGGCAACGAGCGGGACGGGAGCTCCGGGCTCCCGTCCCGCGCCTCGGCGCTTGACTCTCCCGTAATGGGAGGCACGATCCTGGGAGAATGGAATCCCTGGAGACCGCCGGGCTGATGACGATCGGCCGCTTCTCGCGGCTGACCGGGCTGACGGTCAAGGCGCTGCGCCACTACGACGAGCTCGGCCTGCTACGGCCGGCCGCCGTCGACCCGGCGACGGGCTACCGCTCGTACGCGTCGGCGCAGGTCGGCATCGCAGAGGCGATCCGGACGCTACGCCGGCTCGAGTTCCCGCTCGACGACATCTCGTCGCTGCTCGCGACGGACGATCCCGCCGCGGTGCGGCGCGTCCTCGTCGACCACCAGCGGCGAACGGCGTTTCGGGCGGCCGAGCTGAACGCGATCCTCCAGGGGCTGCAACCGCTGATCGACGGAAAGGACACGGTGATGGGGACCAGGGCGGAAGCGCTCGACGCGGAGGCCGAGCGGAGGCTCGGCGTCGACCTGTTCAACAAGACGTGGACGCTGATGGAGAAGGTGGACCGGACGCAGGAGGACGACGACGAGATGCTCCACTGCGCGCATGCGTCCGCGTATCACTGGCGCCAGGTCGGCACACCGGCGAACCGGTCGCGGAGCGAGTGGCAGTGCTCGCGCGTCTACGCGCTCCTCGGCCGCGTCGAACCCGCGCTGCACCATGCGCACCGCTGCCTCGAGATCGTCGAGGGGCATCCCGACGACATGAAGGACTGGGACAAGCCGGCCGCGCTCGAAGCGCTCGCCCGCGCGCACTGGGTCGCCGGCGATCTCGATGAGGCGCGCCGCCATGCACAGCTGGGGCGGGAGCTGACGGCGAAGATCGAGGACGAGGACGACCGGGCGATCATCGAGACGGATTTCGCGACGATTGGGGTTTAAGAGGCTACGGCAGCGACCCGGTCTGGAGACCAGGTCGCGGAGGATCACAAAAGGCCCTCGAAACGCTCCGCGTCGTCGAACGGGCCGATGAGTGCCAGACGGAGCCGCTCCTCCGCGATCAGGTCCTGCGCCACGCGCTGCACGTCCTCGATCGTGACGGCGTTGAGGCCGGCGAGGATCTCGTCGAGGTCGGGTGCACGCCGCTCGAGCACCTCCTTGCGCAGGCCGTACATGATCAGCCCCTGCGGGCTCTCGAGCTGGAGCACGAAGCGGCCCTTCGCGAAGTTGCGCGCCTTCTCGAGCTCGTCCGCCGGCACCGGCTCGGCGGCGATCTTCTTCAACTCCGTCCCGATCGTCGTCACCGCTTCGTCGATCCGGTTGATGTCGACACCCGCCTGCGAGTAGAGCGAGCCGGTGTCGGTGTAGCTGTGGTTGACGCCGAAGACGTAGTACGCGAGCCCGCGACGCTCGCGCACCTCGGTGAACAGGCGCGACGACATGCCGCCGCCGAGCACCGTCGCGAGCAGCTGCAGCGCATACCGGTCCGGGTGCTCGAGCGGATAGCTCGGCACGCCGAGGATCAGGTGCGCCTGGTCCGACTGCTTCGTGAACACCTTCACCCGTCCGTTCGCGTGCGGCTGGACCGGCGACGGCGTGGAGGTCTCCGTCGCCACGAGGTCGCCGAGCAGCTGCTGTGCGCGCTCGAGCGCGTCGCCGCCGATGCGTCCGCCGAGGCCGAGCACGATGCGCGACGGGTGGTACCACCGGTCGAGGTACGACATGAACGTCTCGCGGGTCGCGCCGCGCACCGTCTCCTTGCGCCCGATGATGTCCCAGCCGAGCGGCTGGTCGCCGTAGAGCAGGTCCTCGTACACGCCGCCGATGTAGTCGCGCGGCGTGTCGAAATACATGTTCATCTCCTCGACGATCACGCCCTTCTCGCGCTCGATCTCCTCGGCGGCGAACAGCGAATTGCGGAGCATGTCGACGAGCACGTCGAGGGCGATGTCGCGATGCTCGGCCGCGCACTTGACGTAGTAGGCGGTCGATTCCTTGCCGGTGAACGCGTTGAACTCGCCGCCGATCGCGTCGATCTCGCCGGCGATCTCGCGGGCGGTCGGCCGGCGCTCGGTGCCCTTGAAGAACATGTGCTCCGAGAAGTGCGCGATCCCGTTCGTGTCGGGCGTCTCGTAGCGGGAGCCCGCGGCGAGCATGAGCATGCAGGTCACCGACTGCGCCTCAGGCAAATTCGCGGTCAGGACACGCAGACCGTTGTCGAGGACATGACGCTCGTACGTGCTCACCCGTCCAACCTCCTTCGCCAGCGCTCGGGAATCGCGGCGCTCTCGCCGCGCTCGTAGTCGTAGCCGACGAGCACGCTCTTCGCTTCCGCGACCATCCGTCCGCCCGCGCGGAGCTCGTACTCGAGCTCGAAGCTCTTCGTGCCGAGGCGCGACGGTCGCACGCCGACCTCGACGACCTCGCCGACCGAGAGCGGCGAGCGGAAGTCGATCTCGGTGCGCGCGAGGATCACGTCCTCGAGCGGCATCTTCTCGTCGCTGCCGAACCAGGCGAGCCGCGCCTGCTCGAGGTACGTCGAGAAGACTGCGTTGTTGACGTGGCCCATCCCGTCGAGATCGCGGAAGCGGACGGTCTCGCGGTGCACGAACGGAAACCCCTCCATCGCATTGATGGTATAGAGCACTAGTGCCCCTCCAGCGAATGCCCTCCGGCTTCTGGAACGCGTCCTGATGACTGCCGAGCAGACGAGGCGCGCCATCGCCCTCCAGCCGGAGTGGCTCCGTCAGGTTCCGACCGGTAAGCGCTTCCCTGCGGGAGCGCGACTGCTTTTCATGGGCTGCGGCACCTCGTTCCATGCCGCGCAGACGGGCGGCGAGGCGGTGCAGGCGCTCGAGCTCGTGCTTCGCCCCGAGCGGGACGCCGACCTGCTCGTGATCGTCTCGCACGAGGCTGACACGATGCTCACGCACGAGGCGGCGCGGGCCTGGCCGGGGCCGAAGTGGCTCGTGACCGGCAACCCGGACGGGCCGATCGCCGAGCTGTGCGAGGAGGTCGTCGCCGCCGCGCCGGAGGTCGAGGAGAGCTGGTGCCACACCGCGAGCTACACGTGCGCGGTCGCCGCGATCGCGGCGCTGCACGGAGAGGACGTGTCCTGGCTGCCGGGGGCGGTCGAGGAGGCGCTCGCCGCGGAGCTGCCCGCGTTCGGCGCGCAGGAGCGGTTCCTCGTTGCCGGCGCGGGCCGCGACTGGCCGACGGCGCAGGAGGCGGTGCTGAAGCTGCGCGAGGGCGCATGGGTCGCCGCCGAGCGGTACGAGACGGAGCAGCTCCTGCACGGCTACCTCGCGGCCGTCGACGAGTCGGTGCGCGCATTCGTGCTCGAGGGCGAGGGGCGCGGCGCGGAGCGCGCGCATGCTGCCGTTGCCGCCCTGCGCGAGCTCGGCTGCGACGTGGATCTCGTGCCGACGCGCCACCCGGTCGCCGATGTCGTCATGTTCCAGCGGCTGACGGTGGCGATCGCGGAGGCACGCGGGCGCGAGCCGGACCGGATCCACCGCGACGACCCGCGCTGGGCCGCCGCCGCGAAGGCGGCGAAGGCCGACAACGCTTCGGGCTAGCGATCCTCGAGGCGGTAGACGAAGCGCAGCGCCTGCCAGGTCTCGTCGATCGCCGCCGACTTGTTGTCGACGAGCCCGTGCGCGAGGCCGACGGACTGCACCGCGTCGAAGTCGAGATCCGTCTCGAGCTTCGCCGCCTTCTTCGGCCAGGCGATCCACAGCCCGTCCGCGGGCGCGAGCGTCCGCTTCAGCGCCGCGAAGCGCCGCTCGAGCTCCGCACGGCTCGTCGTGAAGAGTACGAGCACCTCGGCGCCTGGTTTCGCGCCGAGCTTCTGCGAGAGCTCAGCCACCGGCGAGAATCTCGCGCTCCTTCTCGCGCGTGAGCGTCGGCTGCTGCTCACCCGCCTCGCGGCACCACGCGAGCGTGTCGTGCACCGTCTCCTCGGCGGGACGGAAGCGCAGACCTGCGGCGAGCGCGCGGCGCGTGTCGGCGCGCATGAAGCCGGCGTGGTCGGCGCCCGGTACCCACAGCGGCAGCTCCGTCCACGGCTGCACGCCCGCGTCGACGATCCGCTGCGCGTCCGTCCAGACGAGGCGCGTGTTGGAGTCGAGAGCCGCGATCGCCCGCTCGAGCAGCGCGCCGAGCGTCAGCGGCTCGGCCGGCCCGGTCGCGTTGAACGCGCCACCGGGGCCGTCGTCTGCAAGCCGGATGAGCCACGCGCCGAGATCCCGCGCGTCGACGAACTGGACGGGAGCATCCGGTGATCCGGGCGCGAGCACGTCGCCGCCCTCCGCGAGCCGGCGCGGCCAGTACGTGAAACGGTCGGTCGGGTCGTGCGGCCCGACGATCAGCCCGGCGCGCACGCTCGCACCGCGCTCGCCGTACACGTCTTCGACGACGCGCTCGCAGGCGGCCTTGAGCGCGCCGTAGTCGCCCTCCACGTCCTCGCTCGCCGGATCTTCGAGCTGCGCGAGCGGCGAGCCCTCGTCGAACGGCGCGCTGAAGTCGGAGTAGACGGAAATGCTCGAGACGAAGACGTAGCGGCCGACCGCATCGCGCAGCAGCTCCGCCGATTGCCGGAAGACGCGCGGTACGTACCCGCTCGTGTCGACGACGCCGTCCCATTCGCGGCCGGCGAGCGCGCCGAGGGCGGCGTCACGGTCGCCGACGAGATGTTCGACTTCCGGAAAGAGCTCCGGGTTCGTGCACCCGCGGGTGAAGATCGTCACCTCGTCGCCGCGTTCGAGCGCAGCGGCCACCGCATGGCGGCCGAGGAACGCTGTGCCGCCGAGGACGAGCAGCCTCATAGCTCGGCGAGCGCCGACAGCAGCCGGTCGACTTCCGCCGCGGTGTGGTAATGGACGACGCCCGCGCGCACCGCGCCGTCGGGGGCGAGGCCGAGCCGCCGCATCACCTCGACGGCGTAGTAGTCGCCGTCCCAGACCGCGATCTCCCGCTCGGCGAGACGCTCCGCGACGGCGCGCGGCGCCAACCCGGCGACGGTGAACGCGAACGTCGCCACGCGCCCGTCCATTGTCGGCAGGCCGTGGAGCGTGCACCGCTCCGGCAGTCCGGCAAGGAAGCGCTCGCCCAGCGCGCGCTCGTGTGCCTTGATCGCGGGCCAGCCGATCGAGTCGACGTACTCGACCGCGGCGACGAAGCCGGCGAGCAGCTCGTGCGCGAGCGTGCCCGTCTCGAAGCGCGAGCCGAGCGGCTCGTCCGGCGCGGGCCGCACCTTGTACGGGCGCCAGCTCTCGAGCAGGTCCGCGCGCCCGTACGCGAGGCCGAGGTGCGGGCCGAAGAACTTGTACGGCGAGCAGAGCAGCACGTCGACACCGAGCTCTGCGACGTCGATCGGGCCGTGCGGCGCGTAGTGCACCGCGTCGGCCCACGCGAGCGCGCCGGCGTCATGCACGAGCTCGACGATGCGGCGTACGTCCGTCGTCGTGCCGACCGCGTTCGACGCGAGCGGAAACGCGACGACGCGCGTGCGGTCCGTGAGCTGCCATTCGAGATCCTGCGTGTCGAGCGTCGTATCGTCGTGCACGTCGACGAAGCCGACCTTGAGATCGAGGTCGTGCGCGAGCTCGAGCCAGGGGGAGACGTTCCCGTCATGGTCGAGGCGGGTGACGAGGATCTCGTCGCCGGCCGCCAGCGTGCGGCCGATCGTGCGGCTGAGCATGAAGTTGAGCGTCGTCATGTTCTGGCCGAAGATCGTCTCCTCCGGCCGGCAGCCGAGGAACGAGCCTGCGGTGATGTGCGCGAGCTCGAAGAGCGCGTCGCTGCGCGTGCTGTGAGCGAACGCGCCGCCGAGGTTCGCGTTCGACTCCCGTAGGTATCCGGCGATCGCGTCGATCACCGAGTCGGGGCACTGCGTTCCCGCCGAGGCGTCGAAGAGCGCCGTCGGCGACTGGAGCGCGGAGAAGCGGGCGCGGACGGCCTCGACGTCGAAGGCGACGGTGCTCATCGGCCTGGACGCTACCCGACTACCATCGGCCCATGAGCAGCACCCTGACGCCGCCGCGTGAGCGGCTCGACCGCGGCGAGGGCACCGGGCTCGGGCAGCCGTGCCACGTGATCGTCCTCAACGACGACCACAACACCTTCCAGGGAGTCGCCTTCGCGCTCTCGGCTGTGCTCCCCGGCGTCGACTACGACGCGGGGATGAAGCTCGCGAACCAGATCCACAACGGCGGGCTTGCGATCGTGTGGTCGGGCGAGCGCGAGCAGGCGGAGCTGTACTGGGAGCAGCTGCGCGGCCATGGGCTCACGCTCGCGCCGCTCGAGGGCGGCTAGAGGAGCGCCGCCCAGAGCCCGTGGCTCGAGACGCAGTCGAGCACGCACGCGTACGCGACCTCCGTGTCCTCGGAGCGCCGATGCGGCGCGCGCAGCGCGTCGAGGTAGCCCGCGAGATCCTTGAGATTCCAGGTGAGGCGGAAGAAATTCACCGCCGTGCCCCAGTCGGCCGCCAGGGGGCCGATCAGGGCACCGGCGTCGATGTCCTCCGGCGGTGCTTTCAGGCGACATCCCAGACGTAGCTCGGCTTCGCTACGAGCGAGGCCCCGACCCAGCAGTCGCGCTCGGCCTTCGCGAGCAGCTCCGCGAGCCTGTCCGGGTCCGGTGGCGGCTCGAGCCGGACGTGGAGCGCGAGCTCCGCCTCGACGATCGCGTAGCGGCCGTCGCTCTCGCGCAGCGTGGCACGTGCGGCGGCGGAGCCGCTGGCCCCGGACACCGCGATCGCGGCGCGCTTCGCGTGGTAGCGGAGGCTGTCGAGTGAGCAGCGCACGAGCGCTGCGAGCAGCAGGTGCTCGGGCGACCAGCCCTCGGGCGGGTCGAGCGGCGTCTCGTTCTCGTTGTGGAGCGTTCCGCTCTCGCGGAGCTCGATTGCGTACCGGAACTCCTTCGGCTTCGTGACCATGGCAGGATCGTCGCACAGATGCCGTCCGCAGCCGCCCGTACGCTGCCTGCGTGCGACGGCTCAGAACGCTGTCGGAGGCTGAGTGCTATGCGCGCTGCTATCGCGGCTGGGACCCGACGGTCACGGTCGTGCGGCTCGGACGCCGCTCACGCGCCGCGACGACGGTGACCGGCGAGGAGCTGCGCAGGCGCCTCGAAGAGCGGATCGACGCACGGGTCGCCGACGAGGCCGCGTAACCCGGCCCGCAGCGGGATGACGCCGACGCCGAGCGACGTCCCGGACGTACTCGCGCCCGGCCTGCGCGTCGTCTTCTGCGGGATCAACCCCGGCCGCGTCTCCGCAGCCGCGCACGCGCACTTCGCGAACCCGCGCAACGACTTCTGGCGGCTGCTCCACGCCGCCGGCTTCACCTCGCGTCTGTACGAGCCGGCCGAGCAGCGCGAGCTCCTGCGCGAGGGCATCGGCGTGACGAACGCCGCCTACCGCACGACGCCCGGCTCCGGTGACCTGCGCCGCGCCGACTTCACCGGGTCGGCGGAGCGGTTCGAGGTGCTCGCGCGCGAGTTGGCGCCCGGCTGGATCGGCTTCGTCGGCAAGGAGGCGTATCGGGGCACGTTCGGCGAGCGCCCGCAGCTCGGCGTGCAGGAGCGGACGCTGGGCGGGACGCGCCTGTTCGTGCTCCCCTCCACCTCGCCGGCGAACGCCGCCGTGCCGTGGGAGGAGCGGCTGCGCTGGTTCCAGGAGCTGTCGGGCCGGTCGTCGGGTCTCGCGCTGCGCCGGGGTGTGCGTGCGCTCGTGCTCGACCCGGCCGGGCGCGTGCTGATGGTGCGGTTCGAGTACAGGTTCGGCACGTGGTGGTCGACGCCGGGGGGAGGCGTCGAGGCGGGCGAGAGCGAGGCGCGCGCGCTCGAGCGTGAGCTCGCCGAGGAGGTCGGGCTCATGGACTATGAGCTCGGACCGGCGATCTGGACGCGCACGCACTGGCTCGTCGACATGGTGGAGTGGGGCGGGCAGACCGAGACCCACTACCTCGTCCGCACGGCTTCGTTCGACCCGGCGCCGCGGCTCAGTCCGACCGAGCTCGCGGCCGAAGGCGTCCACGACATCCGCTGGTTCACGGTCGACCAGCTGGACGCGGTCGTCACCGGCCCGCGCCGCCTCGCGGACCTCGTTCGTGACTTGCTCCGCGACGGCCCCCCTCCGGCACCGCTCGACGCCGGCGCCTAACCGTCCCATGGAGCCAAGTCCCGGTGCCTGGCACCCGGACGTGGCCGTTCCGCCGCAGCCGCGGCGCTGTGATCGCCACGACCGCGATGCGCGAGGCCGAGCGGTCGTTACCCCTGTCCGATGGAGCCACGTCCCGGTGCCTGGCACCCGGACGTGGCCGTTCCGCCGCAGCCGCGGCGGAACGGGGCGCTAGCTCCGCCAGCGATTCGTGATCGGCGTGCGCCGGTCGCGCCCGAACGCCTTCGGCCGCAGGCGCACGCCCGGCGGCGCCTGGCGGCGCTTGTACTCGGCGCGGTCGATCATCGCCACCGCGCGCTGCACGACGTCCACGTCGAAGCCGTCGAGCGACAGCTCCTCGAGCGAGCGGTCCTCCTCGACGTACGCCTCGAGCACCTCGTCGAGTGCGGCATACGGCGGCAGCGAGTCCTCGTCGAGCTGGTCGGCGCGCAGCTCGGCGCTCGGCGCGCGCTCGATGATCGACACGGGAATCAGCTCGCGCCCGGCTCGCTCGTTCAGGTGCCGCGCCAGGCGGAACACGTCCGTCTTGTACACGTCCTTCAGCAGCGCGAAGCCGCCGGCCATGTCCCCGTACAGCGTCGCGTAGCCGACCGACATCTCCGACTTGTTCCCGGTGGCGACGAGCAGCCAGCCGAACTTGTTCGAGAGCGCCATCAACAGGATGCCGCGGATCCGCGCCTGGATGTTCTCCTCCGTCAGATCCGGCGCGCGCTCCGCGAACGAGCCGGCGAGGGCGGCGGCGAACGCCTCGACCATTGGCCCGATCGCGATCTCGCGGAAGTCGCAGCCGAGGCTCTCCGCGAGGCGGCGCGCGTCCGTGCGCGTCCCTTCGGACGAGTAGCGCGACGACATCGACACGCAATGCACCTTGTCGACGCCGAGCGCCTCGGCTGCGATCGCCGCGGTCAGCGCGGAGTCGATGCCGCCGGAGACGCCGACCACCACCTCGGAGAAGCCGTTCTTGCCGACGTAGTCGCCCAGCCCGAGCACGAGCGCCTGCCGCATCTGGTCGAGCTCGTCGGCAAGCGGGACGATCGTCGGCACGACGGGCTCGTGCTGCTTCCGCGGATTGTCGAGCACGAACGACCGCGCGTTGCCGAATCCGCCGCGTTCCCTTGCAAGTGCGCGGCGGCGCGCGTCGGTGAGACGCCGCGCGACGACCGCCGTCGGGTCGACGTCGACGACGAGCAGCGCCTCCTCGAAGCCGGGCGCCCGCGCGAGCACCGTTCCCTCGTCGTCGAGCACGACCGAGTGGCCGTCGAAGATGAGCTCGTCCTGGCCGCCGACCGTGTTGCAGAAGGCGACGTACGCGGTGTTGTCGCGCGCCCGCGCGCGAAACATGTCCTCGCGCGTGCGGTCCTTGCCGAGGTGGAACGGCGACGCCGAGATGTTCACGAGCAGCTGTGCACCCGCGAGCGCAAGATCCGTCGCCGGTGGGCCGGGCTGCCACATGTCCTCGCAGACGGTCACGCCGACGAGCGTGTCGCCCTGCACGAAGATGAAGAGCTCGTCGCCCGGGGCGAAGTAGCGGAATTCGTCGAAGACGCCGTAGTTGGGCAGGTAGCGCTTCTTCACGAGCGCCTTCACCTCGCCGTCCGCGCAGACGGCGCACACGTTGAAGAGGTCGCGGTCGAAGATGGGCGCGCCGACGAGCGCGACGATGCCGCGTGCCTCGCGCGCGATCTCCAGGAGCGAGTGCTCGGCCGCGCGGACGAAGCCGGGCCGCAGCAGCAGGTCCTCCGGCGGATAGCCGGTGACGGCGAGCTCGGGGAAGACGGCGAGGTCGGCGCCCGCCTCCCGGGCGCGCTCGAGGTTCGCGAGGATCAGGGCGCGGTTGCCGTCGAGGTCCCCGACCACCGGATCGATCTGCGCGAGTGCGAGTCTCACTGGTTTAAGTCTATCAGTCGAAAACCGGGCCGGGCACGATCTCGTCCAGGGCCTCGGGATTCTCGAGCGTGGAGAGGTCGCCCGGGTCCTTGCCGAGCACGCGGGCGCGAATCGCCCGCCGCACGATCTTCGCCGAGCGCGTCTTCGGCAGCGACCCGACCCAGACGATGCACTCGGGCTTGAAGGCCTTGCCGAGTGCGGCGGTGACCGCCGCCGTGACCCGCGCATCGTCCGGCTCCGCCTCCGGGGCGGCCACGCAGAAGATCCACGCCACCTCGCCCTTCACCGGATGCGGGACGCCGATCGCCGCGGCCTCCGTGACGAGGCCGCTCGAGACGGCCGCCGACTCGAGCTCCGAGGGTCCGATCCGCTTGCCGGCGATGTTGAGCGTGTCGTCGCTCCGCCCGTGCAGGAACCAGTAGCCGTCCGCGTCGATCGACGCCCAGTCGCCGTGCGTCCAGATCCCCGGAAAGCGGCGCCAGTACGTGTCGAGGTAGCGCTCGTCGTCGCCCCAGACGCCACGGGTCATCCCGGGCCAAGGGCGCCGGACGACGAGCTCTCCGACCTCGCCGCGCAACGGCACGCCGTTCGGGTCGACGACGTCGGCGTCGATCCCGAGCGCCGGGAAGCCCACGGCGACCGCCTTCACCGGCTCCGTGATCACCGTCGTGAGAAAGCAGGCGCCGACCTCGGTTCCGCCGGAGATGTTCACGATCGGCGCGCGGGAGCCCCCGACGTGCTCGAACAGCCATCGATACGGATCGGGGTTCCACGGCTCGCCGGTCGTGCAGATGACCTGGAGGGAGGACATGTCCGCTTCGGGCTCGCCCTTGGGGATGAGCGCGCGCACGAGCGTGGGCGAGAGGCCGAGCATCGTCACCCGCTCCGACTCGACGAGCCGCCAGAGCCGGTCGTCGGGCCAGTCGGGCGCGCCCTCGGCGAGGACGACCGTCGCGCCGGCCGCGCCGCCGCCGACGAGCGTCCAGGGCCCCATGATCCAACCCATGTCGGTGGAGAAGTGGAGGCGGTCGCCGGCACGCACGTCGGTTTGGTACGCGGCCTCGCGCGCGATCGAGACGAGGAAGCCGCCCTGCACGTGCAGGGCGCCCTTCGGCCGACCGGTCGTCCCGGACGTGTAGGCGAGGAGGTACGGCGCCTCCGAGTCGACCTCGCGCGGCGGCAGCGTCCCAGGCTGGCGCGTCACGAGCTCGGGCCATTCGCCTGTGTCTCGGTTCCACTCGAGCACGTGCTCGACGGCATAGTGGCCCGCCTCGTCGAGCGTCTCGCGCATCTCGATGCGCTTGCCGCGCCGCAGAGACCAGTCGGCGCAGAGCACGACCTTCGCCTGCGAGTCCTCGAGGCGGGAGGCGATGGCGGGCGCCGCGAAGCCGGAGAAGATCGGCACCTGCACCGCGCCGACATGGGCGCAGGCGTGCGACGCGACCGCGACCGCGGGGCACATCGGCATGAAGATCGCGACGCGGTCGCCCTCGCCGACGCCGAGCTCGACGAGCGCCTCCGCCAGCCGGGTCACCGCAGCGGAGGCCTCGGCCCAGGTGAGCGCCGAGCGCTCGCCGTCCTCGCTCTGCCAGACGAGTGCTTCTTCGCGGGGCCGCTCGAGCGCCCAGCGGTGGACGCAGAGCCGCGCGACGTTCAGGCGGCCGCCGCCGAACCACGTCGCCCACTCCGGCCCGCGCAACGTGTCGACCACGGTGTCCCACGGGCGGGAGAACTCGAGCCCGAGGTCCTCGACGACCGCGGGCCAGAAGCGGCCGGGCTCCTCGACCGAGATCCGGTGCAGCTCGCCGTAGTCGGCCGCCGCGAGCCTGCGGGCCAGGCGCGTGAGGTTCGCCCGTTCGACGAGCTCGGGCGAGGGCCGCCAGATGAAGTCGTCCACCACCCGAGAGCCTACTTTCCCTCCCGCCCGGAGCCCGGCTAGTGTCTGCTAACTTAGTGGGCACTAACCACCGGCCGGGGGAGTTACAGCACTGAAGGCACGGATCCTCGCGGAGGAGAACCGCAAGTGGTGGACGCTCGCAGCGGTGGCGTTCGGCCTGTTCATGATCATGCTCGACAACACCGTCGTGAACGTCGCGCTGCCGTCGATCGAGCGCGACCTGCACGTCTCGATCGCCTCGCTCGAGTGGATCGTCACGGCGTACGCGCTCACCTTCGCGGCGCTGCTGATCACCGGCGGCAAGCTCGCCGACCTCTACGGGCGGCGGCGGCTCTTCATGATCGGCATCGCCGTCTTCACGCTCTCGTCGCTCGCCTGCGGGCTCGCGCCGAGCGCCGGCTTCCTGATCGGCGCGCGCGCGGTGCAGGGCATCGGCGCGGCACTGATGAGCCCGGCGACGCTGTCGATCATCATGGCGACGTTCCCGCCGAAGGAACGGGGCCAGGCGATCGGCATCTGGGCAGGCGTCTCCGCGCTGGCCCTCGCGATCGGCCCGCTCGTCGGCGGCCTGATCGTCGACAACATCAACTGGAACTGGATCTTCTTCGTCAACGTGCCCGTCGGCGCGCTCGGGATCGCCGCCTCGCTGTTCTTCATCACCGAGTCGCGCGACACGGCGCGGGAGCAGAGCATCGACCTGCCGGGGCTCGCCACGTCGGGGCTCGGCCTGTTCTCGCTCAGCTACGCGCTGATCGAGGGCAACCAGCACGGCTGGGCGTCGCCCGAGATCATCGGCCTGTTCGTCGCCGCGGTCGTCCTGCTCGCCGGGTTCGTGCTCGTCGAGAAGCACCAGCGGCTGCCGATGCTCGACCTGTCGCTGTTCCGCAACGGGACGTTCCTCGGCGCGAACGTCGTCGCGCTGCTCGTCTCGCTCGGGATGTTCGGCGTGTTCTTCTTCGTCTCGCTCTACGTGCAGAACATCCTCGGCTACTCGCCGACGAAGGCGGGCGCCATCTTCCTGCCGATGACCCTGCTGATCATTCTCGTCGCGCCGCTCGCCGGCCGCGCCTCCGACCGGGTCGGCTCGCGCTGGCTGATGGCCGTGGGGATGACGATCCTCGGCGTCTCGCTCCTGCTCTACCAGCGGGTCGGCGTGCACTCGGACTTCTGGACGCTGCTGCCGTCGCTCCTGCTCGGCGGCATCGGGATGGCGCTGACGATGTCGCCGATGACCGCGGCGGCGATGAGCTCCGTGCCGGTGGACAAGGCCGGCGTCGGCTCTGGCGTGCTCAACAGCTTCCGGCAGCTCGGCGGCTCGCTCGGCATCGCGCTCATGGGTGCGATCGTCGCCACGTACCTGCACGACCCGGCGCGGACGCCGGCCGGCGCGCAGGACTTCGTCAACGGTCTCCACGCCTCGCTGCTCGTCGCCGCCGGAATCACCTTCGCCGGCGCCGCCGTCGCCGCCGCGCTCGTGCGCTCGACCGTGAAGGCGGAGCCGGCGGCGCAGGTCGCGGAGCTCGCGGCGTGACGCCTCCCGCCGCGACGCCGCGCCTCTCCGCCCCCGAACGCCGCCAGGAGCTCGTCGAGACGGCGGTGCGCGTCTTCACGGAGGGCAGCTATCGCGGCACGACCACGGCCGAGATCGCACGGGCGGCCGGCGTCTCCGAGCCGATCCTCTACCGGCACTTCGCCTCGAAGCGCGACCTCTACCTCGCCGCGCTCGACCACGTCTGGGTGCGGGCGCGCACCGCGTGGGAGGACGCCCTGCTGCGCACGAACGACGTCCGTGAGGCGCTCGAGGAGATGGGCCGGAGCCACTACTCCGTGCGCGACTGCAAGGTGCAGCTCGCCGAGCTGTGGGTGCAGGCGCTCAGCGAGGCCGCCGAGGACCCGGAGCTGCGCGAGCATCTGCGCCGCCACATGCGCGAGGTGCACGACTTCATGGCGGGGATGATCCGGCGCGGCCAGGAGCAGGGCGTCCTGCACCGCGACCGCGATCCCGACGCCGAGGCGTGGATCTTCGTCGCCGGCGGCATGCTCGGCATGGTCGGCCGCCGCGTCGGCCTCCTCGACGAGCCCGAGGTCGCGAGCATCCGCGCCGCGCGCCTCGAGTGGCTCAGCGCCTAGCGGACTCCGCGCAGAAAAAAGAGAGGGCCCCCGGCTGCGGCTCCGGGGACCCTCTCGAGAGGCGCGCCCATCCTTTGTGACTTTCGAAGTCCGGCTCTGCGGCCCAGCCGGCCCTCCGTCCCGTCACCGAATGTGTCGGCGCGCCCCCTGCAAACCCGAGCCTGGCGTCCGGCCTGGTTGCAAGGTGGACTCACTATAGGAGCCATGTCTCGTCCAGTCAAGTAGCTCAGTCAAGTGATTCTCGATCCGCCTGGTTCACCGGGTTTTCGCTAGAACATGCCCTTTTTGGGGGATGGCCGAGAAAGCCCTCTTGCAGTTTTGTGAAGCGTAGGATTCACTTGCAGTAGCCGCACATGACCGAATCACACGCCGCCATCAGGACAAACCGTGTCGCAGCCCCCAACGGGCTGCGCATCGGCGAGCGCCTCCGCCAGCTCCGCGTCGCCGCCGGGTTGACCCAGAGCGAGCTCGCGGGTGAGCGCTTCTCGAAGGAGTACGTCTCCCAGATCGAGCGCGGCAAGACCCGGCCGACCCGCGAGACGGTCGAGTGGCTCGCCGCGCAGCTCGGCGTCGACCCCGGCTTCCTCGCCAACGGCATCGCCACCGACGAGCGAGGGCGCCTCGAGGCCGCCCTCGCGCGCGCCGAGGCCCTGATCGAGGCAGGACAGAACGACGAGGGCGCCGCCGAGTACGACTCGCTCGTCCCCGCGGCACGCGCGACGGGCCTGCCCGAGCTCGAGGCCCGCTCGCTGCTTGGTGCCGGGCGGGCGCAGATGCGCCTCGGCGCCCTGCGCCAGGCGTTCGAGCTGCTGAACGAGGCGCGCGGGATCGTCGAGGCCGGCAGCTTCTCCGATCTGGAGCGCGCGGAGATCCTCTACGCGCTCGGCGTCTGCCGCTATCAGCTGAACAGCACCCAGACGTCGCTCGCACTGCTCAACGAGGCGCTCGGCATGGCGGAGCGCTCCGGGCTGCCGTGCGACTCGCTCCGGTCGAACATCCTCGCCTGGCGCTCGCGCTGCTGGCGCCGCCAGCGCGACTACGAAGCCGCCCGTGAGGACATCGAGCGTGCGCTTCAGCTCGCCGAGGACGCGGACGACCCGCGCACGATCGGCGCCGCGTACTTCCAGGCGTCGCTCGTCGCCGATCGCGAGGGCCACTGGGTGCTCGCCCGCAACTACGCCGAGAAGGCGCGCTCGGCCTACGAGGAGCTTTCGGACAAGGTTCACGTCGGCCAGCTGACGAATAACCTCGGCGGCCTCAACTTCCTGCTCGGCAAGACCGACGAGGCGATCGTCCTCCTCAAGGAGGCGTTCAGCATCGCGCTCGACACCGGCCGCGACGCCGACGCGGCGCAGGCCGTGTCCTCGCTCGCGCAGATTCACCTCCGCACCGGCAACGTCGGCCAGGCCGAGGAGCAGGCGCGGCACGCGCTTCAGCTTCTCAACGGCCACGAGGACTACATCGACGAGGCCGGCTCCGCGCAGCTCGTTCTCGGGCGCGCCCTGCTGGAGCAGGACCGCCTCGACGAGGCCGAAGCGGCGTTCGCCGCCGCCGAGGCGAGCTTCGACCAGCTCGGCTCCGCGAGCCACCGCGCCGGCGCCTGGGTCGCCCGCGGCGACCTCGCGGCTCGCCGCGGCGACGACCGGCTTGCAGCACATCTCTACCGCACCGCGGCAGAGGCCCTCCAGGATGTTCGCTTCTAACGAAGGAGAGGAGGTGTCATTGTGAATAAGGCGCGGCTCATCTCCCTGTTGATCACTGCATCGCTGCTCGCCATCATCGTCGCGCGGGTCTTCATCGCGACGAAGACCGGCGGCATGAACGACGGCGGTTACATGTAAGCGGCGGGATTGCGCGATCCCGCCGCCGCCGCGCGCAGATCCGCGCGCGATGGGTGTCCTTCGGCGGCGGGATCTGAGGGCTCGCGGTCCGGCGACATGTCGGCGGATGCTGGGCGGGGCCGGTGGTCCAACGTCTCCTGGCCCGAGTCAAACGCGTCGGGCCGGTAGAGCATCACGCGCCGCTGAGCGGCACGTCCCCGTTCGTCGAGCCCATTCGTTCGATCACGACCTGCGGGACGCGCGCGTGCGGGCTCAGGCGCAGCAACATGCGCACGACCTCGGCGCAATCCTCCGGCTGGATCATCTCCTCGCCCTTCAGGCCCGACCATTGAGCCATCGGCGTGTCGACGAAGCCGGGGCAGATCGCGACGGCGCGCACGCCGTCCGCGTCCAGCTCCTCGTTGAGCGAGCGCGTAAGGGAGATCACGGCCGCCTTCGTCGCGCCGTACGTGGCGAGGCCGGGCGTCGGGATCGTGCCGGCGATCGAGGCGAGATTGACGATCAACCCGCGCGACTCGCGCAGGAGCGGGATCGCCGCCTGGGTGACGAGGAAGAGCCCGCGCAGGTTGATGCCGACCTGAAGGTCGAACTGCTTGACCGAGAGATCCTCGACGCGGCCGGCGATGCCGATGCCTGCGGAGTTGACGAGCACGTCGATCCGGCCGAACCGGTCGCGGTGCTCGGCGACGAGCCGCTCGCACGCCTCCGCGTCAGCCACGTCGGCCGCGACGGCAGCCGCGCCGAGCTCGGCCGCAGCGGCCTCGACCTTCTCCGGCCGGCGCGACGCGAGCGTGAGCTCGAAGCCCTCGTCGCGCAGCATGCGCGCGATCGCCAGGCCGATGCCCGACGAGCCGCCCGTGATCAAGGCCGCGCGTTTCACATCCTCTCTCTACACGTCGGCGGCCGAGAAGGTCAAGCGCGGCGCATGGAGAAAAAGGCGTCTGAGGGTGCCTCGAAGCGCCCTCCTCTCCCCACGGAAGGCGGCGGCTACGGCCGCCGTCTTCCCCCCTTCAGCCGGCGAGTTGGCGCTTGCGCGCGAGCAGAGCCTTGCGCTTCGTCACGAGCTCGGCCTCGAGGCCTTCGAGCTCCTGCTGGCGGCGCCGTACGAGCTCGAGCTGCGTGTCGACGTGCGGGAGCGCCGCCTCGACGATCCGCAGGCGCTCCGTGTCGGAGTCGGTCTCCTGGAAGCGGCGCCGGAGCACGGCGCGCGCCTCCTCGGCCTCGACGAGCTGCTTGAGGTCTTCGAGCGACAGGTTCAGCAGGTCCCGCAGTCGCGTGAGCTCCTGTACCCGCTCGACGTCGGCCTCGTCATAGAGGCGATGCGATCCTTTGCGTCGCTCGCCGCTCGCGAGTAGCCCGATCTCCTCGTAGTAGCGCACCGTGCGCGGTGTCACGCCGCTGCGCTCGGCGAGCTCGCCGATCCGCAACAGTCGCTGCCCGGTCGCGGCGCTCACGCGGGATCCTCCGCGGGCGCGGCGACAAGCCGCACATGGGCGGGGCGAAGCAGCGACACGGCGCCGCCGAGCAGCGAGATCGCCGCGAGCACCCACAGCGCGAGGTGCATGTGCGAGATGAAGGGGTCGAGCTGCGCAGGCGAGAGCCCCGACGCAACCCCGGAGAAGATCTTGAACAGCACGCTCGACGGGACCGAGGTCGTGATCACGGCCATGATGAACGCGATCGAGATCACGGCGCCCGTGTTCTGGAGCATCACGCGCGCTCCGGCGGCGATCCCGCGCCGATGCATGGGGACGACGCCCATCATCGCCGCCGTGTTCGGGCTGTTGAACATGCCGCCGCCGATACCGACGAGGGCGAGCCAGAGCGCGCTCCACCAGTACGCGGTGTGCGCCTCGAGCATCGTCATGCCGGCGGTGCCGGCCGCGGTCACGAGCATGCCGAGCGCCGCGAGCCCGCGCGAGCCGCGGCGGTCGGCGATCACTCCGGCGATCGGCGAGGCGATCAGAAGCCCGATCGCCATCGGCGACAGCTCGAGGCCGGCGAGGATCGGCGACGCGCCCTGCGGCCCCTGGAAGTAGAACACGAAGAGAAAGATCAGCGCGAAGCGCGACAGGCCGCCGATGAAGGCCGCCGCGGACGCCGCGCTGAACAATCGGTTCTCGAACAGGCTGAGGTCGAGCATCGGCGAGCGGCCGCGGCGCTCGATCAGGACGAAGAGCGGCAGCAGCACCACGGCGGCGGCGAAGCCGCCGATCACGAGCGGCCCGCTCCACCCCGAGAGGCCGCCCTTCGAAAGTGCGAGCACGAGCCCGGTGAGGCCGACGACGTATGTCGCCGTACCTCCGAGATCGAGTCCGCGCTCCTCGTTTCGCCCGGACACCTCGTGCAGGACGAGGAACGCCCAGACGCAGCCGAGCAGGCCGAGCGGGACGTTGAACCAGAACACCCACGGCCAGCCGACGGCGACGAGCGCACCGCCGAGCACCGGCCCGATCACGAAGCCGATCGCCGCCACCATCGTGTTCGTGCCCATCGCGAGTCCCAGTTGCGCCTTCGGGAAGACGTCGGTGACGAGCGCGACCGCGTTCGCGAACAGGAACGCGCCGCCGACGCCCTGGAGGACGCGCCAGAGGATCAGCTGCGTGCCGCTGCCGGAGAAGCCCGCTCCGAGCGACGCGGCGGAGAAGAGCACGAAGCCGAGCACGTACGCGTTCTTCCGGCCGAACAGATCCGACAGCCGTCCGGCGGTGAGCACGAGCACCGTCGAGACGATCATGTAGACGAGGATCACCCAGACGAGCTGGAGCAGCGACGTGTGCAAGCTCCGCTCGAGGTCGGGCAGCGCGATGATCAGCGTGCCCGAGTTCACGGTCGCGAGCAGCATTCCCAGGCTGGTGCACGAAAGCACCCACCATTTGAAGTGCTCGCTGTGTCGGCGGTCGCGGAGGAAACTCATTCTTACGTCAACGTCAGATTAACACAGTGCCGCCTGCACGTGGATTCCGGTCTACACTCGGCTCCGTGCACGTCGAGTCGGCTCCGGCTGCGCTGCCGCGGTGGCGGGCGCTCACGCTCTCGCCCGCTGCCTTCCGTCGGATCGCGCTCGCCACGGTGGCGATGCTCGTCCTCATCGTCGCTACCGGCGCGACGGTACGGCTGACCGGCTCGGGCCTCGGCTGTCCGCACTGGCCCACCTGCGAGAGCACGCGCGCGCTGCCCAAGGGTTACCACTCGGACATCGAGTTCTCGAACCGGGTCGTCTCGTTCTTCACCGTGCTGTCCACGCTCGTGCTCGGCATCGCGGCGTGGCGGACGCGCGGGCTCGGGCGGCGCGGGAAGGTGCTCGCGACGGGTGTCTTCGCCGGCACGCTCGGCCAGGCGCCGCTCGGCGCGGTCACCGTCTATTACGACCTCAATCCGTATCTCGTGATCTCGCACCTGCTGCTTTCGCTCACCGTCCTCGGCCTGGGAGTGCTCGTCCTGCTCGAGGCGGCGAGGCTCGTGCGCGGCGGTGGCTCGGCGCTGCCTGCGCCCGCACGCTCGGCCGGAGCTGTGCTGCTAGCGGCGGCGGTCGTGCTCGTCGTCACCGGGACGCTCGCGACCGCGGCGGGCCGGTTCCCGGGCAGCTCCGGGTCGACCGTCGTGTCCCGCCTCGGCACGTTCTATCCCGCGGTCTGGCTGCACGTGCGCGCCGTCGCCGCCTTCGGGATCGTCTTCTTGGCCCTCGCGGGCTGGGCGTGGACGCGCCGCGAACGCTTCCCCTGGCTGCTTCGCGGCTGCGCGGGGCTGCTCGGGATCCTGCTCGCGCAGATGGCGCTCGGCGAGCTCCAATACCGCACCTACGGCACCGTTCCCTGGTGGGTGGTCGTCCTCCACGTCGCCGTCGCCGCGGCGCTCTTCGGCTGGACGGTCGGCCTCGTGGCGCGACTCTGGCGCCCGCTTTCCGCCTGAAACGCTGCGCGTTTCAGGCGGGGGCTATGTACCGCTTCGCGGAGCGCCCGTCGGCGGAGCCGGCGGGCTCTTGGGCTGACGCCGGGGGGGGCCGTGGCGCGCGTGGTGGTGGCTTTGCCATCTCCACGCGCGAGCGTCCGGCTTGCACGAACGCGGCAAGAGCCCCGCGTTCGCTCCGGCCCTGGACCGTTTGCATCGGAGAAGGTTTGAAGCCGTCGCTCGCCGGACGGTCCTGGCCGGAGGCTAACGCGGCCTTTGGCGCGTTAGGCGGAGGCGGATCCACGCGGACGGGGATGGCGAAGCCACCACCGGCCGCGCCCGCACAACCCGATGGCCCTCCGCCAGGCCAAAAGGACGCCGGCTCCGCCGGCGTCCGCTCCGCGAAGCCCAACATTCCCCCGCCTGAAACGCGCAGCGTTTCAGGCGGAGCGAAGCGAAGCTGCAGCACTTCTCACGGCTACCATGAGTCGATGGCGGAGCTCAGTGTCTCGTTTCAGCCGAGTTTGCGGCGGCCGGTGCTCGTGGCGGCGTTCCGGGGCTGGAACGACGGCGGGCAGGGCGCCTCGCTCGGCGGCGCCTATCTCGCAAAGCAGTGGCAGGCGACGCGCTTCGCCGAGATCGAGCCGGAGGGCTTCTACGACTTTCAGGCGACGCGACCGCACGTGTCGCTCGTCGACGGCGTCACGCGTCAGCTCGACTGGCCGGAGAACGCGTTCTTCCACGCGGAGATCCCCGGCGCCGATCGCGATGCCGTCGTCCTGCTCGGCGTCGAGCCGAATCTCCGCTGGGAGACCTTCTCGGGGCTCGTGCTCGAGCTTGCAAAGGAGCTCGAGGTCGAGTTGCTCGTCACCTTCGGCTCGCTGCTCGCCGACGTCCCGCACACGCGTCCCGCGCCCGTGACCGGGGCCGCGACGGATCCGGCGCTTGTCGAGAAGCTCGGGCTCGAGCCGTCTCGCTACGAAGGGCCCACAGGCATCGTCGGCGTCGTTCACGACGCCTGCCGCCGGGCCGACATTCCCTCGGTCAGCCTGTGGGCAGCCGTGCCGCACTACGTCTCGCTCGCGCCGAGCCCGCGCGCCGCGCTCGCGCTCGTGCGCCGCTTCGGCGAGCTGCTGCGCATCGACATCGACGTCGCCGAGCTCGAGCAGGCGTCGGAGGAGTACAGCGAGCAGGTGAGCGAGGCCGTGTCCACCGATGCCGAGACCGCGACGTATGTCGAGGAGCTCGAGCGTCGCGTCGACATGCTCGAGGTCGCCGACGACCTGCCTTCGGGCGACACCCTCGCGGCCGAGCTGACGCGCTACCTGCGCGAGCGCGACGAGGAAGACGAGAGCGGCGCCGGGCCTGCGGGCCCAGCCTCTTAGCTAGATCAGAGGTACTTCGGCGGCATCGGGCGCGGGCGGGATCTCGCGTGCCTCGACCGCGACGGTCGCCTCGCCTGACCCGTTCGTCGCCGCACGCGGCTTGCGCCGTCGCCGGTTGCGGCGGGCCTTGGTGGCGCCGTCGGCTGCCGCTTCGGGAGCTGCATCGCCTTCGCCTGCGGTCGGCGCCGCGCCGTTCTGGTGCTGCTCCGTCGTCGTCGCCACCGCTCCCTCGACCCCTGCTGCACCCTTCTTCTTCCGCCGCCGCCGACGACGGTTGCGGCTCGCCTGCTGCTTCGGTGCGGGCAGGTTCTCGGAGAGCGCGAGCGCGACTTCCTGCGGCGTTCCGAGCTGCTCCCGCGCCTCGTCGATCAGCTTCGTCGCGCGCGGCGTGTAGCCCTCAGCGGACGCGAGCAGTGCCGCTCCGACCTGGACCGGCTGCTCGAGCGAGGTGCGCACGAGCTTCGCCGCGTTCTCCTCGTGCCGGTGCCCGCGCGAGTTTGCGAGCGCGCCGAGGAGTCGCTTCGCCTCGGGGTACTCGCTCGACGCGCGGCGGTCCTGCACCTTCCGCGTCGCGCGCGCGAGCTTCCATGTCCAGCGCACGAGGATCTGGTCGGGCGCGTCCGGCTTCCCGTCTGCGATCGCGCGCAACAGGATCCGGATCCCCACGAGCCGCTCCTTCTCCCACGTCGGCGCCTGCGAGATGAGCGTGACGAGGTCGTCGAAGTCGGCGCGCTCGACGCGCATCGACACGCGGTCCTGCAGTGCCATCGTCCGGAGCCTGCGGTTCGGGTTCTCGGCGGCGCACGTCGCGAGGAACTGCTCGAGCGCGCCCTTGCTCGCGCGGCCCTCGGTGAGCTTCTGCACGAAGGATGCGCGCTCGTCGAAGCGGATCTGGCGGCCGGCGATCGTTGCCCAGTAGCGCTGCTCCTCGTCGTCGAGGAAACGCGGGTCGACGCGCTGCCACTCGCGCTGGATCACGGCGATCCGCCGGCGCACGTCCGGTGTGACCGGAACGAGCCACGGCGCCGGCGTCAGGCGGCGGCGTGCGCGGCGCTGCGAGCGGCGGCGCGGCGCCGGCGTGACACGGGCGCCTTCGCGGTAGAAGTCCGCGTCGAGCAGCGAGTGCAGCGAGACGACACGCTCGTTGTGCGTCGCGCCCTTCGGCACGAAATCGACGACGATGCCGGCCTCCTTGCGTGGGTGCATGCGCATGATGCGGCCGACGCGCTGCTGGTACACGCGCTTCGACGCCGTCGGCGCGAGATGCATGCACACGGTCGCGCGCGGCGAATTCCAGCCTTCGGCGAGCAGTTGCGCGTTGATCAGCACGTTGATCTCGCCGCGCTCGTAGGCGGCGAGCGTCTCGGCGAGGCGCACCGGTGGCGTGCGGCCGGACACCGCTTCCGCCTTGATCCCCGTCGCGCGGAACTCCTGCGCGAGGTTGTACGCGTGGTCGACGCCGGCCGCGTAGACGATCCCCGGCGTGTTGTCGAAGCGATCGCGGTAGAGACTGGCAGCGGCCTGGTTCAGCGCCTGGTGGTCGAGTGTCTTCGCAAGGATCTCCTGATCGAAGTCGCCGCCGACGATCGGCACCGAGTTGATCGCGGCGACGGGCGGCACACGCAGGCAGCGCAGCGGCGCGATCAGGCCGCGCCGGGCGGCGTCCTGCAGCGGCAGGTCGTCGACGGAGGCCGGGAAGACGTCCGAGACCTGCTTCGCGATCAGCTGCTCCGTCGCCGTCATCCCGATGTACACCGGCTCCGGGAACGAGCGGATCGCCGCCGAGGTCTTCTCGCCGAGGGCGGTGTGCGCCTCGTCGCAGATCACGAGCTGGTACGCACTGCGGCTGATCGTGTCGACGTGACGTGCGAACCACGCGTACGTCTGGATCGTGAGCGGGTCGCCGCGCAACGGCTCCTTGCCCTGGTCGATGGCGGCGGTGAAGCGGCCGCCGTAGCCCTCCGTCGTCAGGTCGCGCTCGAACTGCGAGACGAGTAGGCGGCGGTGCGTGAGGATCAGCACCCCGAGCGTGCGCGCCGCCTCGACGAAGCCGGCGGCGGCGATCGTCTTGCCCGACGCGGTGGGGTGGCGGAAGCGGTAGCGGCGGGCGGCGCCGGGGTCCTGCGCCGGCGCAAGCTCCTCGTCGTCGTCCTCGTCTTCCCCGGCGGCGACGAGCGGCTCGTCCTCGTCGTCGTCCTCCTCGTCCTCGTCGAGCTCCACGAGGTCGACGTCGGCGAGCGCCGAGCCGTTCCCGTTCTCGTCCTTGCGCTGGCTCGCGGCGATCAGCTCGGTGAGCATCCCTGCGAGCGCGTCGATCTGATGGCGGCGGAGCGCGGTGCCGGAGGCGGTGCGCGGCTCGGGAGCGGCGAGGACGCGCTCGAGGCCGAGCATCAGCCCGTAGTGCACCTTCCACTGCGGGCTCGGGCTCTTCCGGCCGGCCTCGATCTCCGCCGTGGCGTCATCGAGGGCGCGGCGGCGTGCCGTGCCCGGCGCGAGTGCCTGAGCGGGCTCTTCGCCGCTACGAAGGAATGGCTCGCCCGCCCACGCTTCTGCGTGGACCGCGGCGGCGGCCAACGGGTCCGTCGCCTCCGAGACAATCGTCGGCTGGTGAATGGCTTCCGGCATGTACTGCAGCACATCCGTGTGCTGCAAACCTGAGAGGCGCGCTGGCTCGATGAGTCCCGTACGAATCCCCTGGGCGAGCCGCGCGAACGAAGCATAGCTCCCCCGGCGGGGGAGGCGTCAAATCGAGCCCAGGCCGCCGAACACCGCGAAGGGATTCCCGGGCATCGTCTCGTAGACGAGCGCCCCGCCGGGCTCGACCGCGCCGTGCACGCGGGCTGCGAGCGCGTCGGCGTCCTCTTTCGAATCGGTGCCGACGATCAGGTAGTGCCAGCGCCGCACGGGCTTGTAGCCCTCCTGCTCGAGCTGGTCGGCGAGCGTCTCCGCCTCGTGATGGGAGCTGCGGCTGACCCTGACCTCCCAGGGCGCGTGGCCGTGGTCGACCTCCTCGTCCTCCCACGTCTCGCCGCGCGGCTCGTCGTCCCAGCGTTCCTCGCCTGCGAGCCAGTGCTCGACGCTGCTCGTGCGCGCCTCGACTCCGGCCTCGGTCAGCTCGGCCTGGACCACGGCGAGCGCCTGCTCGGCCTCGGCGCGCGAGCCCGCGTAGACGAAGATCTCGTCACCGTCGCGCGAGACGGCGAGACGGCGCTGCTCGAGCTCCTGCGCGAGCTCGCGGGCAGCCGCCCCCAGCTCGAGGCCGAGGCGGTCGATCAACCCGCCGGCGTGCTCGTCGCCGACGTCGATGCGGATGCGCCAGTTGTCGTTCACGACACCGTCATCTTGCCGTACTCGGCGAGGGTCGAGCCGAAGAGCCGTTCGGAGATGCCCGTCTGGTCGAGGTGCTTCGTGATCCCGCCGAGGAAGAACGGGTAGCCGGCGCCGAGGATCAGGCACGCGTCGACGTCGGCCGCGGCCGCGACGACGCCCTCGTCGAGCAGGTGGCGCACCTCGTCCGCGACGGCCTCGAGCGCGTCCTTGCGAATCTGCTCCACGGTGCGCCGCGCGTCGCCGCGGAGGACGATCTCGTCCTTGCCGTCGGCGTAGTTCGCGAGCGTCGGCGAGAGCGGAAAGCGATCGGGATACGCGTTGTGCAGCGTCGCGAGCACGTGGTTGGCGACGCGCGGCCCGACCATCTGCAACAGCACCGAGGGTGCCATCGGCAGTCCGAGCGAGAGGATCGCCTCGTCCGTCTCCTCGATCGTGTTGCCGTTCTCGAGCGCGTCCATCAGCACGGTCGTGAGCCGCGTGAGGACGCGGTTGACGACGAAGGCGGGCGCATCCTGCACGAGCACGCCGCGCTTGCGCAGCCTCTTGACGACGTCCCATGCGGTCGCGAGCTGCTCGTCGGTCGTCTGCGCCGTGCGCACGATCTCGACGAGCGGCAACACCGCGACAGGGTTGAAGAAATGAAGCCCGACGTCGGCGCCCATCTCCTCGACGGAGAGCGACGACGTGTTGGTGACGAGCAGGGCCTCGGGCGCGACCTTGCGCACCTCGCCGAACACCGCCTGCTTCACGGCGAGCTCCTCGAACACCGCCTCGAGCACGAGGTCGCAGCCTGCGAACTGCTCCCAGCCCGTGCCGCCGTCGACGAGCGTGGCGAGGAACGGCTTCCTCGCGCCGACCTCGTCGCGGATCGTTGCGAGCGCCGTGTCGACGCGCTCCTGCTCGAGATCGCGCAGCACGACCGGCACCTCGAGCCGGCGCAGGAAGAGGGTCGCGAGCTGCGTCGCCATCAACCCGGCGCCGACGATGCCGACCTTCTGCACCTTCCGTGGCTGGACGTCGGGCACGCCGGTGCCCTTCTTCGCGCGACGCTCGACGACGGTGAACGCATATGCGGACGCCTGCGCCTGCGGGCTGACGAGGAGTCCGCCCATCGCCGCCTCCTCCGCGGCATAGCCCTGCTCGAGCGTCCAGTCCTTCGCGCCCGCGATCAGGTCGAGTGCGACGTACGGCGCGCGCGTCGCCCCGTGCACGGCGTCGTCGACGCGCGAACGCGCCTTGCGCAGGATCGTCTCGAGCTCCGACCAGTCGGGCGCTGCACGTTCGATCCCTCCCGCTTCGACGAGCTCGACCGCGTACGCGATCGACTCGTCGACGAACTCGACCGGGTCGAGCAGGCGGTCGGCGAGGCCGAGCTCGACCGCGTCGGACGCCGACAGCAGCGTGTTCTGGCGCAGCGGGTTCGACACGATCAGCTTCACGGCTGCGGCCGGCCCGGCGAGCTTCGGCGCGAGCTGCGTCCCGCCCCAGGCGGGAATGATCGAGAGGAACACCTCGGGAAAGCCGAAGTGGCGGACGCTCGACGCGATCGTGCGCGCATCGCAGTGCAGCGCGAGCTCCAGCCCGCCGCCGAGGCAGGCGCCGTTGATGGCCGCCACCGTCGGGAACGGCAGCTCGCGGATGCACGCGAACAGGGCGTGACCCGCCCGCGCGCCGTCGACCGCCTCCTCGGTCGAATGCACGCGCGCGAACTCGTCGATGTCCGCGCCGACGCAGAACACGAACGGCTTGCCGGTGAGGACCATCGCCGCCCAGCCGCCGCCGTCCAGCCGCTCGAGCAGCTCGACGGCGGACGTGAACGCCGAGCGGCCGAGCGTCGTCGGCTTCGTGTAGTCCTCGCCGTTGTCGATCGTGACGAGTGCGATCGGTCCGACGCGCGACTCGACGCGATTCAGCTTGAAGACGGTGTCGTTCACTGGACGTTCTCCCAGAGAAGCGCTGCCCCCATGCCCATGCCGATGCAGAGCGCGGTCAGTCCGTAGCGGCCGCCGCGCTCGCGCAGCCCGTACGCGAGCTGAGCGACGAGCCGCACGCCGGTGGCTGCGAGCGGATGACCGCACGCGATCGCGCCGCCGTACGGGTTGAGCCGCGGGTCGTCGGCGGGTATGCCGAGCTCGTCGCACCACGTCAGCACCTGCACCGCGAACGGCTCGTTCAGCTCGAAGAGATCGATCTCGGCGAGTGTGACGCCCGCCTGCGCGAGCACGCGCCGCGTCGCCGGCACGGGGCCGTAGCCCATCAGGTGGGGCTCGACTCCTGCGTAGGCAAACCCGACGAGGCGAAGCTTCGGCGTCAGGCCGAGCTCGCCGCTCGCCTGCTCGGAGGCGAGGAACGCGGCCGTCGCGCCGTCCGTGAGCCCGGCGGAGTTGCCGGCGGTGACGCGGCCGCCGGCGCGGAACGCCGGTTTCAGGGCTGCGAGCCCTTCCAGCGACGTGTCCGGCCGCAGGAACTCGTCGCGGTCGGCCACCCGCCAGCCGTCGTCCGAGAAGACGGCCATCGGCACGACCGTCTCGCGCATCACGCCGTTCTCCCACGCCGCGGCTGCTTTCTGCTGCGAGGCGAGCGCGAACGCGTCGGCGCGCTCCTTCGTGATCGCCGGGAAGCGGTCGTGGAGATTCTCGGCCGTCTGGCCCATCACCGCCGCCGACTCGTCGAGCAGCCGCTCGGCGACGAAGCGCGGGTTGAAGTCGACGTCGGCGCCCATCGGGTGGTGGCCCATGTGCTCGACACCGCCCGCGATCGCGACGTCCGCGGCCCCGAAGGCGATCTCGCCCGCGGCGGCGGTCACGGCCGTCAGCGCCCCGGCGCACATGCGGTCGACGGCGAAGCCGGGCACGGTTTCGGGGAGGCCGGCGAGCAGGCCGACGTCGCGGCCGAGCGTCAGGCCCTGGTCGCCCACCTGAGCCGTCGCGGCGAAGACGACGTCGCCGACTCGCTCCGGCGGGATCTCGGGGTTGCGGCGCAGCAGCTCGCGCACGACCTTCACGCCCATGTCGTCGGCCCTCGTACGCCAGAACTGCCCCTTCGGGCCGGCCTTGCCGAACGCCGTCCGGACGCCGTCGACGAAGAACACCTCGTGCAGCTCTCGCATCGTCGGGCAACGATAGCGCCGCGCCGGCGGGGATACTGCCGTCGTGGACTGGGCGGAGCAGGCCGAGGCTGCGACCGCGCGCTATCGCGACGGCGAGGCCCGTGTGGGCGAGCTCGACGACGTGGACCAGCGCCAGCGCCAGCTGACGCGTATGGGCAACGCGGCCTGGGCGACGGGGCTCTGCCTGCTGATGGCCGGCCGGCAGGACGAGGCGGCCGGCTGGCTGCGCCGGGCGGCAGCGCGGTACCGCGAGAGCTGGCAGGAGGCGCCGCCCGACTCGTGGGGCCGGCCGATCGGCGCCCTCAAGGCACTGCTCGTTGCCGGCGAAGACGCGACCGGGCCGGCGCGGTGGCCGCTCGCCGCCGGGGCCGCCGCGGCAGCCTCTCCGATCGGGCGCTACGCCGCCGCGCTCGCTCTGCTCGTGCTCGGACGCGACGCGGAGGCGGTCGAGGTCACGGCGACGTTGCGCGACCTGGACGGCTTCCCACGCGACGTCGCCGCCGCGCTGTCCGGTCTCGCCGTCGGCGACGTTGCCGCCTATGGAGCCGCAGTCGCGGATGTGCTCCGTTCGTTCGAGACGCGCGAGGAGTTCCTCGAGGACGTCGCCGTCGCCGACACGGTGCTCGCGCTCCAGCGGCTCGCCGCGGCGCGCGGGCTCGCCGCCGAGCTGCCGGCCTCCGAGCGGCTTCCGTCCGCGGTTGCTCGCTAGAGCAGCGCCGCTGCAGCGGCGTCGACCAGCGCCGTCGTCGTCCCCTGCGCGGCGCGTACGAGGCTGCCGGGCGTCGCGTGCGACGGCTCGCCGGCGAACGCGCGCACCGCCGCGTCGGCCTTGTCCGCGCCGGCAACGAGGAACAGCACCGCGCGCGCGGCGCACAGTGGCGGCAGCGTCAGCGTGATCCGGTCGACGAACGGCTGGAGGTGCGCCTCGGCGCCGATCGCGCGCCGCTCGGTCTCGTCGAGCGTCGGCTGCTCGGGGTAGAGCGAGGCGACATGTCCGTCCGGGCCGAGCCCGAGCAGGACGAGGTCGAAGCGCTCGAGCGAGCCGAGCTCCCGCTCGTATGCCGCCGCGCCCTCGTCGCGTCCCAGCTCGCCCTCCATGCGGTGCACGGCGGCCGGCGGTACGGCGAGCCGGTCGAGCAGCGCGGCTTTCGCCATCGCGTAGTTCGAGCGGTCGTCGTCGGGCGGCACGCAGCGCTCGTCCCCCCACCAGACCTCGACGCGGCTCCAGTCCGGCTCGAGCTCCGCCGCCAGCTCGTACGCGCGACGGGGCGTCGAGCCCCCCGTGAGCACGAGGTGACCGCCGGCGCGCGCCGCTTTGGCGAGCCGTTCGGCGGCACGCTGCGCAGCCGCATCCGCGTCGTCGACGACGACGATCTCGATCTCACGCCCGGCCACACGCCGAGTCTGCCAGCTACGCCGCTCGGGCCGTGCCGACCGGGACGAGGCCGCGGCGGTGGCCGGCGAGCAGGTACACGCTCGCGAGGCCGGCCCATTCCCCGTACGGGGCGAGCAGCGCCGCCGTCTCGTGCGCCTCGACCGGCCGTCCGCGCATCGCACGCAGGAGCTTGATCAGGCCGAGGTCGCCGACGAGCCCGTAGTCCGTCCGGCCCAGCCCCTCGAGGCAGACGACGCCGACCGACCAGGGGCCGAGCCCGCGTTCGCGCTCGAGGCGGCTCGCCACCGCTGCCGTCGGCAGGTCGCGCAGACGCTCGAGCTCGAGCGAGCGGCAGACCCGCACGAGCGCGGCCGCGCGTCCCGCGTGGAGTCCGAGCGCGCGCAACCGCGCGGGCGCAAGCGAGCCGAGCTCGGTGCTCGTCGGCGACGCATGGAGCCGCTCGGCGCCGGCGCGGGAGATCGCGCGCACGATCGTCTGCTCGTGGCGTCGCGCCACCTTCGACTCGACGAGCTGGCCGCAGAATGCGCGCAGGAGCGCGTGCGCGACCGTCGCCACCCGCACCGGCCGCAGCCCGCGCAGCTCGCGTGACGCCCGGCCGAGCAGCGGATCGTCGCGCACCTGCGCGAGAAACGCGGCGTGATCGTCGTCGAGTGCGAGCAGCCAGCGCAGCTGCGCGGCGCCCGCCTCCGACTCCGCACGGATCGTCACGGTTCCGTCCGGGGCCTGGCGCGCGCGTGCGAGCTCGATCCGGCCGTCGACCGCGAGCGCCTGCGTCAGCACCCCGTCGCGGAACGTTCGCGTGGCGTCGCCCGCGAAGCGGGCGGACAGTGCGAGCGAGTACGGGCCGCACGGGGCGACCGCAGCCTCGCCGATCAACGTTCGGAGATATGCGCCTCGGCAGGCGCTGCGCGCATGCCGAGCTCGGCCGCGCGTTCGAGCACGTCGAGCGCCTGCGCCTCGTCGCCGCTCCGCCGGAGCAGCCTGCCCCAGCTGCGGGCCGCGTGCGCGGCGTCGCGCCAGTAGCCCTGCGTCTCGAGCAGGTCGACGGCACGTCGGTAGGCCTCGCCGGCGCCGGGCCGCTCGTCGGCGAGCCCCAGCGCGTCGCCGAGCGCGGCGAAGGCGAGTCCCTCGTCGACCGGACTCCCGTCGCCGATCAACTCGAGCGCGGAGCGTGCCAGGGTGATCGCCCGTTCGGCCTGGCCGCGCAGGAACGCGACGCGCGAACGGCGGATGGCGATCTCGACGCGGTCGGGCGACACGGCGGACGCGCCGAACAGCTGCTCGGCGAGGTCGAGATGCCGCGTGGCCTCGTCGGCGTCGTCGCGAGAGAGCGTGATGCTCGCGGCGAGGACATGCGCACGCGCGAGGTGCAGCGTGTCGTCGGTCGCCTGGAGGAGCGCGATCGCCTTGCGCACGTTCGTCAGCGCGAGGGCCGCTTTTCCTTCCGCGTGGGCGAGGCGCGCCATCGACCAGTACAGGCGCACGCGGGTGTACGGATCCTGCGTGTCCTGCGTGAGGTCGAGCGCACGGCGCACGGCCTGCTCGGCACGGCCGAGCTCGCCCATATCGCTGAGCGCGTAGCTCAGAAGCGTTGCGTAGCGCGCCTCGAGCGACGTGTCCCCGGAGTCGGAGACTTCGTCGAGACAGCGCTCGAACAGGTCGACCGCGGCTTGCGTGCGGCCGGCGGAGACATATGCGCGTGCGAGCTGCGAGTAGACCTCGGCGAGCTCGACCGGCGCGAACGGCTCGTCGGCCAGCGCCGCCTCGAGCAGCGACACCGCCTCGGCGAAATCGCCGCGGTCGTAGACGAGGGCGGCCAGGGCCACGAGCGCCCGCAGCGCCGAGGGGCGGTCGCCGGCGCCGGTTGCCTCGCCGACGAGCTCGCGGAGGGGTGCCTCGGTGCCGCCCGGCTCGCCGAGCCGGATCGCCAGCTCGAGGTCGCTCAGGCGCAGCTCGCGGTCTGCCGCCGCATCGAGGTCGGAGCCCGTCTCGAGATAGCCGGCGGTGACGCCGAGCTTGGCCGCGAGCCGCCGCAGCGCCTTGACGGACGGTTGGCGGGATCCCGCCTCGATGCGGGAGATATAGGCATAGGAGACGCCGGGAGCAGCGAGCTCGCGCTGCGAGAAGCCTCGCTCCAGCCGCAGGCGCTTGAGTCGCTGCCCGATCGTCTCGCCTGCGGCTGGCGGGAGGTCGGGGTTCATCTGTCCCTCATTCTGCCGGGTTGTCATGAGTTCGTCAATCACTCGATCGATTTTTGACTGGGGTCATCCTGACCCCTTCCTACCATTCGTCTGGGATCCGTCACCCGATCGGGTGACGGAGCAACGACGAAGGAGGAAGCAGATGTCCCGCTACGCACTCTACGCGAGGCTCGTCCTGCTCGTGCTCGTGCTGACGGTGCTCGCGATGGCGCTCGGCGCCGAGCCCTGGGGGCCAGGCTAGCCCTGGCGGACAGCGGGCGGAGGCTTTCGGCCTCCGCCCGCTGTACCCTCGCGCCGTGACGGTCGTCGAGCTCGCTCTCTACGCGCTGCTCCTCGCCGCCGCGGCAGCCGTCGTCTGGCGGCGGCCGGCCGTTTCGCTCTACCTCTTTCTCGTCGGGCTCGCGCTCCACAACGCCGTGATGGCGGCGCTCTACGGCGCCGGCGTGCGCGGGACGACGCTGACGGCGATCGCGGCGTGGAAGGAGCTCCTGCTCGCGGTCGCGCTCGTGCGTGTGCTCCGGGACGCCGCCCGTGCCCGCCGGTTGCCGTTCCGGCCGGGCGCAGCGGACTGGCTCGCGCTCGCGTTCGGCCTCCTCGCCGTCGCGTACGCGCTCGTGCCGCAGTCGGCGCTCGACGGGGCGGCCGGTACCCACGCGGTCGCGCTCGCGCTCCGCCACGACATCGTGCCGGTCGGGGCCTACTTCCTCGGCCGCTCGCTGCGGCTGGGGCGGGACGACCTGCGGAGGCTCGCCTGGACGCTGCTCGGCACCGCGGGCTTCGTGGCCGCGCTCGGGCTCGTCGACGTGTACGCGGTCTCGATCGGCTGGTGGCGGACGAGCAGCGTGATCGACTACTTCCACCGGCAGCTCGGCTACGACTACCACGGCACGGGCCTGCGACTGGAGCCCGGCGGCGCGACGTACGGCCTCCCCGAGAACTTCATCTACAACGTCGGCGGCGACAAGCCGTTCCTGCGCCGCCTCGTCTCGACGTTCCTCAGCCCGCTCGCGAGCGGCTACCTGTTCGTCGTCGCGCTGCTCGTCGCCGCGGCGGCACTACGGGTACGCAAGGTCGTCGTCGTGCTCGCGGTCGTGGCGGCGGCCGGCCTGCTCTGGACGTTCTCGCGCTCGTCGCTGCTCGCGCTCGCGCTGGGCCTGCTCGTGCTCGCCGCGCTGCGCCGTAGCCGGGTCGCCGCCCTCGCCGCCGTGCTCGTCGTCGCCGTCGCCGTCGGCTGGGCGCACGTCTTCCCGAGGATCGGGCCGACCGGGAGGTTCACGCCGGCCGACCTCGTCTACCAGCACCGGCTCGCGCACGCGCAGCAGACGACGGCGACGTTCAGCGCGACGAGCGCGAGCGAGCCGTCGCTGCACGAGCACTGGGCGAGCCTCAAGGCCGGCCTGCACACGATGATCCACCACCCGCAGGGCTACGGGCTCGGCAACGTCGGGCAAACGGCCTCGCGAACCGGCACGCCGCTGAAGGCCGGCGAGTCGAACTACACCGAGCTCGGCGTCGAGCTGGGCGTGCTCGGCGCGGTGCTCTGGACGGCCTGGGGGCTGGCGCTGCTCGTAGGCCTCGTGCGCGCCGGGCGGGACGACCGCTGGGCGGCGGGGCTCGCGGCCGCGTTCGCGGCCGTGCTCGTGCTCGCGATCCAGACGGACGTGATCGGCGACCCGTGGGTCGCGTACTGCGTGTGGGGCCTCGCCGGGGCGCTCGCGGTCGTCGGCCCGCGGGGCCGTGGCTCCAAGAGCGTCTTGTAGGGAGGGCCGTCCGCCGCTACGTTGTCAGTGGTGACAACGTTGCTCTCGGTGCCGCGTCTGCTTGCCGCGGCGGCGCTCGTCGTGGCGGTCGGCGCGCTCGCGTTCCGGCTCGAGCAGACGAGGAGTCGCGGCGCGGGTGCGAACGCGGTGCTCGCCGATCCGGTGCGCACGCCGGGCGTCCTCAACCCTGCGGTGACGCAGGCGAACATCCGCTCGACCGTCTGCAAGCGCGGTTGGACGGCGACGATCCGGCCGCCCGTCGAGTACACGAACGAGCTGAAGCGCGAGCAGATGGCGGTCTACGGCGAGACGGGCTCGCTCTCCGACTACCAGGAGGATCATCTGATCAGCCTCGAGCTCGGCGGCGACCCGACCGACCCGCGCAACCTCTGGCCCGAGCCCTACCCGCGCGCCGCCGCGGTCGACCAGATCGAGAACCAGCTCAACGGCGAGGTCTGCTCCGGCGCGCTCTCGCTGCACGACGCCCAGGACAAGGAGTCGACGCTCAAGCACACCGAGGGGTGACGGCTATGCCAGCGGCGCCTTGAACAGCACGACGACCGGCGCGCCGGGCTCGCCGAGCAGCGGCTCCGCGTCTGCCTCGCTCGCGTCGAGCCGTTCGACCCGGCCCTCCGGGAGCGCGTCGAGAAACGGCTCCGGGCCGCCGAGGAAGCTCACGGCCTCGTTGCCGTAGTGGCTCGCGACGACGAGGCGCGCGCGCAGCGCGCGCACGACGGCGGCTGCCTGCTCGCCGCCGACGGTCGGGCCGCCTCCGACGGGGAGGATGAGCACGTCCACGTCGCCGATCGCCTCGCGCTGTGCATCGCGCAGCTCCGTCTGGCCGAAGTCGCCGAAGTGGGCGACGCGGAGCCCGTCGAGCGCGAACACCATGATCGCGTTCGGGCCGCGCTGCGTGCCGGCCACCGCGTCGTGCTCGGATGCGACGGCGACGACGGGGCCCAGCGGCGTCTCGAAGCTGCCCGCGGTCGAGCGGACGACGTGCGGCTCGCCGCCGATGGCGTCGACGCCTGCATGGTCGAAGTGCTCGTGCGTGACGAGCAGGAGATCCGCCTCGACGCCTTCGATCGGCGCGTAGTCGAAGCGGAAGTCCGGCATCTGCTCTCGCCGCGCGGCGAGCATCTCCGCCGGAAACTCGGAGAACGGGTCGATAAACACACGGCTTCCGTTCCGGCCCGTGAGCAGAAAAGCCGACTGTCCGAACCAGCGAATCCGCATCCGCGAGGACCCTACCGATCGTGCTGCCCGATATCGTGGCGGTGTGGCGATCGATCCGCGTGTCGACATCGGGCACATCCACCTCAAGGTCTCCGACCTCGATCGCGCGCTCGACTTCTACTCCGGCGTGCTCGGCTTCGAGGTGTTCCAGCGCCACGGCGACGAGGCCGCGTTCATCTCGGCCGGCGGCTACCACCACCACATCGGGCTGAACACGTGGGAGTCGCGCGGCGCCGGGCCGCCGCCCCGTGGCTCGACCGGCCTCTACCACACCGCCATTCGCTACCCCGACCGCAAGACGCTCGCCGACGCGTTGCGCCGCGTGCTCGAGGCCGGCATCCGCCTCGACGGCGCGAGCGACCACGGCGTCTCGATCGCGCTCTACCTCCGCGATCCGGACGGCAACGGCGTCGAGCTCTACGCCGACAAGCCCCGCGAGGAGTGGCCCCGAGACGGGGATGGCAAGCCGACGATGTTCACGCGGCCCCTCGACCTGGACGCGCTCCTCGCCGAAGCCTGAGCCGGAGAGGCTGTCAACCCCCGAGGGATCCGCTATACCTCTATGAAGAGGGGTTTTGACCAAGCCGGTTGAGCAGCTGTCTCAGGTGATCGTCCGCTTCGCGGGCGACTCCGGCGACGGAATGCAGCTCACGGGCTCGCAGTTCACCTCCGAGACGGCGCTGCTCGGGAACGACATCTCGACGCTGCCGGACTTCCCGGCCGAGATCCGCGCCCCTGCAGGCTCGCTCCCCGGCGTCTCCGGCTTCCAACTCCATTTCGCCGACCACGACATCCTTACCCCGGGCGACGCGCCGAACGTGCTCGTGGCGATGAACCCTGCCGCGCTGAAGACGAACATCAAGGATCTGCCGAAGGGCGGCACGCTGATCGTCAACGGGGACGCGTTCAACGAGCGGAACCTCCAGAAGGCGGGCTATGCGGTGAACCCGCTCGAGGACGGCTCGCTCGACGAGTTCCAGCTGCACTCGGTACCGCTGACGACGCTCACCGTCGGCGCGCTGAAGGACGTGGAAGGCGTGACGCCGCGCGAGGCCGAGCGCGCGAAGAACATGTTCGCGCTCGGGCTGATGTCGTGGCTGTACGGCCGGCCCGTCGACGTGACGATCGATTTCATCCAGACGAAGTTCGGCGCGAAGCGGCCAGAGATCGCCGAGGCGAACATCAAGGCGCTCCAGGCCGGCTACGCGTTCGGCGAGACGACCGAGACGTTCGCGGTCACCTACGAGGTGAAGCCGGCGAAGCTCGAGCCGGGCACGTACCGGAACATCACCGGCAACCAGGCGCTCTCGTACGGCCTGATCGCCGCCTCGCGCCTGTCGGGGCTGCCGCTCTTCCTCGGTGCCTACCCGATCACGCCTGCGAGCGCGATCCTCGAAGAGCTCGCGGGCTACAAGCACTTCGGCGTGCGGACGTTCCAGGCGGAGGACGAGATCGCCGCGGCCGGCGCCGCGGTCGGGGCGGCCTTCGGCGGCGCGCTCGGCGTTACCACCTCGGCCGGCCCCGGTGTCGTCTTGAAGGCGGAGACGATCGGGCTCGCGATCATGCTCGAGCTGCCGCTCGTGATCTGCGACATCCAGCGCGCGGGGCCGTCGACGGGCATGCCGACGAAGCCGGAGCAGGGCGACCTGCTGATGGTGATGTTCGGACGCAACTCGGAGTCGCCCGTCCCCGTCGTTGCCGCGCGTTCGCCGTCGGACTGCTTCGACGCGGCGATCGAAGCGTGCCGCATCGCGCTCAAGTACCGCACGCCGGTGTACCTGCTCTCCGATGCGTACCTCGCGAACGGCTCGGAGCCGTGGCTGCTGCCGGAGATCGACTCGCTCCCGGACATCTCGACGACGTTCACGACCGAGCCGAACTTCGACGGCGAGTTCCTGCCGTATCTCCGCAACGAGCAGACGCTTGCGCGCCCATGGGCGATTCCGGGGACGCCGGGGCTCGAGCACCGCATCGGCGGGCTCGAGAAGGCCGACCGGACGGGGAACATCTCCTACGACCCGGACAATCACGACCAGATGACGCGCCTGCGCGCGCAGAAGGTGGCCGGTATCGCGGGCGACATCCCCGAGCTCGTCGTGGACGATCCGGACGGCGACGCGCGCGTGCTCGTGCTCGGCTGGGGCGGGACGTACGGGCCGATCGCCGCCGGCTGCAAGTGGGCGCGGCGCAAGGGGCGCAAGGTCGCGCACGCGCAGCTTCGCCATCTCAACCCGTTCCCCCGCAACACGGGCGAGGTGCTGCGCCGCTACGAGCGCGTGCTCGTGCCAGAGATGAACCTCGGCCAGCTCCTGAAGCTCGTCCGGGCCGAGTTCCTCGTCGACGCGGTCGGCTACAACCGCGTGCGCGGTGTCCCGCTGCGCGCGGCGGAGATCGCCGAGGCGATCGAGGCGATGGTGGACCAGTGAGCGACGGTAACGGCAAGCTGTCGCTGACGGCGAAGGACTTCCGTACCGACCAGGAGGTGCGCTGGTGTCCGGGCTGCGGCGACTACGCGATCCTCGCCGCGATGCAGTCGTTCATGCCCGACCTCGGGATCGAGCGCGAGAACACGGTGTTCATCAGCGGCATCGGGTGCGCGGCGCGCTTCCCGTACTACATGAACACGTATGGGATGCACTCGATCCACGGGCGCGCGCCGGCGATCGCGACGGGTCTCGCCGTGTCGCGGCCGGATCTGACCGTGTTCGTCGTCACCGGCGACGGCGATGCGCTCTCGATCGGCGGCAACCACCTGATCCACGCGCTGCGCCGCAACGTCAACTTCAAGATCCTGCTCTTCAACAACCGCATCTACGGCCTGACGAAAGGCCAGTACTCGCCGACGAGCGAGCTCGGCAAGGTGACGAAGTCGACGCCGATGGGCTCGCTCGACTGGCCGTTCAACCCGCTGAGCCTCGCGATCGGCGCCGAGGCCACGTTCGTGGCGCGCGCGATCGACACCGACAAGGCGGGGATGACGGCGGTGCTGCGCGCCGCGTCCGCGCATCGCGGCAGCGCGTTCGTCGAGATCTTCCAGAACTGCCCGATCTTCAACGACGACGCGTTCACGTTCGTGCGCGACGACAAGGAAGGCGTGAGCCGGATCCAGCTGCGCCACGGCGACCCGATCCGCTGGGGCGCGGATCTCGAGAAGGGCCTGCGCCAGCGCGTCGACGGCTCGATCGAGACGTGCGCCGCGACCGACCCGGGCGTGCTCATCCACGACGCCGAGCACGAGACGCCGTCGCTCGCGTTCGCCCTCTCGCGGGTGACGCAGGATTCGCACGGCGGCACGCCGGTCGGCGTGTTCCGCTCCGTAGCGCGGCCCGTCTACGACGACCTGATGGCCGAGCAGATCGCGACCGCGACGGAGAAGCGCGGCGTCGGGGATCTCGCCACGCTGCTGCACAGCGGCGAGACCTGGACGATCAGCTAGAGGGACGGAGCGAAGGGAATCGCGCAGAGCCGGCCGCTCTTCCGGGGGGAGGAGTGCGGCCGGCTCTACGCTGTCTGCCGAGCTTCGAAGACGTCCGGCGCGGGATTGAGGGCAGTCTCGAGCGCCCGCTCGAGTTGCCAACGCCGGAACGGCTTCATGACGTAGCCCGACACCCCGAGGTCGCGAGTTTCGCTACCCGGTCCATCAATGCTGACGCAGAGGATCGGCAGCTGAGGAAGCCGGTCTCGCAGCGTCCGAGCGAGACGCACGCCCGAGCGCGAGACCGGCTCCAGCAGCATGAGGTCGGGCTCCACTCCCTCGGACAGCTCGCGCTGGCCGATCGGTCTGTGACCGAGCCGCAGGATGAGGAGCTCGAGCAGCGACCGGGTTGCCGGATCGGGATCCACGATCAGGATTGTGGCCGCCATTGGGCGCACTCTCCGTGGCTGCTGCCCGAAAAGCGGATGGCGGTGGTATGAAAGAGGTATGAGCGAACCGAAGATTCTGGTCGTCGACGACGACGACGACATCCGGGCGCTTGTCTGCACGCTCCTGACGCGGAGCGGGGTGGCCGTGCGCGAGGCCGCGAACGGGCGCGAGGGGATGCGCGAGTTCCACGCCTACCGGCCCGATCTCGTCGTGCTCGACGTCTCGATGCCGGAGCTCGACGGCTGGGAGATGCTCGACCGGATCCGCGACATGTCGAACGTGCCCGTGCTGATGCTAACGGCGCGCGGCGACGAGCTCGAGCGCGTCCGGGGTCTCCAGAGCGGAGCGGACGACTACGTCGTCAAGCCGTTCGGCAAGCAGGAGCTCGTCGCGCGCGTCCAGGCACTGCTGCGCCGTGCCGCGAGCGGTGTCCCGGTCGAGGAGCAGGAGACGTACGCCGACGCCTACCTATCCGTCGACTGGGGGCAGCGACGCATCATCGTCGGGGGGCGCGAGGTCCAGCTCACGCCGCTCGAGTTCCGGCTCCTCTCGACGTTCGTGCGCCACCCGCGCCAGGTGCTGAGCCGCGACCAGCTCCTCGAGCTCGTCTGGGGCGACTCCTTCGGCGTCGGCAGCGACCAGGTCAAGCTCTACATCGGGTACCTGCGCCGAAAGCTCGAACCGGACGCCCCGGACGCGGTACCGATCGAGACCGTGCGCGGCTTCGGATACCGCTACACCGCGCCGTCGTAGTTTTCCAGCAGCGCGCGCACGCGCGCCGACAGGTCGGCCGGCGAGAACGGCTTGCGCACGTACGCGTCGGCTCCGGCGGCATAGCCGCGGCGCGTGTCGGACTCCTGCGCCTTCGCCGTCAGCAGCAGCACGCGCATGGTGCGCAGCTCGTCGTCGGCGCGGATCTGCTCGAGCACCTCGAGTCCGTCCAGCCCGGGCATGCCGATGTCGAGCACGGCGACGACGGGACGTCGATCACGCGCAAGCGCGAGCGCGTCGATCCCGTTGCGCGCGGAGATCACCTCGAAGCCGTCGCGGCTGAGACGCGTCGTCACGAGCAGCAGGATGTCGTCGTCGTCCTCCGCGACGAGCACGAGCGGCCCGCTCACGCGACGAGCTCCTCTTCGGGCACGGGCTCGTCGCGCCCCGCATGCGCGGGCAGCTCGATCCGGAAGGTCGTGCCGCTGCCGTCGCGGCTCGACGCGGAGATGCGGCCGCCGTGCGCTTCCGCGATCGCCTTCGCGATGAACAGGCCGAGCCCGGTGCCCGGAATCTGGCTGTCGACGGCGCGCTCCGAGCGGAAGAAGCGGTCGAAGATGCGTTCGAGCTCGGCCGGCGGGAGCCCGATACCGGTGTCGCTCACCTCGAGCACTGCGCCGTCGGCCGCGCGCACCGCGCGCACCTCGACGCGGCCGCCCTCGGGCGTGAACTTGAGCGCGTTCGAGATGAGGTTGTCGAGGAGTTGGAAGACACGGCCCCGGTCGGCGAGGATCGGCACGTGGTCGTCTCCGGCGAACGCGAGCTCGAGGCGCTTCCGCTCGGCGCGCGGCCGGGCTTCGTCGAGCGCCTGGCGCGCGATCTCGCCCAGGTCGAGCGTGGTCGGGGTGAGCACGAGGCGCCCCGCCTGCAGCCGGGCCACGAACAGCAGGTCGTCGATGAGCCGCAGCAGGCGCTCCGAGCCGCGCGACACCACCTCGAGATAGCCGCGCCGCTCGTCGTCGAGTGGCGGGTCGGTGTCGTCGTCGAGCGCAAGCTCGACGTAGCCGATGATCGACGTCAGCGGCGTGCGCAGGTCGTGTGAGATCAGCGCGACGAACTCGTCCTTGAGGCGGTCGGCTTCGATCAGCTTCTCGTTCTGCACGGTGAGCTGGGCCTGCATGTCCTCGGCCGCCGCCCGTGCGTTGCGCTCGCGCAGCCGGATCCGCTCGAGCGCGCGCAGGATGCCCGCCAATCGCGCCACGACGAGCAGCGAGATCGCGGTCGCAAGCGCGACGATCTCGTACAGCTCGAGCGGGCGGCCGCGCAGCTGCTGGATGAACAGCGTGACCGGCGCCACGAGCAGCGCAGCCGTGAACATCGCGAGCCGCCCGAACCGGAGCCGGAGCCCGGGGATACGCCGCGGCTCGGACAGCTCGCGCATGGACGGGTGCAGCGCCGCCGTTCCGACCAGCAGGTAGGAGAGCATCCAGGTGAAGTCGAGCCAGCTCCCCACGCGGTACGAGGCGGGACTGAGGCCGTAGATCTCGTCGCCGACCAAGAGGATGGCGATGCTCGCCGTGAGGAGGGCGAACGCGCGCGTGCGCCACGCCGGGGAGATGAAGAAGCCGACGAGTCCCGCGAGCAGCACGACGTCCATCGCGGGATAGAGCGCGACGACGATGGTCGCCGCCGTGCCGTTGCTGTCGTCGATGGCCGGCTTCATCACGAACGTCCACTGGAAGATCGCGAACGCGAACGCGAACATGCCCGCGTCGGCGATTGCCGCGAGCCTGTTCCGGCCGCCGGCGGAGAGCATGAGCAGCGACAGCCCTCCGGCGGCGAAGGGATAGCCCGCGAGGTAGAAGCCGTCCGACGGCGACGGCATCGACGTGGTGGCGTCGAAGATCGCGATCACGTCGCCCGTGACGAAGCACGCGATCGCGGCGAAGAGCAGGTACCAGGGCAACGGCTTCGCCGGCCGGTGCAGGCGCACCGCCCAGAGGATCGCAATCGCCGCCGCGCCTCCGATCCCCTCGTAGATCACCGACTGGACGCTGCCGCCGGCGGGGAAGGCGAAGTACAGCGGGATCAGCACGGTGCCGGCGCCGAGATAGAGAAGCCAGGGCTTGGAGTACCGGGAGGCAGCCACGGTCCTCCAGGCACTGTAGAGGCGCCCGCGCTGGGGCACCTATCCGGCCATTCGGTTCACGTCCCGCGCGATGCTCCCCGGGTCGACGAGCATGGAGAGGTGCGCGGCTCGCGGTAGGAGGACGAACGGCGCGCGCAACGCGGCGGCGCTCGCGCGGCCCGCGCTCACGGGGTCGGTCGTGTCCTTCGCCCCCCAGATCACGAGCCCCGGCACGTCCTTGACGCGGCGCAGGTCGGCCAGCGTGTACCCCTGGATGCCGTGTGGCAGGAGCTGCGCGAACGCGCGTGCCGTGCCGATGACGCGGAACGGCTGTTTCCAGCGTTCGAGCTCGGTATGCGTGAGCTTGGGCCCGTACGGGCCGTAGGCGGTCTTGAGCCCCTGGTGGAAGATCCAGTTCCAGCCCGTGAGCAGCCGGTACAGCGCGGTGAAGTACGGCTCGATCGCCAGGTCGCCGATCCAGCTCGGCACGCTGCCGCCGCCGCTGAGCGCGTCGCCGTCGAGGAGCACGATCCCGCGTAGCGCCTTCGGGTGTCGCAGCGCCTCGCCGACGACGTCGGCCGCGCCGAGCGAATGACCGACGAGCGTCGGGTGAACGATCCGAAGCGCGTGCTCGAACCCCTCCACCTCGTCGAGCCACGTGTCGAGGGTGTAGGGCCCTTTGCGCTCGCTGTAGCCGAACGGCGGCAGGTCGAGCGCGTACACGCGATGCGTCCGGCCCAGCAGTGGTCCGACCTCGCGCCACGCGTCGGACGGCTCGATGAAGCCGCCGATGAGCACGATGGGCGAGCCGTGACTACCCCAGCGCCGGTAGGCGAGCGCGCGCCCGTCCACCTCGACGTAGGGGCCGGCGTACAGCTTCTGCGCCGCCACGCCGTCGGAGCTCAGCGCGTCGTACACGACGGAGAAGAGCGTGAGCGCGGCCACGAAGCCGAGCAGCCCGAGCCCGATGCGCTTGAGCCAGCGCCTCACGTGACGATGCCGAGGATCGCCGCCGCCAGCTCGCGCGGGCGGTCCTCCTGCAGAAAGTGCGATGCGCCCTCGATCAGCAGCGGCCCGTGCGCGCCCGGGATCAGCTCGACGAAGCGATCCGCGACACGTGCCGGGAGCACCGTGTCCTCGGCACCCCAGACGACGAGCGCCGGCTTGCGCCAGCCGCCGAGCGCTTCGCGCACGCGCAGCATCCCGGCGGCACTCGGGTGGTCCGGCTCCGTCGGCACCAGGTCGGGAAACGCGAGCACGCCGGCCTTCGACTCCGGCGTCGGAAACGGCGCGTCGTACGCGGCGCGCACGTCGTCCGCGAGGCCCTGCGCCGTGCCGGCCGCGACGAGCCTGCCGACGTCGAGCCCGCCGGCGACCTCGCGCACGACCGCGCGGAAGCGCAGCCACGTCTCGCTTGGCGCGCTCCCGGCGCCGACGCCGGTGTCGAGGATCACGAGCTGGTCGACGCGCGCCTCGTGCTCCACCGCGAGCCGAAACCCGATCGGCCCGCCCCAGTCGTGGACGACGACGGTCAGCCGCTCGAGCCCGAGCTGCACGACGAGCTGCTCGATCGCGGCGACGTGCCGGTCGACCGTGTACCAGCCGGAGTCCGTCGGCTTGTCGGAGCGGCCGAAGCCGAGCAGGTCCGGAGCGACGACGCGCGCGTGCGCGGCGAGCGGTGGGATCAGCCGCCGCCAGAGAAAAGACCACGTCGGCTCCCCGTGCAGGAGCAGCACCGGATTGCCGGCGCCTTCGTCGAGGTAGTGCAGGCGCAGCCCGTCGACCTCGAGCCAGTGCGGCTCGAACGGGTAGTCCGGCAATGCGTCGAAGCGCTCGTCGGGTGTGCGGAAGACCTCGATGCGGGGGCCCCTACGCCGGCCCGATCGGTTTCGTCATCCGGTGGGACATGCCGAAACCTTAGAGAGAAAAGGGCCGGACGGGCTGCGGCCCACCGCCCGGCCCGACATTGGAAGATGCCGGCCCCCCGCGAAACTTGCGACCCGAATGTAAAGCGGGCGCGAATCCCTCGTTCGAGGCGAGGGTTCTAGCGGGCGACGACCTGGATCGTGCCGCGGCTGCCGATGCCGTTCGGAACGGTGACCGTGTATGTGTAGTGGCCCGGGTACGGGAAGAGAACCTGGACGCGGTAGCGGCCCGGCGCGAACTCGCTGGCGCCGAAGCTCTCCTTCGCGCCCTCGCCCGTGATCGTGAGCACGGGGCGAAAGCCGTCCAGCCGGCGCCCGCGCCGCGAGATCTCGACGACCGCGCGCCACGGCCGGGTGGCCGGCACCGTGCGCGGCGGCTTCTCGACCGCGACGTGGGGCCGGTCCGCCCACGCGCCGACCGCAGCCACGAGGACGACCATCACGACCAGGACAACCGTGCTTCGGAGCCGCATTCCGAATCCTTCGACGAGGGCGTGCCTGCATAGAGTCGAACGCACGCAGGCCCGGTTTGTTGCCGCCCGGGCCAAAGATCCCCCATCCGGTGCGGGGCCCCTCCCTCGCATGAGGGACTCAAAGGCGGTATCGTGCCGATTGTCACCAAGCGCAGGGTTGCGAGGGGAGGCGGGCATGCAGATCGGTGGTGTGATGCGGGTACGGCTCGTCACGGCGAAGCCGGACGACACGGCGGCGGACGCGATTCGGCGCATGCTCGAGGTCGGGGTCGGCTCGGTCGTCGTCTGCGAGGGAACGACGCCGGTCGGGATCTTCACGGAGCGCGACGTGCTCCACCTCGCCGGAGCGGCCGCGGACTTCGAGGCGACGCTGTTGCGCGACGCGATGACCCCGAATCCGCTGACGATCTCCGCGAACGACGGGATTCTCGAGGCGGCGCAGCTGATGGGCGCGCGCAAGCTCCGTCATCTGCCGGTCGTCGAGGGCGGCAACCTCGTAGGCATCGTCTCGATCCGCGACGTCCTCGGCTTTCTCGCCGAGCGGCTCTACGAGGAGCAGGACGAGGCTGCGCACGAGACCGCGCGCGCACTGCTCGACCGCAGCGTCAAGGCCTAGGAGGGCCAGACCCTCCTAGAGGATCTTCGAGAGGAACTGCTTCGTGCGCTCCTGTTCGGGCGCTTCGAAGAAGTGCTCCGGCGCGCCGACTTCGATGATCCCGCCGTCGTCCATCATCACGACGCGATCGGCAGCGTGGCGCGCGAAGCCCATCTCGTGGGTGACGACGATCATCGTCATCCCCTCGTGGGCGAGTTCTTCCATCAACGTCACCGGCGGCGGTGTCACGGCCCTGTGCGCCGGCGTTGCGGTCGCAACGAGGGAGAGCGCCGCGGCGAGCCCAACGAGGACTGCGGCGACGGTGCGCTTCGTATTATCTGCGTCCTTTCCGAGAGTTCGGGCATCGTAGACCCGCTCGTGCCGCGGGGCCTAGCCGCCTCTCGGCCGGCGCCCGAACAGGCCGGGAATGAGCTTCGACCCGCCGACGACCGGCCCGAGCACGGGCGACACCTCGCCCTCGCCGGTGATCGTCGCCGGAGCCGGACCGGAGAGGATCGCGTCCATCCCTTTGCGCCGGCGGATCTCGAGCAGCGTTGTGATCACGATGGCGGCGATCGCGAGGCCGAGCGTCCAGTGCGTGATGCTCCTGATCGTCTCCTGCGCGGCGTGCTCCCACTCGCCGCGCGAGGAGAGGTTCGAGCTGTCGCTGTCCTTGATCAGATCGACCCCGAGCGGAAAGCGATGGGTGTGCCTGGCGATCCAGCCGTGCGAGACACGCGGCAGCAGGACGCAGACGACGACGGCGGTGAGCGCGGTCAGGTACACGCCGTAGCGCTTGAGCGCAAGCCCGGCGCCCCCGGCGGCGAGCACGATCGCCGGCGCGATCAGCGCGGCGAGCCAGATCTTCGCCTCGGTGCCGTCCGTGGGCGGATGTTCGTGGCCGCCGACGATATGGGGACGATCGATTGCGAGCGATGCGGCGAGCAGCGCGGCGATGAACACCGGCACGGCGAGCAGCCCCGCCACGGCCAGCGGCGCTTTCGTCTCGATCGCGAACAGTCGCGGCAGCTTCAGAGTCGGCCGGCCTCGATGATGCGGGCGAGGAACTCGCGCGTCCTCGGCTCCTGCGGGTTGCTGAAGATCTCCTCCGGAGGACCCTGCTCGCAGATCACGCCGTTGTCGAGAAAGCAGACCTTGTCGGCGACCTCGCGCGCGAAGCTCATCTCGTGCGTGGCGATGATCATCGTCATCCCGACCTCGCTCAGCTCCCGGACGAGCTGAAGCACCTCGGACACGAGCTGCGGGTCGAGCGCGCTCGTGATCTCGTCCAGCAGCATCAGCTCCGGGTCCATCGCGAGCGCGCGCACGATCGCCACCCGTTGCTGCTGGCCGCCGGACAACCGGTCCGGATACTCGTCGGCCTTCGACTCGAGGCCGATCCGCCCCAGCAGCTCCCGGGCGACCGCCTCGGAGCGCCCGCGGCCGAGTCCTCGCACCTTGCGCGGGCCGAGCATCACGTTCTGGAGCACGGTCATGTGCGGGAAGAGGTTGTATGCCTGGAAGACGATCCCGACCTTGCGGCGCACCGCGTTCACGTCGACCTTCCCGGTCGTGAGGCTCTGGCCGTCGACGACGATCTCGCCCTCGTCCACGCGCTCGAGGAGGTTGATGCACCGGAGCAGCGTCGACTTGCCCGATCCGGACGCGCCGATCAGGCAGACGACGTTGTGCTCGCCCACCTCGAGGTCGACCTTGCGCAGGACCTCGAGGTCGCCGAAGCGCTTCGTGACGCCTTCGAGCGAGACGAAGGCGTGCCCGTTCGCGTCCGCGCTCACACCATCGCCGCGCGCTCGCGCAGCTCGCGCTCTCGAATCAGGTGATCCGTGAAGCGGGCGAGCGGGATCGTCAGATAGATGAAGAAGACGGCGCCGACGAGGAAGCCCGTGAAGTTGAAGTAGCTGTTGGCGAAGTTGTTCGCCTGCGCCGCGGCCTCGGTGACGCCGATCGCGCCGATGATCGCCGTGTCCTTCTGGAGACCGATGAAGTCGTTGAGGAGCGGCGGGATCACGCGGCGGATCGCCTGCGGGAGCACGACGTAGCGCAACGCCTGGCCGTAGCTGAGGCCGAGGGAGCGCGCCGCCATCCGCTGGCTGCCGTGCACCGACTCGATTCCTGCGCGGTAGACCTCGGTCACGTAGGCGGTGTAGACGACGGTGAGCGCGACGATGCCGAGGGCCTCGCTCGACGCGTTCTTGAGGATCCCGTAGCCGAGCCCCGGCAGCCCGAGGATGCAGACGTATGCGACGATCGTGAGCGGCGTACCGCGGAAGAAGTCCGTGTAGAGGATCGCCAGGCCGCGGAGCGGCTTCGCTCCGCGGCCTGGCAGGCCCCTGACCACGGCGATGAGCAGTGCGAGCACGAGCACGAGCGCTTCCGCAATCACCATCATGTGGACGTTGATCAGGAAGCCCGACCAGACGTCGGGAATCGCTTGCCGGAACGCCGACGGGCTCGCGAATGCGTGAAGGACTGCGTGCACGGCCTCGGTGCTATTTCAGGACGGGGATCTTCGAGACGTCGATGGCGAACCACTTCTTCTGGAGCTTCGCGATCGTCCCGTTCGCGGTCAGCGCCTTGATCGCGGCGGAGACGGCGGGGGTCAGCTTGGAGCCCTTGCCGAGCACCGCGCCGTACTTCTCGTTCGTGACGATCTGGCCTGCGACGGCGCCGTAGGCCGACGGCTTCGTCTTCTTCTGGGACGCGACGATCGGCACGTCCATCACGAAGGCGTTGCAGCGTCCGACCTGCACGGCCGAGAACGCAGCCGAGGTGGTGTTGTACGTCTGGATGTGCGGCGCCTTGAGCTTGTGCTGGACGTAGTCGAGCCCCGTCGTTGCCGTCTGGGCGCAGATGGTCATGCCCTTCAGTTCGGCGAGGCTGTGCGGTGCCGTGGCGTCCTTGTTCAGCAGCACGCCCTGGTTGGCGTCGAAGTAGGGCGCGGAGAAGTCGACGACGCGGGAACGGGCCGCCGTGATCGTCGCCTCCTCGAACGCGAAGTCGAACGGCTTCGCGCCCGGCCGGAAGAGCGTGTCGAAGGGAACGTTGATCCACTTGATCTTCGACGCGGGGATGCCGAGCTTCGCGGCGATGTCCTTCGCGAGGTCGATCTCGAATCCGGTGGGGTTGGTCACGGTGTTGCCGCGCAGCGTGCCGACCTGGAAGCCGACGGCGGGCGGGTTGAGCCCCACGGTGAGCGAGCCGGGGTTCATCGTCGGCGGCGCGGCGGGCCGGGCCGCCGCCGACGGTATTGCAACGAGCATCGCTACTGCGACGAGTGGAAGAAGACGCTTCACGAGAAACCCTCCTGTGATTTGGAAAGCGGGAGGGTACGAATCTACAAGGGTTCTGACGCGTGAACTAGAGGGCCGCCGCCGTGAGCTGCTGGAAATGGCCGATCAGCTGCTCGCTGTGGCTCATCAGCACCCCGTGTTCGAGCGCCCCGGACGCGACGCCGCGGTGGACCCCCTCAACGAGGGCCTTGTCCTCCCGGCCGACCTGGTCGTCGAAGGCCATCAGCTCGTCGATCCAGGCCTGGTCGACGTCCGGGCCGAAGAAATAGTCGAGCAGGCGATGCGTGCGATCGGGCGTCACCGGGACGACCGGCCCGATCGAGAGGTTCGGCCGGCCCGGGAAGATGTTCACGGTGAGGTTCGGCCAGAGGAAGTGGAACTGGCTGCGGGGCAGCTCGCCGTCCAGGCGCATCTTGGCGCGGCCGCTCTCGCGGATGGGGCCGCGCTGGCTCGAGAGCCGGCCCTCGGTGCTGAGCGCGTACGCCTCGGTGGAGACGTCGACCACCTCGGCGAAGGCCGGGTGGGCGACCTGGCAGTGGTAGCACTCGAGGAAGTTCTCGCAGACGATCTTCCAGTTTGCGGCCACCTCGGCCTCCCAGCGGCTCGTGAACCGGAGCTCGTCCACGTCGAGCCCGAGCTCGGCGACCTGGGCGGGCATCGAGCCGAGCGCGTCGGCGAGCGGCTCGGGCTCCGGGCCTGTGTTCACGAAGACGAACGGCCCCCACGTGCCGGCGGCGACCTGGACGAGGCCGAGCTCGTCCCGGCAGAAGCCGGGGTCCTCGTCCGAGCGCGGCGCGGCGCGCAGCGAGCCGTCGAGCCCGTACGTCCACGCGTGGTAGGGGCACTGGATCGTCTCGCGTGCGCCCTCGCCCGTGGCGACGGGGAAGCCGCGATGGCGGCAGACGTTCAGGAACGCGCGCAGCTCGCCGTCACGGGCGCGCGTGACGAGCACGGGCGCGCGCCCGGCGGCTCCCGTGAAGAACGTGCCCGTCCCCGGCAGCTGTCCGAGATGGCCCACGTACTGCCACGAGGAGCGGAAGATCCGCTCCTGTTCCCGGCGCAGGATCTCGGGATCGGAATACCAGCTGTACGGGAGCGTGCTCTCCACGCTGCGAATGTAGCTCAGTCGCCCGGCGGCGAAGGCTTTGGCCGCCCCGGCGGTGACATGGCCCGGCGCGCCGGGCCTAGGATGGTGCCGTGGCTGCGTTCTTCGGCCTCCTGCGCCGCGTTGCCGCCGCGCACAGGGTTCTCGCCGTCGTGGTGCAGCTCGTCGTGCTCGCGATCTTCTTCGGCTCCGTCGGCTGGGCGATGCGCGGCTCGTTCCGCGACGCGGCCGACGACCTGCGCCACGCGAACCCGGCGATGTTCGCGCTCGCCTGCGTCGCGCTTGCCGCGTACTACCTCGTCTTCGTGCTCGGCTGGATGCGGATCCTCGCGGACTGGGACATCAAGCTCTCGTACGGGCAGGCGCTGCGCGCGGAGATGGTCTCGATGCTCGCGAAGTACGTGCCCGGCGGCGTGTGGACGCCGGCGGCGCGCGTCGTCGCGGCACGCCGTGCAGGTGTCACGAACGGTGCGCTCGTGACGGCGTCGATGCTGATCGAGGCGGGGATCTCCGCCGTCGCGGGTGTCGTCGTCTTCGTGATCTCGCTCGCCTGGGTGGACGGCGTCAATGCGCCGATCGCGCCGCTCGTCATCTTCGCCGTCGTGATCGCCGTGCTCGTGCAGCCGCGCGTGTTCCAGTCGATCGCGTCACGCGTGCTGCGCCGCCTCGGCTATTCGGACCTCCCGCCGCTCCGCCGGACGACGATGTTCGTCCTGCTCGTGTTCTATTCGGGAACGTGGGTGATCGGCGGCGCTGCGCTGTGGCTGCTGCTGCGCTCGGTCGGATCGCATCCGGGGCCTGAGACGATCGTCTTCCTCGGCGGTGTCGCGGCCGTCGGCGCGATCGTCGCCGTGCTCGCGTTCTTCGCGCCGTCCGGGCTCGGGCCGCGAGAGGCGACGATGTACGGGCTGATGCTCGCGATCGCGTCGCAAGGAGCGGCGCTCGGCGCAACGGTGCTGAACCGACTCGCGATCACCCTCGTCGAAGTGCTGCTGTTGCTTGTCGGCGGCTTCGTGCTCCGCTTGCGCGAGGGCGCGCTAGAGCAACGTGCGCTGCACCGCGTCGCGCCAGCCGGCGACGAGGGGCTCGACGTCGGCCGCTGAGAGCCCCGGCTCGCAGCGCACCGGTGCGCTGCGCAGCGCGGTGAGCTCCGCCTCGCTCCAGCGTCCGAGCGCGACGCCCGCGAGCGCGGCGGCGCCGAGTGCCGTCGTCTCCCGCTCCGCTGCGACCTCGACCGGCAGCTGGAGCACGTCGGCGATGAGCTGGACGAGGAAGGCGTTTGCCGCCGCGCCGCCGTCGAGGCGCAGTACCGCGGGACGTTCCGGCATCGCGTCGACGACGTCGCGCAGCTGAAACGCGATCGACTCGAGCGCGGCGCGCACGAGATGCTCGCGCCGCGTCCCGCGCGTGATCCCGCAGATGAGGCCGCGCGCGTCGGGCGCCCAGTGCGGGGAGCCGAGCCCGGCCAGCGCCGGCACGAAGTAGACGCGCTCGGTCGACGGCACCGCGCGCGCGATCGCCTCGCTCTCGGCTGCGCCGCCGAGCAGTCCGAGCCCCTCGCGCAGCCACTGGAGCGCGGCGCCCGCGACGAACACCGAGCCCTCGAGCGCGTACGACGCGGGCGCACCCGCTGCGACGGCGGCGGCCGTCCGCACGAGCCCGTGGGGCGGCGCCGAGCAGTCGCTGCCCGTCGCAGTGAGCACGAATGCGCCCGTGCCGAGCGTCGCCTTCGCCTCGCCGGGCTCGAAGCAGGCGTGGCCGTAGAGCGACGCCTGCTGGTCGCCCGCGAGCGCGGCCACCGGAATGCGCGCGCCGAGCAGCGCGCCCTCGCCGACGATCTCGGCCGAGCGCCGCACCTCCGGCAGCAGTGCACGGTCGACGCCGAAGAGCGCGAGCAGCTCGTCGCTCCACGAGAGGGTCTCGAGGTCGAGCAGCATCGTGCGGGACGCATTCGACACGTCCGTCGCATGCGTGGCGCCGCCCGTCAGCTGCCAGACGAGCCAGGAGTCGACCGTTCCGAAGGCGAGTCCGTCGCGCTTGCCCGTCTCGCGCAGGATCCACTCGAGCTTCGTCGCGGAGAAATACGGGTCGGCCGTCAGCCCGGTGCGCGCGCGAATCTCGTCCTCGGGCAGCTCGCGGCAGCGGTCGGCCGTGCGCCGGTCCTGCCAGACGATCGCCGGGTGCACGGGCTCGCCGCTGCCGCGCTCCCAGACGATCGTCGTCTCGCGCTGGTTCGCGATCCCGATCGCCGCGAGGTCGCCTGCGCCGGCTCCCGCGGCGGCGAGGGCGTCCGCGGCGGCACGCTCGACGCTCGCCCACAGCTCCCACGGATCCTGCTCGACCCAGCCGGGCCGCGGCGTCGCGAGGCCGACCGTCGCATAGCCGCGCCCGAGCACCTCGAACCCGTCGCCGACGACGAGACACGTAGTGCCGGTCGTCCCCTGGTCGACCGCGAGGATCACTCGTGAAGATGGTCGTACGCCGGCAGCGTCAGGAACTCGACGAACTCGTCCCCGGTCGCTACCTGCTGGAACAGCGCGAACGCCTCGTCGTAGCCGTCGCCGAGCTTGGCGAGCTCCTCGTCGGCGATGCGCTGGACCTGCTCCGGGGTGACGAGGCCGTGCTGGAGCCACTGCCACACCTGCGAGCGTGAGATCTCCGACGTGGCCGCGTCCTCCATCAGGTTGAAGATGGCGACGGCGCCGGAGCCGCGCAGCCACGCGGCCAGATACTGGATGCCCACCGAGATGTCGTTCCGCAGCCCCTCCTCGGTGATCGCGCCCGGGGTGGCCGCGACGTTCAGGAGGTCATCCGCAGCGACGTCGACGTCCTGGCGCAGCACGTCGAGCTGATTCGGGCGGTCACCGAGCACGCGATTGAACACCTCGAGCGCGACCGGAACGAGATCCGGGTGCGCGACCCACGTGCCGTCGTACCCTTGCCCGGCCTCGCGCTCCTTGTCCTCGCGCACCTTCGCGAGCGCGACCGCGTTCACCTCCGGGTCGCGGCGGGAAGGGATGAACGCGGCCATGCCGCCGATCGCGTGCGCGCCGCGCCGGTGGCAGGTTTGCACGAGCAGCTCCGCGTAGGCGCGCATGAAGGGCACGCCCATTCCTACGGAGTTGCGGTCGGGCAGCACGAACTCGCGCCGGTGGCCGAGCTTCTTGATCACGCTGAAGAGGTAGTCCCAGCGACCGGCGTTGAGGGCGGTCGCGTACGGGCCGAGCTCGTAGAGGATCTCGTCCATCTCGAACGCGGCGAGGATCGTCTCGACGAGCACGGTCGCGCGGCAGGTGCCTTGCGCGACGCCGAGCGTCTGCTCGGCAAGGCCCATCACCTCGGCCCACAGCCTGGCCTCGCGATGCGACTCGAGCTTCGGCAAGTAGAAGTACGGTCCCGTTCCCGCCGCGGCGAGCCTCGCGTGGTTGCGGAAGAGATAGAGGCCGAAGTCGAACAGCGATCCCGAGATCGGCTTGCCGTCCACGTCGAAGTGCCGTTCGACGAGGTGCCACCCGCGCGGGCGCACGAGCAGCGTCGCGACCTCGTCGCGCAGCTCGTACGTCTTCTCGGGCGTATCGAGCCGAATCGTGCGGTCGATCGCCTCCGAAAGGTGCCGCTGGCCCGAGACGACGTTCTCCCAGGTCGGTGAGTTCGCGTCCTCGAAGTCCGCCATGAACACCTTCGCGCCGGAGTTGAGCGCGTTGATCACCATCTTGCGATCGGTCGGGCCCGTGATCTCGACGCGGCGGTCGACGAGGTCGGGCGGAGCCGGCCGGACGCGCCAGTCGCCGGCGCGCACCGCGTGCGTCTCGGCGAGGAAATCCGGGAGCTCTCCGTTGCGCAACCGCTCCGCGCGGCGCTGCCGGGCCGCCAGCAGCTCCTCGCGCTCGGCGCCGAACGCGCGCTGGAGCACGTGCAGGAACTCGATCGCATCCGGCGTCAGGACGTCGTTCGTCTCGGTCATCTGCCTCCAACGATATCCGGGCCGCGGGCTCGACCACGCCGCGCCGACGTGCTACCGGTCGTCCATGGCCGCCCGCTTCGACGCGGCCGCGACCCCAAGCGGCGATCTCGCGCGCGGCCGTCCTAATTAAGGAGCGCCGGATGCGATGCGGCCGGCCGGCGCTCGCAACGAACTCTTAAGCTCGGCACACCGCCTTCTTAGGCCGTCGCGGTTCACTCATTGCAGGGACCAGCGACAAGGAGTTGGAAGATGATCGGAAAGCGCATGCGGGTCGCGATCGCGACTCTCGGAATGGCCGGCGCCGTCGCCGGCGGAACGGCGACCTATGCAATGGCCGCGAGTTCGTCGTCGGCCGCGACGACGCCGTCGACCACCCCGACCACACCCTCCACGACCACCACACCCTCCACCACCACACCCTCCACCACGACGCCGTCGACCGGCATGCCGTCTGGCAACTGCCCGGGCATGTAGCGCACGCCGGCTGACGGCGTTCGTCATCCTCAGCGCTGCCGCCGCCGCCTGCTTGCTCGGCGGCGGCGGCGAGGCGCAGGCGGCCGCGACCGGGGTACCGGCCGGATCTATCGGATCGCGAGACGCGGCTGAGCGGGCGCGGTGCGCCTCGCGTCAGCTGGAGGCGTGAATCTCGCGCTCGCCCTGGCCTGCGGCGACGGCGCGGGCGACGTCCAGCGTCGAGACGACGCCGATTGGCCGGCGGCTCGCGGTGTCGAGGACTGCGAGGTGCGTCATGCCCTTGAGCGCCATCAGCTCGGCCGCGTCCGAGAGGGGCTGGTCGCCGGTCACGGTCACGAGCGGGGTGACGGTGCTGTCGGCGGCGGTGCGCTCGTCGACGTTCGAGCCGGCGGCGGCGGCGACATCCAGATCCGAGACCAGACCCCAGAGCTGGACGGCCTCGTCGGCCTCGTTGCCGTAGTCGAAGACGTAGATTGCGTGCACCTTGTACGTCGCCATCATCCGCGCGACCGTGCGTAGGGACGTCTCGGGTGCGCAGTGGAGCACGCCGTGGGTCATGGCGTCTGCGACAGACGCGTCGCCAAACGGCACAGCCGGCTCGTCGGAGCGGCCGGTGAACATCGCGCTCATGGACGGATCCTGCTCCCGTCCGGCCGCCGAGGCATCAGTGCGGGCGCGGAATCTCGTTGCGGTGGACTACTCGGTGCAGGCGGGCGGCGGCTTTCCCGCAACCGGGTTCCGCATCGGCACGGATGGCGGTGCCGGCGCCCGCGGGAAGACTTCGAGCAGATAGATACCGCCCCCTGCGAGGAGGTCACCATGACGGACACGACACAGACCGGAGGGTCGAGGGTGAGCTCGATCCTGCTGGCTACAGACGGCTCGCCGTCGGCGCTGCTGGCGGCGGCGGAGGCGGTCGAGCTGGCACGCGCGACCCGTTGGCCGCTGCGCGTGGCCACGGCATGGTCGCTGCCCGTGTCGGAGTTCTCAGCCGGTGCGGTCACGGGGTTCCGTGACCTGGCCGATGCCGAGCGAGCGCAGGCGGAAGCCGCGCTCGCCCTCGCGGTCGGCACGATCGAGCAGGCGGGCCTCGAGGTCGACGCGGTCCTGCTGCACGGCCCTGCTGCAGCGACGATCTGCGAGGAGGCGCGCAGCTGCGGCGCCCGGCTCGTGATCGTCGGCGCGCGCGGCTGGGGCCGGTATGGGCGTCTGGACGTCGGGAGCGTCTCGCTCGGGGTGCTCGAGCTCGCGCCCTGCCCGGTGCTGGTCGTGCGTGGGCCGCATGAGGCATGAGGTACGGGCCCGCGACGGCGAGTAGCTCTCGACGCACGAGAAAAGCGGGCGGGGCGCAAGGCACCCCGCCCGCGTCGTGAGCGCTAACCGGCGACGCCGGCGAGCGCCTTCTTCTTGGGAGCCGCGAGCATCTTCGGCTCCGCACCGAGCACGACCTTGAGCGCGTCGGTCTCGGCGGCGGCGGCGAAGGTGTCGTAGGCCTCCATCGTCGAGGAGAGCGCGTAGTGATGCGTTGCGAACGGCAGCGGGTCGAGCCTGCCCTCCGAGATCAGCATCAGCAGCCGCTCGATGGTGTTCGTGTCGACGAGACCCATCGTGATCGTCACGTCGCGGATCCACAGCTTCTCCAGGTGGAGCGTGGCCGGGTGTCCGTGGACGCCGACGTTCGCGACGCGCCCGCCGGGGCGGATCAGCTCCGTGCAGAGCTCGAACGTGTCGGGCACGCCGACCGCCTCGATGGCGACGTCCGCGCCGAGCCCGCCGGTCAGTGCCATCACCTTGGCGACGGCATCCTCGTCGGCGTTGTTGATCGTCACGTCCGCGCCGAACGCGCGTGCGCGCTCGAGCCGGCTGTCCGCGAGGTCGATCGAGATGATCTTCGCGGGGGTCAGCAGCTTCGCGGTCATGATTGCGGCGAGCCCGATCGGGCCTGCGCCGACGATTGCGACGGTGTCGCCCGGCTCGACGCGGCCGGCGATGACGCCGACCTCGAACGCGGTCGGCAGGATGTCCGCGAGGAACAGCACCTGCTCGTCGGTGAGCGCTGCCGGCACCTTGTAGACCGACGTGTCGGCGAACGGGATCCGGGCGTACTCGGCCTGGACGCCGTCGATCAGGTGGCCGAGGATCCAGCCGCCCCCGCCCGTGCAGATGCCGTAGCGGCCCTCTTTGCAGGAGCGGCAACGGCCGCAGGACGTGATGCAGGAGACGAGTACGCGGTCGCCGACGGCGACCGACGTGACGCCGGCTCCTTTCTCGACGATCGTGCCGACGGCCTCGTGGCCCAGAACGGTGCCCGGCCGGACCTCGGGCACGTCGCCCTTGAGAATGTGCAGGTCGCTGCCGCAGATCGTCGACGAGGTGATCTTCACGATCACGTCGCCGTCGGCCTTCAGCACCGGATCCGGCACGTCGTCCCAGCTCCGCTGGCCGGGGCCGTGGTAGACGAGTGCTTTCATGGTGTACCTCCTTTGGCTCTCCACCGAGTCTCGTTCCCGGCCCGGGTTGCGGCATCGGTAGTTCGCGCCCTTCTGGATCCGCGCATCCCCCGATGGCGCGGCGACGCGGCGGCGGCACGGTACGACCGAAGCGGTGGCAGGCTCGCCGCCGCTGTCTGATTCGAGGAGGCTGTCATGTTCGAGACGATTGTCTGGGCGACAGACGGGTCGGAGGTCGCGGATTGCGCGCTTCCGCTCGTGACCGAGCTCGCCCGCGCCCACCATTCGAAGATCGTCGCCGTGCACGCGAACGAGGTGCTCAGCGGGCGCTTCGGCGGCGCGACCCTGCTTGCCGACGAGGACGAGATTCGCGCCAAGGTCGAGCAGCAGGTCGCCGAGTTGCGCGACGCAGGCTTCGTCGCCGAGCTCACGGTGGAGACCGGCATCCGGCGCGGCATCGAAGAGCTGATCGCCACAGCGGCGACCGAGGTCAAGGCGGACCTGATCGTGGTCTCCACGCACGGCCGCGGGGCGGCCGCGACGGCGATGCTCGGCAGCGTCGCGAAGGGGCTGCTCCACATCGCCCCGTGTCCCGTCCTCGTCGTGACGCCGACCTACGCCCGGGCCGCGAGTGCCACCGCAGAGCGCGTCGCGACGGGTTGACCCCCAGCTGCACTGCATGGCCCGCCGCTCATCGGCGCTACGGGTCCATGCACGGTCGAAAGGAGCGGAGATGAACCTCCCGGAAGCGCCGCTGACGATCGTGTCGTACGAGCTCGACCGCGAGTTCGTCTATCTCCTCAAGCTGCCGCCCGTCGACCTCGACACCGTCGAGGTTCATGCCGTCGGCAAGCACGTGACGGTGACCGGCGGCGAGGATCCCGATCCCGAGGGCTTCGGCAAGGCCGACCGGGCGACGACCGCGTTCCGGCGCGAGATCACGCTGGCCGACGACGTCGATCTCGAACACCTCCGAGCGACCGAGGCCGAGGGCGTGATTCAGCTGCGGGCTCCGAGGTTGCCGCCCGCGCACCGGCGCAAGCTCGAGGTGCACCGGTCGTCGCTCGCCAACGCAAACGCGGCCGTGGACTAGAGAAAGCGTCCCGGCGTTAGGGTCACGCCATGACGAGCGAGGAGCTGCGCCGGCTCGACGCCTACTGGCGCGCTGCGAACTACCTGTCCGTGGGGCAGATCTATCTGCTCGACAACCCGCTCTTGCGGGAGCCGCTGAAGCCAGAGCACGTGAAGCCGCGGCTGCTCGGCCACTGGGGCACGACGCCCGGGCTCAACCTCGTCTATGCGCACCTGAACCGGGCGATCCGCGAGCGGGACCTGAACGCGATCTACGTCTGCGGTCCCGGCCACGGCGGGCCGGGCATGGTCGCAAACGCCTATCTCGAAGGAACGTACAGCGAGCTCTACTCGCACGTCGGCAGGGACGAGGACGGGCTGCGCACGCTCTTTCGCCAGTTCTCGTTCCCGGGCGGGATTCCCAGTCACGTGGCGCCGGAGACGCCGGGCTCGATTCACGAGGGCGGTGAGCTCGGCTACTCGCTCGCGCACGCGTACGGGGCCGTCTTCGACAATCCGGATCTGCTCGTCGCCTGCGTGGTCGGCGACGGCGAGGCGGAGACCGGCCCACTGGCGACGAGCTGGCACGCGAACAAGTTCCTGCATCCACGGCGGGACGGCGCCGTGCTGCCGATCCTCCATCTGAACGGCTACAAGATCTCCAACCCGACCGTGCTCGCGCGGATCCCGGAGACGGAGCTCGTGTCGCTGCTCGAGGGGTACGGCTACCGGCCGCTGCTCGTCGCGGGCGACGAGCCGGAGCCGGTCCATCGCCTGCTGGCGGCGGCGCTCGACGAGGCCCTCGATGACATTGCGCGCTGCAAGCTCGGGCGCGGCCGGCCGCGATGGCCGTTGATCGTGCTGCGGACGCCGAAGGGCTGGACCGGCCCGGCTGTCGTCGACGGCCTCCCGGTCGAGAACACATGGCGCTCGCATCAGGTCCCGCTCGCCGACACGCGGGCCAACGCCGACCACCGGCGCCAGCTCGAGGAGTGGCTGCGCAGCTACCGGCCCGAGGAGCTGTTCGACGAGCACGGCACGCTCGTGCCCGAGCTCCAGGCGCTGGCGCCCGAGGGCGAGCGGCGCATGAGCGCGAATCCCCACGCGAACGGCGGTGTGCTGCTGCGCGACCTCGCCCTGCCGGACTTCCGTGACTACGCGGTCGACGTGGAGAGGCCGGGCGGGGCATCGAGCGAAGCGACTCGTGTGCTCGGCGCGTTCCTCGCAGGCGTGATCGGGAAGAACGCCGATAACTTTCGGATCTTCGGCCCGGACGAGACGGCCTCGAACCGGCTCGGCGACGTGTTCGCGGTCACCGATCGCCAGTGGGAGGCGGAGCGGCTGCCGACCGACGATCACCTCGCGCCGGAGGGACGGGTCGTCGAGATGTTGTCCGAGCACATGTGCGAGGGCTGGCTCGAGGGCTACCTGCTCACGGGCCGTCACGGGCTCTTCAACTGCTACGAGGCATTCATCCACATCGTCGATTCGATGTTCAATCAGCACGCGAAGTGGTTGAAGGTGACACGCAACATCCCCTGGCGGCGACCAATCGCCTCGCTCAACTATCTGCTCAGCTCGCACGTTTGGCGGCAGGATCACAACGGCTTCTCGCACCAGGATCCGGGCTTCGTCGACCACGTGGTGAACAAGAAGGCGGAGGTCGTGCGCGTCTACTTGCCGCCGGACGCCAACTGCCTGCTCTCGGTCGCCGACCATTGCCTGCGCAGCCGCAACTACGTGAACGTGATCATCGCGGGCAAGCAGCCTTCGCTGAACTACCTCTCGATCGAGGACGCGATCGTGCACTGCACGCGCGGGATCGGCATCTGGGAATGGGCGTCGAACGACGCAGGCGGCGAGCCCGACGTGGTGCTCGGGTGCTGCGGCGACGTGCCGACGCTCGAGACCCTTGCCGCGGCAGCGATGCTGCGCGAGTCCCTGCCCGAGTTGAAGGTGCGCGTCGTCAACGTCGTCGACCTGATGCGCCTCGAGCCCGACACCGAGCATCCGCACGGACTCTCCGACCGCGAATACGACGCGCTCTTCACGACCGACAAGCCGGTCGTCTTCGCGTATCACGGCTATCCGTGGCTGATCCACCGGCTCACGTACCGACGCACGGGCCACTCGAACCTGCACGTGCGCGGCTACAAGGAAGAGGGGACGACGACGACGCCGTTCGACATGGTGATGCTCAACGACCTCGATCGTTATCACCTCGTCGTCGACGTGATCGATCGCGTGCCCGCCCTGTCGGAGAGTGCGGCGCATCTGCGCCAGGAGATGCTGGACGCGCGCCTCCACGCGCGCGCGTACACGCGCGAGTACGGTGAGGACGATCCCGCCGTTCGCGACTGGACATGGACGGGCGCCTGAACGTCCTCGCCGTCAACGCGGGATCGACGAGCCTCAAGCTCGACCTCGTCTCGGAAGACGAGGCGGTGACGCGCATCGAGTCGTTCGAGGCGGTCGACCCGTCGCAGTTCGGAGCCGTCGCGCATCGCGTCGTGCACGGCGGGCCGCGCTTTCGCGAGCCGGTCGTGATCGATGCGTCGGTGCGCGAGCAGATCTTTGAGCTCGAGCCGCTCGCGCCGCTCCACAATGCGCCGGCGCTCGCTGCAGTCGAGCAGGTCGAAGCGGCGTTCCCCGGGATGCCGCAAGTGGCCGTCTTCGACACCGGGTTCCACGCGACGATCCCGGAGGCGGCAGCCACCTACGCGCTGCCCCGGCGCTGGCGCGAAGCGTGGGGCGTGCGCCGCTACGGCTTCCACGGCCTGTCGGTGCAATGGGCGGCCGAGCGCGTGCCCGTGCCGCGGCTCGTCGTCTGCCACCTCGGCGGCGGCTCTTCGGTGACCGCGGTTCGCGACGGCCGCTCGGTCGATACGACGATGGGCTTCAGCCCGCTCGACGGCGTGCCGATGGCGACGCGCTCCGGCTCCGTCGACCCCGGCGCGCTCGTCTACCTGATCGCCGAGCACGGACTCGACGCCGGCGAGCTCGACCACGCGCTCAACGTCGACTCAGGGCTGAAAGGCCTCGCCGGCGGCTCGGGCGACATGCGCGAGCTCGAGCGTCGCACCGCCGCCGGTGACGATCCCGACGCCGAGCTTGCGCTGGGCGTGTTCGTTCACCGCGTCGCCGCCGCCGTCGGCGCGATGGCGGCAGCGACGGCCGGTCTCGACGCGCTCGTCTTCACCGCAGGGATCGGCGAGGGCTCCGTTCTCGTCCGCGAGCGCGTATGCGGGCGGCTCGGCTTCCTCGGGGTCGAGCTCGACCCGGCCCGCAACGCGGCCGTCGAGCCGGACTGCGAGATCGGAGCCGCCGGCTCGCAGGTCCACGTGCACGTCATCCGCGCCCGTGAGGAGCTCGTTGCCGCGCGCGCAGCGCGAATGCTGCTCGTGCGCCAGCTGCCGTAGATCAGCTGCTGAGCCGGGGGCTGCTCCAGCCGGCGGCCAACCGCTCGACGCGGCGCGTTTGTCGAGGCGCGGCGGCCGCGAGCGGCGTTCCGCCGCGGCGCTGCTTGAAGAAGACGACCTTCCCCGCTTCGACGAGTCCGAGGTACGTGACGACCATCAGCGCCAGCACGGCGAGGAAGGCGAGCGGGAGCGGCCGGAAGCCGAGCGCGTGCGCGAGCGGTGAGTAGGGGATCGCGACTCCCGTTGCCGCGCAGGCGAGCGTGGTGAGGAGCAGCGGGCGGCTTGGGCGGCTGCGGAAGAAGGGGACGCGCCGGGTGCGGATCACGAAGATCACGAGCGACTGGGTGGCGAGCGACTCGACGAACCAGCCCGAGCGGAAGAGCGCCGGGCCCGCGTGGAAGCCCCAGATCATCACGCCGAACGTGAGGAAGTCGTAGATCGAGCTGATCGGCCCGAAGAAGGCCATGAACCGGCGGATGAAGTGCACGTCCCACTGGGAGGGCCGGGCCAGCAGCTCCTCGTCGACCTCGTCGGTCGGGATCGTCAGCTCGCTGACGTCGTAGAGAAGGTTGTTCAGCAGGATCTGTGAGGGGAGCATCGGCAGGAAGCTGAGGAAGAACGACGCGCCGGCAGCGCTGAACATGTTCCCGAAGTTCGACGAGGTCCCCATCAGGACGTACTTGATCGTGTTGGCGAAGATGCGCCGCCCTTCGCTGACGCCGTCCGCGAGGATGCCGAGGTCCTTGTCGAGCAGGACGACGTCGGCGGCGTCCTTCGCGACGTCGGTCGCGGTGTCGACGGAGATGCCGACGTCTGCATCGTGCAGCGCGATCGCGTCGTTGACGCCGTCGCCGAGAAAGCCGATGGTGCTGCCGAGCCGGCGCTGCGCCTCGAGCACGCGCGACTTCTGCTCCGGGCTGACGCGGGCGAAGATCGTCGTGTGCGGCAGGGCGGCCTCGAGCGCGTCGTCGTCCATCGCATCGAGCTCGGCGCCGCTGAGCATTCCCGCCACCGCCATGCCGAGGTCGGCGCAAACCTTCTCGGCCACGCGGCCGTTGTCGCCGGTGACGATCTTCACGTCCACGCCGAGCGCGGCCAGCCGCGTAAGGGAGGCGGCTGCGTCCTTCTTGGGCGGGTCGGCGAAGCAGAGGAAGCCGCGCAGCTCGAGCCCGCGCTCGTCGGCCGGCGCGACGCCCGTGGCGCCGGAGGCCGTCCGGGTGGCGAGTGCAACGACGCGCTCGCCGTTCGCGAAGAGGCCGTCGAGCACCGCCTGGGCGCCGGCGGGGATCGAGTCGCAGCGCGCGAGCACCGCCTCCGGCGCGCCTTTCGTGACGAGCAAGCGCTCAGCGTGTGGACCGTCTGCGAGCACCGATGCGAGCTGGCGCTGGTGGTCGAAGGGAAGCCTGGCGAGCGCCTGCCAGTCGGAGGCGCCCGCGTGTGCCGCCTCCGGCGCATCCCAAAGCGCTCGATCGAGCGCGTTGCCGCCGACGGCGCCGGTTGCCGCGGGGTCGGCCTCGTTGCAGACGAGCCCGAGCGTGAGCACCGCGGGCAGGAGTCCGCCGGCCGGGTCGAGGGCGTTCGTGAACGAGATCCGTCCTTCGGTCAGCGTGCCCGTCTTGTCGGTGAAGAGCACATCGACGTTGCCGAGGTCCTCGATACACACGAGCCTTTTCACCACGACCTGGCGTGCGGCGAGCCGGCGTGCGCCCGTCGCGAGGCTGACAGTGACGATCGCCGGCAAGAGCTGTGGCGTGAGTCCGACGGCGATCGCGAGCGCGAACAGCGACGACTCGAGCAGCGAGCGGCCGAGGGCCGCGTTGACGATGAAGATCGAGCCGGCAAGCGCCACCGTGATCCCGGCCAGCATGCGCGAGAAGTCCGTCAACCCGCGCTGGAACGCAGTCTGCTCGTGCCGCTCGCCGAGGCGCAGCGCGATCGCGCCGAACTCGGTTCGTGCGCCGGTGCCCACGACGACGCCCACGCCGGAGCCGCTGCGCACGACGGTGCCCATCAGCGCGCAGGAGGGGAGCTCGAGCGGGGAGTCGCCGGGCCCGGCGCCGGGATCTTTCGTCACGGCCGCCGCCTCGCCGGTCAGGACCGACTCGTCGCACTCGAGCGCGCTCACCTCGAGCAGGCGCAGGTCGGCGGGCACGACGTCTCCGAGCCGCAGCTCGACGACGTCGCCGGGCACGAGGTCGGTGACGTCGAGTTCCTGCGAGCGGCCGTCGCGTTGGACGACGGTGTGGCGCCGGATCTGCGCGTGGAGCGCCTCCACCGCCTGCTCGGACCGGTACTCGTTCACGAAGCCGAGCCCGACCGAGAGGGCGACGATCGCAAGGATGATCCCGGCCTCCGTCGTGTCGCCGACTCCGGCCGCGACCACCGCCGCCGCGACGAGCAGGAGGAGGAGGTAGCTGCGCAGCTGGCGGGCGAGCACCTGCCGGGCGCGCACGCCGTGCGCGCGGAGGGCGTTCGGGCCGACCGAGATCAGCCGCGCGGCCGCCTCGGCGCCCGAGAGCCCGCCCGCACCGGAGCCGAGGCGGCGGAGCACGTCGGCCGGCTCGAGCGCCGCGGCGCCGGGCAGGTCGAGCGCCTGATCGGAAGTCGGCCCGACCGGGGTGCGAGGTCGGTCCATCGTGGCCTGCATCCTCGCAGGCGGCGCGCGTGAGGCCGAAAACGGCGTCGGTACTAGGCCGCAGGCGCATTCCGCGCAACTCCCGATGGCGCCCGAGCGGCCGGCCGCGACCATGTGTGCGTCACCAAACGAAGGAGAGATCGTCATGGGCCGCATCGTCGTCGGGATCGACGGATCCGATCATGCGCAGGAAGCGCTGCGCTGGGCGCTCGCCGAGGCCCGGCTTCGCGGCGCGTCGCTGCGGGTCGTCCAGGCGTGGACCACACCGGTGTACGCCGGCTATGCCGCCGTCTCCGGGGCGGCCCTCGACCCGGCCCTCTTCCGCGAGGCGGCCGAGCAGCAGGTCGAGAAGACCGTCCAGAACGTGGTGGGCGACCAGACGGACGTCAAGGTCGAGCGCAAGGCTGTCGAGGGAACGGCCGCCATCGTGCTCGTCGAAGAGGCGGAGAACGCGGATCTGCTCGTCGTCGGCTCGCGCGGTCACGGCGGCTTCGCCGGGCTGCTGCTCGGCTCGGTCAGCCAGCAATGCGCGCAGCACGCGGCGTGCCCCGTCGTGATCGTGCACGCTGCGCCCCAGGCGTAACGTTCGTCGACGTGGAGTTGCTCGACGACGTCGTCCTGCGGGACGGAAGCACGCTGCGCCTTCGCGCGCCGGTCGCTGCGGACGCGCCCGCGCTGCTGGCGTTCTTCGAGAGGCTCTCGCCGGCAAGCCGCTATCTGCGCTTCCACGGTGTACGCAGGGTCGAGCCTGCGCTCGTCACGCCCGTCCTCGATCCGGACTGGGCCGAGCGCGGGGCGTTGATCGGCACGCTCGCGGACGATGCCGGCGTCGACCGGATCGTGGCGCTCGCCAGCTACGTGCGGCTGCGCGGTCCGGCGAGAGCCGAGGTCGCGTTCGCGGTCGAAGACGAGCTCCAGCGGCGTGGGATCGGCACGCGGCTGCTCGAACGGCTCGCCGCCCGCGCCGGCGCCGCCGGCATCGAGCGCTTCGTGGCCGAGGTTCTCTCCGAGAACCGGCAGATGCTGCGGGTCTTCGAGCACGTCGGCTTCGAGGCGACCCGCGAGCTCGAGGAGGGCGAAGTCGAGGTCGAGTTTCCGATCGCCCCGACCGCCGGCTTCTTCGAGCAAGTCGACCGCCGCGACCACGCCGCGGTATGCGCCTCGCTCGAGCCCTTCTTCGCGCCGCGCTCCGTCGCCGTGCTCGGTGCCTCGCCACGGCGCGGCTCGATCGGCGGCGAGCTCTATCGCAACATCCTCGAGGCCGACTTCGACGGCGCGGCCTACCCGGTCAACCGCGACGGCGGCTCGGTCGCGGGCGTGCGCGGCTACGCCACCGTCGAGGAGATCCCCGACGAAATCGACCTTGCCGTGATCTGCGTCCCCGGCGAGCACGTGCTCGACACGGCCGAGGCGTGCCTGCGCCGCGGCATCCGCGCGCTGTGCGTGATCTCGGCCGGTTTCGCGGAGATGGGTGCGGAGGGCGCCGAGCGCCAGCGGCGGCTGCTCGAGGTCGTCCGCGCGCATGGCGGCCGTCTGATCGGGCCGAACTGCCTCGGGATCGCGGTCGCGGGCCCGAGGCTGAACGCGACGTTCGCCCGCAACGCCGTGCCGTTCGGCAGCATCGGCTTTTCCTCGCAGAGCGGCGCGCTCGGGCTCGCTTTGATCGAGGCTGCGGGCGCGCGCGGGCTTGGCCTGTCGGCATTCGTCTCGATCGGGAACAAGGCGGACGTCTCGTCGAACGACCTGCTCGAGTGGTGGGAGGACGACGACGCGACGAAGCTCGTCCTGCTCTATCTCGAGTCGTTCGGCAACCCGCGCAAGTTCGTGCGGCTCGCCGGCCGCGTCGCACGCTCGAAGCCGATCCTCGCCATGAAGAGCGGCCACTCGGCCGCGGGCCAGCGCGCAGCCAGCTCGCACACCGCCGCTCTCGCCGGATCGGACGCGGCCGTCGACGCGCTCTTCCGCCAGGCGGGCGTGCTCCGCGCCGAGACGTTGGAGGAGCTGCTCGACGTGGCGGCCCTGCTCTCGCGGCAGCCGCTACCACGCGGCCGCAGGGTGGCGGTGCTCACCAACGCGGGCGGGCTCGGCATCCTCTGCGCCGACGCGTGCGAAGCCGCGGGCCTGACCCTGCCGCTGCTCTCCGAACGCACCGTGACCGCCTTGCGTGCGTTCCTGCCGGAGGCGGCGAGCGACGCGAATCCGGTCGACCTGCTCGGCTCGGCGACCGCGGCGGACTACGAGCGCGCGGTGCCGCTGCTGCTCGCCGACCCGCGCGTCGACGCGCTGATCGCGCTCTTCGTGCCTCCGGTGAGCGCCGGCGCGGGCGAGGTCGCCGACGCGCTCGAGCGCGCCGCGGCGGGCGCCGAGAAGCCGGTGCTCGCGTCGCTACTCGCAGCGGAGACGGTCGAGCCGCGCGCCGCCTTCGTCGACTTC